>CBDBJL010000001.1:0-1956 GCA_965206365.1 Alphaproteobacteria bacterium
GGACGCTCTTGCATAAGGATGGTGTGCCTGTTTTGTAAAATATCAATGAGTTCAGTCGAATTTTGCGGCGTTATGCTCATTTCTGAATAATCATTAGCAATGCCGAAATTTGATAACACATCATGGCTATCAGCATGGCGGTTATTTATTTCCACACCTTTAAAAGCGATATCTTCAGCTTCATCAATGCTAAATTCCGTGCCTTCGATAAAATTTGAAAAATAAGCTTCATAGAAACTTAAATTTTTAAACGAATTACGCTGATAATCATACGGGCGATTTAAAAAATTACATTTTTTAAGGGTGGCAACAAGTTCATTAAAAAGTTTTATGCGCTTGTCATCATAGGGTTTTTTCTGCGCTGCAGCTTTGGCATAGGGGGTTGTCAAAAAATTTTCATCAGCATGAGTTGATAGTAAGGCGCTGATTATTTGATTGAGCTTTTGGTATTCTCTGAGAAGATTAAGGTTTTTAGCGATGCGTTTTGCTTCACCGCGAATAAGGTTTAAGCGTTTTTCGCCATGTAACTGTAATTCTGTGGTTAGTAGTTTTTCTACGCCGCTGATGCCGATGGTTTTGATGCCTTTATAATCAGCACCTCTTACCGTTGTCAAATTTTCTAGTAAACGACGTGCGGTATTGCTTCTGGCTAATCCTGGTAATACTTGTTCAAGAAATTGGTGATTATTGCCTTTATACACTTTGATGATAAGTCCGGGAAGCTTGATAGTTTTTACGTAGGAACTAATGATAAAAACGATTGACTCCCCTTTACATGGTAGCGGCTTGAGATCAATGGCGCTACGGTAAGCGAGTATGCCATTTGATACGATATAAGAGACAATCTTCATCCATTTGTCTCGGACGATTGTTGCCAAGGGTGATATTAAATCATCAGTATAAATACCCTGATAAATTCTGCGTACTTTGCCTGTTTGGTATAGTCTGGATAAGCGCTTGGCTTGTTGAGTATTATTGACGAATCCCAGCATATTTTAACACCTATTATGAGAATTTCAGAATATTATAATGCATATTATTGAAATTATAGCATACTTTAATACCAATTATGCGAATTTTAGAATATTTTAATATCTATAATGAGAATTTCAGAAGAATTTAGTAGTCATCATGGGAGTTTCAGAATATTTTAAATTACAAAAAAAGGAATTATAGAATATTTTGTGTCTATTCTTCTCCTTATTGCGCTTGCTTTGCCGAAGCTCAAAGAGCGTAGCTTGGAAGAAAAAGTTTTGATGTAAATCCATGGGCCGCATAATCCTAAAAACGGCAGTTGAAATCGTAGCGAGAGCGGCTAATGTGTTGAAGATAAGCATTTTTTCGGACTATTTTCAGGGAGGCAGTACTCACCTGTACGGTGAACTGAAAATAGTCCGAAAAAATGTTGAGATTCAGTGCATCAGTGCAGTAGACGCTCGCAGCAGGTTCCAACTGCCGTTTTTAGGATTATGATTGAGTTAGCAATCAAGCAACCTTTGCTGTGATCTGCGCCTTATTGCAGGAAATAGTAAGGTGACTGGGGGTGAGCTATTATACTTTGGTCAACATACGTAGCTTGCGCTAATTTTTATGCAGCCGAGGCATTTAAACTATCATTGTGTTTTGTCTGTGTAGCCGCAGCCATAAGTCCCACTTTTTCTAGTGCTGCTGGGGTTTGTGCCAATTCTGATTGAGGAAAAAAAATAGTTTTTGATCTACCTTGCGTTTCATGGCAGTGTTCTCTATTAGCACTGGTAAATAATATCATTAACATGAGAGAGGTTAAAATTTCATTAACAGCGCATTGTGTTTCTATCAAAAAAAGTTTAACACGCTGCTCAGCAGTGAGTTCAGGGCTATTCTGACAGATTTTCTGACAAAAATCCCTAGCTCGATCATATTGGTTATTATAGATAGCTATATTTGCTAACTTGATAGAAGTGTTAACTCTTTTAT
>CBDBJL010000002.1:0-120799 GCA_965206365.1 Alphaproteobacteria bacterium
GCTGCATGTTTTTGCTAATCTCATGGATTGAAGTTGCCATTTGCGAAGTTGCGCTTGCCACAAGTTGCACATTATTAGTGGCATTATTGGTGGCAATAGAAACTTCGTTAGAAAAATCATTAACTTCGGTGACGGCATTGAAAACAACATGATTAGATTCTTCCATTTCTTGCATCGCATGGCTCACTTTTTCTAGCAAAGCAATCACTTCGATTTTAAAATTTTCTGTAAGTCGGTTCGTTTTATCGACTTTCTTTTGTTCTACAGCAAGTCGCATAATTTCTTCTTGTTCTAACTTCTGAGAAGTAATCATATTTTTTTGGAAAATAGTCACTGCACCCACCATATCGCCAATCTCGTTGGTTTGTTTTTTGCCGGTTAAACTAATATTGGTGTTACCGCTTGCCAAAATTTTCATCGCATGTGTAACATTAATAATGGGGTTGGTAATGCTACGTGATGCAAAAAAAGTAAGGAAAAACATAATAATCATAATTACAATCATGGTACTGATCACGATCAGTTGCATAGAGATGACGGGTTGTCGGATTTCTTTGGTTGAGGTTTCTGCGAATAAAACATAAATTGTATCTAAAAAATCAATAATTTGGGCTACCATTAGCACTTTATCACCTGAATATGAGATATGTTCCTGGGCTTGATGGGTAATATTGATATCAGCTTCAATAAGCTTGTCTTTTTTGATTTGCTTGATATCATCAATAACAAATTGCGGGACCTTATTGTTCTTTTTTAGAATCAGATCTTTTTCACTAAAGCGTGGTTGGGTAATAAAATGAGAATTACTATTGAGTAAAAATACTTCGCTGGAACCAGAAAGCCCAATATTGTTTGAAACAAGTTTGATCAAGTTTTCATTGGAAATCTCTAAAATAACTACGCCAATTGCGCTTTTTAATTCGTTAAATATGGTAATACCCAGAAAAGATGTAGGTAAATTATCATTTGGTGGGTAGAAACTAAAATCCTCAAAGGTTAAATTTGATTGTTCCAGATCTTCTTCAAGAGATTTTTGATAGGCTCTAGCAACTCCGGTATCTTTAAGTTTTGGGTTTCTTAAAACATTTAAGGCATAATCATCTTTTTTATGAACCGAATAAACAATATTACCGTCTAAATCTAGGATTAAGAGATCGTCATAATTGCGCCTAACAAAAGATTTCAGAGTGTCGTGATAATTACTATGGGCATCGTTATATTCTAACCCGTCTAACACAGTAACCAGTTCAGCGCGTTCCTTTTCCAAGTTCGGGTTTTCATCAATATAAATTGTGCGGACAATATCAGGAAATTCATCTCCAATATCAGTTGCATATTCAATAAATTTGCTAGAGGCAGTGATAAAGTTTGGGTTTTCTCGAGAGAGGGCCATTGCACTATCTTCTAAATTTTTTAAGAAAAGTTTTAATATCGTTATCCGTTGTTCGGCCACAGAGGTAAGATTTTGGTTAGCAATTTTTAAGATATTTTTTGTTGTCCGCTCATTAACAATGATGCCAATAGTGAGTGCTGTGACAAAAACAAAGCCCAGGGAAAGGAGTTGAACTTTAACCATAATGGATAAATTTTTAAAATATGTCATAAATACCTAAAATTTATAATTATTATTTCACAACCTATTTCGATTGCATCAAACCGTTCTTTATCATTAGGCGTTGCCTGAAACGTTACAAACCCAACTTTTTAGGCTTGCTTCAGGTTGCGCACAAAGGTCATTTTAACATAAAAAAACAATTTTTGTGACTGTTTTTTACATAAGAAATATATTTTATTATCTATGTAACATTATCGTTTCATTGTTTTAACCGAATTTTGCTGTAGCCAGGTAGCCAGTATCATATGGATGAAAGATAATATGTTATTTTGGGGGATGATTTTTTATTTTATTATTGGCTTCGATATCCCCGGTATTGGTTAGATCATCTAAAAATTTATGAATTGTATTATGAAGATTGGTAATGGTATTGCCGGTATTACTCACAGAATTTGACATATTTTTGGATTCTTGAAATGAAGCTTTCATCCGTTTCGTAACTTTATTAACCGTATCATTGGCCAATTGGGTATCACCAGAAGCACTACCACCGGCATTAGTAATTTCTTGAGTTGTGATTGATTGTTCTTCCATTGCGCTGTTGATCGATGACATCATCTCGTTTACCAATGTAATTTCATCTTGAATGCTGGTAATTGCCGAAACAGCCTGGGTGGATATTGAACGAATATTATTAATTTGTAAAGCGATATCATCGGTTGCCTTTGTGGTTTGTGTTGCTAGATTTTTCACTTCATTGGCAACAACGGCAAAGCCTTTTCCACTTTCCCCAGCGCGCGCAGCTTCAATGGTGGCATTAAGGGCAAGCAAGTTGGTTTGCCCGGCAATATCGGTAATTAAGGAGACAATATCACCAATTTGGATTGAAAGCTGTGACATATTTTTCACAACAATATCGGTCTCTTCCGTAGCTTTGTGGGCATTGGTAATTGCAATAATAGATTGCTGCATGTTTTTGCTAATCTCATGGATTGAAGTTGCCATTTGCGAAGTTGCGCTTGCCACAAGTTGCACATTATTAGTGGCATTATTGGTGGCAATAGAAACTTCGTTAGAAAAATCATTAACTTCGGTGACGGCATTGAAAACAACATGATTAGATTCTTCCATTTCTTGCATCGCATGGCTCACTTTTTCTAGCAAAGCAATCACTTCGATTTTAAAATTTTCTGTAAGTCGGTTCGTTTTATCGACTTTCTTTTGTTCTACAGCAAGTCGCATAATTTCTTCTTGTTCTAACTTCTGAGAAGTAATCATATTTTTTTGGAAAATAGTCACTGCACCCACCATATCGCCAATCTCGTTGGTTTGTTTTTTGCCGGTTAAACTAATATTGGTGTTACCGCTTGCCAAAATTTTCATCGCATGTGTAACATTAATAATGGGGTTGGTAATGCTACGTGATGCAAAAAAAGTAAGGAAAAACATAATAATCATAATTACAATCATGGTACTGATCACGATCAGTTGCATAGAGATGACGGGTTGTCGGATTTCTTTGGTTGAGGTTTCTGCGAATAAAACATAAATTGTATCTAAAAAATCAATAATTTGGGCTACCATTAGCACTTTATCACCTGAATATGAGATATGTTCCTGGGCTTGATGGGTAATATTGATATCAGCTTCAATAAGCTTGTCTTTTTTGATTTGCTTGATATCATCAATAACAAATTGCGGGACCTTATTGTTCTTTTTTAGAATCAGATCTTTTTCACTAAAGCGTGGTTGGGTAATAAAATGAGAATTACTATTGAGTAAAAATACTTCGCTGGAACCAGAAAGCCCAATATTGTTTGAAACAAGTTTGATCAAGTTTTCATTGGAAATCTCTAAAATAACTACGCCAATTGCGCTTTTTAATTCGTTAAATATGGTAATACCCAGAAAAGATGTAGGTAAATTATCATTTGGTGGGTAGAAACTAAAATCCTCAAAGGTTAAATTTGATTGTTCCAGATCTTCTTCAAGAGATTTTTGATAGGCTCTAGCAACTCCGGTATCTTTAAGTTTTGGGTTTCTTAAAACATTTAAGGCATAATCATCTTTTTTATGAACCGAATAAACAATATTACCGTCTAAATCTAGGATTAAGAGATCGTCATAATTGCGCCTAACAAAAGATTTCAGAGTGTCGTGATAATTACTATGGGCATCGTTATATTCTAACCCGTCTAACACAGTAACCAGTTCAGCGCGTTCTTTTTCCAAGTTCGGGTTTTCATCAATATAAATTGTGCGGACAATATCAGGAAATTCATCTCCAATATCAGTTGCATATTCAATAAATTTGCTAGAGGCAGTGATAAAGTTTGGGTTTTCTCGAGAGAGGGCCATTGCACTATCTTCTAAATTTTTTAAGAAAAGTTTTAATATCGTTATCCGTTGTTCGGCCACAGAGGTAAGATTTTGGTTAGCAATTTTTAAGATATTTTTTGTTGTCCGCTCATTAACAATGATGCCAATAGTGAGTGCTGTGACAAAAACAAAGCCCAGGGAAAGGAGTTGAACTTTAACCATAATGGATAAATTTTTAAAATATGTCATAAATACCTAAAATTTATAATTATTATTTCACAACCTATTTCGATTGCATCAAACCGTTCTTTATCATTAGGCGTTGCCTGAAACGTTACAAACCCAACTTTTTAGGCTTGCTTCAGGTTGCGCACAAAGGTCATTTTAACATAAAAAAACAATTTTTGTGACTGTTTTTTACATAAGAAATATATTTTATTATCTATGTAACATTATCGTTTCATTGTTTTAACCGAATTTTGCTGTAGCCAGGTAGCCAGTATCATATGGATGAAAGATAATATGTTATTTTGGGGGATGATTTTTTATTTTATTATTGGCTTCGATATCCCCGGTATTGGTTAGATCATCTAAAAATTTATGAATTGTATTATGAAGATTGGTAATGGTATTGCCGGTATTACTCACAGAATTTGACATATTTTTGGATTCTTGAAATGAAGCTTTCATCCGTTTCGTAACTTTATTAACCGTATCATTGGCCAATTGGGTATCACCAGAAGCACTACCACCGGCATTAGTAATTTCTTGAGTTGTGATTGATTGTTCTTCCATTGCGCTGTTGATCGATGACATCATCTCGTTTACCAATGTAATTTCATCTTGAATGCTGGTAATTGCCGAAACAGCCTGGGTGGATATTGAACGAATATTATTAATTTGTAAAGCGATATCATCGGTTGCCTTTGTGGTTTGTGTTGCTAGATTTTTCACTTCATTGGCAACAACGGCAAAGCCTTTTCCACTTTCCCCAGCGCGCGCAGCTTCAATGGTGGCATTAAGGGCAAGCAAGTTGGTTTGCCCGGCAATATCGGTAATTAAGGAGACAATATCACCAATTTGGATTGAAAGCTGTGACATATTTTTCACAACAATATCGGTCTCTTCCGTAGCTTTGTGGGCATTGGTAATTGCAATAATAGATTGCTGCATGTTTTTGCTAATCTCATGGATTGAAGTTGCCATTTGCGAAGTTGCGCTTGCCACAAGTTGCACATTATTAGTGGCATTATTGGTGGCAATAGAAACTTCGTTAGAAAAATCATTAACTTCGGTGACGGCATTGAAAACAACATGATTAGATTCTTCCATTTCTTGCATCGCATGGCTCACTTTTTCTAGCAAAGCAATCACTTCGATTTTAAAATTTTCTGTAAGTCGGTTCGTTTTATCGACTTTCTTTTGTTCTACAGCAAGTCGCATAATTTCTTCTTGTTCTAACTTCTGAGAAGTAATCATATTTTTTTGGAAAATAGTCACTGCACCCACCATATCGCCAATCTCGTTGGTTTGTTTTTTGCCGGTTAAACTAATATTGGTGTTACCGCTTGCCAAAATTTTCATCGCATGTGTAACATTAATAATGGGGTTGGTAATGCTACGTGATGCAAAAAAAGTAAGGAAAAACATAATAATCATAATTACAATCATGGTACTGATCACGATCAGTTGCATAGAGATGACGGGTTGTCGGATTTCTTTGGTTGAGGTTTCTGCGAATAAAACATAAATTGTATCTAAAAAATCAATAATTTGGGCTACCATTAGCACTTTATCACCTGAATATGAGATATGTTCCTGGGCTTGATGGGTAATATTGATATCAGCTTCAATAAGCTTGTCTTTTTTGATTTGCTTGATATCATCAATAACAAATTGCGGGACCTTATTGTTCTTTTTTAGAATCAGATCTTTTTCACTAAAGCGTGGTTGGGTAATAAAATGAGAATTACTATTGAGTAAAAATACTTCGCTGGAACCAGAAAGCCCAATATTGTTTGAAACAAGTTTGATCAAGTTTTCATTGGAAATCTCTAAAATAACTACGCCAATTGCGCTTTTTAATTCGTTAAATATGGTAATACCCAGAAAAGATGTAGGTAAATTATCATTTGGTGGGTAGAAACTAAAATCCTCAAAGGTTAAATTTGATTGTTCCAGATCTTCTTCAAGAGATTTTTGATAGGCTCTAGCAACTCCGGTATCTTTAAGTTTTGGGTTTCTTAAAACATTTAAGGCATAATCATCTTTTTTATGAACCGAATAAACAATATTACCGTCTAAATCTAGGATTAAGAGATCGTCATAATTGCGCCTAACAAAAGATTTCAGAGTGTCGTGATAATTACTATGGGCATCGTTATATTCTAACCCGTCTAACACAGTAACCAGTTCAGCGCGTTCTTTTTCCAAGTTCGGGTTTTCATCAATATAAATTGTGCGGACAATATCAGGAAATTCATCTCCAATATCAGTTGCATATTCAATAAATTTGCTAGAGGCAGTGATAAAGTTTGGGTTTTCTCGAGAGAGGGCCATTGCACTATCTTCTAAATTTTTTAAGAAAAGTTTTAATATCGTTATCCGTTGTTCGGCCACAGAGGTAAGATTTTGGTTAGCAATTTTTAAGATATTTTTTGTTGTCCGCTCATTAACAATGATGCCAATAGTGAGTGCTGTGACAAAAACAAAGCCCAGGGAAAGGAGTTGAACTTTAACCATAATGGATAAATTTTTAAAATATGTCATAAATACCTAAAATTTATAATTATTATTTCACAACCTATTTCGATTGCATCAAACCGTTCTTTATCATTAGGCGTTGCCTGAAACGTTACAAACCCAACTTTTTAGGCTTGCTTCAGGTTGCGCACAAAGGTCATTTTAACATAAAAAAACAATTTTTGTGACTGTTTTTTACATAAGAAATATATTTTATTATCTATGTAACATTATCGTTTCATTGTTTTAACCGAATTTTGCTGTAGCCAGGTAGCCAGTATCATATGGATGAAAGATAATATGTTATTTTGGGGGATGATTTTTTATTTTATTATTGGCTTCGATATCCCCGGTATTGGTTAGATCATCTAAAAATTTATGAATTGTATTATGAAGATTGGTAATGGTATTGCCGGTATTACTCACAGAATTTGACATATTTTTGGATTCTTGAAATGAAGCTTTCATCCGTTTCGTAACTTTATTAACCGTATCATTGGCCAATTGGGTATCACCAGAAGCACTACCACCGGCATTAGTAATTTCTTGAGTTGTGATTGATTGTTCTTCCATTGCGCTGTTGATCGATGACATCATCTCGTTTACCAATGTAATTTCATCTTGAATGCTGGTAATTGCCGAAACAGCCTGGGTGGATATTGAACGAATATTATTAATTTGTAAAGCGATATCATCGGTTGCCTTTGTGGTTTGTGTTGCTAGATTTTTCACTTCATTGGCAACAACGGCAAAGCCTTTTCCACTTTCCCCAGCGCGCGCAGCTTCAATGGTGGCATTAAGGGCAAGCAAGTTGGTTTGCCCGGCAATATCGGTAATTAAGGAGACAATATCACCAATTTGGATTGAAAGCTGTGACATATTTTTCACAACAATATCGGTCTCTTCCGTAGCTTTGTGGGCATTGGTAATTGCAATAATAGATTGCTGCATGTTTTTGCTAATCTCATGGATTGAAGTTGCCATTTGCGAAGTTGCGCTTGCCACAAGTTGCACATTATTAGTGGCATTATTGGTGGCAATAGAAACTTCGTTAGAAAAATCATTAACTTCGGTGACGGCATTGAAAACAACATGATTAGATTCTTCCATTTCTTGCATCGCATGGCTCACTTTTTCTAGCAAAGCAATCACTTCGATTTTAAAATTTTCTGTAAGTCGGTTCGTTTTATCGACTTTCTTTTGTTCTACAGCAAGTCGCATAATTTCTTCTTGTTCTAACTTCTGAGAAGTAATCATATTTTTTTGGAAAATAGTCACTGCACCCACCATATCGCCAATCTCGTTGGTTTGTTTTTTGCCGGTTAAACTAATATTGGTGTTACCGCTTGCCAAAATTTTCATCGCATGTGTAACATTAATAATGGGGTTGGTAATGCTACGTGATGCAAAAAAAGTAAGGAAAAACATAATAATCATAATTACAATCATGGTACTGATCACGATCAGTTGCATAGAGATGACGGGTTGTCGGATTTCTTTGGTTGAGGTTTCTGCGAATAAAACATAAATTGTATCTAAAAAATCAATAATTTGGGCTACCATTAGCACTTTATCACCTGAATATGAGATATGTTCCTGGGCTTGATGGGTAATATTGATATCAGCTTCAATAAGCTTGTCTTTTTTGATTTGCTTGATATCATCAATAACAAATTGCGGGACCTTATTGTTCTTTTTTAGAATCAGATCTTTTTCACTAAAGCGTGGTTGGGTAATAAAATGAGAATTACTATTGAGTAAAAATACTTCGCTGGAACCAGAAAGTCCGGTATCATTAGACACAATATCGTTAATTTTTTTGGATAAAATAGAAAGCACCAAGACTCCGATTGGATTGTCAAAGGAGTCTAAAATATTGATCCCTAAAAAGGCGGTGATTTTATCATTAGGGGGATAGGCATTAAAATCATCAAAGACAGGGGTGATTGATTCAAAATCATCAACGGCTTTCATAAAGATGCGAGCAATTCCGGTGTCTTTCAGTTTGGGGTTCCTTAAAACATTTAAGGCATAATCATCTCGTTTGCGAAGTGAATAAATAACATTACCGTCTAAATCTAGGATAAAAATATCGTCAAAGCCACGCTTAGCAAAGCTTTTTAAGTTATCATGGAAAAGGCCGTGGGAAATATTATAATTGAGGTCATCATAAACAAATGCTAGCTCATCGCGCTTTTCAGTTGGGTTAGGGTTGTTATAAATATAAATATTGCGCACTGTTTCTGAAAAATCCGTACCAAATTCTTGCATTCCTTTGGTAAACTCAGTTGTGGCGTTAATTAAAGAGGGTGTATCTTTGGCAAGGAGCAAAACATCATTTTTTATGTGTTCAAGAGTGATATTGATTGAAATAACTCGTTGCGCGGTAAGCGCTGAAAGATTTTTACTGGCAATATTATTAATATTAAGAGTGGTTTGATAATCAACAATTACACTAATAATAAGGGTGGAAAGAAACACAAAACCAAGCGATAGCAGCTGGATCTTCCCCATGATTGGTAGGTCTTTAAATCTTTTCATTTAAAATTCTCTTACACAAACCTAAATATCCTCAACAATAAACTTACTTAAAATGATTATAGAAAACCAGGTGACCTTCATTAGGAGATTTGTACGAACCAAACCAAATGCTCTTACCGATAATTCTTCAAAGGCAGATCACAACAACGCAGCAAACTTCATCCAAACTCATTTTCATAAGACAAGACGTGTCCCCAAAAAGCGATTCTTCGCAAGATGAGTAGACACCCTCTACCACCAATTGTAGCACTAAAGGAGACTTATTGCAAGGGATTGTTTTTCGGCGGGTTTTGGCAACGAAATTAGATGCCCCAACATTCCCTTAGAATCATACTTTGTGCAGTGATGATTTTTTCAATATTAAGGGTTGCAAGTTGGATCATTTGTAATAATTCTTCATGTGTGAAGGGTTTTCCTTCTGCTGTTGCTTGCACTTCGATCAGGCGATTTTGTTCGTCCATGACAAAATTGGCATCCGTTTCAGCATTTTTGTCTTCGGGATAGTCTAAATCTACAACGGCAAGAGTATCGATGATGCCACATGAAATCGCGGCAACATAATGGGTTAAAGGCCAGGTGTTAATAAGTTTTTTGTAGCGTAAATGTGCCATTGCAAGTGCCATTGCAACAAAACCCCCACTAATTGCAGCGGTTCGGGTGCCACCATCGGCTTCAAGTACATCGCAATCTATTCGAATTTGCCAATCTGGAAAGGCGGTGAAATCACAGGCACTTCGAAGGCTTCGACCGATCAGGCGTTGAATTTCTTTGGTTCTGCCTCCTTCAAAGTTTTGTTTCCGATCGGTACGGGTTTCTGTGGCTCGTGGCAACATGGCATATTCAGCTGTAAGCCATCCACGCCCCTTGCCGCGCAAAAAATACGGAACGTGATTATCGATACTTGCGGTACATCGTACTACACTATTGCCATATTTAATTTCGCAACTGCCTTCACTATGGCGTGAAATACTGGGCGTAATTTCTAAAGGGCGCATTTCGTTGGCAATTCTTCCATCATGACGTAAATAAGTTTGATTCATTCAAGCGGTTTCCAGTGCAGGTTGGGAGATGATGTTATGGTGAATAAAATTTTCAATGGTTTGCACCATTGAAGCATCTAAATGGTGAGCTGTGTTGGGGGAGAGATGCAATTCTACATTGATATTATTTTGTTGTAAAATAGCATAGCTGGTTTCCGAATCTTTCGCTGGTACAACATGATCTGCTTTGCCATGGCACAATAATATTGGTATTTTTTTTGTGGAATAATTTTGCGGATAAGACTCACCAAAGGCAAGGCACCCAGCGCAAGCAATAACGCCAGCCATCTTTGTTTGCATACGCAAGGCAGTATCTAGAGCAAGCATTGCGCCTTGCGAGAAACCAAACAGAATTATTTGGTTGGTTTTCATAGTGTATAATGTTTGGATCTCATCCAAAAAATTTTGCAAAATCGGAAAACCTGCTTGCACGCCTTTTTGAACAATTTCTTGTTTTTGTTTGGGTGCTGTTTGTGCATCTAAAAAGTTCCCTAGTGATAAATCTTTCAGGGGAAACCATTGCAAAGAAGATTCGGATAGATGTTGTTGTTCTTGTGGCGGTAAGGGAATAGATTGAGGGGCATTGGGCAAGACAAAACTCATATTGGCAAATCGATTGCCAAGCATACAAACAATATCTAGGAAATCCATATTCTGGCTACCATAACCATGTAAAAAAATCATTAAATTTTCAGCTTTTTTGCCAGATTTAGGGCTTAAATAACAATAATGTAAGCAGGTCATAGGCTACTTTCTAAATTAGGGGCAGGTGGTCACTTCAAGATGAAGATTTTAGAATTCTATTTTACTGAAGATAAATTTCCTTGAGCAATAAGGACAAACGACATGATCATTTTGACCTATTTTTAAGTAAACAACAGGATGCCCATCCAGATTTCCACCATCACAAGAAACATCACGATTTTTAGATTGAACAATTTCGGGTTTTTTCATAGTCTCTTAAACTTTCATTGCAAAATTATGATTGCTATTATACACACTATGTTTAATATTAGCATAAGTTAAAAAATATTTTATTAATATATTCACAAGTGAACAATGATGCCAACAAAAACATCTGCAAAATTACCTAATAACGCGGTTATTAGCATCCAGGGACTGAAAAAAAAATATGGGATCGGGGATCATACTGTAATGGCTTTGAAAGGAATCGATATAGATATTCCCAAGGGGAGTATTTTTGGGCTTTTAGGACCTAATGGTGCCGGAAAATCTACGTTAATCAATATACTGGGTGGGCTTACAATTAAAAGTGAGGGTAAGGTAAGGATTGCTGATTATGATCTAGATTATTCGCCACGCAATGCCAGAGGTGCTATTGGGATTGTGCCACAAGAAATCAATATGGATCCTTTTTTTACTCCACGCCAATCATTAGAGATGATTTCTGGGCTTTATGGGGTTGCCAAGAAGAATCGGATTACCGATGAAATTTTGCATGCAGTTGGGTTAATGGATAAAGCAGATTCTTATTCACGGAAACTTTCAGGCGGAATGCAGAGGCGACTTTTGGTGGCCAAGGCGATGGTGCATGAACCTGAAATTTTGGTGTTAGACGAGCCTACTGCAGGCGTTGACATTACGTTACGGAAGCAATTATGGGATTATGTGTATGAAATTAATCAGAAAAAAGGGACAACAATTTTACTGACAACGCATTATTTAGAAGAAGCTGAAGAAATGTGTGACCAAATTGCGATTATTAACCATGGTGAATTAATTGCCAATACCAGCAAAAAAGAAATGTTGAAATTGGTAGATATTAAAACTTTGGAGGTTACTTTCGTAGCAGAAATTAAGGATATCCCCGATTCTTTGAAGAAGTTTGATGTTCAACAAATTATGCCAAATATTTTGGCAATTCATTATAGTCAAGCAAAGGCAAGTGCAGGTGAAATTATTACCTTATTGCAAAAAGAAAAAATTGAAATTAGTGAAATTACAACATGTCAGGCAGATTTAGAGAAAGTTTTCTTAAATTTAACAGAAAACCAAACGGCAAAATAATTCGATAATTTCAAGGATATAGCTCTGTAAAAATATCTTTAAAATTAAAAGGAAACGATCACAATGATGAAAAAAACAACACCTCATAAACAAAGGAAAACCTTAATCACTTGGTTGCGCCAAGCTTTTCTTGCCGGAATATTGGTAACAACCCCTTTCATTGCTACAGTGAGTATTGCGGTATGGCTGATTGATACGATTGACAATAAAATTGTTCCTTTATTGCCCAAAAGTTGGAAAATTGCTGATATTATTAGTGCAATCCCGGGCGGTGGTGTTATTGTGTTGATCGTAGGGCTTACTTTAATCGGTGGCTTGGCAGGGGGATTGATTGGGCGCGGTATTGTTAATTTTTTTGAAAAAATACTGGATAGAACACCTTTGCGGGTTTTCTACAATACTGTGAAGCAAATTATGCAAACAATGTTTCAAGGGCAAAATAATGCGTTTAAAAAACCAGTTATGATTGAATATCCTAGAAAAAACGTGTGGGCAGTTGGCTTTATTACCAATGAGGAATTTGATTCTAAACTCGCAAAAAGTACTGGAAATAAAAATATGATTAGTATTTTTTTACCAACAACGCCCAACCCCACCTCGGGATTTTTATTGTTTGTTCCTAAAGAAGATTTGTATCCTTTGGATATGAGCGTGGAAGAGGCGATTAAACTGGTTATTTCAGCAGGAATTGTTACGGAAATTGCGAAGGAAAAAAATAATCACAATCAAAAAGAAAGGTTGTCTAGCCAAATAAAAACGATAATAGATCAATGTTAAAGGTTGATAATGTCAGATTAATGCTGAGGAAAAGCATAAAATAACCAAAAAATCGTTTCAAATAAGTTATATTCAAACCATGCGCTGTGCGTACGCCAAAACGCACTGAAATCAGTCCCGTAATGATCGTAAACGGAACTACCGCTAGATTAACATAACCCAAAGCGAAAGGGGGGCGTCCGGAAATTCCTAAACCCTGAATGGCAAAAGTGATTGCAGCTGGAAGGGTGAGTGAGATGTTAATTGCCGATGCCGTGGCGATGGCGCGATGAATCGGCATTTTCATGGAAGTGAGGATCGGCACCGAAAGTGCCCCGCCACCAATACCGATTAGTGAGGCTAACGAGCTTAGAGAATAAGCAATGATGCCGTGAACCCCCCAATGCAAATTTTTGTGAAATTTTTTGGCATGAAAAGAGGTTTCTTCCGAAGGTTTTTCGAGAGCCTTGTTGTGGAAATGAGAGCGTATAATCATGTTGATCGCATTGTAGAATAAAACCGTGGCAAAGAGAATGCGAATTGTATCGCTAGAAAAATGCTGGGCAAGGATGCCACCGCTGATGCCACCTAAAATGAGGAAAGGAAGCCATTTTTTTAGCAATATAATATCCAAAGCACCATGTTTGCTGTGAGCGATTGCGGCTGAGGTTGAGGTGGCAACGATGGTGGTAAGCGATGTTCCTACAGCGACTTGAATTGCAATTTCTGGATCATAACCTGAAGTTGTTAATAAATAAAAAGATAAGGGAACAAATAACCAGCCCCCGCCAACACCTAATAAACCGTTAACAAAACCGGCAATGATCCCACCAAGAAGATAAGGGCAGAGGCTCAAAAAAATGATCGTGAAAGTAGAAAAATCCATGAAAATGATGTCTTTATTTACGTTAAATTCTGAGTTAAATTTTGCCGAATTTCGGGCAAGCCTGAAGATCTGTTGCCAAGAGTGAGAAATTGTTTTTCTAAGAAAAAACCCGTTAATTTTAAGCCTTCTTGCAAATCATGGAAGTGAATTTTATTTTTCAAGGGGTTATCATCGCCGTAATGAATAGCATAGAGCGGGTTTAAAAATACCGGCAAGGATAGTAATTTATTTCGCCAAGCTTTCCCTTTGGCCTGTTCTTGCGTAATTGCACGTCCAGTATTGGGGGATACAAATCGTAGATCTTTGTTGGTTCCAGTTAGGGCACATCGATTTAGATCTAAGCCAAAACCAGTATGGCGCAAAAAGGCTAATTCCCATTGGATATAGCCAATAATTTTGGTGGAAATATCTTCTTTTTGGTGGAGCTGATTTAAAAGAAGTAAAGTAGAGTGATAAAGTAGCGGCGTTGGATCACGTTCAGCTAAGCCTGTGCATAATAGGCTAAGAGCCGATTGTAACAGTAACAGCGATTGCATATCATTGGCGATATGGGCGAAAATTTCTTGTTTGGGATGAAGTTGAATTTGCCCTAATTGTTCCGAGAGCCGACTGCGCCATTTGGTGATGAATAGATTTCCAGCTTGGGGGCGAGTTTTCCCAGCAAAGCGTATGAAGCCAGCATGTCGACCCTGTTTTTGGCAGAATAATTCGACGCGCAGACTGCGCTCACCATAACGCGTACTCGTAAGAAGAATTCCATCATCCAACCATTCCATATTGATACCTTAATTATTTTGCTGATTATGGCGAGATTTTTGCAGAAATTGATTGCATATCCAAAAATCTCAGGTTAGCCTTTAAGTAATAAGCGAAAACTTCTTCATTTTCCATTAAAGAGTGAATTATTATGGTGATAAATCCACAAGATATTCAAAAATTAGGGGATATTTTTGGGAAACAATTCAGTACGAATCAAAATATTCGCGATCATCATAGTCATGGCGAAGATATTGTTCGTTTCGGGTTGCCTGCAGGGGTGATTTTTGCCGAAACGGTTGATGATGTTGTGAAAACTGTGAAATTTTGCCAAAGTCAGAAGATGATCATGGTGGCTTTTGGTGCCGGAACCTCGCTTGAGGGGCATGTGGCTGTTGGAGCTAATGGGATCTCTTTAGATTTAAGTAGGATGCAGCAAATTATTACGATTTCACCAGAAAACAGAACAGCACGGATTATGGCAGGGGTGACTCGGCAACAGCTAAATAGGGCTTTGGCGCAATCAGGATTGTTTTTCTCGGTAGATCCAGGCTCGCACGCTACAATTGGTGGGATGGCAGCAACGGGGGCTTCGGGTACGAATAGTGTGCGTTATGGAACAATTCGGGATAATATTCTCTCGATGCAAGTGGTGATGGCTTCGGGCGAGGTGGTTGAAACCGCTACCCAGGCACGAAAATCATCAGCAGGTTATAATTTTACCCAATTGCTGATCGGTTCGGAAGGAACATTGGGCATTATTACCGAATTATTGGTAAAATTGCACCCGATAGTAGATTATATTTGTGTGTTGAGCTGTCAATTTGCATCGGAAGAAGCTGCGATTGCCAGTGTTATTGAAATTTTACAAATCGGAATTGCGATGGCACGAATTGAATTCATCGATGCTACGCAAATGGCGGCATCGATCGCCTATTCAGCTTTGGATCATTTTGCAGTGCAACCAACTTTATTTTTAGAATTTAGTGGAATTTCTCAAGCGGTACAAGAAGAAGTCGCTTGTGTAGAAGCCATTATTATTGGGCAAGGCGGGCATAATTTACAGCGCGCCGATAAAACTGAGGCGCGTAATATTTTATGGCAAGCGCGGCACAATGCTTTATATGCAGCTTTGGCAAGTGTGCCAGGTTCGAAGGCGGTTATTACCGATTCATGTGTGCCGATTAATCAGTTGGCAATTACGCTGAAACAGGCCCGCAAATTAATTGCCAAGTCGGGGCTACAGGCGCCGATTGTTGGGCATGTCGGCGAAGGCAATTTCCATGCGCAAATTTTGGTACCGTGCAAAAATGATATTCTAGATCAGGATGCACTGCTGCGGGCAAGAAATCTTTCCCAGCAAATTAGCCAGCTCGCCATTGCCCATGGCGGTAGCTGTAGTGGGGAACATGGCATTGGTTGCGGGAAAATAGATTATCTGGCCCAGCAGCATGGTGATTTAATTCCATGGATGCGAGCCATCAAACAGGCTTTGGATCCGAATTACATTTTAAATCCGAATAAAATATTTTAACAATTCCTTCATTGCTGAGAAAATATACAAAAATTATAATGAGGGCATAACATAAAACAAGCAACGGATCAATAAGAATGACTGAGATCAATATCCCTAACCGCACGATTTTTTGCAAGGATAATCTTGATATTATCCAAGGCATTAATAGCCGTTCGGTTGACTTAATTTATCTTGACCCGCCTTTTCATAAAAAGAAAATATTTACAGCCCCGATTGGCAGTAGCGCAGAAGGTGCCTCTTTTTCAGATATTTTTCGGGAAGAAGATGTGAAAGATGAATGGGTGCAAACCCTTCAAGAAGAACATTATCATGTTTTTATTTTTTTACAGGGGGTGAAAAATATAGAAGGTTGGAATAGTTATAATTTTTGTTACCTTACCTATATGGCAATTCGCTTAATAGGATGTTACAGAATTCTAAAAGAGACGGCAAGCCTGTATTTACATTGCGACCCAACGATGAGCCATTATCTAAAATTATTGCTAGATTGTATTTTTAAGGAAGGCAATTTTAGAAATGAAATTATTTGGCATTATAGGCGTTGGACCGGAAAAGCAAAAAAGTTTCAATCCTTACATGATACGATATTATTTTACACAAAAAGCAGTGAGTATGTTTTTAACAATCTCTATACAAACTATACAATAGGGTCTCGAGAACGAAAACAGCAAGGGATTTTGCATCGTTTTAAGCAAGGAGAAAAATATTTCGTTAGCAATTCAGCTGTTGATGAACAAGGCGTTAGAGAAAATGATGTCTGGCACATCCCTTTTATTGCTCCATCAGCAAAAGAACGAACAGGTTATCCTACCCAAAAACCGCTGGCATTGCTTGAGCGTATTATCCAAGCTTCCAGCAATGAAAATGATGTTGTGTTAGACCCTTTTTGTGGTTGCGCTACCACTTGCATAGCCGCTGAAAAATTAGGCAGGCAATGGATCGGGATTGATGTTTCGGTGAAAGCGTATGAATTGGTGCAAGAAAGGCTGAAAAAAGAAGTGCCCGTCGATTTATTTCGAGGTAAGCCTAAATTTTCCACCTCTGTCCCGAAAAGAGATGATGATGGCTATGAAGCCATTCCAAAGAAATGGGTTTATGTGATTTCTCATGCGCAATATGATGGCGAATATAAGGTTGGCATTGCCAAAAATTGGCAAGCGCGTTTGAATGCTTATCAAACATCTGAGCCAAACTGCGGCTACCAGCTAGAATATAAGCTTGAAACCGAGAAATATCGGGAGCTTGAAAAATATATTCATGAAAAGTTTGATAATCGTCATAAATGGGTGCGGGCTGATTTGAATCAACTTATTCGTGAAATGGAACATTATGCTTATTCAGAATGTTAATTTCCAAACATTGATGTACAAACATTGATGTGAAATTGTAGCCATAAACTTCACAATATTTTAAAGATTATAAATTTAAGGGTTGCAAGGCTTTCGTAATAAGCTTGGTGCGTTGACTATTTTTTATCGGAATAATCTTGGCAAATAGACCCGTATTGCTGGTTAAATTTTGTTTGAAAGGCGCGATTAATGCCCCATTTTCCAGGTAGCGTTCGATCAAACCCCTCCAGCCCAAAGCCATTTCCTGCCCAAAGATGCGGCCTCAAGCAAATAGGCATATTGCTGAAACGAGCTTGGTTTCATATTGATACTTCCAAGCGCATGATGCTGGAAAAATTGCTGCCAGCTCATCCAACCATCATTACGTTTGGCCAATTCTAGTAAGGGCAAATTTGTGGGTTCGCTCAAAAAATTATCAATAATTTTGCGATGGTTTTGATAGAAAATTGGCGCGCAAACCGGCGTTACATTTTTACGCAGTAACAAATGATGGTGCGGATTGTTGCGTTGGCTTTTATGCCAAACCAGTTGAATATCAATGGTGGTGGCATCTAACAAATCTTGTTGTTCATATTCTATGGTTAAAATATGAATATCGATATTCTCGCCCAATGCTTTCTGTAATTTATGGAAGCGTGGCATAACATAAAGATGCGATATTTCGTGCGAGCAAGTTAGGGTGAGTTGGTGAATTTTTGGATATTCACGAATAATTTCTATTAGTTTTTCTAATTGATCAAGGTTATTGCGAATCCCTGCATGAAGCATTTCGCCCTTTTGGGTAAGAATAATGTTTTTACGATCACGAATGAATAAATCAACATTTAGCGATAATTCTAGCATCTGCACATAGCGACTAATTGCAGGCTGAGAGGTGTTTAAAGCTTTTGCTGCTTGGGTAAAACTTTTGGTTTCTGCGGTTTTTTCAAAAGCCAGTAAACTTTTAATCGAGGTAAGCTGGCGCGATTTTTTCCCATAATTTTCAATCTATCATATCAATTTCGATATAACAATATGTAGAAATAATATTAGACAGATGACGATAAAAAAAATACTATCAATAATAACCAAAATGAATATTATCATAAATATGCTTTACCTTTTATCAGATTATGATTAAAAAGTGGATGAAAGAAAAAATATGCCTAGCTCGCTAGCACCTAAAATAATTTACCCGCGCTATCTTGCCCATGCAGGTTTTGTTACCACGCCACGTTATTTTGACGATTCCCCGCAACAATTTTTAGAAGTGGCACCGGCAAAAACAGGGATTTTGCAACGGGTGAATCATGTTGAAAAATATCAATACCAACTTTCACAGCGGCGGGATCATTTTTCCCTATTGGGCGAATCAGCGCAATGTTTGGCAGAGGCAAAATGCCATGTTATTGGGCAAGTAGGAAGCAATTGGGTGCATTGCAATGGTACTTCTCCCGATGACATTATCAGAATTTGCGATGATATCTCTGCAAAAATTGGTGTCCCTTTTTTCATGGCAGGGCAATGTTTGGTAGAGGGATTAAAGGCAATTGGTGCCAAAAAAATTACCGTTGTTAATGGTTATTATCGCGATGATTGGAGCGCGGGCATTAATGGCTATTTGACAAAGGCTGGCTTTGAAATTTTATGGGCGGGTGATTTAATCGCGCAAGGCATTGTCAAAGATCATGACGAGAAATTAGCGATCGAAGAAATAACCTTTTGGGATTATCCCAACTATATGATGCTAGCAGCAACCATAGATGCCCATAAACGCGCCCCCAAAGCCGATGCGATTGTGCAAACTGGGGCTGGGTTTCGAATGTTGCAAATTGTAGATAGTGCTGAAGGAATCACAGGCAAACCAGTGATTGCTTCAGATTTTGCCTTATATTGGGCAATGCTCAAGGCGTTGGGTTTGTCAGCCAATTATGGTTATGGGTCTTTATTGGCGAGTTTGAAAGGATAATTTACGATGAGAAAAATTCTGGCATTATGGGCAACGCCACGTTCTACCTCGACTGCATTTGAATGGATGATGCGCCAAAGAGATGATTTATCGTGTTGGCACGAACCGTTTGGAGAAGCTTGGTATCAGGGTGAAGAGCCAAGATGGCCGCGTTTTGAACCTAGCAAACCAACCACCAAGGGGCTCAGCCTTGAATCTGTTTGGGAAAATCTTAAAAAAGATGCCACCGCAAAAGATGTTTTTATTAAAGATTTTCCGCATTATGTTTTGCATATGTGGCGTCCGGGCTGTATGGAATTTGACCATTTCACCCATAGTTTTTTAATTCGGGATCCGGCGAAAGTTTTAACCTCTATGTACAAATATTGGCCAGATTTTCATTTGTTGGAATCTGCATTTGCCGAACAAAGAATGCTTTATGATGGGTTGTTTGCGTATTATGGGGTTCGCCCACCGGTGATTGATTCCGATGATTTATTAGACAACCCTAATGGGATTGTACAGGCTTATTGCGATGCGGTTGGTATCCCTTTCATATCGGAAGCTTTAAGCTGGGAGCCTAGTGCTCAAGCTTTTAGCTGGTATGATGGGGGGTCGTGGCATGATAATTTAAGGGGATCAACGGGGCTTCAGCGCCAAGAGAGAAAATATATCGATATTGTGAAGGCGCCAGATCGGGTTCAGCTGATTTATGATTTGGTGATGCCACATTATCAATATTTATACCAATACCGGTTGCAGGTAAAATAAATTATGAGTAGGTTATCTCATTTGGAGCGGTTAGAATCCGAAAGCATAATGATTATGCGCGAAGTCGTTGCAAGTTTTCAAAAGCCAGTGATGCTGTATTCTATTGGGAAAGATTCCGCGGTGATGTTACATCTTGCCAGTAAGGCGTTTGCACCTGGGAAACTACCCTTTCCATTGTTGCATGTGGATACGCTTTGGAAATTTAAAGAAATGATCACATTTCGGGATCAAGAAGCGGTAAGGTTGGGCGCAGAACTTTTGGTGCATGTGAATCCTGAGGGCGTTGCCCAAAATATTGGACCGGTTTCGCATGGTTCAAAAATTCATACCGATATCATGAAAACAGCGGCACTGAAACAAGCTTTGGACCAATATCAATTTGATGTGGCGTTGGGCGGAGCGAGACGTGATGAAGAAAAATCACGCGCTAAAGAGCGCCATTTTATCTTTTCGGTCGGCTAATCACCAATGGAATCCAAAAAGGCAACGTCCTGAGCCTTGGCAATTATTTAATACCAAAATTCATAAAGGCGAAACAGTGCGGGCATTCCCACTTTCCAATTGGACCGAGCGGGATATTTGGCATTATATTTTGCAAGAAAATATTCCCTTGCCGAATTTATATTTGGCAGCAATTCGCCCCGTTATCTTACGCGATGGCATGTTGATTATGGTTGATGATCAGCGATTAGAGGTTCAGTCGCATGAGGAAATTATCCAAAAAAAGGTGCGATTTAGAACATTAGGTTGCTATCCGCTTACGGCGGCAATGGAATCAAACGCTGATACAATTGAGCTGGTGATTGCCGAGATTATGGCAAACCATTCATCAGAACGTCAGGGCAGGTTGATTGATGTCGATGAAATTGGCTCTATGGAAAAAAAGAAACGTGAGGGATATTTTTGATGTCGCAATCTACAATTTCTACACAAAAAGACCAATTGCATTTTATGATTTGCGGGTCGGTAGATGATGGCAAATCCACCTTGCTTGGGCGAATTTTGTATGAAAGTAACGCGATTTTGCAAGATCAGATGAGCGCGCTACTTCAAGAAAGTGCGAAATATGGAACGCAAAAGAGTGAATTAGATTTGGCATTATTGGTAGATGGCTTGCAAGCAGAACGCGAACAGGGCATTACCATTGATATCGCCTATCGTTATTTTGAAACATCAAAGCGTAAATTTATTGCCACCGATACTCCGGGGCATCTTGAATATACGCGCAACATGGCAACGGCAGCCTCAGATGCCAAAATTGCCATCATGCTAGTGGATGCTCGTGCCGGAATTTTAGAACAAACGCGTCGCCATAGTTATATTTGTGCCTTAATGGGGGTTGGGCATATTGTTTTGGCGGTGAATAAAATGGATTGCGTGGAATATCAGGAAAGTATCTTTGTTGATATTGCCCAGGAATATGAAAAATTTCAAGAAAAATTAAAGATCAGCACCGGCAATTCGTTAACATTTACTGCGATTCCGATTTCGGCATTGCAAGGTGATAATATCTCAAAAGGGAATAAGGGAAACCTTGATTGGTATCAAGGTTTGGCATTGTTAGAATTTCTAGAAGAATTTACGATAGTTACGCCGAAAGATGAAAATTTTATTTTTCCAGTGCAATGGGTGAATCGCCCCAATTCTACATTTCGGGGGTTAAGTGGCACCATTGCTGCGGGAAATGTTACGCGCGGGGCTGAAATTATTGTGCAACCTTCCGGGCAGAAAAGTGTAATTCAGCAAATTATAACGCCACAACAAGAAGATGCAGAGCAGGCCATTGCTGAACAAGCGATCACTTTGGTATTGCAAGATAATATCGATGCAAGTCGGGGTGATTTTATTACACATCCGAATCATAGCTTACAACGGGCAGAACAATTTGCCGGTTATATCATTGCCATGCATGAAAAAATTATTCATTCGGGGCGTAGCTATTGGCTACAAAGCTGTAATCAAATTGTTAATGTTACGATTACGGATATTCGGTATCAAATTGATGTGAATTCTTTAGAGCATATTGCGGTGAAATCTTTGGCAATGAATCATATTGCTATGTGTCATTTTAAAACTGAGCAGCCCATTATTTTTGCGAATTATCCCGATAATAAAAAAACCGGTAGTTTCTTGCTAATTGATCGAACTTCTTATGTTACTTTGGGTGCTGGTATGTTTGTTGAGCCATTACAACGAGATTCAAATATTGTTTGGCATGATATGAAAGTTACCCAAGAGATACGCGGGCAACAAAAAAATCAGAAACCTTGTATTTTGTGGTTCACGGGGCTTTCAGCTTCAGGCAAATCCAGCATTGCGGATCGAGTTGAGCAAAAATTACAACAAATGCACCATCATACTTATTTGTTAGATGGGGATAATGTACGTAGGGGAATTAATCAGGATTTAGGGTTTAATGATGCGGATCGGGTTGAAAATATTCGACGTATCGCCTATATCAGCAAATTGATGGTAGATGCGGGATTGATTGTTTTGGTTTCGTTTATTTCTCCGTATCGCAGTGAACGTGGCTTGGCACGCCAATTGGTTGGAGATGATGAATTTATCGAAATTTATATTGATACGCCATTAAAAATTTGCGAACAGCGGGATCCTAAAGGCTTATATAAAAAAGCCCGCGCCGGTGAGATTAAAAATTTTACGGGTATGGGTTCGCTCTATGAACCCCCCGAAAATCCTGAAATTATTCTTTCAACTCAGGGAGAAATTGAAGAAACGGCAGATCAATTGATCAATTGGTTGCAAACACATAATTATTTACACCGATTATAAAGATGAGTAAAGGACAATTGGCAGATATTTTGGTGCGGGCAGTAAAAGTTGCCGGGGCTGAAATTTATGCCATTTACGAAAATACTAACGTCAATGAAATTACCCAAAAAGGGGATGGTTCACCGCTAACATCGGCAGATTTAGCCGCACATATGGCGATTGTCAAAATATTGCGCGGGGCTTTCCCCGAGATTCCGATCCTATCGGAAGAGGCTGCGCTGCCTAAGATTAACGCTAAGCAATTTTTCTTAGTAGATCCGCTGGATGGCACGAAAGAATTTATCAATCGAAATGGTGAATTTACAGTGAATATTGCTTTGATTATCGAGGGCTTCCCGGTGGCAGGGGCGATTTATCTGCCAGTAAAACAAGAATTATTTTGGGCAGATGCGGGTGAGGCGTTTTATCAAAAAAACAATGAAATCCCGCAAAAACTAGCCGTTGCGAAAGCGAATAAAAATACTATACGCGCGGTTGTTAGTCGCTCACATAAAGATGAGCAAACAGCAAAATTTTTAGAAAAATTTACTGTAACGCAAGAAATTTCTGCCGGTTCCTCGCTGAAATTCTGTTTGTTGGCTAAGGGTGATGCCGATATTTACCCGCGGTTTGGGCGCACGATGGAGTGGGATATTGCTGCTGGGCATGCGATTTTAGAGGCTGCTGGTGGTGCGCTGAGAAATGTTGATGGCAGTTTATTTGCCTATCAAAAAAAAGATTATGCCAATGATTATGGGTTTATTGCTTGGGGGGATCCAGAGTTGATACTGAGCTGAATCAGGTCTGAATCTTAAGGCTCGATTTCTGAAAATGGCTCGGATTCCATTTGCGAAGTAGCAGATAAAATTTTTACCGCTTCTGGAACATTATCCATAATGAAATTATGGCGTTCATTTAGCGCATATTTGTGCCATAAATTCCCATCTAATTTTTGGTAGATCCGTTGAAAAGCGGAAGGGGTATTTTGTAGACAATGGAGAAAAACTCGGGTTTTAATACGATGCACGCCAATGCCACCGAAAAGATGAGAACCATGATCAGGGGTATTATTTTCAGGTGCACGCAATTGAATCGGCTCACAGATGCAAGCGATCGGGTGCGGGGTGGCGCGCTTGAACCGCCAAGCCAATTCGGCATGATCCCCACGAGGGTTTTTCTGATTCTCCGGAGGAATTGGCATAATATATTTGCCCTCGCCATATTTTTCTGCCAAATTTAAGAATCTTTTTTGCCGTTCGGGGCTTAAATAATCATAGACGGCTTTCCCATTTTCAGGCAAGAATGCATCCAAATAAACAATTGTACCGATTCTTTCGGGCATAATATTGGCAACCCCCGTAATCACCATCCCCCCATAGGAATGTCCGCATAAAATAATATTATACAAATCTTCATAAAATAATAAATTGGTAATATCGGTAATATGAGTGGAAAGATTAACATGTTCATTCAATAAATGAACTCGCTCACCAACGCCGGTTAATGTAGGGCAGTAGACTCGGTGCCCCATGGCTGAGAGTTTGCTTGCCACGCTGTGCCAGCACCAACCCCCATACCAGCCCCCATGAATTAAAACAAAAACTGCCATGATTAGCGATTAGAATCGGCATTTGGAAAAAAAGATTGTTCTTCGTTAATTTTATAATTTGCAATTAATTTTTGCCCCTTTGGGCTGAGTAAAAAGGCGATGAATTTTTGGGCGGCGATGAATTTTACATGCGGATGTTTCTTAGGGTTTACTGCAATCACACTATATTGATTATGCAAAATTTTATCTTTTTGAAAGAGAATTTGGAAATTTTTATTTTTATTTCGATAATTTAGCCAACTGCTATAATCAGTAAGAATATAGGCATTTTTTTCAAAAGCAATATTTAAGCTACGTCCCATACCGCTACCGGTTTCTAGGTACCAATTTTTATTTTTGGTTTTGCGTATTTGCTTGGTAATATCGATATTGGCATTTTTCCAGATTTCTAATTCACGCAAATGGGTACCGCTATTATCGCCGCGCGAGATAAACAAAGCTTGCGCTTGCTGGTTTGTTTTCGCAATGCTGGCAAAGGCTTCTGCGGCATTTTCACTTTTTGCAATGTTGGCAATGTCGGTTTTTTCACCAATAATGACAAATTGATTATACATTAATAAATTACGCTTTAGCCCATAACCAGATTCAACAAATTTTTTCTCGGCAAGTGGTGCGTGAACCAAAATAACATCACTATCCCCTAAAGAGGCCGAACGCATTGCTTGTCCACTTCCTTGCATGGTGGCATGGATTTCAAGATTTTCTTGCTGTTCAATGATGGGTAACAAATAATCCAACAATCCCGAACTATGCACCGAGCTTGTGGTATGCAGGCGTAAAATTTCAGTGGCATGGCTAGCAGAGCTTGCAATTTCTAGGATGATAAAAAAAGCAAAAGCAACTCGCCTCAAAGATATTTGAGCCATCATTAATAAGAATCCAAATTTAACAGAAAATCTGCAGCAGGTTTTTGCCATGCTTGCGATAGGGATTGATGATTGTAACGTAGGAACAATATGTCATCCGTTGGTTTTGTTGCAAGTCTTTTTATTTGTGAAATTTCGTGGGTTACCATAATAATTTTTTTTCCTGAGGTTTTTGCCGATTGAATTAAGGTTTCGCATAGTTCGGTGGCTTTTGGCGCTAACATGGCTGTGGGCTCGTCAAGTAACCAAATTTGGCGATTCAAAACCAAGATGCGGGCAAAGGCAAGCAATCTTTTTTCGCCTCCGGAAAGGGTTTTCACATGTTGATGGCGTAATTTTTCAATTTTAAGCTGGCTTAAAGCCAGATTAGCAAGATCATAGCCATCATTTTTTGCGATGCCTTCAGCTTGCAAAGCGAACAATAAATTCTTCAAAACCGTACGCTCTAATAGAATTGGCGTTTGCATAGATAAAGCCGGGGGTTTTTCAGGAGTTTTTTTTGGCAGCGTTTTCGGAAAAGTGATTGTTCCTTGCATGGGTGGATGTAGCCCGGCAAGAACATGTAATAATAAAGATTTTCCAGTGCCGTTGGCACCCGCAATCAGGGTGATGCCTTGCATGCTGAGCGTAAAATTAAGCTCGTGTAGAATTTTTTGATTCGCAAAACCCGCGCAAAGCTGATGGCAAATAATTGTCATGCTTGTTTGAATGATAAAAGTAGAATGTTCAGTAAAATTCCAATGCTAACCAATACGCTACCAAGCCCAAGAGCAAAACCGATATTGCCTCGCGATGTTTCTAGGATAATTGCCGTTGTCATGGTACGGGTAAAATGATTAATATTGCCACCAACAATGGCTACCGCGCCTACTTCCGATAAAGCGCGCCCTAAGCCGGCAACAAATAAAATTACCAGTCGCATTCGAAGCTCAACAATTAAACAAATTGCCCGCATCGGTAAAGTGAGACATAAATTATCGAATAGGGGGCGATAATAAGGGTAATTTTGGGAGAATAAATCAACGGCTAAAGCGGTCATAATCGGAAAAATTAGCAGAGTTTGCGCAAGAATCATAATTTTAGGTTGATAGAGCAGCTCTAATACACCAAAGGGCCCAGCATGCGAGAACAGAATATAAAGCAATAAGCCAATAAACACAGGGGGTAGCCCCATCATGGCATTTAGACACAAAATAATGAAATTTTTCCCCGGAAAATTGATGATGGCTAAGAAAACTGCGCTGATAATGGCAAAAATACTGGCAAAAAATAATGCTGTTAGGCTGATTCTTAGCGAAAAAAAGATAATTTCCCATAAATCAGCATCACCAGTGAAAACCAATGTAAAGGCTTGTTTAAATTCAGAAGCAAAAATCATATGAATTTATTTTTGTAGAAAATTTGCCAGAATCTTCGTGATCACAAAACTATCGACCTTTTGGGTTTGCACCTTTTCGATCTTATCACTCGCTTCTTTCAGGGTCCAAAATTTACCCGCAAAATGATTTAACAAATCACGTGTATAATCCGCGGAAAATTCAGGGTGGGGTTGAATTGAAAGCCCAGAACTACCATTAACGTCTGAATATTGTAACATTGCATAGGGGCAAAAATCAGAACCTGCAAGAAGTTTTGCATTTTCAGGCATAGATGTGATTTGATCACCATGAAAGGCGTAAAGTTTAAGCACATCCAGATTGTCAAATTCACTCTTTGCCATTTTTGTTTCATAGTGATGAATGCCAAACCCCCAACCGTTGGGTGCTTTTTGCACGTTCGCCTGCATAACATTAGCAATAATTTGATGACCAAAACAAATGCCAACAAATTTTTTTGCATCGAGAGTGAAACCATCATGAATAAATTTTTTCAAAGCATTAATCCAAGGAATATCATCGTAAGCACCACAATGTGAACCGCTAATGAGGTAACGATCACATTCGCTACGCGCTTTTGCAAATAGCTCGGGAAGTTGTGAGGCTTCAGTATCGAGTAGGTTAAAAATTTGAAAATCCTTTGCTTGCATACCGGCAGATTGCATCATATCTACAAGCATATCACCATAGATCGGATAGTTATCTTGCAGCTCAGCGGGTAAATTATCACATTGTAGAATGCCAATTTTCATGATATTTTTTCCTCTTTCATGATATTTTTTTCTTACAAAATTTAATTTGGGGCACCATTGATAGATTTTAATTCTAAAAATTCTACAAGACCATGCACGCCACGCTCGCGACCATTCCCTGATTGTTTATATCCCCCAAAGGGCGAATCATAATCTTGCCCCGAGCCATTAACATTAACAGAACCTGCTTTTAATTGGCGCGCCACGCGGTGAATTCTTTCGGCATTACCGCTACCCAAAAAAGCAGCCAAACCGTAAGGGGTATCATTGGCAAGTTCAACAGCATGGGCTTCATTATCAAATGGCATCATACACAATACCGGACCAAAAATTTCTTCTTGAGCAATTTGGCAACGATTCGAAACATCCGCAAAAATAGTAGGTTTAACATAGTAACCGGTTTCAAAACCTTCTGGTTTGCCAGCACCGCCGCAGATGAGTCGAGCTTCGCGGATGCCGATTTCAATATAATTTTGCACGCGTTCATATTGTTGTTTTGATATTAACGGACCCAAATGTTTTCCTGGCTTTTCTGGATCTCCTAGCTGAATTTTCTTTGCAGTCGCGAAAGCAATTTCCAAGGCTTTTGGGTAAACAGATTTTTCTACCAACATGCGCGTAGGGGCATTACAAGATTGTCCGCTATTGTTAAAGCAATGTAGAACGCCAATTTTAACGAGTTTTTCTAAATCTGCATCGGCAAAAATAAGATTGGGAGATTTTCCGCCCAATTCTTGCGTAACCCGTTTGATATCTTTGGCAGCATTTTGGGCAATATGAATGCCAGTTTTTGTTGAACCCGTAAAAGCAACTTTTTGGATTTGCGGGTGTTTCACCAAAGCGGCACCTGTTAGGGTACCATTACCATGAACAACATTAAACACCCCTTTTGGCAAATGGCTGGCGGCAATAATTTCGGTAAAAATTTGTGTCGAAAGTGGCGTAAATTCGCTAGGTTTCAAAATAGTGGTACAGCCGGCAATTAAGGCCGGGGCTAGTTTCGCTACGAGTTGATTCATTGGCCAATTCCAAGGGGTAATCAGCGCGCATACCCCAATGGCTTCATAAATCCATTCTGCATTGCCAACTTTTTGGGCAAAAGTGAAGTTTTTGCCCGCACGAATTGCCGCCTTAAAATGTTCCAGCCCGGCCATTACTTGTGCCTTACGCGCTAGATCATAAGGGGCTCCCATTTCGCGAGTAATGGCATTTGCAATTTCTTCGAAGCGGTTTTCGTAATTGTGAATAATTTCTTGGCAAAAATCGATTCGCGTTGCAAGAGGTAAGGTGGCATAATCAGGCAAAGCCCTATCTGCGGCTTGTACGGCATTGGCAACATCATCGGCATCACAGATCGGCAATTCGGCAATAATTTTTTCCGAGGCAGGATTGATGATTGGCAGGCACTCACCTTTGGGCGTAACCCATTCACCATTAATATAAGAACAAATCTGAGGAGGATGATTCATGTTTCTAAGGCTCCAATGTAAGTTGAATTATGCATGAAAAATCTGTTAACCGCAACCCGTCGTTTGTCCGCAAGTGTGGCAAGTGCTACAGGTTCCTGTGCGCACCAAAGTCATATGTCCGCAAGATGAACAAGCATCGCCTTCATAACTCTCAGTAATAAAATTTTCATCAATCGCATCAGATTTGATTTGGATTGTCCGCATTTGCAAAGCCATAGGTTGGTTTTTCGCGAACTGGGAAGAGTTGGTTTTCGGTGGTGCTTTTGCCAATAATTGTTTAATATAACCGCTAGAAATTAAGTTACTGGTTAAATGCCCTTCGCGGTGCCCATCACCCAAACTATGAATATCAGAACTATTGGGTTGACTTTGTTCTAAATCTTCGCGACCTAAATAGCTAATGGCTAATTCACGGAAAATATAATCCAGAATTGAAGTTGCACTTTTAATAGAATCGTTGCCTTGAACAAAACCACCAGGTTCAAACCTTGTAAGGATAAAGGATTCAACAAATTCACGCAAAGGCACGCCATATTGCAAACCGATTGAAACCGCAATGGCAAAATTATTCATCACCGAGCGAAATGCTGCACCTTCTTTATGCATATCGATAAAAATTTCACCGCACGAACCATCATCATATTCGCCAGTATGAAGATAAACCTTATGTCCACCAACAATAGCTTTTTGGGTGTAACCCTTACGTCGCGCCGGCAAGCGTTTGCGGGTATGGGATTTAAGATTACTTTGCTGGGTGTTGGGATTGATTGTAGGGGCATTTTTAAGATTACTTTCGGCAGAAAATTTTTCTGCCATCTCCAAAGCAAGTTTTTGAATAATCTCGTTACTGATTGGCACATCTTCGCTGATGCTATCGCTAACATCGTCGCTAAGCAAAGCACTCATCAGCGGCTGGCTTAATTTAGAACCATCACGATAGAGTGCATTCGCCTTTAGACCTAATTCCCAAGAAAGCATGTAGGCTTTTTGACAATCTGTAATGAGTGCATTATTAGGCATGTTGATTGTTTTTGAAATGGCTCCGCTAATGAAAGGTTGTGCTGCTGCCATCATTTTAATATGTCCAGAATCAGAAAGAAAGCGTGTTCCTTTGTTGCCACAAGGATTGGCACAATCGAATATCGAAAGATCTTCTGGTTTTAGTTCTGGGGCACCTTCAATTCCCATTGTTCCACAAATCACTTGATTGGCGGCTTCTATTTCTGAATTTTTAAATCCTAACGCACTTAAAATGTTGATATTTTTTTCCGGGTCCAAGCCTAATTGGGTTCGACAAAAATCGGCACCCAAATTGAGCGGTGAAAACAAACTACGAATATGGAATGTACTTGGCAATTTCGCTTCTAAGCTTTTTAGCATATTATCAGTGAAGCCTTTGGCTTTCAGGGCTTGGGTATGAATATAGGGCGCATTATTAAATTGATTTTGTCCATTAATATACGCAATAATTTTCGTAATTGTAGTTTTTTGATAGCCCAAATTTTGCAAAGCTTGCGCTACGGCACTATTAACGATTTTCAGCATACCACCACCGGCAAGTTTCTTCACCTTGACTAAGGCAAAATCAGGTTCAATGCCTGTTGTAGCGCAATCCATAACAATTCCGATGGTGCCTGTAGGGGCAATAACAGTGGTTTGCGCATTACGATAACCATGTTTTTCTCCCAAAGCAAGGGCTTGATCCCAGGCTTTACAGGCGGCATTTAACAAAGTTTTTTGCGGACAATCTTCATGAATAAGAGCGACGGGCGTTTTATGTAATTTTTCATAAGTGTTAATTTTGCCATAAACCGCACGGCGATGATTGCGAATCACGCGGAGCATGTCGGTGGCGTTATCACTGTAACCTTCGAAAGCACCAATTTCTGCCGCCATTTCTGCAGAAACATGGTAACTGATTCCAGTCATTAAAGCCGTAATTGCGGCACAAATTGCGCGCCCTTGCGCTGAATCGTAAGGGATGCCGTTGGTCATTAAATAACCGCCAAGATTGGCATAACCCAGACCCAAAGTACGATAACGATAAGAAAGTTGGGCAATTTGGGGCGAAGGGAAATGTGCCATCAGCACTGAAATTTCTAGGGTAAGGGTAAAAATTCGCACCGCATGGCTAAATCTATCACAATCAAAATTACCCGTGATTTGATCATGGAATTTAAGTAAATTTAATGAGGCAAGGTTACAAGCGGTATTGTCTAAAAACATATATTCTGAACAAGGGTTAGAAGCATTAATGCGCCCGGATTGGGGGCAGGTATGCCAATCATTAATTGTAGTATCAAATTGCAAACCAGGATCTGCACTTGCCCAAGCAGCATGTCCGATTTGGTCCCATAAATCGCGAGCTGGCAAAGTTTTTAGAATCGAGCCGTCGGTACGACTTGTTAAATTCCAAGTCTGATATTGAATAACGGCATGCAAAAAATCATCGGTAACGCGCACCGAATTATTGGCATTTTGCCCAGCAACTGTGGCATAGGCTTCAGAATCCCAATCGGAATCGAGGATTGGAAAATCTATTTCATGATAGCCTTGGCGAGCAAATTGCAAAACACGTTGAATGTAATTATCGGGAATCATATATCGGCGGGCTTCTTGTACCCTGATTTTGAGATGGGGATTTTGATTGGGATCAAAACGATCATAAGCTTTTTCTTGATTCTTTCTCTGGTTCGTTAAGGTATCTTCAGTAAGGGTTTGATCCTGGGTTGCGGCCATAATGCGATTAAGATGCATATTATAAATTTTAGACCCCACCACAAGGGCTGCAACTTTTTGTTCCTCTTGGTATTTCCAGCGAATAAAATCCTCAATATCGGGATGATCAATGTTAACGACAACCATTTTTGCTGCACGCCTTGTGGTCCCTCCGGATTTAATCGAACCTGCCGAGCGATCGCCAACTTTTAGAAACGACATTAACCCAGATGATTTTCCGCCCCCTGAAAGGCTTTCATCAGCTGAGCGTAGAGATGAGAAATTCGTGCCAGTGCCCGAACCATACTTAAACAAACGAGCTTCACGAACCCATAAATCCATAATCCCATTCTCATTGACGAGATCGTCATTAACCGATTGGATAAAACAAGCATGAGGCTGAGGGCGTTCATAAGCTGAGTTTGAACGGATAACTTTCCCAGTTTTGGGTTCAACATAGTGATGCCCTTGCGAACCCCCGGTGATGCCATAAGCCCAATAAAGCCCGGTATTGAACCATTGTGGAGAATTAGGGGATGCTGATTGTGTGGCTAAAAGGTAACGGGTTTCATCAAAATAGTTTCTGGCATCTTCATGATTATCAAAATAATCTCCTTTCACGCCCCAATAAGCCCAGGTACCCGCTAGGCGATCAAATATTTGGCGTGCGCTGATTTCGCCACCATAGGTAAGATTTTTCACTTGGGTATCGGGTTTGCTACGCCATAAGAAATCGGGGATATCTTTTTCCGGAATTTTTTTCAGGTGTGAGGGTACGCCTGCTTTGCGCAAATATTTTTGTGCCAAAATATCACAGGCAATTTGCGACCAATTTTTCGGAACATCAATATTTTTTTGTGAAAAAACAATTGTTCCATCGACATTGCGTAATTCAGCAGCGATTTTATGAAAGGCAATATCTTGGTAGGGACATTGTCCTGATTTGGTAAAAACGCGTTTAATTTTCATTACATTTCAGCCCTCAAAAGTGAGAAAATATACACAAAACCACAAGCCTAGGATAAGTTGCTTAAACCTATATTTTTTCCCATGATAGCCATTAAGTTATGTTTTTTTTTAAGTATCATCACAATCAAAAATCTTTGTTTTGTGGATAGACTACCCACAAGATAAAAAACAAAAATTCCACTATAAACTCAGCTATTATCTTTTTTGAAGTGAGTGTAATATCAACATATAGTAGCTTTTATTTTATGAATGCTTATACTTAACCTTCTATAGTAGTTTTTTTAGGTTTAGTCAAATGCTCAGTTTTGCCGTCTAAATGGTAAGAATTCAGGATTTCTTTCTAAAAACTCTTGGAAAAACAGGCATTTATTTTTTTACTTTATCTGTGGACAAAAAATGGTAACTCTATGTTGTTTCGTAGAAAATATTAGGGATATGCAAATTAAGGTTTTGGTTTTTATTTGGAAGTATGGTATCTATCTACTAGATGGTTTGAGCTGATTCTTGACAATGATGGTTTTCAGTATGGCTACTAAGGTTAGGGTTGCGAGAGTGATTGAGGTTTAGAAAATTAGATTTTTATGTAGGGTATGAATCATGACAACAGCAATTACCAAGGTGGTAACTTGGCTGAGTGGGCAATGGGTTGGACAGGATAGTTTTGGTAACCATTATTATGTTGCGCGTAAGGCTTCTAAAAACGGTGGCAAGCTGAAACGTTGGGTTGTGTATGCCAAGCAAAAACAGGGCGATGATGCGAGTTTTGTTGCGCCTAACTGGCACCGTTGGTTGCATCATGGTACGGATAAATTCCCTAAAAACAATGATTCCGTTTATAGTTGGCAAAAGGCTCCTTCAGGAAATCCAACTGGCAGTGCGGTGGCATCGTATCCCAAGGGTATTCCCCAAAAAAATAATTCTGATATTTATCAAGCATGGAAACCTTTGCAATTTGTCGAAAAAAAGCCCCACAAAAAAGCTCCCGTCAAAGAACAAGTTGAGCGCAGTGAAAAAAATGAATCTGTGTAGATTATGAAACATACACTATGAAACATATACTTAAGGTACCTAGATAAAATGCAGAGAAACATTGATGATATTGCAGTGATAGAGAAATTCTCTGATGAGAAATTATCTTAATGAATAAGCAACATTTTGCCATAGGTTTGGTTTTTATTTTAATAATCATAATTGTTTTGGGAAAGTCTTATCGTAGTGATAGCTATTCAATTGATAATATTAATGGCTATATTTTAAAGGCACGCTTTAGTGATATTGGTGGGCTTGCCAATGGTGCTGAGGTTCAGCTTGCTGGCGTTAAGGTAGGTGTGGTGGTTGCCCAACAGTTTGATGTTGCCGATGCTACGATTACGGTAACTATGGATATGATCTCGAACATAGCAATACCATTAGATAGTAGTATTGCAGTGATTGGTGATGGTATTTTTGGCGGAAAATTTTTATCAATTTCTCCAGGAGCCGATTATGATCCGCTTGAAGCTGGGGATTTCTTTGATTATAGCCGTAATGCGATTAATGTTATGGGGATTATGGAAAAAGTGATTATTGCAGCAGAGAAGAAAGTGAGTAGGAAATGATACAACAAAGATGGTTTGAGATAGTTTTAGGTGCGTTTGTTTTAGGAGTTGCATTATTTTTCTTGTTATGGGCATGGAAAAATTCAGGTGATTACTCCGCGGATAGCGAATTGGTAGGTAAGCAGAGAATTACGGCTAATTTTCAATCCATTAAGGGGTTGAATGTTGGGAATGATGTGCGTATTGGCGGTATAAAAGTTGGGGTTGTTGATAAATTAGATATTCATCCTGAAACATTCAAAGCACAAATTATTATGGTGCTTCGCGGTGACTTAAAACTACCAGAAGATACTAATGTTGCGATTATTAGTGATGGGCTTTTGGGCGGAGCTTATATTCGGTTGCAACCTGGTAGCAGTGATGTTGTGATTGCTGATGGGGGTAGCATTGTTAATGTTGTGAATACGTTTTCTTTAGAAGAATTACTTGGTAAGGCTGTTTTTATTATTTCTGAGACTTCAGAACCTTGAAAAGGGATTTTTGAATTTTGCGAGATAAAATTTTTATTGTGTCGAGTTTATTAGTTGCTATGAAAAAGATGATCATCATGGCAATAATAATTTGGCCATTGCAGGTAAGTTTTGCTGGGGCAAAATTGCAAGGTTTGGATCGAACAACGGCGCATACTTCCACTTTTAATGTGCAACAAGATGCTAGTTTTTTCTTTGGCCGTTTAGAAGTGATTGTACGCCATTGCAAGAAGTCAGCTCCTACCGAGGCTCCAGAAAGTACCGCTTTCTTAGAAATTTACGAATATCCATTAACGCGTCGTGCTACGATTGCGCAGATGATGAAAGAGGCACTGAGTCAAGAAATTACTGATCAGGTTCCACAAACAAAGCGAGATCAACAGGCTTTAGAACGCATTAAGGTGGTAGTTGAAGAATATGGCGCAGAGATCTTAGAAGAAAAATTCACTCCTGATCTGGTATTTTCAGGTTGGATGTTTTCTTCAAGCCCACCTTTGAATGCGCTGGAACATCCTGTTTATGATATTTGGGTGCTTTCATGTGTAGAAGAACCATAGAAACAAAGTTTCCAAATGAAAATCAGTGAGGGTGCATTTTTTCTTTTCCTTTCAGCTTATTATTTGGTAATTTGCATTTGTCAAAGAAAACAGAGTGCTTATCGCAGAGATGCTGATTAATATGGCGGAGTAGCTCAGCAGGTTAGAGCAGCGGAATCATAATCCGCGTGTCGGGGGTTCGAGTCCCTCCTCCGCTACCAAAATGAAGATTCCAAATGAATAATTTGTTGTAAATGGGTTGCCATTACCGTTATCTTTTCACATCTTTTCAAATAAAGGTTAAGCATTCGTTGATTTTTTAAAAATTAAGCAAGAAAAACTGCTACAAAATGAATTTACATTTGGCCGAATCTTGCTCGGCGCAAAATTTTGGTTGTTTTTGATTCTCGTGAAGATCTGATTTATGATTTTAGAGTCGTAGGTTTGCGTAAAATTTCCAGTATTTTATTGCCATGGTTTACAACCTTTACTTTGCGCCAAATATGGCTGATAATGCCTTCAGGGTTAATTAAGAATGTAGAGCGTTCGATTCCCATATATTTGCGACCATACATAGATTTCTCTACCCATACGCCATAAGCTTGACAGGTTTGTGTGGTCTCGTCGGCAAGCAATGGAAAGTTCAAATTATATTTGGCAATAAAATCATCATGTGACTTTATGGAATCTTTGCTGACTCCGAAGATAACGGCATTAAGGGCGGTAAATTGTTTCAGCAAATCGCGAAACGCCACAGCTTGGCTTGTACAGCCAGAAGTATCGTCTTTGGGATAAAAATACAATACAACATATTGGCCACGATAATCTTGCAAATTGATTTTGGTAGTGGCATGGCTTGTTACGCTTGGGAGAGTGAAATTAGGAGCAGGTTGATTTTCATTGATCTTAGTTTCCATATTTTTGGCTTTCTATCAAATTTGTGTTATTTCTGGCAAAATATCACAAATTATGGCTAGGGTGAAACAAAATTCTGTTGGAAAATAAGGGAATATTTTTAATTTCTTGCATAATAGAGCGTGAGTTTATATATTTTTAAGATAAGAATGGGCATACCAATATGTTGAATTTATTTTTAGGAACACAGAAACCATGATAGAAGCAAGCTTAGAAGGTAAAATTATTACGGTCATTGGAGGCTCAGGTTTTTTAGGACGCTATATCGTTGGGCGATTGCTGAAAGCCGGGGCATCGGTGCGGGTGGTCTCGCGTGATCGGGAACAGGCAATGCATTTGAAACCTTTGGCATCCCCTGGAATGTTGGTAATTTTATCTGCAAATATCTGCGATACCGTAGCGATGCAAGCAGTGATTACAGGATCGGATTATGTGATTAATTTAGTCGGTATTCTTTACGAAAGAGGTGCACAAAAATTTCATAAAATTCATGTTGAAGGAGCCAGCAATATTGCAAAAATATCACATGCGTGTCAGGTAAGAAAATTAATTTATGTTTCTGCAATTGGGGCTTCAGAAGATAGTTCGGCTAAATATGCCTATAGCAAAGCTTTGGCGGAGGCACAGGTGAACAAGCATTTTCCAAACGCTCTAATTATTCGTCCATCGCTAATTTTTGGCCCTCATGATCATTTTTTTAATCGAATGGCATCTTTGGCGCGCATTCTGCCTATTTTTCCTCTGGTTGGCGGTGGGCAGTCTAAATTTCAACCGGTTTATGCCGGTGATATTGCGATTTTTATACATAAATTACTGTTAAAATCAAAATTGCGCCATAAAATATATGAACTTGGTGGGGCTGACGTGATGAATATGGAAGAATTATTACGGGTATTATTGGGCGAGATTGGCTATAAACGTATTTTGGTTTCGGTTCCGTTTAGAATTTCTTTATTGATTGGTAGATTATTATCGTTATTTCCGAAACCAGTTTTAACGGCTGAACAAGTTTACTTATTGCAACAAGATAATGTTGTCGATAGTCGCTTGCCAGGGCTGGCAGATTTGGGGGTTCGTCCGCAAACTTTGCTAAGTATTTTACCCTCTTATATGGATGCGTATTGTAAAGGTGGGCGCTACGCTACGCTACGGCAACATTATCATGCCCAATTATTGGCTGAAGAAGATAGCAATCAATATCAAAAGATGCGTAAAACTCACTCTATAAGGCTATAAAGGTTTTCTTAAGGGCTTAGTAATTTATGGTTTAAAATGCGAATAAAAATATTAAGGCGATGCCTAACAAAACTCGGTAAATAACAAAGGGCATAAAACCCGATCTCTTCAGCCAATTCATGAATAAAAATACACTCGCAAATGAAAATATTGCGGATGCAGATGCTGCATAGAGAAAATGATGCCATGAAAAAGATGATTCAATGATTGGTGCTGTGATGATGTTATTTTCATGTGCAGGGATTTGCTGCAAAAAATGCTCCCATAAACGACTAAATGCGGAAAGTGAAATTACCGGAATTGCGAGTAACATAGAAAATCGTGCCGCTTGAATTCGATTGATCCCCAGAAAACGCGCACCGGTTATCGTAATTCCAGAACGGCTGGTTCCGGGAATAAGAGCCAGAATTTGAAAAATCCCAATGATCAAAGCTGATTTCGTAGTTAATATTGGCTGATTTTGGGCTAACTCTTCTTCCTGGTTTTTTTTCTCTTGGAAAGCCTTTCTTTGAGCGAATCTATCAGCATAGAGTAAGAGTAGGCCAAAAACAATCGAGCTACTGGCAATCAGTAAGGGGCTGCGAAAATACAGTGCAATCAGATCACGCGCTAAAGCCGCAATAACAACTACAGGTATTGTGGCAACACATAAATGCCAAGCTAACAAATTATCGCGCCGCCCGGAACATAAGGCAAAGAAACTTACAATGATACGGCTAACATCTTGACGCAAATAATAGATAATGGCAAATAATGAACCTGCATGCAGCGCAATATCAATATCCAGCCCTTGATCGCGCCAATGCAAAAGTTTTGGAATCACAATAAGATGCGCTGAAGAGCTGATGGGTAAAAATTCAGTTACGCCTTGGATAAAACTTAGAAAGGTGATTTGTAAAAAATCAATCATGAAGTTATCGTAAAGAGTTTTGCACTTAAATGCCAAAGAAATTGCTCAAAAATGAAAGTTTTTTCTCATTTAATACGCGCAGTTCCTTGTATTAGATTAGTAATTATGGCATTGTTGCTGAAGTATCATCTCTTAGGTGATTTGTTTAAGAGTGTGTACAAATTTAGATTATGGTAATTGAAGAAAATAGCGAAGATATACGGGATTTAGCGACACTGTGATGGTTTTTGTGAAGAATATATTTCATATTCCGGTATGGCGTTGGTTTTTACCGATTTTTTGTATTATTTTAACATTAATTATGTTGAAATTTTTCCCTATTTTAATGCGCGATGCCGGTATTAAAGGAACTAAGAACTATGCACAATGGAGTTTAAATTTAATCAATGAGGCACATATTGGGTTTACTGAAGAAATGGCTAAAATTGCTGAACGCGGGGCTTATGATCCTAAAATTTTTCAGATGATTGGTGGGCATAGTGATTTTGAACAAACCTTCGATCAGCGCAATCGCAGCGAGGGGGTAGGTTTTGCTGTATACCCTAAAGTGCCGTGGCGGATAACTGCTGAATTATCGAAAGAGAATCGCTCCAAAATGAGTGCGAATATGGGAGCGCAATTTACAAAAATTCAAAGTTTTTTGAATGAAAATCCAGATAAATTATATTATGAGGTGTTGTATGACCCCATATTGGGTGAAGGAAAATTTTCTCAAGAATATATTTTATTTCTCGGTGCTCGTAATCGAATAATGCAACAGCATTGTGTGGATTGTCATAATGCACACCCAGATAGCCCGAAAACGGATTGGCAAGTGGGAGATGTGGCTGGTATTGTTGTTCTAGAATTTGCGAGTTGGGATCTTATTGATGTTGCCAACAAGGCTTCTATCGCGTTTATTGTTCTGGTTCTTATCCTTACGATTATCTCTAACGTCAGCGTTACCACGATTATTAACAGAATGTTATTAAAACCCATGAAATTTATGATTGGGGTGATGCATGAAATTATTGAAGGAAATTATAATATTAAAGTCCCTTATGAAAAACGCCATGATGAGGTGGGACGTATGGCACATACATTGGAAGTGCTTGAGAAAGCTTTATTAGAACGGGATGAATTGATTAGAATTGAAAGCGCGCAATTGACAATGAAACAGCAAGAAGTGGAGCGCAATAAACGGCGTGAAAATGAATTTAAAAAAACAACCTATCAAGCTTTCAGTTCGATGCAAGAAGCGATACAAATTTTGTATGATTCTAGCAATGTAATGCAGGGCAATGCGAAAATTTCTTCAACTAGGGTGCAAACTGTTTCTGATAGTGCAGAAATTTTAGCTGAAAAAATTACAAGTTTTGCCAGTGCTAATGAAAATCTTGCACAATCTAGACAAGGTGTTTTAGAAGGTGTTGTTGAATCACGTACAAAAATTGCAGAATCTTCTGAAACCACCCGTGATGCAAATGATAAAATTCATGGGCTTGCGGATGCAACCCAAAGAATTGGCGAAGTGGTGAAATTGATTAGTGATATTGCCAATCAAACCAATTTATTAGCACTTAACGCCACCATCGAAGCTGCGCGTGCGGGTGAGGCTGGGAAAGGGTTTGCGGTTGTTGCAAGCGAGGTAAAAAATCTTGCCAGTCAAACGGCACGGGCTACAGAGGATATTTCGTCGCAAATCGGAAATATTCAAAATGAAACCAGTGATACGGTAACAATGATTAAATCGGTGACAGCCATTATGATTGATACCGAAAGTATTTTTGAAGCATTAGTACATAAGATGAGTAAACAAAAAGAAAGTGCCGATGATATTGCAATAACGGCAACGGCCAGTAGTCATGAAACTCAAACTATTAGGGAAGAATTGGGTGAAGTTTCTCAGGTGGCGAAACTTGCCGGTAATATGGCGGATGAATTATGTTCTGAAGTTGAGAAATTACAGCTTTTTGCAAAAGAAATGGAAGAACAAATTCATGATTTTGTTGGTAATGAGCTTTTAGAAGAACAACAAGCAAAGGAAGTTGCAGATGATTTGGCGAAGCAGGCTGAAATGGAACGTACAAACTTACGGGGGTTGCATGTTTAAGAAACAATTAATTTCAATGAGATTCAAATAAAAAATAATTATGAAAAGAGATATTGCTTTTTAAAGTAGAAAATAGCATAAAACATTATAGGGATTGATATTGAAGTTAGGAGCAGAAATGCAAGATTTACAAGTGAAGAAATACATTTCATGGCGAATAATATTCCCTTTTATTTGTATTGGTTTCGCGGCTGTTTTCATTATTTCTTTGCCGTTTATTCTTTATGATGTCGCTGCTGGTGCCACGAAAAATTTTGTTGTGGATAGTTTAATAGAGGTTTCTGCTGGGCGCACAAGTGCAACCAAGCAATTGGCGCGCCATATGAAGGGAGATTGGAGTGATGGGGCTAAAATTGTTGAATTGGGCGGGCATGCGCAATTTGAAAAAGATTTCGATTCAACTTTTCATGAGACGAATACTGAGCTTCATTTCTATCCTTTTATTCCTTGGGATTCAAAGAATGTTACCAAGCCTTACCCAGAATATGGTGATATTTCCGGGTTTTTAACTCAAAATCCCGATGAAATTTATACCAAAATTATTGATAATTATGATTGGAAAACGCGTAAAATTGTCAAGGGGGGATTATTTCTAAAGAGATTATTTGTCGTGACAGCGAAGACGAATATTATGGAGCCCCATTGTGTGGATTGCCATAATGCCCATCCAAATAGCCCGAAAACCAATTGGCAGGTAGGGGATATTGCCGGCTATAGTACTTATGTTACCGATGCAAATCCGATTCCTGTTGTGATTAAAGGAACGTCGCTATTTTTAAGCCTGTTGATTATCATTATCTGTGTTGTTCCTAATTTAGGGATTATCGCTTTGTTAAATCGTACGATTATTCGCCCGATGGTTGAGATGGTAAAGATTATGGAAAATATTATTGGCGGCAAATATGATCTGGCTGTGCCTTACAAAAAACGACGTGATGAGGTGGGGCGGATGGCAAATGTTTTGGCGTCGCTGGAAGAAAGTTTAAGCAAGCGGGATCAGCTGATTCAAGAAGAAGAATCCCTTATTGCCGAAAAAGAAAAACAGGTTGCTCATAATCAAAACCGAGAAAATGAATTTAAGCAAACCACCTATAAAGCTTTTCAGGCGATTACAGATGCGATTGCTTTGGTGCATCAATCGGCAAACACGATGCTTGAAAATGTGGAAGCCTCTTCGAATAAGGTGAAGGTTATTTCCGGTGATGCTTCAAGATTGTCGCAAGAAATTAGTAAAGTTGCAGATGCGGGTAAGAAACTTTCAGTCTCAACGCAGGATATTTTGAATGAGGTGGGGCAATCGCGACAAAATATTGCTGATACGGTTGCGGAGACACGTGAGGCAAATGTGAAAATTAATGGGCTTGCGGATGCCACGCAAAATATTGGCAATGTGGTAAAATTGATTAATGATATTGCCAACCAAACCAATTTATTGGCACTGAATGCCACCATCGAAGCTGCGCGTGCGGGGGATGCGGGCAAAGGTTTTGCGGTGGTTGCTGGCGAGGTGAAGAATCTTGCAAATCAAACGGCAAAAGCGACTGAGGATATTAATGTGCAGATGCAAAATATTCAGCATGAGACGAGTGAAACTGTAGAGCGAATCTTGCAAGTTACGCACACCATTGAGAATACAGAACATTTATTCAATCAGCTTTCAGATACGGTGAGTGCACAAGGGGTTACAGCGCAAGAAATCTCAACGGCAACGCTACATGGCAGCAATGATACCGAAAATATGATGAAAGATTTGGGTGATGTTGCCAAAGTAGCACTGGATGCTGGGGGTACGGCAAGAATTTTATTTGCTGAGGTTGAAAAATTAAGCCGTCTTTCTGATGAGCTTGGTAAGCAAATTCATGTTTTTATTGAGTAACAATCAACGCAGGAAAATTAATCTTTTATGAGCAAATTAGTTATGGCATCATTTACCATTACGTTAAATTGGGATTATCGAAGAGATATTAGCAATAATATTGGGCATTCTTTGTTGCTATGACCGTATTTCAAAGATATTTGTTAGGGTTTTTTGGCCTTAGCTTCTGCTTTTTTTAATAGCTTAATAATTTTATCCCAACTTTCGGGCGGATTGTCGGTTATTTTGTAATTTCGGGCCAAGTCAAGCGCGGTACTACCATAACCTGGTATTGCAATGAGAGTATCGGCTTTGGCTTTCAGCAATAAACGAATAATAACATCGTGTCCGTTAATTACCGCCAGGTGTAGTGCCGTGGCACCATTGGCGTTAATCACAATATTGGGATCGGCACCTGCTTTTAGCAACATTTTTACAATATCAATATGGTTATATTCGGAACTATACATTAGTGGGGTAACATTTTTCAATGTTACTACATTCAAATTTGCCCCAGAATCGATTAAGATTCTTACAATTTCAGGATGATTCTGATTCGAAGCAATATGCAAGGGGGTGACGTGGTGCTTGGATTGAATATTCAAATCTGCACCTTCTTTGATCAGTAATTTCATAATTTCGGGGTGATTAGCCTCCGCAGCCTCATGCAGAGGGGCATAGCCATCTGCATAATCACGCTGATTTATATAAGCGAGTGCGTTATCTTCATAGAGGAAATGCTTGACCAATTCTAGGTCACCTGAGTGAATCGCACCTGTAAAATCATAAACCTCGTTCGCGTGGCTAGGTATAATTATGGTAAATGCAAGCCATAAACCGGAAAAAAAGGCGATAATATTTGGTTTCATGTTGAATCTTTCGGGTAATGATGCCAGATTCTAAAATTGCCACAAGCATCCTATTTTCAGTACATTAAAAATACCATTTTTACAAGGCTATTTTTTGGATAGATTGTAATTTTTGGATTATTTTGAAATATTCTAAAATGGATTTTAAGGCAAAATTCCTCGTAACAATTTGATTATAAAAGATAATCTTCGCAATAATTTTTGTAGAGTTTCTACGGTAGACAGAGGCTAAAGCTTTTAGGTAAAATAAACATCCAGGCAACAAGGAGGAACCTTTGCCTGATTACTAAATTGTTAGACCCCATAAAGGAAAAAATATGAATGAAGTTAAAAAATCTAGAAAAGATATCGAAAGAAAACAGAAAATAGCCGAATTGGATCGTCAAATTAAGGCTATTCGTAAGGCTGAAAGAGAAGCGAATGGCAAAGAATTAGAAATATCAGAATTGCAAAATATTAAAGCGAATAAGCAACTAGCAGCAGAGCAGAAACGGGCATAAATAGAATAAAGCGAAAGCAGATATATATAATTTTTTGCCTAAATCTGAGAGTGACATTGAAGAAATTGAAGCGAAGCAACGCGCTATACAAAGCGCGAATTAATTTTAAACAAGCTATTTTACAAGGCTATTTTTTGGATAGATTGTAATTTTTGGATTATTTTGAAATATTCTAAAATGGATTTTAAGGCAAAATTCCTCGTACAATTTTATTATAAAAGATAATCTTCGCAATAATTTTTGTAGAGTTTCTACAGTAGATAGAGGCTAAAGCTTTAGGTAAAATAAACATCCAGGCAACAAGGAGGAACCTTTGCCTGATCACTAAATTGTTAGACCTCAATAAAGGAAAAAATATGAATGAAATTGAAGAGTTTAGAAAAAAAAACGAAGCTAAGAAGCAAAAAATAGACGAATTGGATCGTCAAATTAAGGCTATTCGTAAGGCTGAAAGAGAAGCGAATGGCAAAGAATTAGAAATATCAGAATTGCAAAATATTAAAGCGAATAAGCAACTAGCAGCAGAGCAGAAACGGGCATAAATAGAATAAAGCGAAAGCAGATATATATAATTTTTTGCCTAAATCTGAGAGTGACATTGAAGAAATTGAAGCGAAGCAACGCGCTATACAAAGCGCGAATTAATTTTGTACGAGCTAGTTTTACAGGGTGAAAATTGCCAAGTTAAAATTGCCAAGTTGAAATTGTTGGGGCGATTTTGGAGCAATTTTTTGGAGCAATTCTTAAGGGTTCCAATTTTGGCTCCCCAATCAAGGGCCTCAATAATTTTGGGGTTCAATATTTTCCCTTACCCATTTTTGAGCAAAATAATTACCAATTTGTGCGGCTTTGGTAATATCGGTAAGGGCATCTTGTTTTATTCCCATGTGCCATTTTACCAAGATAGTAACTGCGTTCCAATCGCGAATTTTTTGGTTCTTCTTCTTGTTCAAACCCTTGGATGGCTCGATCAAAATCTTGAATCGCGGCGGGATAATTTTTTAATCAAAAATATATATTCCCGCGGAGCCAATAAAAAATATTTAATTCAGATTCTTGCCATTTATCGTTTCCAATGGCAATCGCCTCAGTGTAAATTTCTAAGGCTTTGGCTGAATCAGTCGTATAAAAACCATAAAGAGAGCCTAATTCGTAACAGATGTCTTGTTGCTCATAAGCGATATCTGGAGAGGCTTCTATCAGGTGGTTTTTCGTTAGGGTCAAAGCTTGTTGGTAATCAGCAATAATATCGTGATAAGCTTCTGGGGTTGTCTTTCATTTCTTCAAGGTTGGCGAAGATCAATTTTGAAGCCAGCTCGCCTCGAATAAAGATAAATTTGATCGTCATTTTTTGGATATCGGTTTGTGGAGTTTCATTTCCTAAAATTTCAATCGCCTGATCAAGTTCACGAATCGAAAATTGATAATGCCGACCAGAAAAGAAATGATCTCCATGCATCTCGTAAGATTGCCAATCATTGGGGTTTGCGCGTGGCAGAGGATCTTCAAAAACAGCAATGGCAAAAATAATGCCCCGATGATCGCCAATATTATTTTAGACATAACCTCAGGCATGAGTGCAGAAGTTATTGGGGGTGTTTTTATAGGCATTTGGTGCCCTTCTTTTATCTGTAATGATACCAGAACATGCTAATTTTGTACAAAATTCCCCAAACATCTCAGATGATCACTTCAGATGATCACTAGGCACAAACCCTCTCATGACAGCCTATCGATCATACTGTTTCAGCCTTTCTGCAAGCTTCCCTAGGAAAATATATCGAAAAATACCAACTTCTGCAAGCTAAATTCATTTTAAAGAAAAATTTAAGGAATTTTTTTAAGGCCTTAATTTTGGAGTTCAATATTTTCCTTTTGAGCATATTTTTGGACGTGAACGCAGGGACTGAGTTTAGAATTGGGGACAAAACAAATTTTTTATGGACACCAGCTTTGTTTGCCTTCTTTTACGTAATATCGGCGCGCCAAATTTTCATTCAGCAATATTTCCCCAATATCTGGGAAGTTATGAGTTGCAACATCCGCGATGATTCGTCCAGCATAAGTTCCTAGCTCAACATTGCTAAGAAAAATTGAACTACCCTTGGGAAGCAGTTCGCTAAGACGAGCTTTGGCTCGTAAGGCAAGGGTTTTTTCAATTTCGCATTTTGCTCTAATTTCTGGAGTGTCAATGCCTCTGAGTCGTATTTGGGCCTTAATAGAATGTTGGGGCCAAGAATAAATTTCAGTCTTAAAGGTATCACCATCGGTAATGTCAAGAACTTTGGCGGGATAACGGTTAGGATATGTAATTTTGTTATCGGAGAAAATTACAAGGGGAATTATGATAAGAATTATCGCCCAGAGGAATGGTTGAAAAGTTTTTTGTGGTAGCAAAGTCAAGATTAAAAAGTGTCTAAAAATTGTATAAATAATAAATCAGTATATTATAACGAGATAAAAACACACAATAAGAACATTATTTAAAAAATGCAAGAGAAATATTTTGGAAAGAACATTATGAAGCGATATTTTATTTTTATTAGCGAATCATCTTTCAGATTCATAAAAACTCAGCGTGGTGAAGGCATTATAAATGTTGATATCGAAGAATAACGATCATTAACGATGGATATTGTTCTTATTTCTTATCATTAAACAGTATGCAAACGTTTCTCATTATGGTTTATTTTGGGCTGTAAATTTGGCATTTTGAATTTTACCGGCACTCCAGGCTAAAAAATAGAATAAGTCAAAAAAATAAAGTAAAGATGGCGATATTGGACATGTTTGTAAAAAATTATCCATGGTTGTCAAAAAATATTAAGGAGCTATTCATGAAAATGATACAAAGTTTGAAATAATCGCTTGCAATCTTTCTAGCGGTAGGTTACATAATGTATCTTGCTTCGCGTAATGCGTGGCACTTCTCCCTGCAGAGATGTTTTCCCAAAAGGTGTTAGATAAGAGATATTTATGTCTTTATATTTGCTATTTTGGGGCTTTTGTGCGGAAGAAGAGTTTGTTTGATATCGTGAATAAATGTTTATTAAAATAACCTAATTTCTTTCTTTATATTTTATAAAGAACAATTGAGTTTTTTGGATTCGATAAGATTCGAATTCAAATGTAAGTAATCAAGAGCATTTTAAGGAGTTTATATTCCTTAATAACTTGGTGTTATGCACTGTTTGTGGGCTTGAATCTTCAAGCAGTAAAGAGCATTTGGTGGATGCCTTGGCGTTGAGAGGCGACGAAAGACGTGACAGGCTGCGAAAAGCTTCGGGGAGCCGCCAGTGGGCTTTGATCCGAGGATTTCTGAATGGGGAAACCCACCTCTATAGAGGTACTTGTGTGGTTGATACATGCAAGAGCGAACCTGGTGAACTGAAACATCTCAGTAACCAGAGGAAAGGACATCAACAGAGACTCCGTTAGTAGTGGCGAGCGAACGCGGACCAGGCCATTGGTTTGTTTGATCTAACTGGAACTGTCTGGAAAGGCAGGCCATAGTGGGTGAAAGCCCCGTACAGGTAGTGGGTCAGATAAGCCACCGAGTAAGGCGGGACACGTGTAATCCTGTCTGAATTTAGGGGGACCACCCTCTAAGCCTAAGTACTCCTCAACGACCGATAGTGAACAAGTACCGTGAGGGAAAGGTGAAAAGTACCCCGATAAGGGGAGTGAAACAGTCCCTGAAACCGAATGCTTACAATCAGTAGGAGCCTCTTTATGGGGTGACTGCGTACCTTTTGTATAATGGGTCAGCGACTTAATCTCTCAAGCAAGCTTAAGCCGATAGGTGTAGGCGTAGCGAAAGCAAGTCTTAAAAGGGCGAATTTGAGTTTGTGGGATTAGACCCGAAACCGGGTGATCTAGCCATGGCCAGGCTGAAGACAGGGTAAAACCTGTTGGAGGGCCGAACCAGAGAATGTTGAAAAATTCTTGGATGAGCTGTGGTTAGGGGTGAAAGGCCAATCAAACCCGGAGATAGCTGGTTCTCCGCGAAAACTATTTAGGTAGTGCGTTCAGTATCACCTTTGGGGGTAGAGCACTGGATGGGCTAGGGGGGCGCGAGCCTTACCAAACCCAACCAAACTCCGAATACCAAAGAGTGTAGCTGGGCAGACAGACTATGGGTGCTAAGGTCCGTAGTCGAAAGGGAAACAGCCCTGACCGCCAGCTAAGGTCCCTAAATTATGACTAAGTGTGAAAGGATGTGGGAAGACCAAGACAACCAGGAAGTTGGCTTAGAAGCAGCCATCTTTTAAAGAAAGCGTAATAGCTCACTGGTCTAAATAAGTTTTCCTGCGCCGAAGATGTAACGGGGCTTAAGTCATATACCGAAGCTGCGGGTGCAAGAATTATCTTGCGCGGTAGCGGAGCGTTCTGTAGGCCGTTGAAGGTGTCCTGTGAAGGATGCTGGAGGTATCAGAAGTGAGAATGCTGACATGAGTAGCGATAAAGAGTGTGAGAAACACTCTCACCGAAAATCCAAGGGTTCCTGCGCAAGGCTAATCCGCGCAGGGTGAGCCGGCCCCTAAGCTTAAGGCGAAAGCCGATAGCGATGGGAACGAGGTTAATATTCCTCGGCCTGCTGGGATGTGACGGATGGAATTTTTTGTACGTGCTTATTGGATTGTGCGTGCAGTGAGTTCTGTTCCAGGAAATAGCCCCAGCGATAGACCGTACTCTAAACCGACACAGGTGGATTGGTAGAGGATACCAAGGTGCTTGAGAGAACTGCGTTGAAGGAACTCGGCAAATTGCCTCCGTAACTTCGGGATAAGGAGGCCCTGCTTGCGGGCAACCGCAGGCAGGGGGCACAGAAATGGGGGTGGCGACTGTTTACTAAAAACATAGGACTCTGCAAAGTCGTAAGACGAAGTATAGGGTCTGACACCTGCCCGGTGCTGGAAGGTTAAAAGGCGTTGTGCAAGCAACAAATTGAAGCCCCAGTAAACGGCGGCCGTAACTATAACGGTCCTAAGGTAGCGAAATTCCTTGTCGGGTAAGTTCCGACCTGCACGAATGGTGTAACGATCTCCCCACTGTCTCCAACGCAGACTCAGCGAAATTGAATTCTCCGTGAAGATGCGGAGTACCCGTGGTTAGACGGAAAGACCCCGTGCACCTTTACTACAGCTTCGCAGTGGCATTAAAGCTGGCATGTGCAGAATAGGCGGGAGGCTATGAAGTGTGGACGCTAGTTCACATGGAGTCACCTTTGAGATACCGCCCTTGCCAGTTTTAGTGTCTAACAGTGCTTTTATCAGGCCTGGACCCTGCGTGGTGGGTAGTTTGACTGGGGCGGTCGCCTCCTAAATCGTAACGGAGGCGCGCAATGGTAAGCTCAAGCTGGTCGGAAATCAGCTGTTGCGTGTAATGGCAAAAGCTTGCCTGACTGTGAGGCCGACAGGCCGAACAGAGACGAAAGTCGGTCATAGTGATCCGGTGGTCCCGAGTGGAAGGGCCATCGCTCAACGGATAAAAGGTACGCCGGGGATAACAGGCTGATACCCCCCAAGAGTTCACATCGACGGGGGTGTTTGGCACCTCGATGTCGGCTCATCACATCCTGGGGCTGAAGCAGGTCCCAAGGGTATGGCTGTTCGCCATTTAAAGTGGTACGTGAGCTGGGTTTAGAACGTCGTGAGACAGTTCGGTCCCTATCTGCCATGGGCGTTTCGAAACTTGAGAGGGGCTGTCCCTAGTACGAGAGGACCGGGATGGACATACCTCTGGTGGACCAGTTGTCACGCCAGTGGCACAGCTGGGTAGCTATGTATGGAAGGGATAACCGCTGAAGGCATCTAAGCGGGAAACCTGCCTCAAGACGAGGTTTCGCCATTAAGGCCGTGAAAGACTATCACGTTGATAGGCCAGCTGTGGAAGTGTGGTAACATACGAAGCTTACTGGTACTAATAGCCTGATCGGCTTGATTATTCTGCCAACAAGCAGTGCAGAACATCATAATATTAAAGAAAATTCTTGAAGAATGCCTGAAAATTTACAATAAACATTTATTTGCGATCAAACAGCGATATTTGCGAACCCTCTGCCCATGAGATGGGGTGGTGGCTACAGCGGAGGACATAACACTCGATTCCATTCCGAACTCGCCAGTGAAAGCCTCCAGCGCCGATGGTACTGCCGCTTAAGCGCGTGGGAGAATAGGACGTTGCCATCCCTTCCATGGGCAGAGGGTTTCATTTTAGGGAATGTTGCATCAATAAAATCATACATTCAAATAGCTCTTGGCATTCAATTGTTTTGGATAGCTTATGGAGGTATTTTCGGGGAATATCTTTTATATTATTAGCGTTTTATTTGGATTATCATTACGATTTCGCTTGCCTGGTTACGAATGCTTATATACCTAAGTAATGCGCGGATAATTCTGGTATGGAAATGGTGTTGTAGCAATTGTTATTTTGGAGAGGCTACAATGAGCAATGACAATATTACTTTGGGCAATATTACTCGGGAAAAATCGGTGATAGCCCAACTGGCTTCAAAAAATATTATCGAGGTATTTGATTTTAGATCGCTTGTAGAATCTGCCATAGCCAATAGATTAAAGCAGGCTGGGCAATCAGTGAAATTAAATCTAAGAATTTCGGTGCCGGGATGATGATCTGAAATTGCAGAAATCGCTGCCATAATAGTAAATAGGCAAGTTGCATTGCGGGTACTGCCAAGATTCCACAAAAAATTATTAATACAGTAAAACCAATGGCAGAGAGCCAGCCGGTATGGAAACCTAAAAATATGAATAGGGTAAGGCTTAAGGTTTGGCGGATTAACCCCATTATGGGTGCATAGCGATAATTTTGGGTACGCAGATACGACCAAGAAATCCACCATAACAGATAGGCAATAAATAATTCAAAAAGCATAGCCGAATATTACGCTAATTTTCATTATGATGCGAGTGTTTGTAGCTAATTTTTGATATTCTTACGCTATTTTATTGAGGCTTTCTTTTATTGGTTTTTTCGGGCCCCAAGCTCGCTGGGAATGTTCTAAAGATGAAGGGAAAAATTTGCTTCGGTCCATCAGGCTTATCAAAGATTTTATTGCGGAATTTTGGTTTCTAAAAATTTTTCCATATAATAGCTTGGTTAAGCAAATTTGATGGCTCAAGCAAAGTAACTGTATTCTACGAGATCATTGATAGAAGCTCTAGCGGTGTCATTCATGAAGCATTATGCTTTCAAAAACTGGGCAGAATATATCGGACAGAGCATATTTTGCAAGAAATGAATCAAATGATCAAACAAAGAGAATTGTTACTCTATCTGCATCTTGACTCAAAAATGATTATTGATACAAATGGATTCGCATGTCGAATATTTGGACATTTAAGCTTCGAAGATTTAGAATCTTACCATCTACGCAGATGATAATTTAGAAAAGCAAAAAATACTATTAAAGCCGACCAGAAAACATAAGAGTTTTATGATAAAATGATACCAATCTGTTACAAGATTGCATTTAGTTTTCTGTACAATATATTTTATAGCTACGTGGTGTGTAGATACCAAAAGTTAAAATTGCAAACAGCAAATCTAAGCCACCTTGTTTGGTTTCTATTTCGGCCACTTTATTAGTGTCACCACAAATTTCTGCAACATTAATCGTTTTTGTTTGCCCGATACCGCTCAGCACAAAAGCATGAGTTTTTGCTTCTGTTGGGTTTTTTTCAGGGTTTGTAAGGGAATATTGTTCCGTTGCACACCCACTTAAAAGTGCACCTGCCAACATAATAGCAAATAGGGAATGTGATTTCATGATAATCTCCGTAAATCCATTTGAAAGATACCAGAATAATTCTAGTGAACCTGAGGTTAATCACTGTAATAATATGAAAACAGCCAATGTTTTTTCGCATGGCGAGCTTTTACGGGTAAATAACAAAAATCGTTATTTATTTTACCAAGCCGACAATGCTTGGACATAGACACTGCCCCCGGTTCAAGCAGGCTCAGAGGCCTTGCGCATACTATAAGAGGTGATTAAGCCCTATGCCTGAGCATTTCAAGCGATATAAAGTGTAGCAAAAAATAAGATAATGTACAGGGTTTTTTAAGGTGCGGAAACTGCAAAACCAATTCAAAATTTAGGAAAATATGTCTTTCATATAATCTGGAATGTCGTTAAATTATGGGTGGATTGATATTAAGGCTTGGTGCTTTCGTCAGCCAAGCATGCTGCTTATGAAAAATCGTTTATTGGCAACTGCCTTTATTTATTTGTAGTAGGTTTTTTATTTTACTGATTGATCTGAATGGTTGCGTTCGAGCAAAAATGTTGTACAAAGCCGTTTTGCGCTTCATGAAAAAGCAGAGTGCTGACAAATTTTGCAAACAGAAAAACCTGATGATATGGCTGAATTAGGATGCTTATTTGTTGGAAGAAAATTATAATTTCATAAGGGAATATTTTTTGCCATTTGTATAAGTAACTTACAAAACATGCATTACAGAATTTGACCACAGCTATTTTCTCGATAAAGCTGGCGAAAAATATTTGTACGGTAGAGCTCTTGCTTATCTTTTGTATCCCTTAAAAAGGCAAGTTCATTTTTCAAGTTTTTACATGGCAAATGTTTGTAAAGATGTTTATTTTCTACGATCGCAAATATTTCAGGGTTTCTATGTTTTTTATTCTTATGTGTTTCAAATTTAACTTCTTTGCTTGCCACACGTCTCCCAATATAGGGTTTTGCCGTTGCTAACATATAGGGAAAGATATAATTAAAATCACCAGTGGTTCCTGAAGATCTAACATCGACACGCCAAATTTCTTCAAGGGATTCTGTTTGGGTTTTATCAACCCCACGGATCGTGAAACTACGGGTATAATAGATTCTTATGCCAGTACGGGTCCAACAATGCCACGTCTAGGGAGGGTGCCAATAATATTTCTTTCAAAATCGCGCTGAACTGTGTAGCCAACAATGCCAAAGATAGGTACTTGATAAGTATATTCTTCCTCGTGACGTTGGTTGGAATAAGCAATGCCAATAATAATTTCAGCCTCTTCAAATTCGGTAAGTTCGTAATTCAAATCTTGTAAGCTGGCATGGACATAACGGGCGTAACCCTTGAATCTAACTTCATTATGGCTAATATCATCCATATTGGAGACTAAAAATAGCGTGATTTTTTTTCTTCATAAAAATCAGTATCAGAAACTGCATTTATTTTGGTTAGTATATATCCACCGCCGCACCCACTTAAAAGTGCACCTGCCAACATAATAGCAAATAGGGAATGTGATTTCATGATAATCTCCGTAAATCCATTTGAAAGATACCAGAATAATTCTAGTGAACCTGAGGTTAATCACTGTAATAATACGAAAACAGCCAATGTTTTTTCGCATGGCGAGCTTTTACGGGTAAATAACAAAAATCGTTATTTATTTTACCAAGCCGATAATGCTTGAACATAGACACTGCCCCCGGTTCAAGCAGACCGAGAGGCAACATAATCTTGACCAGAGCCGTATTATAAGAAAGCCTCTGAGCATTTTAAGTGATGTGAAATGTTAGCAAAAAATAAAGATAATCTACAGGATTTTTCAAAGGATCGTAGCGACATGATTATGCGGTTTATGCAAAATTTTTGCTGTGATTTCAGCATGGTAATCATATTATGGATAGCGATTTTAGAGTCTATTATTGTTTGCTTTTGTTATTTTTGGTTTTCCAATATATTTTGATGAGTTTTTTTGATATTTCTCATGGAATTTATCCATTTCATTGGATCGTAGGATCATTTTAGCCTATGCGAAAATTTGGCTCATTTTTTTATTTTTATACAGAGCGGATCTGTGCCATAGTGAAAATTATGGGTTGATCATCCAGCAAAAATATAGCTCAGGAGCAATAGATGGTACAAGAGAAAAAAATATCCAAAACTCAAGATGGCGCGCTTAAAACCGCTAGCACATTTCAAAGCTATACGAGTTCTCAGGCTCATTATGACGCATGGGCACCAGAATATGAACAGGATCTGGTGGAAAAATGGGGGTATATGAGTCCAAAAATTACTGCCGATGCTTTTGAGATATTCAATCCCAATAAAAATATTGAAATTATTGAATATGGGTGTGGCACTGGGCTGATTGGCGGTGAATATTATCGGCGTGGTTATCGAACCATCGATGGGCTTGATATTTCAGAGCAGATGCTTGTAGGCGCAAAAGCCAAACATTGCTACCGAAAATTATGGCGTGGTGATTTAACGAAACCCATTGATTTAAAAGATAAAATTTATGATGCTGGCATGTGCGTGGGTTCTATGGGTGCAGGGCATGTTGAAGCTGAATATTTAACTGAATTGTTACGCCCGATCAAAACTGGTGGTATTTTGCTGATTTATATGAATGATGCGTTTTATCAACAAGATGCTTTTCAAAACCGTTTTGCGCTTCATGAAAAAGAAGGGCGCTGGCAAATTTTGCAAACGGAAAAATCCAATTATATGGCTGAGTTAGACCGTCCTGGGCGTTTGTTTGTTGGAAAAAAATTATAATCTCAGAAGAAAATATTTTTTTGCCATTTGCGCGAGAATTATACAGTGCAAGAATTTGAGGTAACAAATGCGGGCGAAATTGCTGAAATTATGGAGAAACGGCAATATGATGATGCCAAGAGCATAAAAATGAAACCGTATGTTATATAGATGAAAAATTTTAAAAGATATTGTAATGAGACGAAGCACAATTTGCTTGCACTTAGTGTTTTTGAAGCGTCAACTTTCGACAGAGAATTCTGCTGGTGGCTCCGGAAGGGGATAAGCTTTGCTGGGCCGAAGAATTAAGAGAAGATGATTTTGCAAAATTATTTTGGGATGTTTAAATTTTACTCATATTATTGTGATGATTGCTTGTGAATTTAGTGGTAGAAAATCTTGTTGAGTGTGTGATTACACAACGACAACCTAGGTTAAATTCGAAGAAATGGTATTTAAAGTCGGAGAAACAATATGCATGCCATGAAAATAATAGTCTTGATTTTAGTATGCTATGGGTGGCAAACCAATCTTTCTGGACAAGAAATCACCAAAGATTGGCTGATGGGGCATATTGATTATTCTCAAGACCGTAAATTCCAAAAACTGGCTAAAAAGCATATAGATGTTTCGCATGATTTATATTTGCACAAACAGGCTTATTGGGCTTTTCGGAAAATGTATGAAGCAGCCAAAATAGATGGCGTGACTTTGGCTGTGCTATCAGCAGGCAGAAATTTTTCAGACCAGAAATTGATATGGGAAAAAAAATGGAAGCAACAAACCATAGCCAAGGCTGTGAAACGTGCACAAAATGTCTTGGAATATAGTTCTATGCCGGGCACTTCACGGCACCATTGGGGAACCGACATCGATATGAATTCGTTTTCGCTTACATATTACGAAACAGAAGAAGGCATAAAAACTTATGGATGGTTGCAAAAAAATGCAAAATATTTTGGGTTTTGCCAAGTTTATAATCAAAAAAATGATCAGCGAATTTATGGCTATAAGGAAGAAAAATGGCACTGGTCTTATATGCCACTAGCGCGCAATTTAATCGAAGCCTATCATCAGCAAATCGATTATGAAGATATTCAAGGTTTTCAAGGCGCGGGAACTGCAAAATCAATTCAAATTTTAGAAAAATATGTTTTTCATATTAATCCAAAATGTCGTTAAATCTATGGATGGATTGGTATTAAGGCTTGGTGTTTTGTTAGCCCAAACATACTGTTCGTGAAAAAATCCTTGTATTGGTAATTGGCAATGGATTTCTTGAAATAATGGCTTGCATAAAAATAAAAATTGATAGATAATAATAAAGAAACAATGTCTAGGAAATAAGTTGAAAAATACCGTAATTAATAAGTTTTTTATTTCTGCTGTCGCGGCCGTTATGATGGTTACGATGGTATCATCTGCACGTGGTGCAACGAAAGAAATGGTGCTTGGTACATTTTTGGCGAAAGAGCACCCTATTAATGCAAAATTTTTTCCAGCATGGGGCGAGGCTATTAAAAAAGCCACAAACGGCGAAGTGGTTTTGCGGATGGATTGGTATCAAGGAAAACATAGGCATTTACCAAACCTTGTTAGGGAAAGAAAATATGATGTGTCGTGGGGACCGCTTTATGGGGGAAATGAATTTCCGTTAACAAGCGTTGGCGATGTGCTTTCATTTTTGAACGTAACAAATGTTGCAGAATCAGTTGCAATGTGGCGGACGTTCGACAAATATTTGCGCGATAATAAAGAACTTGAAGGTCTTGAAATGGTTGGCTTCGGGGCAACAGGTGGTGATACATTGCACACCGTTGAACCGATCAATTCTATTCAAGATTTAAAAGGCACAACAATTCGCGCAGGCAGTAAATTCTTCCATGCATTGGCTAAGGAAGTTGGTTTTACAGTGAAAGTTACACCTTTTGATACATCGTTAACTGTCTTAGAGCGTGGTGGGTATCGAGGTGTTGCTTTTACACTGGCATCAGGCTTGCCTGAAATTTTAGACAAAAGCAAATACACCTACTCACCCGGCGGTTCAGGGTTTTCTAATACTTTTGTAGACATTTATATGAGCAAAAAATTTCTGGCATCTTTAGATGAAGAAACCCGTAAAGCAGTTCTTTCAACAACCGGTGAAAAATTAGGGCTGAGTGTCAGTTTGGTCGCTGAAGGTGTGATTGCGTCGATGGTAAAAAAAGGCAAAGAAGTTGGACATGAATTTAATTCCTTTTCGGATAAAGATTTAGCTGTAATGAAAAGAATTGCCGAAAAAGTTGACCAAGATTGGATTGATTATGCCAATTCCCAGGGCTATAATGGTAAAGAAATTGTAGATTTTTATCGCAAAATTGCCGCTAGCTATAAATCAAGTTTTTAGCAATAGATTGCTGTAAAAATCAAGCTTTAATTTTGCACATTTTTAACGAAATTTTGCAAATAATTGGTGAAATTATGAATTGTGCTATTAACATTTTTTGTTAGCGCGGTGATATCGTTCGATGCTTTTAAGGCTACATTGCTAACATTTTTAACATTATCGAACGTAGCCGAAATATTTTTCACATCATTTGCCATGCTGATGGTTCGTTCGCGCACATTGGTATTTTCTTTTTGTTGTTGGGTTATGGTTGCACCAATTTCAAGTATGGATTGATAATTTGTATTGGAAGCTTCTTGAACATTTTCTAATAAACTTAAAACGTGACTGGAAATAGATTGAACATTGCCAACAAGATTGCTGATTTTTTCTGTTGCATTGGTGGTTTGATTGGCAAGAGCTTTTACCTCGCTGGCAACCACGGCAAACCCCTTACCAGCATCACCTGCCCGTGCCGCTTCAATGGTGGCATTTAGGGCTAGTAAGTTCGTTTGTCCAGCAATATCTTGAATTAATTTTACAATATCACCAATTCCTGAAGTGGCTTCGCCCAAATTAGTGGCAGATTTTGTAATTTCATTGGTTAATTCAAGTGCTTTATTGGCTGAATTTGCAGATTCAGTGGTTTTGGTGTTTACATTTTCTATGGAATCTGATATCTCGATCATCATTTTGCTCATTTCAGCAACATCAATACGAGTATGGTTAAGAACATCCCCAATTTTCTGAGTTTCGGTATTGGTCTTTTCAGATTTTTCTAGCAAATTAATAGAACTATCTTGCAGCTTTTGAATGGTTGATTTCACGTTATCATTCATGGTTTTCAGTTTTTCTTCAAACTCATTAATTAGATTTTTAATTCTATCAACGCGTTCGTTCTGTAATTTTTGAGCTTTTCCTTGATCAATCTGTAATGCCATTTTATCATGCAATGCTTGTTGGAAATGTTGTAATGCCCGTCCCATATCTCCAAATTCATCACGGCGGTCGGTATGAGAAACTTTCACCATCATAGGGTCATCATGCTTTTCTAATTGTTGCATGCTTCTAACATTGTTGCGCAAAATACCAGTATAGTGATTGGCAATAAAAATAATACAAATAATTATAACAGCAGTAAGTATAGTTGCAACCACAGCAACGCTAATAAGTAGTGTAGGCAGAGCTTTGAAAATTTCTTTTCTATCGCCATTCATCACTAAAGCCCAATTTAGATATTCAAGTTCGTTAATTCTTTTATAAACATAAATTTTTTCAGTGGCGGCACCTATGACACCGCTGGATGCAGGGCCTTCAAAAATTGTTTGCCTGATATCATCAGGGATTTTTTTGGTTAAAATTGTTGGCAGTTGCTCTTGTTGATCTTGGCTACGGAAAAAACCATCTTTGCCCATCAGGCTAACTTGAATTGATTCACCATATGATAGTTCGTCATTAACCAACGTTGCTAATAAATCGCCACCAAACAGATAAGCCACATAGACGGCAAGTTTATCATCGCTGGTATGGTTTACAATAATCGGTGTGAAGGCAGTGTTTCCTTGGTTAACAGCATCATCAAATGTGATATCGCCCAATTCTGCAAAATTGGAGTTTTTTTTGACTTGTTTTTCTTTATCTAAAAGACGTTGAAAGGTTTTGGTAATTTCACTTTCAGGAAAATCGAGGAAAAAGTTTTTTGCAAACAGGTCAGTTTTTTCGGTAGAATATATTACATCTCCATTTGGCGCGATAAACAAAACATCTATGATATTTTGGTCTTTAAGACCATTGGCAAAGATAGTTCTGGTTTGGGCATGATAAATACTATGCGCCGCCACATCATAATCAGTAGTACCAGCAAATAGTTCGGCGCCGCGGTCTTCAGGGTTTGGATTATTTTCAGTATAATCAAGGCGAGCTTGATTAATGTCTTCAATGCTCATATTTGCCCAAATGCTAAGAAAGTCGCTAAACACATAATGAGGCACAAGATATTGCAGATTGATAAGAGCTTGTTGATTACGGTTTAGTGCCACGATCATTCGGCTATAATAATGTTGTAGGTCTCTTTCCAAGCTATTATATTGCGCATCTTGCAAGGCAATATGGGCTTGTTTATATGCCATAACACTTACAAAAAAACTGGTAAGAATAATTGAACTAGCAACAATAAGTGGAAGAATGTATCTGAAGGGCAATTTCATATCGAATAGCATCCAATAGTTAAGTAATAGGACTATCATATAATCAAGTGATGACACTATCATAAAGGTGGGAGGATTGCAATTTAATACCAAGCAATGATCTGCGCATGATACAAAATGATATCGAATATAGAAATTATTAAGCTAGCTTGCCGAAAATGACAAGTAACCAATAACACAAGAAAGGTAACTATATTGGCAATTGCCTTTATTTATTCGTAGTAGGTTCTTTATTTCACTGATTGCTATGAATGGTTTTGCTTGATCAAAAAATGTTTTACAGAGCCGCTTCGCGCTTCATGAAAGAATCTGGTCACAGTCATTTTTTTGATCAAGCTAGCGAAACATTTTTGGTTACCATAGATCGCCTAATCTAGGATTTTGCCGTTGCTAGCATATCTTCAAAGGTGGTTTGACTTTTAAAAAAACGCTGAAACTATATAGATTCGGATTCTAACTATCGATTCTTGAAGGTTTGGGTTCTTACTTGATATTTGTTTTAACATTGAAAAAAGGAGAATATATTCATGGAAAAAGAATATTGGCAAGAAAACTTTAAGCTTATAGGCTATTGTTTGGTGGCATGGTTTGTTTGTTCATTTGGGTTTGGTATTTTGTTGGTTGATCTTTTTAATCTTATTCGTATTGGGGGGTATGGGTTAGGGGTTCAATCGTTATTTTTGTTATTATCATATTTGTGTATGTTCGTAGAATGAATGCACTTGATAAAAAATATGGTCTCGATAAAGAAGGAAATAAAAAATGAGTTTAACCGTTTTAACCTACATTGTTGTTGGTATTAGTTTTGCTCTTTATATCGGTATCGCTTTTTGGTCACGTGCTGCTAGTACGTCCGAATTTTATGTTGCCAATAAAAGTGTTCATCCGGTGCTGAATGGCATGGCAACGGATTGGATGTCGGCCGCGTCATTTATCTCAATAGCAGGCTTAATCGCGTTTAATGGCTATGGCGCGTCACAATTTTTGATGGGCTGGACAGGTGGTTACGTTCTGCTTGCCTTATGTCTTGCACCTTATCTTAGAAAATTTGGTCGCTACACAGTTTCAGAATTTGTTGGTGCGCGCTATTTTGTCTTATCGCTGCCTCGCTTACATATGTGATTGGTCAAATGAAGGGAATTGGCGTTGCCTTCTCACGTTTCTTGGATACAAGTTATGAATTTGGTTTCTTCGCAAGGTATGGCAATTGTGACTATCTATGCGTTATTGGGTGGCATGAAGGGCATTACCTACACGCAAGTTGTGCAATATGTGATCATGATTCTTGCCTACACCCTTCCGGCAATTTTCATTTCTATTATTGTAACGGGTAACCCAGTGCCGCAGTTTGGTCTGGGTGATAATCTGATTGGCACAACAACTGATTTGTTGGATAAATTAGATAAAACACTGTTAGATTTAGGATTTAGTAAATATACGGACAAACCCGCATCAATGATCAATATGTTTGCCTACACGCTAACATTAATGATTGGTATAGCGGGGCTACCCCATGTGATTATGCGGTTCTTTACCGTGCCAACGCCGCGTTCTGCACGTGAATCAGCGGGTTGGGCATTGCTATTTTATACACAACAGCACCTGTGGTTGGGGCAATGTCTCGGTTTAATTTGACGACGACGATCCAGACAGGTGAAGTTGGGGATAGTGATAGTAAAACGTGGTTTAAAAATTGGGAGCATACAGGCTTACTTAAATTTGAAGATAAAAATGGTGATGGTCGTATTCAATATTATAATGATAACAACCCTGCCATGGTCGAAAAAGCTGAAGAATTCGGCTGGGAGGGCAATGAAATGGTTAAAATTGATAGGGATATTATGGTGCTTGCCAATCCTGAAATTGCCGGGTGGGTGGTTGCCGGTGGTTTGGCGGCTACGCTTTTTACCGCTGCAGGCTTGTTATTGGCGATTTCTACTACCGTTTCGCATGATGTGGTAAAAGATTTTTTACGCCCAAACATTTCAGAAAAAGCGGAATTAAATGCAGGAAGATTTTCGATGCTTGGTGCAATCGTGGTTGCAGGTTATCTGGGGCTTAATCCTCCGGGCTTTGCGGCAGCCATCGCTTTTGGTCTTGCAGCATCTATCTTGTTTCCGGTGTTGATAATGGGTGTATTTTCTACACGTATTAATTCTAAGGGCGCGATTGCAGGCATGTTAACAGGTTTATTGCTAACGTCTTTTTATGTTGCACAACATAAAGGGATTTTCTTTATACCGGGTACCGCATTTTTAGATGTAACGGGTATGCCAGCAAACTGGTTTTTAGGCATTACACCGAATGTGTTTGGTGCGATTACCAATTTTATCGTTGCGTATTTCGTTTCGTCGCGTACCGAAGAATTGCCTGCAGATATTAAGAAAATGGTTCTCGATATTCGTAAGCCATAATGTTTAATTTTATTGATTCGTAAATTAAATGCTTGGATGTTTAGCATCATCCAAGCATTTTTTATGGGTTTATTAAGGTTTCAATCTATTTTTGTTAAAGCGATTTTGCATTTTTTTTTATGGCAATCTCTTTGTTAGATTCCACCTAATCAAGATCAGGGTAAAATTACAATTTCCATAGCGATTTTGCACCAAGTTTTTGGCGCAGAATTTGATGTTGCTCGGTTTCAAAGCGGGTGGGCATAATCGTTAGATAGTGGCGATCAGCTTGTGGTTGAGCCGAGGGCATCGCAAGATCAGTCATTTTCTCATTGGCAGCTAGCTGCTGGGTTTCTTCTAACAAATTACTTTGTTGCTTGCCTTCAAGGGCGATATAAATTTGCGCTAAGATTTGCGAATCTAGCAAGGCGCCATGTTTCTCGCGCATGCTGATATCGATATTTAAGCGGGTGGCAAGTGAATTGAGATCGTTTTTTTGGTTTGGAAATTTTCTTCGTGCCAGTAGTAAACTATCGATGATTTGATTCTTCAAAGGCGCAGAACCGATCATTTGCAACTGATATTGTAGAAAATTGAGATCAAAGCTTGCATTATGGGCAAGCAATGCTGCATCGCCAATGAAAATTAGAAATTCAGGAATGATTTTGGCAAAAATCGGTTTCTTCGCTAAAAAATCATCACTTAAGCCATGAACATTAAAGGCGGCTTGTGGCATTGGTGTTTCGGGATTTATGTAGCAATGAAATTCCTCACCTGTTAGCCGAAAATCAATCATTTCTAAGGCACCAATTTCCACAATACGGCTCCCCTCACTTGGCTCCAAACCGGTGGTTTCGGTATCAAAAACAATGATGCGCTCGTTCATTGGTAGTTCCTTAAAAAATAAAGTTAATAATTATGGGTTAATTCTAATGAATCACGGGGGAGCTCTTGTAAAAATCGTGAGGGTGATGACATTTGCCATTGCCCGTAAATTCTGCGCCCAGAGGCATGTAAAATAAAAACCCGTTTTTTGGCGCGGGTAAGGGCAACATAGGCCAGACGGCGTTCTTCTTCAAGTCCGCTTTGTCCGCTTTCTTCAATGGTGCGCATCGATGGAAACAACCCATCTTCCCAGCCCGGTAAAAATACATTTTCAAATTCCAACCCTTTGGCAGCATGAATGGTCATCAGCAGAACTGATTCACTGGTAGAGCTTGCATTATCCATTACCAGTGAAATATGTTCTAAGAAACTTTCTAGGTCGGCTAGGTTTGATTGTGCAATTAGCAATTCACGCAAATTCTCGCTTTTGGCATCACGCTTCATTTTATCGGGATTTTTATCTAAAGCCGCTTGATATTGACTTTGTTCGATAATTTTACGCGTTAGGGTCGGCAAATCATCTTCTTGCGCTGATTGTCGCCAAGATTCTACAAGCTCAACGAAAGCTTGGCAAGCGTTACGGGTACGGGTTTTCAGCTCAGAAATGGTGTCGAGGTGGTTTTGTAATAAGGTGAAAATCGGTATTTTGCGCTGACGGGCTTGCTGTTTTAATAGCTGCAAGCTAGTGGCACCAATGGAACGGGCAGGTTTGTTAATGATCCGTTCAAGGGCAAGATCATCTTGATTTTGCGCAATAAGTCGCAAATATGCAACAATATCACGAATTTCTTCCCGTTCATAAAATCGCATCCCGCCAATAATTTGATAGGGAAAGCCAGCATGCAATAAAGCTTCTTCAAAGATACGGGTTTGTGCACCTGTGCGCACCAAAATTGCGATTTCACTTAAGGGAGTTTTTTTAAGTTCAAGACTTTCAATGATGGCGGTAACATGCTTGGCTTCTTGCTCGCCCGAAAATAGTTGGCAGAGTTGGATTTTCTCGCCCATTTGATCATTACTATACAAGGCTTTGCCCATACGCCCTTGATTATGGTTAATAAGCCCGGATGCAAGATTAAGAATATGCCCTGTGGAGCGATAATTCGTCTCAAGGCGGATAATTTTCGCTTCGGGATAATCTTTTTCGAAGCGTAGAATGTTTTTAATTTCAGCTCCGCGCCAAGAATAAATTGCCTGATCATCATCACCAACACAACAAAGATTTCGATGTTTTTGCGCAAGTAATCGTAACCAAAGATATTGTGCCACATTGGTATCTTGATATTCATCAACCAAAATATACTTAAAACGTGCATGAAATTTGGCAATAATTTCAGAATTATTTTTCCAAATCATCACCATATGCAGTAACAAATCGTCAAAATCCACGGCGTTTAAGTCGCGTAGACGTTCTTGATATAACTCATAAAAATTATCCAAAATATTCGTTTCAAGCTGGGTTTTATCCATAGGGGGGATCTGATCGGGAAGCCAAGCTTTGTTTTTCCAGCTTTCAATTTGATACAGCAAATGCCGTGCGGTTTGTTTGGTTTCTTCGATGCCGGAATTTTGCAAAATACTACGCATCAGGCGAAGCTGATCATCAGGGTCTAAAATGGTGAAGCGTGAGGTGAGGCCCACTTCTTCGCAATATTGTCTGAGAAAGCGTGCGGAAAGTGCATGGAAGGTACCCACATAAAGCTGCTCGGCACCAAGGGATTCGTGCAAAAGCTTCTGAATTCGGGTTTTCATTTCGCTTGCGGCTTTATTGGTGAAAGTAACGGCAAGTATTTCGTGAGGGCGCGCTTTGCCACTGGCAATCAAATGCGCTAACCGAGTGGTAAGAACGCGGGTTTTGCCGGTACCTGCCCCAGCAAGAATTAGCAATGCGCCATCAAGATGGGTGCAGGCTTCAAATTGTGCTGGATTTAAATTTTGTAGTAACGCATTCATGAGATGATTGAATCGCTGCGGATGGCTTTCATTATTGAATTTGAGATTATTTATGGTAAGAGTAATCTATCGTGATCACAAAATTATAGCAAAGCATAAATCTATAATTGCGAAATTGTGATGAGGCAATATAATAAAAATATGCTAATTATTGTAGGCATAATCATTATCAGAAAGGAAATTTGATGGAGCAGTTGCAGAGAGAAATCGAGAAAATATGGGATGAGCGTGAAAATTTGACACCGAATACTGTAAATGAATCGGTGCGTGAAGCGATTATCACAACACTTGATTACTTGGATTGTGGTAAATTACGGGTGGCAGAAAAAAAAAATGAGGTTTGGCACGTAAATCAATGGGCAAAAAAAGCGGTGCTGCTTTCATTTCGGATTCACAATATGCGCTTACTTAGCGGAGGGGCTTCCGGTGGTTATTGGTGGGATAAGGTGGCATCGAAGTTTAAAAATTGGGGCGAAGATGATTTTACCTGTGCGGGGTTTCGCGCAGTGCCGAATTGCACTGTGCGCCATAGTGCATTTATTGCTAAGAATGTGGTATTAATGCCGAGTTTTGTTAATTTAGGGGCCTATGTGGATGAAGGCGCGATGATCGATACTTGGGCAACGGTGGGTTCTTGTGCGCAAATTGGTAAAAATGTTCATCTTTCGGGGGGAGCAGGTATTGGCGGGGTGCTAGAGCCTTTGCAAGCCGGACCGGTGGTTATTGAGGATCATTGTTTTATTGGTGCGCGTGCAGAAGTTGCTGAGGGTGTGATTATTGGCGAAGGCAGTGTGTTATCGATGGGCGTATATATTGGGGCGTCAACAAAAATTATTAATCGCGATACCGGCGAAATTTTTCAAGGCCATGTGCCACCTTATTCAGTTGTGGTTTCAGGAACCTTGCCCGGGAAAGCTTTGCCTGATGGCAGTGCCGGGCCGGGTTTGTATTGTGCGGTGATTGTAAAACAGGTGGATGCACGAACCCGCTCGAAAACATCGATTAATGAATTATTGCGAACATAAAAGGGAAATGCAAAATGTCGGATTTTGCTAAAATATTGGATGATCCCATTGCGCTTACCGAAAAATTAATTGCGTTTCCAACAATATCGCCAGCAAGGGGCGAGGTTTTTGATTATGTTACGCAATTATTGCAAGAAATTGGGTTTACAGTAACGCGATTGCCCTTTGGAGAATCGACAGATTGGGTTGATAATTTATATGCAGAATATTCGAATCACATAGCGGATGATCACGGGCATCATATTGCTTTTTGTGGGCATTTAGATGTTGTGCCTGCGGGGGATGAAACTGCTTGGCAAACGTTACCTTTTATGCCCAAGCAAAGTGAGGGTAGACTTTATGGGCGCGGTAGTACGGATATGAAATCGGCGATTGCAGCTTATCTTGTGGCATTGGCGCGGTTTTTGCGCAGTGGCCCGGCAAAACAGAATTTTACGTTAAGCTTAATCATCACCGGTGATGAGGAGGATAAAGCCATTCAGGGTACAGAAAAAATAGTGGCTTGGATGCGAGAGCAGCATAAGAAGATTGATTTTTGCATTACTGGTGAGCCAACATCGGAAAAATTTGTTGGCGATACTGCGAAGATTGGCAGGCGGGGATCGATGAATGCGGTGCTTAGCGTTTTTGGCAAACAGGGACATATTGCTTATCCTGAGAAATCGATCAACGCGGCCCATGCGTTGGTACCGATTTTGCAGGCTTTGATCGATACGCCATTAGATGCTGGGAATGAATTTTTTCAAGCGTCGAAATTACAAATTAGTAGCATTGATATCGGTAATCCCATAACGAACATTAGTCCGGGTGTGGCGCGGGCATGTTTTAATATTCGATTTAACAATATTCATCAAGCGCAGGGGTTGCAAAAATGGTTACACAATATTATTGCAACCAAGATCGAAAACCTATTATCCGCGTGTGAATTGCCGGATGGAAAAAGGAATGATCTTGAAAATACGATTTTAAAATGGCATTTGGAGATTGTTTCTGCACAAGAAGCATTTTTTTGTGCCCCAACCACACCATATCACAAGAAATTAGCCAAAGCGGTTCATAAAATTACGAACAAAAAGCTAACGTGGTCAACGCGTGGGGGAATTTCGGATTCACGTTTTTTAGCCCCTGATTGTGTGGTGGTAGATTTTGGCTTGTGCAATGATACGATGCATCAAATTAATGAATCTGTTGCATTGGAAGATATTACTACCCTATGCGCAATTTATCAAAAGGCTTTGCATAGTTTGATAGTTTCTTCGGCTTAAAAGTTGACAAAAAGTTACGATCATGATTATGATAAGGTTCAAATGTAATTTATTTTGTTAAAAAAACCCCTGATGGTGAAGGATTCCTATGCAAATTACTACTTATACACGTCATTTTGAAATTACAGAATCTATTAAACAATATGTGGAAGAAAATTTACCACCTGCAATTGAAAAATATTTTCCTAGCCCAGAAACTGCGGATGTTACTTTTTTTAAGAATGGAAGTATGTTTGATGTTGAAATTAAAATGCATCTAAGCAAACGTATGGATCTGGTGACCCAGGGCGTATCGCATGATGCTTATGCGGCTTTTGATGAAGCTTTAGAGCATGCAAGCAAAAAAATTAGGCGCCATAAAAGAAAATTAACAGATCATCATCATCAACATGCTGAAAAAGAAGCGATGAAAGCGGCTTATTATGTGATTGATAATGATTTTAGCAATGAGAGTTTAAGCAATGGTGCAGATCAAGATCTATTCTTAGCAGATGAAAATATCGAAGATGGTGCGCCTGTAATTGTGGCAGAACATGCGGTTAATATCCAATTGCTAGATGTTGCAAATGCAGTGATGAATTTAGATGTTAGTGGGAAAAATGCGTTGCTTTTTAAGAATTCCAGCAATAAGCGGTTATCTATGGTTTATATTCGTCCTGATGGGAATATTGGTTGGATCGAGCCAGAATTGGATTGAAATGTAATGCTACAATTGGCTGATATTTTAAAGCCAGAAGGGGTTGTGCCACATTTAACAGTAAAATCCAAAAAGCAAGTTTTGTGTGAAATCGCGCGGCGCGTGCAACAAATCTATGGTGTAGATGAAAAGGCAGTTTTTCGTTCTTTAATTGAGAGGGAGCGGCTGGGTTCTACGATTATTGCCGAGGGGGTTGCTTTTCCGCATGCGAAAATGGCAAATATTCGAGAATATATGATGATGTTTATTCGCCTTTCAGATCCCGTTATCTTTGATGATTATGAGAAGGAAAGTGTGGATTTGGTGTTGATGCTATTGGTGCCAGATCGAGGTGGGGCAGAGCATTTGCGGCTATTTGCATCTTTTTCGCAATTATTCAGCGATACGCAATTATGTGATAATTTGCGTCAAGCGCGGTCGCAAACAAGTGCGATTTTAAGTTTATTGCATATTGAGCTTGCTGATGATCAAAAGAAATATTCTCGATACTCGTTATAAATCTGATTCTTTGGGTTTCGTAAAATTTCGGGTTTCGAATTTGGTTGCGTTAAGTGGGGATCGGGTTTTATTCAAAAATATTGATATTGCTTTGAATGCAGGCGAGGCTTTGTGGTTACGTGGTGATAATGGTTCCGGGAAAAGCACCTTATTAATGATGCTTGCAGGGTTGTTACAACCTTATCGTGGTAAATTTCATGATCCAGAAAATCATTATCCGGAAAATCATTATATCGGGCATAATCATGGGTTAGATTATCGGGATAATGTTAAAAGAACTCTAAATTTATGGGTGCAGCTTTATGAGCAATCGGGGAAAGCGGGATTTGATTGCCGTTGCCTGCTGGCCCATGTTGGGTTGGATATTGCTGATAATGTGTGGATTCATCAATTATCGCAAGGGCAACAACGAAGATTAGCATTGCTTAGGCTTTTATTGGCACCACGGCGATTATGGTTGTTAGATGAACCTGAAACTGCGCTTGATGATGCCGGCAAAATATTGTTGCATAATTGGTTGCAGTGGCATTTGGAAATGGGGGGGATGCTGATTTTTACATCGCATTATCAATCTTTGATTGCAAATTTCCAGCAAATTACATTATAAATGCAACCATTATTTTATTTAATTTTGCGTGAATTGCGTTTGGAATTAAGCCAAATTAGTGATATTTTGGTGCCGATTATGTTTTTTTTATTGTCAAGCTCACTCATGCTCTATTTGATCGATTTGTCGCCTCTTGCGAAAATGCAAAATAGTTATTTATTATTGTTATTGGCGGGTTTATTGCCATTACAAAGCTTGTATCAACAAGATCTTGCGCAAGGATTTTTAGAAATATTGCATGATGCGAAAATTCCGCTGTTATTTTATGCTTACAGCAAAAGTTTAGCACTTTGTTTATTGCAAATTATGGGGTTATTGCCAGCGATGCTAATTTATAGCATCATTGCAAACCTACAAATGCAATGGTTGATAAGCTATCTTTTTGGGGGGGTGTTGGTGGTTGCAGGGAGCGCTTTTCTTGGCAGTATGATGGCGGGGCTGGTGGCAAATTTTCAGGCTCGAGCTGGTTTTGTTGCGTTATTGCTGTTGCCATTAATTTTACCTTGGTTGATTTTTGCCAGTGTGGCACTACAATATCGTTATTTTGGGCTTTCGGTGCAGACACATTTTTTGTTGCTAGGGGGCCTTACTTTATTGGCAGGCGTTATTTGTCCGTTGATAACTGCAAAAATTTTACAAATCTCTCAACAAAGATGGTAATAACAAGTTATGGTAAGTTTTGTTCATTATTGGGCTAGCCCCTATCAATTTATGCGTATTGTGCGTTATCTTAATCCGATTTTTGCAAGTTTGGCCTTGGTTTTGTTTGTTTCGGGTATGTATATGGCGTTTTTCGCCTCGCCTGCTGATTATCAGCAAGGCAATAGTGTTAGAATCATGTATGTGCATGTGCCTTCGGCTTATATGGCAACGTTAATTTATGGGGCTATGGCGGTTGCTGGTTTCGTGTATTTTATCTGGAAACATTTGTTGGCAGAAATTTTTGCCCGTGCTGCTGCCCCTGTTGGGATTGTGTTTACTTCGATCTGTTTAATCACAGGCTCGCTTTGGGGGAAACCGATCTGGGGAACATGGTGGGTATGGGATGCGCGCTTAACATCGGTATTTATTTTGTTTTTTCTTTATCTTGCTTATATTTTATTTACAACAAGCTTCACCCATTATCAGGGGCGACGGATGGCGTTAATTTTGGTGATGATTGGTGCGGTGAATTTACCGATTATCAAATTTTCGGTTAATTGGTGGCAAACTTTGCATCAAGGGGCTTCGCTATTTCGCGCAGGGGGGCCAAGCATCGATAATTCATTTTTGGTGCCATTATTTTTAATGTTGGGTTTTGTAACTTGTTTGGCGGCATGGTTGATTTTACAGCGGATTGAAATGATTTTGCTGTGTGATAAATTACGCTATCGTGCGATTGCCAAAGAATTAGGAGAAGAGGGCTAAAATGCAGACCATTTTAACAGAGCCTTATGCCGGTTTTATTATCGTAGCTTATGGGGTTTTTATGGTGACTTTGTTATTGTTAACGTTGCAGATTCGCTTGGCTTTGCTGCGCGCACGGAAGCAAAATAAAATTTACGAATCTCGGCAAAAAAACGAGAATAAAACCACAAAATGAACAGGATAAAATTTTACAAACCCCCAAAAGCGAAACAACAAAGAATAATTTTTATTGTTATTTTATTGAGTGTTGTCGGTTTCGCAAGCTTTATGATTTTGCGTGCATTGAATCAAAACATTGTGTTTTTCTTAACGCCAACTTTATTTCATGAATCGGAGACAAAGCCGGGGCAAGCGATTCGATTGGGTGGGCAAGTATTGGCAGGAAGTTTGCATAGATCAGGGCAGGTAAGCGATTTTACACTTTCAGATGGCACGCATCAGGTTGCTATCAGGTATCACGGATTGTTGCCAGATTTGTTTCGTGAAGGGCAAGGGATCATTGCCCAGGGTGTGTATCAAGGGGTGATGCCCTTTCAGGCAGATAGTATTCTGGCCAAGCATGATGAAAATTATATCCCACGTGAGTTGGTCGATACCCTAAAAGCCAATGGGCAATGGCAAGAATGATTACCGTAGAATTAGGACATTTGGCATTAACCTTAGCGGTGATGGCAGCGTTGGCACAAGCATTATTGCCCTTAATTATTTTTCTTGCGCAAAAAACTCCTCCCATTCAAGAATGGGTTCCAAGAAAAATGGTAAAAAAGAGAGAAGCGCAATCTATCCACGAACAGAATTACGAACAAAATGCGGTACAAAAATTATTGTGGTTACGCGATTTCAGCGTACCCCTTGCTTGCTTGCAGGCAGTTTTGGTGTTATTTGCGTTTTTTTGTTTGTTAGCGGCATTTGCGCGCAGTGATTTTTCCACCCTATTGGTTTATCAACATTCGCATAGTTTGAAACCGCTTTTGTATAAATTGACCGGGCTTTGGGGCAATCATGAAGGTTCGATGTTGCTGTGGTTATTGGTAATGGTAATTTTTGGTGCGCTATTGGCATTATTGGGCAGCAAGCAAGATATTGATTTGCGGTTTTACGCGCTGAGTGTTCAAGGGGGCTCTGTGTTTCTATTTGGTATGTTTATTTTGTTGACTTCCAATAGTTTTTTGCGGGCTTTGCCGATGCCAACAGAAGGGTTGGGGCTTAATCCGATCTTGCAAGATCCGGGGCTTGCCTTTCACCCCCCTACTCTTTATATTGGGTATGTTGGTTTATCAACAGTGTTCTCGCTTGCTATTGGCGGATTATTGAATCGCAAAATTGATGCTTATTGGGCAAAAACGACACGTATTTTTGCGATGTTGGCATGGTTATTTCTTACCGCTGGGATTGCGCTTGGAAGCTATTGGGCTTATTATGAGCTGGGTTGGGGCGGTTTTTGGTTTTGGGACCCTGTCGAGAATTCGTCATTGATGCCATGGTTGCTGTGTACAGCCTTGGTGCATTCTTTGGCAGTTGTACAAAAATCTAGCGCGCTAAAACGTTGGACGGTATTTTTAAGCCTAACAAGCTTTGGGCTTTCTTTGATTGGTACTTTTTTGGTTCGCTCAGGTATTGTTACCTCGGTTCACTCTTTTGCGAATGACCCGCAAAGGGGTTTGTTTATTTTATTGATTATTGCTATGATGTTGGTTGCTGGTTTTGTTTTATACGGCAAACGGGGTCAGGTAATGCAAGATGATAAACAATTTGGTTTGCTTACGCGCGAGAGTTTTTTAATTTTCAACAATGTATTTTTGCTGGCAATGGCGGGAACGGTATTTTTGGGAACATTTTATCCACTTGGTGTGGAAATTTTTACGCAACAACGAATTTCAATCGGTACACCCTATTATAATGCTACTTTCGTGCCGATCATGTTGGCAACCCTATGTTTTATGGGCGGGGTGCCCGCCATGTATTGGCAAATATCGGGGATCGGGTTGTTGACTCGGCGGTTGCGAGTTTGTGTGCCATTAATATTGGGGTTTACTTTGGGGATGGCATGGCTAAATCAATTGTGGCAAATTCCAGCATTTTTAGGATTTTTATCCGGGGGGTGGGTAGGAATTCATGCATTGTTAGATTTATGGCAACGGGGGTTTGGCAGCAATAAATTGGGAATATGGGCGATGAATATTGCTCATATTGGGTTGAGTTTCGTAATTTTGGGTGTGGTAGTTGCCAGTGTTGGCAGTGGCGAGAAAATCCTTACCCTTGAAGTGGGTGAGGAATTTGCTTTCAAGCAATATCAGTTTAAGATTATTCAATTGCAAAATACATTGGATGCAAGTCAGCAAGATGCCAAGAATTATCGAGTGCAAAGAGTGGAAATTCTTGCCAAGAGTTCCGGGGGCAAAGAGTTTTTATTGGTGCCAGAGAAAAGATTTTATCCGGTGCATAATCAAGAAACCACTGAAGCGGGAATTAAAAGTTTTTTTACCCATGATATTTATCTATCGTTAGGGGATATTCAAACCGATATTCAGGGACAAACCCATATTGTGGTGCGCATTTATTATAAACCGCTAATTAGTCTTATTTGGTTGGGAGCAATGTTGATGGTGATTGCGGCTTTGTTATCGTTGTTGCGTCATAGTGAATTTTTACAGCGTAATTTTTTGCAAAGAATTTTGTCTGCGATGCCAATTGCAAAGAAAGGGCATTTTGTTGGTTAAGGGTAGAAAATTTAGCAAAGGGAGATTTAAAATTGAATTTCGAAAATTTACCCCAGCTTTTTTGGTTGTTCTGTTATTGGTTGGGCTTTATGTTGGGCTTTATCGGGAACATAAAGCATTGCCCTCACCTCATATTGGGAAGCCTTTGCCCGAATTTGCCCTGAATACATTGCATGGTGATTTTGTGCGCAATCAAGATTTTCAAAATGGGCAAATGCAATTCATTAATTTTTTTGCCAGCTGGTGCGTGCCTTGTTTGGCAGAACACCCTACTTTAATGCGTTTGGCGCATGAGGATAAGATTGCCATTTATGGAGTGATCTGGAATGATACTCAAGAAAATGCGGTGGATTGGTTGGCAAAACATGGCTCGCCTTATCAGAGGGTGATGTTAGATCCAGCACAAAATTTGATGTTAAATTTGGGCGGTTATGGTGTGCCCGAAACTTTTATCATCGATGGCAATGGCATTATTCGTTACCGTTATGCGGGGGCGATAACGCCAGAGATTTTTCGTACGGAAATTTCACCTCAAATAGAGCGATGGCAATAAATATGCGAAAAAAATATCATGTAATTGGGTTGGTTTGTGCTTTCTTATTGGGATTATGCGGGTTTCTTCCGGTTGTGAGTGCGGAAACTGAAGTGGGACCTGAAATCGAGTTCCCACAGATGAGTGCAGATATTTCTGTGCGCGCCAATGGGATTTGGCAGCAATTGCGTTGTCCGGTTTGCCAAGGGCAAAATATTGCAGAATCAGATGCGTTGATTGCCAAAAGGCTTCGATTTTTGGTGGTTGAAGAATTGCAAAGTGGAAAATCAGATGCGCAAGTGATTGCTGATATTGTTACGCGTTATGGTGATTTTATTTTTTTCAAACCGCCCCTTCGTGGCAGCACTTTTTTATTATGGTTCGGACCTTTATTATTTTTGGGTATGCTTGTGTTGTTAGCAAGTCGGCGGATAAAATTCGTAAAATGAGTGCCTTGGTAAGTTATGGTATTTTTTTGCTGTTGGTTTATGGTGGTTTCTTAAGTTATGGTTTGTATTTAGGAAATTCGCAGAGGCGACGCAAAATTTTTCATCCTTATCGACAAGTTTCAGGATTGTTAATTCTTTCTATTTGCCTAAGTGCATCGGTAATTTATTTATCGAAGGGGGTTGTGGGCTTGCCAGATTCGCCAAAAAATTATGATGTGCAAACTTTGCAAAATATACAGAATCATAAAGCTGAAGTGCAACGATTGCAAAAAATTCTACAAGATGATCCCGAAAATGTTAACGCACAATTACAATTGGCACGCCTATGGGGTGAGGTTGCGAATTACTCTGAAGCTGAAGCAATTTATCAAAAGTTATTACAGCAACCCCTGCCTGTTAAAGTGGCGATAGGGGCAAAACTTATGCTTGGTGAGACCATGATTCTTGGCAATGAAGGTGAGATTTCACAAACGGCGCAACAGTTATTTACTGAAGTTCTTGCCCAGGATGAAAATAATATTGGGGCTCATTATTATCTTAATTTATACCGCGCTCAGCAGGGATTTGTCGCTGAAGCTAAGCAAAATTTACAAAAGCTTTATGATCAAGTCCCACAAGATAGTCCATGGCGGAAAATTTTATTGACGCAATTGGGTGCAGAATTGCCTTCTGTAAAATTACCTTCGTTGGATCCAGAAATTATTGCAGATGCCGAGCAATTAACGCCAGAAGAACGCAGCGCCATGATCGAGCAGATGGTGGCCGGTTTGGCCTTGAAACAACAGCAAAAGCCTGATAATTTACAAGGCTGGTTGCGTTTAGTTCGGGCCTATGGGGTACTTGGCAATAGTGCCAAGCAAATTGATGCGCTGAGGAATGCGGTTAGGCTGGCAGCTGATGATATTGCCTTATCAATAGAATTAACGCGATTATTACGCAAACAAAATCAAGGGAAGCAAAATGCCGAAATTATTGAATTATTACAAGTAATTTATCGCAAAGATCCGAAAAATATCGAAGCTTTATGGTTTTTGGCTTTGGCAGATGTCGAGGCAAATCAACTGGCAAAAGCGAAAGTAAAATTTCAAAAGGCGATAAATCTATTGCCGGAAAATTCAGAGCAACGTAAGGAACTTGAAAAATATATAAAGAATGTGCTAGAATGAGATCTGAAAGAGGGTATCCATTAGAATGAATAAATTACCAACCTTTATTGCCTCCATGACTTCTAATCAGGAGGGGCAGATTGTTTTGCAACAAAAATCAATTTTTAGTTTTTTCCATCAAGGGGTTCCCTTCATGGTTCAGTTAACGCGTGCTTATCATAAAGGTATGGATATGGGCGATGGTCGCGGTTATGTGGTACGTCTAAGTGGGTTTTTAGGGTTTTTGCCTAATTCTTTGCAAGGAGGTATTGGATTGCGGAATAAAGTGCTTAGTTTGATTTATCGTTCGAATTATAACGATAGCATGAAATTTTATGTTAATTATCGCCAGATGATCATTGCGGTTTGTTATAATGATATTTCCGAAGAGGACGCGTTGAATGTTAGGAATTTAATCGCAACCACAACGAAAGGTTATGCAGATTTATATCCTTTTCTCGAGTTATTTGCAACCTATGTTTCGCCTCCAGGGAAAATCAGCAAACGTTATGAAGTGGTTTAGCGAGCTCACGCTTCGATTCTTTTCTAGATATCGTTAATAATTAGGTTTATTCAATGTCATTATTGCCCGATGGTCTGAGTGATACGCTTTTTGAAAAGACACGTTGTCAGCAATTATTACAAGGTGAGTTGTTGCATATTTTTACCTATTCAGGCTATATGCAGGTGGGTGCCCCTTTATTTGAATTTGCTGAAGATTTAGAATTTAGTGATGAGCACCATTCCCGTGCGAATTTTCGAACTACGGATCCGATTTCAAATCGCACATTAGCGTTTAGAACCGATATTACGCCACAAATGGCTAGGATTGCTCGGGTCAGGTTGCAGAATGAACCGCGCCCTTTGCGGTTATGCTATGCGGGCGAAGTTGTGCGGATGAAGGGTTCATTGTTGCGCCCAGATCGGCAATTTAATCAATTAGGTTGTGAATTAATTGGTGACAATTCTATTCATGCTGAGGCTGAACTTTTGGCATTGGCGATTAATAGTTTAAATGCGATTGGAATTGAAGAGCTTCATATTGATATTGCTTTGGTTAATATGTCGCAGCTATTGGCGCGTTGGTTTCAATTTGATGATGTGCAATCCGCATGGCTTTATGATATTTTCACGAAGCGAATGTTAGATCAAGTGGTTAGAATCACTCAAGATAAAAAGCAGCAGCAGGTTTTGTTGGCACTTTTGAAACAATCGGGGGATGTGATCGAAATGGTAAATTTTTTTGCTAAATTTTCGTTTCCGATGGAAATTCAAATTTATTTTGATAGGTTGCAAAAATTATGGGATTTGCTAAAGATGCAAAATTTGCAAGCTGAATTTCATATTGATTTTGCAGAAACTCGAGGCGTTGCCTATCATGCGGGTTGGGCCTATGCGTTTTATTCTAAAAGTTCGCCACGCCCTTTGGGTCGGGGTGGGGTCTATCAATTGCCGATAAGTGGCGAATCTGCAGTTGGATTTTCATTTTATATGGATTCTTTACTTATCCTGTTAGATGCCCCCGAAATTCCGAAGAAAATATTATTGGCAGCTGGTACACATCACGATCAAGCTATAGCGTTACGCCATGCGGGCTACATTGCTTTTACTACATTTCAAGATTTACCGAATGCAAAAGCATTTTGCGTTGAAGCAAAACGTTTGGGTTGTGATTTTTATTATTTTGCAGAAGAAATTATTAGGGTGGATGGATAAATGCAGCATCTTACAGTAACGGGCTTGCAATGGGGCGATGAAGGGAAAGGTAAAATTGTTGATGTACTTGCGGATCATTACGATGTGATTATTCGATTCCAAGGTGGGCATAATGCTGGGCATACATTAATGATTGATGGAAAAACCTATAAATTGAGTTTGTTGCCATCGGGAATTGTGTGGCAAGATAAAATTTGCGTGATTGGAAATGGCGTTGTGTTGGATGCCGCGGCTTTGGCTCAAGAAATTACAACCATACGTACCGCAGGAATTAAGGTTACTCAGAATCGCTTAAAAATTGCGGATAATACTTCGTTGATTCTACCTTTGCATTCTTATATCGAAAAAGAGCGAGGGCAACAGGATAAAATTGGAACCACAGCCAGGGGGATTGGTCCAGCCTATGAAGATAAAATTGCGCGACGGGGGCTTCGGGTGTGTGATCTTTACGATGCCACCACCCTAGAAAATAAAGTGAAACAACTGGTTGAATTTCATAATTTTTGGTTGCAAGGTGCCGGAAAAAAATTAATCAATGCCGACGAGAATTATGCTTATTTGCTACAATATCGTGCGCTATTGTTAGAATTTTCGGTAAATTTATTTTTATTTTTAGATAGGCAATTCCAAGTTGGGAAAAGATTTATGTTTGAAGGGGCGCAAGGGATGATGCTGGATATTGATCATGGCACTTACCCCTATGTTACCTCGTCGAATACGGTAGCTACAGCGGCTTTTATTGGCGGAGGTATGGCAGTAGATTCTTATCGATTGGGCGTTACCAAAGCCTATTGTACACGTGTTGGCAATGGTATTTTTCCGAGTGAAGATTTTGGCGAAGATGGAGAAATTCTGGCAGATATTGGTAAGGAACTTGGAACAGTAACGGGCAGGAAACGCCGTTGCGGTTGGATGGATATTCCACTTTTACGCCAAGCGATTAAAGTTTCGGGCATTCATGCATTGGCACTTACGAAAATAGATGTGTTGGATCATTTTGCGGAAATTAAGATTTGCACTCATTATCTATGTGGTGAGAAAAGGTTTGATTATTTGCCCTATGATCAAGCAGAGGCGAAAAAATTAACGCCAGTTTATCAAACATTGCCGGGCTGGCAACAAAAATTGAATCTATATCAAGCTTTTGTCGATTTTCCACAAGAGGCAAAAGATTTTATTATTTTTATCGAAAAATTAACTGACACGAAAATTGTGATGGTTTCTACAGGTCCGGAACGGCGAGATATTTTTTGGCGTGAGGTGCCTGATTTTATGGAAAATTTTACACGGGGTGACAGCTAATTATTTCGAATTATTTTGCACCTTATTTTAGCCAAGAAATTTCAGGGCTTACCCCGATGCAATCTTATCGCCGGGCTTGTATTCAGGAAGAAAATCTTGGCTTTGCCAAAAAATCTGAGCCAAAACAAAAATTTACTTTGCGTCCAGATTTTGCGCAAAATCAAGCGATGATAGCTCTTTTTCCGTTTTATCAAAAGTTTCAGGGGAATTTTTTGACTAGGCTCTGGCGAAAATTCCGCAGACCCAACCCGTATGATGGTTTTTATCTTTATGGTCTGCCAGGGTCGGGGAAAACAGTGATTATGGATATTTTTTTTGCGAGTGCACCAACAACAAAGAAACTTAAAATTCATTTCCACGAATTTATGCTGCAAATTCATCATGCTTTGGAAGCATTACGCAAACAAAATAAGGCTCAGCCTTTAAAAATCATTGCAACAGATTTAGCGAAGAATTGTGCATTAATTTGTTTTGATGAATTTCATGTTACCGATGTTGGTGATGCGATGTTGCTGAAAAACTTGTTTACGGAATTGTTTCGGCGTAGAATCATGTTGATTGCCACAAGTAATGTTGCGCCAAAAGATTTGTATCAAGGGGGGATTGCTCGGGATCAGTTTCTGCCTTTCATTGTGCTTTTGCAAAAACAATGTCAAACTTTTGCGATTACTGCTTTGTGTGATTATCGTGTTGGAGATATGCATACGCCATTATGGTATCGCTGTTTGGGCAATGGGCAAGCTGATTTTTTAGATTTTTATGCAATGTTTACGCAAAGTTCTGGCGATAAAATAACGACCCCTAAAATAAAACTTTCGGGTGTTTCGCTGAATGTCGCTGAAATGGTCGGGCGCGTTTTGCGCGTAAATTTTGCTGATTTATGCGATCAAGCAATTTCGGTGGCGGATTACTTGGCATTATGTGAAAAATTTGATAGTTTCTTTGTGCAAAATATCCCTTGTTTGCAACAAGAAGATCGTAATGCACTGAAACGATTTATTTTGTTGATAGATTTGCTTTATTCGAAACAGAAAATTTTGGTATGTCTAGCAACAACATCGCCATATGATATTTATCAGGGAACGACACATCGCGATGAATTTGAAAGAACAATTTCGCGTTTGCTTGAAATGGGAGAGCCGAAATGGATAAACCAGAAATTGCCGTAATTATGGGAAGTCAGAGTGATTGGAAAATCATGCAATATTGTACGCAGATGCTGGATGAATTATCGTTGCACTACCATAGTGAAATTATTTCAGCACACAGAACTCCAGAAAGAATGGTAGAATTTGCGCAAACGGCACAAGGGCGTGGATTTAAGATTATTATTGCTGGTGCCGGTGGGGCGGCTCATTTGCCCGGTATGGTGGCATCGCTAACATTATTGCCGGTATTGGGAGTGCCGGTGTCGGGAGAATATCTTTCGGGGCAAGATTCATTATTATCGATTGTACAGATGCCCGGTGGAATTCCCGTGGGAACGCTGGCAATTGGGAAAAGTGGGGCGAAAAATGCGGCTTTGCTTGCGGCAAGAATATTGGCGGTGAATCATGATGAATTGCGTGATAGATTGGCGGTATGGCAACGGAATCAAACAGAATCGGTGGTAGCAAATATTACAGATTCATGATAGGAAAGTGCAGTGATAAAGAATAAAGCCTTTGCGCCTGGAAGCCATCTTGGTATTTTAGGGGGGGGGCAATTAGGGCGAATGTTGGCAATGGTTGCGATGCGTATGGGTTATCATGTTGTGATTTTTACGCCAGAGACCGATGCTCCTGCAGGTGAAATTGCAAGCGAGATCGTGATAGCAGATTATGAAGATCAGGAGGCTTTGGCAAAATTTGCGGAAAAGGTTGATTTGGTTACCTTGGAATTTGAAAATGTTCCTTGTGAGACTTTGGAATTCTTAAGCCAGTATGTTTGCGTTCATCCCGAGAGCTCAACATTAAAAATTGCTCAGAATCGCGTTTATGAAAAGCAGTTTTTTGATAAAAATAATATCTCCACGGCAAAATGGTGGCATGTTACCGATCATCACAGTTTAGAAATGGCCCATAGGGTGCAACCGATTTCAGTTTTGAAACAAGCGCGGTTTGGTTATGATGGGAAAGGGCAATGGATGTTAGGGCAAGATTCAATTTTGCCAGATTTTACCGGGGAGGCAATTCTTGAGAGCAAAATTGATTTTATCAAAGAAATATCGGTGATTGTTGCGCGCGGGTATGAGGGTAGAATTGTGAGTTTTCCTGCTGTAGAGAATCGGCATCAATCCCATATTTTGCATGAAACATTTGCCCCCGCTGCTCTTGCTTGTGATTTGGCGAAGCAGGCAAATTTGATTGCTAGCCATATAATTGATAAGCTAGAAATGGTGGGAATTCTTGCGGTTGAAATGTTTGTTACTCGCGGTAATGAATTATTGGTGAATGAAATTGCACCACGCCCTCATAATTCAGGGCATTGGAGCCAGCAGGGAGCATCGATATGTCAATTCGAACTTTTGCTTCGTGTCATTTGTGGTTTGCCAATTTTGCCGCCAAAATTGTTATATCCAACTTATATGCGGAATTTATTGGGGGATGAGATTGCAAATTGGCACGAATATTTGGCAGATGAGAGTGCAACATTTTATCATTATGGAAAAAACGAAATCCGACCGGGGCGGAAAATGGGGCATGTGAATTTTATCAGAAAGGTTGCAGATGAAAGCATCACAGAATAATTTGCCCCCGAAACAATTGGCAAAGGAACAATTGGGAAAAGAGCGACTGGCAAAAATAATTGCACGGGCGGGTATTTGTTCGCGCCGTGTTGCTGAAAGTTATATTTTGGCAGGCAGAGTGCGCATTGATAAAAAGATCATTACAAACCCTGCGCATAATGCGGGGCGCGAGCAGAACATTTATGTTGATGGGCAGCGTTTAACATTTCACGAAACAGGATTATGGGCATTTTATAAACCTGTGGGGTTGATAACAACACGCAAAGACGAGAAATATCGTGCCACAATATTTGATTGTGAAGCTTTGAAGCAATTAGAATCTGCGGGCAGGCAATTTATCACTGTTGGGCGGTTGGATCTTAATTCTGAAGGGTTATTATTGTTGAGCAATGATGGTTCACTTGCGCGTTATTTAGAAAAGTCTAATTTGCCACGAACCTATCGGGTGCGCGTTTATGGTGATCTGAATATGATGAGACTGAATCAGTTGCAAAGTGGGGCTACCATTGATGGGGTGCGGTATCGAGGCATTAAAATCGCACTGGACAATATTGTTGCTCAGGCACAAAGCGATTCACGGCAATTACGCTCAAAAGCTTTGTTGCAACAAATGAATCGACGGAATCAATGGCTTACAATAACCATCTATGAAGGGAAAAATCGAGAGGTGCGACGGATGCTAGAATGGTGTGGGGGAAGTATATCGCGATTAATTCGAGTTTCTTTTGGTGAGTTTACACTTTCGAATCTAAGTGTGGGTGAAGTGCGAGGCTATAATTCATCGATATTGCGGCAAAATCTTGCGGATTTTTGGCAGTCGTGAATACAGAATGTGGCAAATAGCCAATCAGGGGAAGTAATGGCACTGCATATTATTCGCGGCACAGCAAGGGGATTAAAGCTTGATTTGCCAGAACAGGCACGACCCTCATCTGCACGATTGCGTGAAAGTATGATCTCGCTTATTTTACACAATCAAACGATTGCCGGAAATTATCAAATTGGGATCGATTTATTCGCAGGTTCGGGGGCTGTGGGGCTAGAGATGCTAAGCAATATTGTTGAGCATGTTGTTTTTATTGAGAATTCAAGAAAAAATTTTCATATTTTAGAAAAAAATATTGCCAAATTTTCTCAAAATACAATCTCGAAAACCGAAAAGATAGAAGCGATTTGTGGGGATGTGGCTCGCGCCGTGCCAACTTTAAGTTGTGCGCCGGATCTTATTTTTGCCGACCCGCCCTATCATTATCCAATTGCACATACTATTGAAATATGCAAACAAAAAGGTTGGTTAGTAGCAGGAAAATTATTGATTCTACAAACTGCACCCAAGCAGCAATTGCCTACCCCTTATCAGGCCGTGGTAACGCGCCGTTATGGCAATGCTTGTCTCCATTTTTTAAAGAGCTAAGGGGATAATTTTTGTAAAAAGCGCATATTTTTAGGTTTTAAAAAAAATGTTGCAATCAGCCCAAAAGCAAACCCTCCAAGATGGGCCCAAATGGCAATGCTTGTGTTATGATCAGCGATAAGCCCATAAATATTGACACAAGCCCAAATGAGAATAAAAACAAAAGCTGGCAATTTGATCGGGATGATGATTAGCAAAATCCAAAGTTGCGTTCTGCCAAATAATAATAAGTAAGCCGCCATTACCGCAGCAATCGAGCCACTAGCCCCAATAATATAGTTGTGGTAATGCGCCTCACCCATCAGAGTTTGGGCAATAACGGCAAAGATTCCTCCGGTTAGATAGAAGCCCAGAAAGCGCATCCTGCCAAAGGCTTGTTCAATAAATTTACCAAAAATCCATAATGCCAACATATTAAATAATAGATGGCGTAAATTATGATGGATGAATTGATAGGTAAGGGAATGGAGGATAAAGTTAAACGAAAAATGAAAATCGCGAATCGGGAAAAAAGCGAAATCATAGAGCCATTGTTGCATTTCAGTATCAGAGGCATTGAAGCTAGAGGCATGGACGAGCAGTGAGGCGAGAATTAACCAAAAAACGATCGATATTTTGGAATTTCTAGGATTTAAATTATTTGAAATGAAGGGAGGCATTATTTTTGATGTTGGATAATGATTTGGGTGATTATTTCCGGATATAGGATATGTTCCTGTATTAATACGGCTTTTTGTAAGGTTTTTGCGTCGGTAAGATCAGAGGTGATTGCAATGCTGCGCTGTCCTAAGATTTCACCAGAATCGAGTGTGGCTTCCACCTTATGCACCGTACAACCATGCGCAGAAACTCCAGCCTCTAAGGCACGTTGATGCGTGTTGAGCCCTTTAAAATCAGGCAGGAGTGAGGGATGAATATTGATGATTGGTAGAGGACATAATTGTAGAAAATCAGCAGAGAGAATTTGCATAAATCCTGCCAAACATACCAAAGTAATTTTGGCTTCAGGTGTATTTAAGCGATTGAGCAAAATTTGTTCTGCGAATTTTCGCTTGGGTGGTTTGTGATTTGGGATTTGATTATAGGGTAGGGGCAGAATTTCCAATGCGTGCTGGCGGGCATAATTTAGCCCGGGTGCGGATGGGTTGTCGCAACCAATAAAGCTAATCTTCGCAGGAATTTCTTTTGCCATGATTGCACGGTGAATCGCAATCATATTAGAGCCGTTTCCGGAAATTAAAATGGCAATATTAGCTTTCATCAAGATTGGCAATGCGAATTTGGGGCGTTTGGGGTAAACCAGAATTAATCCCAGAATTGATCCAAGGAACAATTTCGCCTAACAATACGGGCTGCTCACCTGATTCGCGCAAACAATCTAGGGCATGGTTGCAATGGCGGGTAAAGATAATCATACCAATTCCCATATTAAACGTACGATACATCTCATGCGGGGCAATATTGCCTTCGCGCATTAACCAGTTAAAAATAGGTGGGGTTGCAATCGCATCTTTTGCAACGGTTAGATGGGCATCTTTGGGAAGAATCCGTGGTAAATTTTCATAAAATCCACCTCCGGTAATATGGCAAGCCCCCGATAAGAGGTTATCTTTGCCATTATGGCTGGCACGGGCCAATGTTTGTAAAGGCTTTACATAGATACGAGTTGGGGTGAGTAGAATTTCTGCCAATGTTTGCTGATCACCATTATCAAAAGGGGGGAGGGCATTGAGATCGGGTGAATTAATTTCAAGAATACGATGCACCAAAGAATAGCCATTAGAATGCAGGCCCGATGAAGGCAGACCAATCGCATAAAAACCATGATTTTCGGGCAAAACACCCATAATATGCTCGCGTTCAACTGCACCCACAGCAAAACCTGCCAAATCATAATCATTATTGCCATACATGCCGGGCATCTCGGCAGTTTCACCACCAATTAAGGCGCAATTGGCAATTCTACAACCTTTGGCAATACTGGCAATCACAGCTTCGCTTTGGGTAAGATCTAGCGTGCCACAGGCAAAATAATCTAAAAAAAACAAAGGTTCGGCATTTTGCACCAGCAAATCATTCACGCACATTGCCACCAAATCGATACCAATATTGCGATGTTGATTACAAGCAATTGCCAAGCGTAATTTTGTGCCCACGCCATCGGTAGCGCTACATAAGATCGGGTCGCGATAGCCAGCTTGTTTTAAGTCGAACAGGGCACCAAAACCGCCAATATCCGACATTGTACCGCTACGGTTAGTGGTTTTGGCTAAAATACCAATTTTTTGGGTGAGTTGGTTGGCAGCATCAATATCAACGCCAGCAGATTTATAGGATAAAGGGGTTGTATTTTTTTTTTGATTATTTGGCATGGTTTTATTTGGGCGTGGTTTTTTAAGGCCAAGGCTTTCGAAAAATTATTTGTAATTTAGTTTGATAAATATAAATTTTATGTTTTATTCAATTCAGTGATCTTGTTACTATTATAGCAATATAAAATGTTAGGGAAATATGGGATTAGATTTATGCAAAGATTTTTATCTTTAGGTATGAAGTTGGTTACTTGCTTGTTGTGCACGTTCGTGCTGGGATCTGCGTTGCCAGTAAAGGCGTTGGTGATGGAAGATAGCTTTTATGATGTTGAAGGTTTAAAAGTACGTGCGAAAGCGGCAAGTGAAGTTTCTGCCAAAGCCATTGCACTGCGTTCGGCGAAAGAACGCGCTTTTAAGGCCATGATTGCTAGATTTTTAACACGGCATGATTTCAAACGATTGCAACAGCCAAAATTGCGTGCGATTGAAGATATGATTCGTGATATTCAGCTAGAAGAAGAGCGTTATGGGGGAGGGATTTATATTGCGGTTTTGAATATTCGGTTTCGGTTAGAAAATGTTCGCAAATATTTACAGGATATTGGTTTTGCTTATTCCGAAACTGTTGCTGGTCCGCATTTATTATTGCCAGTTTTTGTTAATCAACGAACAAAATCGGTATTTATGTGGGAATCAGAGAATATTTGGCTAACGAATTGGTTAACGCAAAGTGATGATGATGATGATCAGGGGCGTGATTTGTTACCGATTTATTTGCCCAAAAACAGGAGCAATGATCGGTTGTTATTGCCAGATATTAAATTGGTAAATCAAAATACGAAAATCTTGGATGCGATTAAAGGTTATTATCATACGGATAATGTTATTTTAGTAACGGCTTCGGGGAACTATCAGCCTGAAACTAATGTTTTATCAGGGCTTGAAGTTGTTGCGCATTTTTTGAGTAAAGAATGGAAACGAGAGCCGATGATTATGAAGATGCCAAAAACTTTGGATGCAACTCAATTATTAAGTACGATGCGGAAAAAGATTTTTGCTGAAATTCAGGATCAATGGAAAAAATATACCGCAATTCAAGTGGGTGATGAAAATCAATTGGTGACTCAAGTTAAAATCGTATCATTGCAAGAATGGCTCAAAATTAAAAAAATGTTAGAGGGGGTTCCTGATATTATTTCGTTTCGGTTGCAGGAAATGGGGACGCAAGATGCAGTGGTTGCGTTGAAATTTTATGGAACAAAGCAAAGGCTTGAAAAATCGTTGGCACGCGAATTTTTAAATCTAACTTACAATGATGAAAACAAGCATTGGGTTTTGCAAGCCACGCATAAATTAAAGGTGAATTAAGGTTGCCATTTCTGAATGAATCCACACCAGCAATATATTTTTGATTTTCCCAAGCGGGAAATTTTAACAAAAGAAGGTTTTATTGTTGCAGATTGCAATCGCGCTGCTTATGAAATCATTGCCAAATATCCGCATTGGCCAGTACGGTTTTTGGCAATTTTTGGGGCACCGAAAAGTGGGAAAAGTCATTTGGCGGGGATTTGGGCTGCTCAGTTTCGGGCGCGTAAAATTCTTCCGAATGATTTACCCGATATTATGTCTGAGATTATGCCTGAAACGATATCTGGGGCAAGCTTTGAAACAAAAAAATTATCAGCAGATATTTTCTGGTTAAAAATTCCCGATGGCAGTGATTTTTTTTCGGGTGAAATTGTAGCTCAAGAAGCTTTATTTCATCTTTATAATCAGATTATTCAAAATCAACAAGGGGCCTTGTTAATCACCGCAACCACCCCTCCTTCTTTGTGGAATCTGGCTTTGAAAGATTTGCAATCGCGAATGAGTGGTTTGCCTGCTGTAAAGCTTGGGCAACCGGATGATGCTTTGCTAGAAAAATTATTAAAAAAATTATGTGCAGATCGGCAATTAATTATGAAAGATGATGTATTAAAATTTGTGATCCGTAGAATGGAACGCAGTTTTGAATTTGCTTATTTGCTTGCAGATCGGTTGGATCAGCAAACCTTAGAAAAACAAAAACCAATCACGATTGCATTGGCGCGGGGCTGCTTATAATCGATTTAATCGATGACCCTGCCATTGCTATATTCATTGATCTCTTCCCAAGAGGGTTGAGCTATTTTCGTTAGAGAAAGAATTCTTTGGTTGTAATTTTAAAAAGGTCGTTGTGTAAATTTTGTAGTTGCAACAAAATCGAGGTCAGGAACTCCAAAAAGATAAAGAAATTCGGTAGTAATTTCAAAAATCTTAAAATCAGGATTGTTTTCTCGGAAATAATTGATCACACTATAAAATGCGGCTTGGTCTAGCATCCAAGATATGCTGGGGGGCAGATGAATTTTTTCTTCGATAAAACAAAGTAAATAATGAATAAAATTAAGGCTATCTTGATTCAATTGGATGAGACCAGCCATATACGAATATAAGGGTTCAATGGGCTTGTCCATGTATAAAAGGGCCAGATCAGATTCTGGCAAAGTTTCTAACATAGGTTTTGTAGTGTTTTTGAAAGTGAGATCAATATCTAGACAAATAATTTTATGGCGGTAATGGGGAATTAAATGTTCTAATATGTAAAAACGCCCTGCAGCATAGGCAGTTGCTGTTGTGTATTTCGTATCGATGCCAGAGATATCGATCTGGCAATTAGGGTATTTTTGCAAAGTTTCAAGGGTTTGGCTAATAATATCAGCGGAGGGATTGATGATCCCAATATGAAACATTGCTTGGGGATAAGATTGGGCGATGGATTGCACCCAATCAGCGAGAAACCATTCAAGATATTTGCCATCAGCGGCGGTAAAAAAGATGGGTGCATCGGCCGGTAAATGCTTTGGGTCTAGCTTTTGGGTGATCAATTGGAAATTATGAAAGGAACGCTGATTTTGGTATCTTTTAAATCTACGAATTACATCGGCTTGGGTACCAAGCAATTTGGCGTTGGCACGACAAACATTAAGCTGATAATTTGAGCCCCATCGTCGAGAGGAGACTAATCTTTCTAAAATTCGGGTCATGAAAACGTCGATCATTGTGATATAATGGCCACAAAAAATAAGCTGACTATTAAAAGAGCGAATTTTGATAAAAGGTGCGATTGTTTTTTTATAAAAAAAGTTAAATATTTCTAGTGCCTGGTCAAAATTTCTTTGTCTGTGGAGGGAACAGCCATAAGCGAAAATGTTAAAAATATGGGTGATATGATTTTTCGGCATTAGATCTAGCATTTTTTTGATTAAAATATGTTGATTTATTTCGATAAGTTTATAAATTGTTTTATAATAAATATTGGCAAGTTTTGTTGGGTTTTCCTGTATAAGATTAAGAAATTGTAATAATTCGGGAAAACATTCTTTTTGCAATAAAGCAATACAAATGATGATTACGCAATCTTGGTTGGCATCATCGAGTAAGTCTTGTGGGGATAATTCTCCAGAACTGAGCTTGGTAAAGGCATCCTTGATAATTTCTTGCCAAAGCATTTTTTGGTAGAGTTTTTGGTATTCTGTGTTGAGCATTGGTAATCGTTTCTATGGTGATGTTTTTTGTTACTTTGTTGCTTAATAAGCATGTATTGTGCCATGATAATAGGGTTCATCTAGAAGGATTTAGATTGTATGAAAACTTATGTTATTGCAGAGGCAGGTGCCAATCATGATTGTAACTTCTCGCAGGCCCTAAAGTTAATTGATGTAGCTGTGGCTGCAGGGGCTTCGGCGTGTAAATTTCAAACCTATTCTTCCCACACGCTTTATAGTCGTAACACGCCTGATTTTGCCGGCTATGAAAATATTAATGAATTAATAGATAAAATTGCCCTGAATCGTGATTGGCAACAGGATTTAAAAGCTTATTGTGATTCGAAGCAAATTGAATTTTTATCGACTCCTTTTGATGCGCTAGCTGTTGAGCAATTGATGAAAATTGGTGTGAAACGCTTTAAGATTGCTGGGTTTGAAGCCAGCGATTTGCATTTTGTAAAAATGGTGGCAACAACAAAATTACCTTTGATTATTTCGGCAGGTATTGGCGTTGATTTTACGATGATTGCGCGCATTATTGAAGCTTGCGCTCAAGTTGGGAATGAAAATTTAACTTTTTTGCATTGCAACAACGCTTATCCAACGCCCCAGCAAGATATTAATTTGGCTACAATGGTGGCAATTGGCAAAGCATTTCCCTACCCCATAGGCCTATCGGATCATAGCCTATCGCCACTGACGCCAGCCTTTGCCGTATCGCTTGGAGCCGACGTTATTGAGAAACATTTTACGCTGTCGAAACAGCTTCAAGGGCCTGATCATGCCTTTGCTTTAGAACCCGAGCAGCTTGTAGAAATGGTGAATGCGATTCAGTTGGCTGAGCAAAGTTTAGGTATGAAACAAAGCATTTACACGGATTCTGAACAAAGTTTTCAACATGCACGGCGCTCTGTGGTGAGTAAAATTAAACTACATTACGGAGATAATATCACTCAAGACCAGATTACCACGAAGCGTCCGTTTTTTAACGGAAATGTTGCTGCCTATGATTATGAGATGATTTTGGGTAAAAGATTGAATCGGGATGTAAATACCGATACGCCTCTTTTGTGGGAATGGATTGATAAATAAAGGAAATTTCTGATGATTAATGTTCGTTTTGCTCCTAGCCCTACAGGGATGTTGCATATTGGCGGGGCACGCACCGCTTTGTTGAATCATTTATTTGCCGATGCGATGGGCGGGCAGATGCATGTGCGCATTGAGGATACGGATCGAGAACGATCAAGTGATGTTGCAAGGGATGCAATCATTGATGGGTTAAGATGGCTAGGGGTACTGCCGGATACAAAAGTGGTTTTGCAATCTGATAATTGCCAGCTGCATCGTGATGCGGCACAGGCTTTGCTTGCGAAAGGGGCAGCTTATTATTGCTATGAAACGCCAGAAACATTGCAGAATAAGCGCGAATTGGCAGAGAAAAAGGGCGGTAAATATTTTTATGATCGCGTTTGGCGCGATAAATCACCACAGGATGCTCCGCCCGATATTGTACCAGCGATTCGTTTGAAAGCTCCGCTTACCGGGGCAACTATGATTAATGATTGGGTACAGGGCAAGGTGGAAATTAGCAATTCACAATTAGATGATTTTGTGATCATGCGTGGGGATCAATCGCCTACCTACCTGCTTTCTTGTGTTGTCGATGATATTAATATGCAAATTAGCCATGTGATTCGCGGGGATGATCATTTGGTTAATGGTTTGCGCCAAAGCCATATTTTTAAGATGCTAGGCTCGAAAATACCAGAATTTGCCCATATCCCGCTTTTGCATGGGGCAGATGGGAAAAAATTTTCCAAGCGGCATGGCGCTAGTGCGATTATCGAATATCAAAAAATGGGTTATCTCCCTAAGGCTTTGGTAAATTATTTGTTACGTTTAGGTTGGGGCAAAGGGGATGATGAAAAAATTAGCCTAGAAGAGGCTACCAAGATTTTTCAGTTAAAAGATGTTTCAAAAGCGGCAGCGCGATTTGATTTTGCTAAGCTTAATTATTTTAATTCATTATATTTACGCGAAATGGATCCTCAAATTTTACTGCCTTTATTGCAAGATTTTCTGCCCGAAGAAGATCGGATGATAGATTTAACGGATTCGGCTTTTGCCAAAGGTTTGTCTGGGCTTTGTTTGCGCGGGGATACTTTGGTTGAGATCGCACAAAAGGGTGATTTTTATTTTCATGCGCCACCATTGCCCCCCAAAGATCTAAAAGCGGCAAAGGCATTGCAAATAGAGCATGCGCCAGCGATTTTACAAGCTTTGTATCAAGCCTTTTCGGCAGTAGAGCACTCAGAATCAACATCTTCAAACAATATACAACCACAGCCGCAATGGCAAGGTGAGATTTTGCACGATGTGATTGGCAAGGTTTCTGAAAAATTGGAATTGGGTTTTGGCAAAGTGGCGCAAAGTTTGCGAGCGGCACTTACCGGAAGTATGGCATCACCAGATTTAACTGAAATTTTATGTGTGCTTGGGAAGAAAACTGTGCTGGAACGCATTGCATTGGCACAAAAATTTACAAAGGTAAGTTAAAGAATTTATAGAAAAAGTTACAAAATATCGTGCAGCGAAGTTTTCCCACTGCCGCGAGGTTTGCTACGGGGCTGGCTTGGGCTTGGGTGCCAACCATGGAGATAAACAAATTCAAAATTCACTTGAAAGAAGCCTTTTTGTTGGCTTTGGTGTAATTTTTCGTTGCAACGCAAGAAAAATTCGCGTCGGGTAAATTGTTTGCGTCGTGCTTGCAAAGCATTGCCTTCGCCCATATAGCGTAAATCATGCCATAATTTCCAAGGATCGCGATAGTTAAGTTGCACATGTTCGCTATCGATGACCGGTAGAGCGAAATGAGCACGTTTTAATAAATCACCACATAATTTTAGCTCAGGGAAGGGAAGAATATGTGGCGATACGCCGTGGCTTAGTTCGCTTTGGGTGATAATGATCGTTTTTTTCAGTTCAGCAAGGCTAGCACTTCCGGGCATGCAAGCAAAGAAGGCACCGTTGGGTTTTAAGGCGCGGTTGATTTGGATCAATGTTCCTACCAAATCATTCATCCAATGCAGACCCCAAGGGTATAAAATTAAATCAAAACTATTCGGGGCAAAGGGCATCTGTTCGGCATCAGCAACGATAATCGGAAATTTATGCTGTTTTTGTGCCAAAATGGCAAAATTTAGGGTGGTTTCCATCTCAGTAAGGGTTTTGATTTTGGTTCTGATCATACCCGCATTTTGCAAATATTTTGCCATTAACCCACCCGATCCCTCAATAATTAAGGCATGTTCAAAAGAACATTTCAAATCATTTAATCTTTCAATAAAAGATGCAATTGCATGTTCAAAAAGAAAAGAAAAAGCTTTATGATAAGGGGCGGCACGTTGACGCATGTTTCGATGTGCAGTTTTATCAATGAGAATAGGGATTTGTGTAGCCATAATGATGAATGTGATCATCCCAAAAATACGAATTTTTTTCAAGCCCCTTGCGTGGCTAAGAATGCTAGAATATATCTTGAAATATGGCGTTATTCCAGCGATTAATTTTGTGCTTTCACTGATTTATGTTAAAAATTGCGCATTATGCAATCAAAAACTTAGTTGCGAGCTACCATTATGCTCTCAATGTTGGGGGAAAATTGATTTTGAAATGCCGCTTTATCTGTGTCGCCATTGTGGATTTTTATTGCCAGAGACGGAAGATAATGCAAATTGGGATCAAATTTGTTTGGCATGTTTGCAAAAACCAAGTAGCTTTGATGGCACGGTTGCCTGTGTGGCTTATAATGATGTGATCCGAGAGTTAATTTTAACTTTTAAGACACGTGATGGTTTGCATTTGCGTCCTATTTTAGCGCATTTATTAGCAATTTCTTTTGCCAGATTTCCTGATATTGATATTTTAATGCCGGTGCCTTTGCACCCTTTGCGTCTTTGGCAAAGGCGATACAATCAATCAGCATTATTGGCCTTTGCTTTGGCAAAATTGTTAGATACGGATCAGGTGTTAGTTGGGGTTTTAAGGCGGGCGCGCTATACGAAGAAGCAAAAAGGTTCACCACAAAAGCGGTGGGATAATTTAAAAAATGCTTTTATTGTGCCAGCAAAGAAACGCCAATTTATTACTGGCAAACGAATTGCGTTAATTGATGATGTTCTTACAAGCGGTGCCACTTTAGAACATTGTGCGATGACCTTAAAGCAGGCGGGTGCAAGTGAAGTTTATGGTTTAACAATTGCACGAGTCGTTTCTCCGCGACCGGTATTGAGATAAAATATGGTGGAAATTTCTGGCTTAGAGGAAAATTTTATGGAATCGCCTATTATTATTTTGGTTGCCCCGCAATTGGGTGAGAATATTGGGATGAGTGCCCGGGCGATGCATAATTGTAATTTTTCGAAATTGCGTCTTGTTGCCCCGCGAGATAGCTGGCCGAATCCGCAAGCAATTGCTACGAGTGTCGGGGCAACGCATCTGCTAGATCAGGCTGAAATATTTACGGATTTACAAGCTGCGATCAAAGATTGTCACTATATTGTGGCATTAACAGCGAGGTTACGCGTTCGGGCTTTGCCACGCTATAATTTGGTGCAAGCAAGTGATGCTATTCGTAAGGAAATGGCTCGGGGCAAACAAACAGCGTTATTGTTTGGGCCTGAGCGTTCGGGTTTGGATAATGATAGTTTATGTTGTGCCAATGCGGTTTTGCATATGGAGTTAAACCCTGATTTCCCATCGTTAAATTTATCGCAGGCGGTTTTATTGTTTGCTTATTATTTTCGGACGCAGTACTATCAAAATCAAGGGATCCAAGGTGAGGACAGTTTTCATGATACTTGTCAGCATTTTGGTGAATCTGCTGATCGCAAAGCTTTGCTTAATTTTTTCACTCGTTTAGAGGCCTCACTTACGCAAAGTGGATTTTTTACCAATGCGGAAAAAAAACCTGAGCTTATTCGAAATTTGCGTAGTTTTTTCACTCGCGCCGCACCTACACTACAAGAGTTGCGGACACTGCATGGGGTGGTGGAGAGGTTGAAAAGAACTTATTTTAGAGAATAAAATAGGTTTAGTAACAATTGAATCTTGAATGAATAGCAATGATGAGGTAGATTGCCAATAAGTTTTGTTTTTAATATTAAAGGCTTTTCCTCGCGAATAGGTGTTTTATTCCATTTTTCCTGAGATAGCCATTTTTGAGTAAGGTAGTTTGCATGGGAAACCAAGATGAGAATCAAGGTAGAAATTCAGGGAATAGGAATCGTCGCCCCTATAACAAAAGTTATAAGGGGCGTTCGCATGAACATGGCAGAGATATGGATGGTGTGTTGCAAAATGAAGGCAGGGGGCGTTCCGGCGGCGATCATTATTACCGAACCGAAACTTTGTCTGATCTCATTATGTATCCGTTTCATAAAATGCATCGATTTATGCTCAAAGAAATATCAGGGGGTATTTTTTTAGTCGTTGCGTCATTGCTGGCGATATGGGCGTCTAATAGCGGTTTTGCGCAAGCTTACGAAAAATTATTGCATTTGAATTTAGGCCTAAATCTGGGTTCGTTGAGTTTTGAACTCGGGTTGCAACATTTTGTTAATGATGCATTAATGGTGGTGTTTTTCTTGCTTGTCGGTTTGGAAATTAAACGTGAATTTGTCGATGGCGAGCTATCTTCGCGTAAGCAAGCTAGCCTGCCATTAGCGGCTGCAGTTTGTGGGATGGCAGTACCGGCTTTGATTTATGTGATGTTTAATTTTGGGGATTCAACAGCACTTCGCGGTTGGGCGATCCCATCGGCAACGGATATTGCCTTTGCGATTGGTATTATGGCATTGTTGGGGAAACGTGCACCTTTTTCGTTGAAAGTATTGCTTGTTGCCATTGCTGTGATTGATGATTTGGGTGCGATTTTGGTGATTGCGATCTTTTATGCTGAGGGGCTAGATTATCAATTGCTGTTATTGGCAGGTGGGATTTTATTGGTTTTATTGTTTTTAAATAAACGTGGGGTCTCTAATTTAACACCCTATATGTTTTTTGGGTTTTTATTGTGGATTGTGGTTTTAAAATCAGGAATTCATGCCACTTTGGCAGGGGTGCTAACCGCATTGACAATTCCTCTCTATGTTAAAGGGGATCGGCGTCGCTCACCATTGAAAAAATTAGAACATAGCATTAGCCCGTGGGTTACTTTTATTATTTTGCCAATTTTTGGTTTTACGAATGCCGGGATCTCATTTGCCGGTATGGGTAGTATCGGTGATTTGTTTGCATCGCCGATCACTTTGGGGATATTACTAGGGCTTGTTGTGGGGAAACAATTAGGAATTTTCTCAGCAATTTTTGTCATGGTCAAGCTTGGCTTAGGCGCAATGCCCCGTGATACCCATTGGGGACACATCTATGCCATGTCGATTCTATGCGGGATTGGTTTTACGATGTCGTTGTTTATTGGTTCGCTTGCCTTTGTTGATGGTAGCGTTGATATTGAAGTAAGAATTGGGGTGTTTGTAGGTTCATTAATTTCTGCCTTTGCTGGTTATGTATTGTTAATGGTCTTTTCTCAAGGGGAAGAACATCGCCAAGGAACAGTGCGACGCAGGAGAAGTTTGAAAACAAAAACATCATCAGCACCACGCCATCGACGCAACTATAATAGTGGTGGAGGGCGTTCTTCGTATCGCGGTGAGCGACGTGATGGTGGGCAAAGATCATCTTCGTATCGTTCAGGGGGGCGGCGGGATGATCGCCCTTCGGATCATCGGGATGATCGTTCTTCAGATCGTAGGGATGATCGAGAAACCTATGGGGATGAACGCTAACCATAAAAATATGAGTGTAAAATGAAAACCGATATTTTGATTGCGGGAGCTGGGCTTAATGGCTTAATTGCTGCACTGGTTTGTGGAGATGTGGGGCTTCGAACTCAAATTATAGAGCGTCATAGCCAAGAGGCAATGCTAAATGCTGGGGCGGATGGGCGTGCGAGTACGATTGCCGCAACATCATTTGAGTTATTGCGTAATTTAGGGTTAGCAGAAGATCTTCTGCCTTACGCGCAACCGATTTGGGAAATTCGGGTGACTGAGGCAGACCAGTTTCATGGTTATTCACCCTTTTTTTTACATTTTTCTGCGAAACAATTGGCTAAAGGACAACCTTTTGGGTATGTGGTTGAGAATACGCGCCTGATGCAGGTTTTTTATCAGCATGCGCAGGCACATCCGCAGATTCAGATTCAACATGATGTGGGTGTTGCAAGGATGACCTTGAAAGATACTGATAATTTGCAAATGGCTTTTGTGCGTACAGATGATGACAAGCTTTATCAAACGCAGCTAGTGATTGCTTGTGATGGGCGCAATTCACCTTTGCGGAAACAGGCGGGGATAGATGCCCATGAATGGGATTACCATCAACATGCCATAATTACTGCAGTTTTTCATGAATATGATCATGGTGGGATTGCCATTGAGCAATTTATGAAGGGGGGGCCCTTTGCGATTTTACCGATGAGTGAACAACGCAGCGCGATTGTTTGGACAGAGAAAAGTGATTATGCGAAGAAAATTGCTAATTTATCAGATTCAGAATTTTTGATTTTATTACGCGAACGATTCGCTACAGGATTTGGTAAGTTGGCACTTGCTGCGCCTCGGCAAATTTTTCCGCTGGTTTATCGACATGCGAAACATTATCATCAACATCGTTTTTTATTATTAGGCGATGCTGCCCATGCGATTCACCCTTTGGCTGGGCAGGGGCTAAATTTAGGTCTGCGCGATAGTGGGGCATTGTGGGATCTGTTAAAAGATGCACAAAGATTAGGTTTAGATATTGGGCGTGAGGAAGTTTTACAAAATTACACGAAATGGCGCCGAAAGGATAATCACGCTGTATCGGCAATGACGGACCAGATGAATTCTCTTTTTTCCAATCAGCATTTGCCACTTAAAATTATTCGCACATTGGGGCTGGGGATGGTTGAAAATATCACCCCCTTGAAAAATTATTTTGCATCACGGGCTATGGGGCTGCGCGTTCCATGAAAGTTATCGGAGGAAATTACTGAGGAAAGTACCCAAAAAATGATTCTTTCTTCGTAATTTAGCTATATTTTAATAGCGATAATGCTCTAATTTAAAAGGTCCCTCTGGTTTCACCCCAATATAGCTAGCTTGTTTTTCGGATAATTGGCTAAGATTTACGCCTAATTTTGCCAAATGCAAATGGGCAACTTTTTCGTCTAAATGTTTGGGCAGAATATAGACTTGGTTTTGATACTGAGTATGATTTTGCCAAAGTTCAATTTGCGCCATTACTTGATTGGTGAAGGAGGCACTCATCACAAAGCTAGGATGCCCAGTTCCACACCCTAAATTTACCAAGCGTCCTTTCGCAAGAAGGATGATTTGTTTGCCATCAGGGAAAGTAATTTGATCTATTTGGGGTTTAATTTCGTCCCATTGTAGATTTTTCAGGGCTTCTACTTGAATTTCATTATCAAAATGCCCAATATTGGCCACAATCGCATATTGTTTCATCATACGCATATGATCAAGAGTAATGATGTCGCAATTGCCAGTTGCCGTTACAAAAATATCTGCAAGCGGTGCGGCTTGTTCCATTGTTACGACTTGAAAACCTTCCATAGCAGCTTGAAGTGCGCAAATTGGGTCAATTTCAGTGACCATAACTCGGCAACCTGCAGCGCGTAAACTTTCGGCAGAACCTTTGCCAACGCCACCGAATCCGGCAACCAAAGCCAGTTTTCCTGCCATCATAATATCAGTTGCGCGCCTAAGTGAATCGACCAAACTCTCGCGGCAACCATAAACATTATCGAATTTTGATTTCGTTACCGAATCATTCACATTAAAGGCTGGCATTTTTAGGGTACCGGCTTGTGCCATTTCATAAAGCCGTAGAACGCCTGTGGTAGTTTCTTCAGAGACACCCCGAATACCAGCAATGAGTTCTGGATATTTATCATGGACAAGTTGTGTTAAATCGCCGCCATCATCTAACAACATGTTGGGACGCCAATTGTTAGGGCCCTTTAAGGTTTGTTCGATGCACCACCAATAATCGTCTTCGGATTCATCTTTCCAGGCAAAAACAGGGATATCACTGGCAGCAATGGCAGCAGCGGCATGATTTTGAGTTGAGAAAATATTGCAAGAAGACCAGCGAATTTCGGCACCTAATGAGGTTAGAGTTTCAATTAATATGGCGGTTTGCACTGTCATATGTAAGCAACCGGTAATGCGGGCACCTTTTAGAGGATTTTTTCCAGCATATTCGTTTCGAAGTGCCATTAATCCCGGCATTTCATTTTCGGCTAGGGTTAGCTCTTTACGACCCCAACTCGCAAGCGAAATATCGGCAATTTTATAATCGGTCATAGGGTTGGTCATGGTGAATCATCTTATCTATAAGGATATTAAAATAGGTCAACAATAGCTAGGTCTTCTCATTCCTTGAAGCAAAGAAGACTATGCTTTACCATAAAAGGTGCAAATCTTTCAAGCTAAAAATACTTTTGACTACCAAGACTATTGTGCCATAATATCTTTTACGGGTGTGTCCGAATTAATCAAATAGGTGAATCGAGCGAAGATGAATAGCGAAGCGATGATACAGGAATTTGCGGATATTTGCAATCGAGCCCAGCAGGCAAAAATTGCATTAGCGCAAAGAGATGCGCAAGAAATCACGCAGGCATTAGAGGCGGCAGCGCAGATTATTCGTGCTGAATCTATTGCAATTGCGCAGGCAAATCTACAAGATATGGACTATGGGCGCGAGCGGAATTTAAGTGAGGCTTTGTTAGATAGGTTATTTTTGGATGAGGCTCGGATTCAAGGCATGGCGAATGGGCTTGTAAATGTGGCACGGTTATCCTCGCCTGTGGGTGAAATTGTTAAACAATGGGATAATCCAAAAAATGGGTTGAAATTTCAGCGTATTACCGTGGCATTGGGGGTAATTGGTATTATTTATGAATCGCGTCCTAATGTTACTGTCGATGCTGGGGCCTTATGTTTGAAAGCCGGTAATGTCGTAATTTTACGGGGGGGGTCGGAAAGCTTACATTCATCAAAAATCATTAGCGATTGTTTGCGCGCCGGTTTGCAAAAATTTCATTTACCGCAAGATGCTGTGCAGTTGGTTGGGCGCCGTGAGCGTTATATGGTGGAATTGATGTTAGGGGCATCGGGTAAGATTGATTTGTTAATTCCGCGCGGTGGCAAGGGGCTAACGGGCAGAGTTATGAATGAGGCGCGCGTGCCGGTATTGGCACATTTAGACGGGAATTGCCATATCTATCTGGATCAAAATTTAGATCCTGGTAAAGCGATTGCGATTGTTTTAAATTCTAAAATGCGACGCACTGGGATTTGCGGTGCGTTGGAAACATTATTGGTGCATAGGGATATTGCCGAAAGTATTTTGCCTGAACTATTATCAGCTTTGGAACTGGCAGGATGTGCCTTGCGCGGGGATGCTCAGGTGCAGGCGATTTATCATCGGGCTGAATTGGCAAATGAACAAGATTGGTATCAAGAATATCTAGGCCCGATATTGGCGATTAAAATTGTGTCTTCTTTAGAGGAAGCTTGCACCCATATTCAACATTATGGTTCGCATCATAGTGATGCTATTATTACGGAAGATGAGCTAGCGCGGGCACAGTTTTTTTCCAGTGTGGATAGTGCGATTGTGATGCATAATTGTTCGACCCAATATGCTGATGGCGGTGAATTTGGCATGGGGGCAGAAATTGGGATTGCAACGGGTAGGTTGCATGCGCGCGGGCCGGTTGCTGCACGCGAGTTGGTGACTTATAAAAATTTGGTTTTTGGTTCGGGGCAATGTCGTGGGTAATAGGCCGTTATGTCCGTTAGCGCTCATCACTCATTTTCAAAAATATTGCCCAAAAATTGGAATCCAATATGGCACTCAGCCTTGCGGTGCGATTGGTATTTTGTTGGGCTCATTTAATCCTGCTCATCAAGGGCATTTGCATTTAAGCCAGATCGCGCAAAAAAAATTGCGACTTCGGGCATTATGGTGGTGGATAACGCCTCGTAATCCGTTGAAGCAAATCACAGATTATGCCCCGCTTGGAGTTCGCTTGCAACAGGCAGAAAATCTTGCTTTCGGGAAAAATATTGCTATTGCCACGCCGGAGATTTTGTTTCAGAAGAATTATACCTTGCAAAGCTTGTATTATTTGCGACGGGCGTTTTTATATTATCATTTTATTCTGTTGATGGGTTCGGATAATTTGTACCAATTGCCAGCTTGGCACCAATTCAAAAAAATTCAAAGAAATAGTAATTTGGCAATTATTCGGCGCGAACCCATGCATTATCCTGCCTTGTTAAGATTTCGAGGACAGATCAAAGGCTTGAATCAACGCTATGGTTATTCTATAGTGAGGGGGACGGGTAAAATTATTTATATTGATGCTTCGGTGCATGTTGCAACTTCAACAAGCATTAGGCAAGAGAAAATTTAGTGATGATCAGGGTTGATCGCCCGTTTTGGGCGGAAATTTGTTAAAAGAAGCGATTTAGGAACAATAGATTGTAAAAATCTTAAGGGTAAATCAAGAAAAAGAAAGGAAATTTTCTATCAATGCAATTGCAAAATATAGCAATCAAAACCCAGGGTGATGCGCTGTTGCGTATCATTCAGGAAGTTTTGGAAGATAATAAAGTATTAGATTGGGTATGTTTGCCCTTGGCTGGCAAAAGTGATATGGCCGATTATATGGTAATTGGTTCGGGGAGCTCATCGCGCCATGTGCTTTCTATGGCAGAAGATTTGCGCCGTAAAATGCCGAACAAACCGGTATTAGAAGGCGGCGAACAAGGTGATTGGGTGGTGCTAGATGGGGGCGATGTGATTGTGCATTTGATGCGTAGTGAAGTTCGTGACTATTATAAAATTGAAGAAATTTGGAGTGGAGATGTTTCTGCACAAAAAATTATGATTGGCTAGAGTTTTAGATTTGGCAAAATATCAAATCTATGGGGTTGGGCGATTGCGCCGCGAACATCAAGCAGTTTGCGCGCTTTATATGAAGCGATTGCCGAGTTTGAATATTTGCGAAATTCCAGCGATAAAAGGCGATAATGCGCAGTTATGTCGGGCAAAGGAAGCCCAAAAATTGCGCAAAATTGCCGCTAAAAATAGCGGTAAAAATTCTATGAAACATTATCAGATTGCGTTAGATGCTAGTGGGAAGAATCTGAGCTCAGAAGAATTTGCCCAGCTGGTTGTAACCACAAGCTCAACCCTAGATTTTTTTATCGGTGGGGCTGATGGGTTGGATGATAAGTTTGTGGCGGATGTGGATTTGGTGCTGAGTTTTGGCAAAATGATTTTTCCGCATGGGTTGGCTCGGATCATGTTGGTTGAGCAAATTTATCGAATCGAGATGATTTTGGCAAGCCACCCCTATCATAAAGGGCATGAATGAGGTATAAGGAGGGGAGAATCAGTGATTTATTTTCGAGGAGATTTCGGTGATGCCAGATTTGATTACAGAATGTGTTAATGAATGGAGTGGGAGTGTTAAAACTTATGAAGCTGCTTTATCTTATATAATTGAGCAACTTGAAGGTAATATCGATGTGTCTTGTAGAATTACCTCACGGGTTAAATCGGATATTGGGTTTACGCAAAAAACAGTACTTTTCGTTGAACAAGGAAAAATAAAAAGTAAAAAAGATATTTATCATAAGATAAGCGATTTAATAGCGGTTAGAGTCATGACTTATTTGGAAAGTGATCGGGAAACCATTGTTAAAGTGATTCAGGAGCTTTTTGCTCCCGCATTTCCAGAAAAAAAAAGAGGATAAAGCGTTTGGTTTGGATGTGAAGGATCAGGATACAAAAAGTGCTCCTTATTATCGTGCGACTCATATGCAGATAAAATTATCACCAGAGATGATTGATGATAAAGATAAATCAGCGATCGGTGGGCTTGTTCAATGTTAGTGCGAGGTTCAAATCTGTTCGATGCTTGCTCATGTTTGGAGTGAGGTTGAACATGATTTTTTATAAATCAAAAGATACTGCATCGAATAAGTTAAGTAATACTGAAAAAACAGCACTAAATGTGCTTGGAAAAATGGTCCAGGCAGGCGATGATATTATTCAAACCTTGTTTTATGCACAAAAAGATAGAAAAGATAAAGAGGCATATGATCGTAAATATAAAATTACGGATCACAAAGATTTTGCAAATTTTCTGGCAAAAAATTACCCGATGAAACTGGCCATCGATTATGAAAAACACTCTAAATTGGCTTTTGAAGCTTTTTCTCTCTTAGAATTGAATCATGGTAATGGCATTACAGACATTATGAATCAAGAAGATTTTGTGCAGTTTAGAAAAAATATTGTCCCCAAATTTATCAAATATATTAACAAAAATAATTTACTAAAAAAACCTGCTTTTGAACAAAATACGGCGGATGAGATTTTGTTGGCTTTAATTAAAAAGCAAGGTCAAGCTTTATTAGAAATAGGCAAAGCCAGAAAAACTACGATGGCAAAGCGATATCTCGCTTTTGCCAAAGCTTTTCAAGAATATGATAACAGCGAAAATCAGAAATAAAAGTAGCTTATCAAAATTACGATCACAAAAGATTTTACAAATTTCCTAATTTAATGCTTGAAGTATTTAGATTCTTGACAGGGTGTAAAAGATTAATATATAAATTTCGAAGATGCCAGCGTTAAGATAGGGGCTTTTCTGCTGGGTGAGAAAGGATGAACAAGTTGAGAGTCACTATTGGATTTCGAACTTCTGTATCACTGACTGTGATTTTTTCTTCTATTTTAGTAGGAGTTATGATTGCTAGTGTTTCTTATTTTAAGATGCGTTTGATTCTTAAGGATCGAGAATATGAATATTTGAATCGGTATATTGATAATTATCAGCAATATTTGCAAGTATCTTTGGGTGATTTAGAAGATAGGGTGATTAATTTTTATGGTTCATTGTTTTATAATCATTCTGAGACTGAAGAGGCTGAAGATGCTAATTATGAGGAAAATATATTTTATCATTTTGCAGTAGAAGAAAAATTATTGGATTTTTTGTTTGTTGATTTACAAGGAAATATCCAATATTCGGCATTGGGAACTGATTTTTTAGGAAAAAATCTAAGGGATGATTTTCCGGATAGTGCATTGACAGGAATGTATAATCGTTTGCTGGTTTCAGGTGTTTTTGTTGCGGGTATTAGTAGGGATTTGTTGAATCGTAGTGATTTTATAGAATTTGGTGATATTGAAATTTTGGGTGGCGTTAGCGCGCCGTATCTACCGGTTGTGTCTGTGCATTTTTCCGATATAGGTGAAAGAAAAGGTTTTAATATATTTCTTTATCCAACGAATGTTTTAGGGACTTCTGATGAAAAAGATGTTCTTGGTTTTGCCACAGGGCAAGTTTATCTTTTTGGCAATGACGGTTTGCTGCGCAGTCGGGGGTATTTGCAAGCAGATACGGATTTATTACAATTGCAGGTTCCAGATAAGCTAATTGATATTGTGCGTTCGGCTTCAGACCAAGATGCGGTGGTATCGGCATTTGGTGGTGTATCATCAGAACAAGCGGAACCAGATAGTGAGGTTCTCTCTAGAGATAATCTGAATGTTTATGAGCAAAATGGTAAGTTTTACGGCTATCAATATTTTGTACGTGATGAGGTGGATTGGGGCATTGCTGTTGAGGTCGATGAGAGTGAGATTTTTGCATCGGTGAATGCTATTTTCCAGGTTGTTTGGTTGATTACCCCGTTTAGTATTTTCGTTGTAGCTGGTTTTGGGGTTTATATTGCACGCAAATATATTCATATTTTGTATCATAATGTTATCGATATGCAAAAATTGGAACAAGGTGATATTGCTGTTCAGATACGCCATGTTGAACGCAAAGATGAGTTTGGTACGATTGCACGTGCGATTGAATCTTTTAAGGAATCGTTAAAAGTGAAGGCAAATGTTGAAGAAAGAGAACACAAACAATTGCTGATGCGGAACCAACAAAGGACGGAACTTGAGGAATTAGTGAGTGAATTTAAAGCAAAAATTGTTGGTGTTTTAAATGCAGCGACGTCTGCGATTAAGAGTTTACAAGAAAAATCTTGTGTGATGCGCGAACGAACGCATCTTGCCAGTGAAGAAACCCAAAAAATTTCTCAGATCATCGATAAAACTACCAAAAATATTACAGAAGTAGGTGATATTGTAACGCATATTTTCAATTCAATGGATAATACTACGCAAAAAATGGCACAATCGGAGTCTGGAGCTGAGGAAACATTGCAAAATGCGGTTAGCGTTGATAAAGCAGCGTTGGGGCTTTCGCACGCCTCAGAGGGTATTGGGTCTATTGTCGAATTAATTCAAGATATCGCCTCGCAAGTGAATTTACTAGCGTTAAATGCAACTATTGAGGCGGCACGTGCGGGTGAGGCTGGTAGGGGCTTTGCTGTGGTGGCAAATGAAGTGAAAAATCTTGCAAAACAAACCACCGATGCGACGGATAGAATTGCAGCTTTAATTGATAATGTTCAAAAATTAAGTAGTGAAGTGGTTAATTTTCTGGATAAGATTAAAGTTTCAGCAAATGATAATGCATCTAATTTAGCTTCTGTTGGTAAAATTGTACGTATTCAGCGGGATGAAAGTGAAGTGGCGCGCGATCAAGCTCTTTATGTTGCTGGAGATGTTAGCCATTTGATGGAATCTTTTATCAAGGTAGATGATGCGAATCGAAATTCAGGTGAATTTTCTGTTGAATTGCAGGAATCATCAGAAAAAGTGGAATCGTTAATGGTAAGTTTGAACGGGATTGTTGATGATTTTATTGCAACTGCGCAATCACAAAATGCAGTAGAATATTTAGTAAGCAAATAAAGGAGAAATGCTATGAATTCAAGATTAACACGTAGGAGATTTTTACGGGATAGTTTGGCAACAACGACGATCTCATTGACATCGTTGCAAACGGTACTGGCAGCAGGTAAGAAAATTAAATTATACAATTGGGATACTTATATGGGTGAGACCACATTGGCAGATTTTAAAAAGGTAAGTGGTATCGAGGTTGAAGAAACTATATTTGATAATGTTAGGAATGCGAGCAAGGAAATCGGCACAGGAAAATCAGGCTACGACCTATTTGTTCCTTCCCATGATGATTTGAAACAATTAATTGATGCTCAGGCATTACTACCTTTGAAGCGAAAATGGTTGCCTAATTTTAAGAATTTGGCTCCTGAATGGCAAAGTACAGTTTTTGATGTTAAAAATGCTCATTCTATTCCCTATATGTGGGGCACACAAGGGATTGGTTACCGCAAAAGCGCGGTTAAAGGGGATATAGGCGATATGGGTGATATGAAATGGGTTTTAAATTCAGATCGTTATTCAGGGCGGATTGCATGGTTTACCGATGGCGTTAATATGATGCGGTTAGCGCTTGAATATTTAGGAGTGGGCATTAATGCAACTGATAAAAAGGCAATTCTTGAAGCTGAGAAATTAATGAGTAAACAGAAAAAACATGTGAAAGTTTTAACAGATGATGAGGGGCAAGATTTACTACTTTCGCGTGAAATTGATGTTTGCCCAGAATGGAGTGGTGATATTTCGCAGGCGCAACGTGAGGATAATGATATTGATTATGCGATCGCACATAATGGCAGTAGTATTTGGTATGATTCTTTGGTGATCCCGAAGGATACAGCAAATGCTAGGAATGCTCACGCATTCCTGAATTATATCTTAGATGCAGAAGTTGGGCGCGATATTGCCGAATATATCGGTTATGCCACTCCTAATCAGGCGGCTTTGAAATTGACGAGCAAGCAGTATCGTGATGATCCGATTCAGTTTCCACCGGCATCACTTGTGCGCAAATTACCAGTTGTGCAAGCACAAGATCCAAGCTATTATGCATTGGTTGAAGAATCATGGAAAAAAGTTCTTAAAAGTTAGTTTTTGGCTTGATTTGAGTTTGCTATCTTCAGTTTGGCATTGGGGAAGTGTCGGAAAATTGGTTATCTCTGTTTCCGACACTTTATCGTTTTCGCCTTATTGTTTTCGCCAGGGATCAGCGTAATATGTTCCTAGAATTCGGTTTTTATGAATAAATTTTTGCAGATCATTCATGGCTTCTTTAATGTGTTCTTCGGCACTATGCCCAGAAAGCTCAATGTAAAAGCGGGCATCATTGCTGTGATCTAATGCGATATAGCTTTCGATTTTTAAAAGGTTAATATGTCGATGCGCAAATCCTCCCAATGCTTTGTAAAGTGCAGCGGGCTGGGATTTTAGCTCAAAAATTATGCTGGTAATATAATTTTCACCATGTTTGATCTCAGGGATATTTGCACTTTCGTTGCGCGATAAAATTAAAAATCGTGTGGTGTTTCTGGCATCATCTTGGATATTTTCGGCAATAATTTGCAAGCCATGAATTTTGGCAGCGAGTCGTGAGGCAATTGCCGCAGTGTGTTTTTTTCCTATTTCGGCAATTTCTTTTGCGGCACCGGCGGTATCGGCGTGGGGGATCAGCTGGGCTTGAATTTTTTGCAAATAATTATGACATTGCGCCAAAGCCTGTGGGTGTGAGAGTACCCGATCGATATCAGGCAATTTTGCCCCTTTTATTCCCAGCAAATGTTGCCGAATAGAAGAAAAAGTTTCACCGATAATCGATAGGCTGGTCTCGCCAAGAATATGATGAATTTCAGCAACCCGCCCACCACGTGAATTCTCAATGGGAATAATGGCATAATCAGCCCTACCAGCTTCGACTGTGGCAAAAGCATCGGAAAAACTAAAACAGGGAATGGTTTCGGCTTTCGGGAATATTTTTGTACAAGTTTGTTGCGAAAATGCACCGGCAATGCCTTGAAATGCAATTTTCCCTAAAAAATTATTATCATTCATTGCATTAATTTTCTAATGGCCTCTAAATCTTCGGCAGTATCTACTCCCAAAGGAATTTGGTGGGTTAAAAAAGCCTCGATATGCATACCATCTTGTAAAGCGCGTAATTGTTCCAGACGTTCTGTTTTCTCTAGTAAAGTTTGTGGCAGAGTAATAAATCGTGCCAAAGCCTTATGGGTAAAAACATAAAGCCCAACATGATGATAGAAAATGGGTGCGTTAAAAGGGATTGGTGTGCGAGAAAAATATAAGGCGCGACAATTTTTTTGCCCATTTTCGAAGAGTAGTGCAGCTTTTACGATATTTTCATTGGCAATTTCTTCAGGGCAATCCATAGGGGCAACAGGGGTAGTGATATCAGCACCACTATTGCGAGCGGTGATGAAGGCATTTTTGATTGTTTCGGCTGCAATATTGGGCAAATCACCTTGTAGATTCATAATATAATCGATATGATCGCGTTTTGATCTTTGCAAAGCTTGCCAAATACGATCAGTGCCTGAGGGTAATTCGGGGTCGGTTAAAATGGCGGTTCCCTGATAATCATGAATGCAATCGACAATTTCTTGATCCCCTGCGGCAATAACCACATTTGCGCAATCAGCTTCTTGGGCACGCTTCATGGCTTGGACAATCATAGGAATACCATTAATTTCCATTAAGGGTTTTCCTGGTAGGCGGTTTGCTGCCATTCGTGCGGGGATAAAAATCATAACCGACATTTTTTGGTCCTTAATTGTTGAAAAAAGATTGATTTATTCTATGCTTAGCGTTATACCCTGTATGTAGCAAGCTATTTTAACGAATTATTTTTTGGTTTTTATAAAAATGAAAGATTCATTATTGTTGAATAAAATTTTAGCGTCGGTTTTAACTGCGTTGTTTGTTATGTTGATGATTGATTTTTTTGCAGATACATTTTTTTTTGCAGATGATGCTCATCATGATTTGGCTGAAGGGGAACATTTTTCCTACAATATCGAGGTTGAAGAAGCGATAACGCAAACACAGAAAGTTAGCGATGAGGAACCGGTAATTGCGTCGATATTGGATTTACTAGCAGGGGCAGATTTAGTTGCCGGTAAAAAAGTGGCTAAAAAATGCACAGCCTGTCATACTTTCAATAAAGGGGGCGTTAATCGGATCGGCCCTAATCAATGGGATGTTGTGGCGCGTGCGCGTGGTACAGTGGAAGGGTTTGCCTATTCTGAAGCGGTTTTAGCCAGCGGGGGTGCGTGGGATTATGAATCGCTGAATAAGTTTCTTTATAATCCTAAGCGTTATCTTCCGGGAACGAAGATGATTTTTACTGGAATTAAGAGTGACCAAGATCGTGCCAATCTAATTTTTTGGTTGCGTTCGCTTAGTGATAACCCCGTAGCATTGCCGTAACAATTCCCACTTAGATTTTTATGTTGGCGAGCTTATGGGACAGTTTCAAGCATGGTATTTGCGGCTCAGAATCAAGTTGATTTTGTTGATTTAACGTGCAGTGATTTGCCTGATTTTGATGATGATGGCCACGAATTTGATGTGACCGTAGCGATTTCGCATAGTAGCTTGAATTATAAAGATGCGATGGCACTTTTAAATCCTAAATTGATTATCAAAAAATTTCCGATGATTGGTGGAATAGATTTCGCTGGGAAAGTGATTGTATCTAAAAATTCTCATTTCTCTATAGGTGATTCTGTTATTTTGAATGGTTTTGGTGTTGGTGAAAAATATTTTGGCGGATTATCGGGCATCGCAAAAGTAAAATCACAATGGTTGTTAAAATTACCGGAAGGGTTAAGCGCAGAGCAAGCAATGGGGGCTGGTTATACTGCGGCTTTGTGTGTGATGCGTTTAGAGGCTCTTGGGATTACTCCCCAGAGGGAAAAAATTATTGTCTCTGGTGCCAGCGGTGGTGTGGGGTCGTTTGCTTGTTTCTTGTTGGCACAGGCGGGTTATGAAATCGTCGCGATAAGTGTCAAATCACCCGATTATTTGCATAATATCGGCGTTCAAGAAATGATCACTCGCGATGATTTTACCAGGGAACCTTTACGTGCTTTAACAAAAACTTTATGGGCTGGAGCGATAGATGTGGTTGGTGGTGATATTTTAGCGCGCATTTTATCAGGAATTCAAGAAAATGGTGTGGTGGTTGCTTGTGGTTTGGTGCAAGATCAACATTTTACCGGCAATATGATGCCATTTATTTTGCGTGGTGTAAGTTTGGTGGGGATCCATTGTGTTTATTAGTCGATAATTATTCGGCAAAGGGCCTGGGATCTGCTAAGGCAGGTTTTGCAAAGGGCTCTTGATTCCTATCATCATATTTATCAAATTGCCCCCATGAAGCATGCAAAAGAAATGGCATATTGAAATGATGGCAGAGAAAATACAAGGGCGTGTGGTGTTAGAATGATCAGTGACTTACGCAATTGTCGTTTTTTTATTAGGATTGGCAAACATTATGGTAAATTCTTTTGCATATATTTTTCTGGCGTGGTAATTCTTTTAGGATTAGTGTTTATGTTTTGGGGACGAGATGATGTCAGTTGAAATTAATGAGCTTGTTTATGCCGATGCGGAGGAAAGACTTCTTGCCATTATGGTGGATTATGCGTGTATCCTACTTCTCTGGGTGGTAATATATTTTTTTGCGATCATGTTTTTTGAAAATCAACAATTTAAGATTTGGCATAGTTTTTCGATTGAATGGCTTTATTTCAGCTCGCAACATAGCTCATATCGGCGGGCGACTTTGGGGATGCGTTGTATGAATTTACGAATTGTTAATATGAATGCCCAGCAAATTACATTGAGAACCGCATCAATACGATATGTTATGAGTGTTGTTTCAATAATGATTTTATGGTTAGGGCATTTAATGATGTTTGGTAGTGATTTGAATCAAACGATGTATGATCGAATTGCGGGAACATTGGTGGTAAAAAATCCAACATTATAGGCATAAATAACATGCGTCTAGCACAAGATATTCTCTATATTTGTGTCACCTGTCGCCCTTCGGGGCATGACGAGGCTTTGCCGCGCCCAGGGCAATTATTTTTTGAATCTGTGCGGGCAATTGCTTTGAAAGAACAAGAAATTCTTCCGATGAAATGTTTGTTGCAATGTGATCGGCCCTGTGCAGCAGCGATGGTAAATGCCTATAAAAATAGTTATTTACTCAGTGAAATTACGCCTATGCAAGGGGTTGCTTTGTTAGAATTTTTTGCCTCTTACGTTACGAGTGCAGATGGGTTTGTGCCGTTTGGAAAACGCCCGAAAGTGATGCGCGCAAAAGTGAAAGGAAAGATCCCACCTGCGATTGTGATGAATGCAGAGGTTCTATAGATGCGAGTTTCGATGGTTTTTGGGCTATTATTCGTATCGATTATGCCAGTTTGGGTCATGAAATTGAATAATTATGGGCAAAATATAGATTATCGGCAAAAAACTCCAGCACGGGCTGAGCCCAAAAATTTGTCTGGATTAAGGCGTTACCGTTGTGCGAATGGGATTAATTTTAATTTTGCTAAATGTAAGAGTTTTTTTTTCGTTTGCGCAGAGGCAAAAAATATCCGTGCGATAACACAAATTATTGTTACGTATCAGGGGGATTGGCAGGGAAGCTCGGCGGTTGCGCTGGATCTGAATTTGGTTTCGGCTAATTTTTTGCAGCGGTAATGCGCCCAGAAATTTTGTATCCGCTATTTGCGCCGATTGAAAGCTTAAAGGGCGTGGGGCCGAAATTAAAAGCGGATTTGGTTCGTCTTGTGGGGAATTCTGTTTGGGATTTGCTGAGTCACATTCCACGTTCGGTTATTATTCGCGAGTTATTACCGAATTTTGCGGTGGCATTTGATTATCAGGATCTGCCAATTATTGTTTATGGCAAAGTTGGGCGCCATATGCCACCAACGCGACGCGGATTGCCCTACCGAGTGATTATGCATGATCTGAATCATGAAATTCAGACATTGATTGAGCTGGTTTTTTTTCATGCACATGGAGATTATTTGCAAAATATTCTTCCCCCAAATGCTGAAATTATCATGATTGGAAAGCTTGATAGCTATCAGGGAAAATTGCGAATGATTCACCCGCAAATCATTCCAAACCCAAAACAAAATCAAAAGCCAAATCAAGAAATTGCGCAAATAGAACCCGTTTACCCGCTTACGCAAGGGGTGAGTCGGTTGGTGCTTGGTAAAATTATCGCTTTGGCATTTGGCAAGATTCCCCAATTACCCGAATGGTTAGCAGAAGAACTTGTCGATAAATATGAGTTCCCCACATTTATCGAAGCTTTACAAGGGTTGCATTTTCCGAAAACCACGGACGCGCTATTACCAAGCAGTTCATGGATTCGCCGATTGGCTTTTGATGAATTGCTTGCCAATCAATTAATGTTACAATTGCTAAGAAAATATACGTATCAAGAAAAAAAAACGCAAATTCGGCAACCAAATGAAATCATATGTGCCGAACAATTATGTAGCAAAATTCTAAATCATTTGCCGTATCAACTTACCGCATCGCAACAACAAGCTTTTGCAGAAATTAAGCAATCATTGCAAAGCGAGAACCGAATGTTGCGTTTGTTGCAAGGCGATGTTGGTACAGGAAAAACCATTATCGCTTTGTTGGCAATGGTATGGGCATCGGCGGGCGGCGCGCAAGCTGCGATTATGGCACCTACGGATCTGTTGGCACGGCAACATTATGAAAATTTTTTAGAAATTCTTACCCCTTTAGGAATATCTTGTTTACTGCTAACTGGCAAAATGAAGCTGATGGAAAAGAAAGTACGACTAGAAGCTATTGCCAGTGGTGAAGCGCAAATTATTATTGGCACCCATGCTTTGTTTCAAGAAAAGGTACATTACCATCAATTGCGGTTTGCGGTGATTGATGAACAACATCGTTTTGGGGTGCATCAAAGATTAATTTTTGCACATAAGGCGCAATCTTTGGATATGATGGTGATGAGTGCTACGCCGATTCCACGAACCCTGATGTTAAGTTTTTGGAATAATTTAGAAGTATCGCGGTTGCATGAGCGCCCTTATGGGCGTAAGGATATTGTAACGCGGGTTTTTGCGCAAGAGCGCATCGATGAAATTATGCAGGCCATGGCGCGTGCGGTAACGCAGGGGCGAAAAATTTACTGGGTCTGTCCGTTGATCGAAGAATCTGAAACCATAAAATTTATGAATGTAACAGCGCGCGCTGAGCAACTTGGTAAACAATTTGGTGCTGATTATGTTGAAAAGCTTCATGGCAAAATGTCAGCCAATCAAAAAGAGCTGGCAACGCAAAATTTTATTCATGGGAAAGCACAGATTTTGGTTGCGACCACAGTGATTGAAGTTGGCATTAATGTACCAGAGGCAAGCATTATTGTGATTGAACATGCGGAACAATTTGGGTTGGCAGCATTGCATCAGTTGCGGGGTCGGGTTGGGCGTGGCAGCGTAGATTCATTTTGTTTGTTGGTTCATGGCAAGCCTTTAAGTACGTTTGCGCGTAGCAGGCTACAAACGATACGTGAACATCATGATGGTTTTGCCATTGCCGAGATCGATTTAGAGTTGAGAGGAGGAGGGGATATTTTTGGGATTCGGCAAAGCGGTTTGCCGGCGTTTCGTTTTGTGGATTGGCATGCGCATCAAGATTTGATTCGCCAAGCGCAAGACACCGCCAAAATGATCATTGCAACGGGCAAACATTTGCGCGAGGAAAATGGCAAGGAATCTTTAAAAATACTATTATCGCTTTATGGGCATGATAACGCGCTAAAAATCCTGCCTTCAGGGTAATGTTGGGAATTGGCGTATAGGCAATGAAGCGATAGAGTTGGTGGTGCAACCAAAAAATCCTGTTATTATTTTATTCAATGGACAACCGCTTTAAATTGGTTTAATGAATGGAAGTAGAAAATAACATTAACGAATCCTAATAGAATTTTGCAATGAAAATTAAAAAGGCCATCATTCCGGCTGCAGGGCTTGGAACTAGGATGTTACCAGCTACGAAAACAGTTCCGAAAGAAATGTTGCCCGTGGCAGAAAAACCTTTGATTCAATATGTGGTGGAAGAAGCCATTGAGGCCGGAATTGAACATATTTTGATCGTAACTGCACGCGAGAAAGCGGTGATTGAGGATCATTTTGATCGGCATTTGGATCTAGAAGCTTTTTTAATCAAATCTGGTAAGCCAGAAGTAGCGAAAATAATTCAAGATTATTTGCCGGAAACTGGTGCGATTGCCTATCTGCGTCAAGATGAAAGATTAGGTTTAGGGCATGCGATTTGGTGTGCACGCCACTGGGTGGGGGATGAAGCTTTTGCGATTTTATCCCCGGATGAATTGCTAATTGGTGAGAGAAATTGTACGAAGATGCTAATGAACGGCTATGAAATGACCGGAGGCATGATGATTGCGATGCAAGATTTGCCCCGTGAAGATGTGGTGCGTTACGGTGTAATCTCGGGGGTAGATGTGCCTGCGATTGAGGGTAATTTTTTGGTAAAAGCAAATTATTTGGTAGAGAAACCTTCGATAGAGGTAAGCCCCTCTAACCATTGTATTATTGGTCGTTATGTTTTGGATGCGGATATTTTTAGTGAATTGGGCAAAAAAGAGCTGGGTGCAGGCAATGAAATTCAATTAACCGATGCGATTAATAAATTGTTAGGGCAACGTGAGGTTTATGGGATGCGCTATGATGGGGGTAGGTTTGATTGTGGTAAGCGTACAGGTTGGTTGGAAGCAAATATTGCCGCAGCCTTAAAAAATCCAACGTTAGTAACGGATATGAGCGCGATTATTGCGAAATATTATAATGCAACCTGAAAATAGAGGTGATGGAATCAATCATGATTTCATCTCATTTTCGTCCAGCATTTTCCGTGCTTATGATATTAGAGGCATTATTGGCGAGACATTAAACCCGCAAGATTATTTTCATATTGGCAGATTGCTAGCGGCGTGGGCAAGAGAACAAGGCTTTATGCGTTGCGTTATTGGGTATGATGGGCGGTTAAGCTCGCCGGAGCTGGCTGATAATTTGGTGCAAGCAGTGGTAAGTTCAGGGATGCAAGCAATCCAAACGGGTTTGGTTCCCACCCCAGCACTTTATCATGCGCAACAGCTTACCGATGCCGGGCTGGCATTGATGGTAACGGGTTCGCATAACCCACCCCAATATAATGGGTTGAAAATGATGCTTGGGGGCAAACCATTTTTTGGCGATGATATTGCGGTTTTGCCACAGCGCGCACGCGATCATAAATTTATTACGGATCCTAAGGGAGGCACGCAGGAATCATTGGATATTATTCCTATTTATTTGCAATATTTACACAATGCTTTGGATAAAATTAGCGGCAATGATTCTAAGTTAAGGCTGGGTTGGGATCCTGGCAATGGGGCTAGTGGTGAGATTATTACCCAATTAACGCAACAATTACCAGGAAAACATTTTGTTATTAATGGTACGATTGATGGTAGCTTTCCTGCGCATCATCCAGATCCATCACAGCCTAAAAATTTGGTGCAACTACAAGAACTCATTGCCGAGCATCAGCTTGATTTTGGAATTGCTTTTGATGGTGATGGTGATCGTATTGGTGTTGTTGACGCTCGCGGGAGAATTCTTTACGGAGATCAGCTGTTGCCATTATTGGCATTTGATGTGTTGGCGCAGCATCCAGGTAGCATCATTATGGGTGATGTAAAAACTTCGGCAATGGCATTTCAGCAAATTGAAAAATATGGTGGTAAAGCGCAAATGGTTGCCACAGGGCATTCTTTGGTGAAAACTGCGATGCGTAATTTGCATGCAACATTTGCCGCCGAGATGAGTGGGCATATTTTTTATCAGGAAAATCATTATTTTGATGATGCGATTTATGCGGCGATTAAGCTTATGAATCGGGTGATTACAAGTGGGGTGCCTTTGGATATTTTATTGGATGAGCTACCCAAAACATACCATACTCCGGAAGTGAGGATTACGGTTATTGAGGAAGAAAAAAGGCAAATTATGAGCAATATTATTGCAGCCGCACGCAAAGCAAAGATGAATTTTGTTGATATTGATGGCATTCGTGTTCATGATGGTGCTCATTGGTGGTTAATACGTGCATCGAATACTGAAAATGTTCTTGTATTTCGTGCTGAGGCTGATACGGCACCGGCCTTGCAGGCTTTGAGAGTTTCTGTCGCAAGTTTTTTGCAGAACCAAGGCATTGATGCGACGGCAATTATTGAGAATTCTTAGATATTTTTTTGGGTGGTCATTGATAAAGATTGTCGTTTTTCTAGAAAACGATCAAGCCATTGCGGATAAAGGGCTTATATGTCTTGACCTGTGGGGTTGCTTTTAGTAACAATGTTACTATGAAAAAATGTGTTCTCATTGTTGATTCTAACCCTTTATTGGCGAAGGGGCTACAAGATTTACTATCGCAATGTGAACATTTTCAAAGTGATTTTGCGCCTTCAATTGCGATTGCGACCGAGATGATGCAAAAACAGCGTTATGATGTGCGAATTGTTGATGAGGATTTATTGAATGAGACAACAGGGTCGTTTTGGGAAGAATTTTCTCCGGGGATTATCCTTACCAATCAAGAGCCAGAGCGATTAGATTCTTGTAATGATATGATCGATGATATTTATCTTACCAAACCTTTTAAGTTTTCAGATTTGCTTAAATGCTTAGAATCTATCAGCTCTAACAATAAATGGCAATTGGGACCATGGTATTTTCAAGAAGGTCATCATTGTGTGTTGGCAGAGGGTCGGCGTGAAAGCCTTACGGTTAAAGAGAGTGAAATCTTAACTTATTTATGCCGTGCTAATGGTAATATCGTGTATCGGGAACATTTGTTGCGTGATATTTGGGGGTATAAATGTGATATTGATACCCACACTTTAGAAACTCATATTTATCGCTTGCGTTGTAAGATAGAACCTTATTTGGATAAACCGCAAATTTTGGTTACTGAGAAAAATGGGTATCGGTTGGATAATCTATCGCCATCATATCAAGATTCGGTAAGAAGATGACAATAAATTTAACTTTTATTATTACGTATTTGAATGAGTTTTTCTGGCTATCCTTTTTGCCGTTATTAGCTTTTATTGTTGCGATCACCTTGCCATTTCGATTGGGGTCGGTTTCGGTTTTGCAATGGAGCCTATTTAAAAGTGCGTTGCAGCAATTATTAGCACCACAAAAAGATACATTTGGTTTGGGAATCACGCCACGGAGTGGTTTTTTGATGTCGTTGGCAACTTCGATGACTGCAGGACATTTGATTGGTACGATTGTGGTGGTGGCGATTGCGGGTTATGGGGTGTTGCTTTATGTTTGGTTATTTACCTTGTTGTTGCTTGGGGTAAAATATATTGAAACGGTGCAATCTATTTTATTTCGCAAAGTAACAGTTTCGGGGCATTTTTGTGGTGGCCCTATGTATGTTCTTAAATATGGGCTGGGCAAACAGATTGCATGGCTAGGTAGCGGGCTGGCAATTTTTTATTGTATTTTTTTAGTGATTAGCTCGGTAGGCGTTGGCAATCATCTGCCAATGCGTTTTTTGCAACAATTAGGGCAAGAATATTTTCTGATTCATCCCATATATATGATGATGGCGGTGATTGCCGTTGTTGGGCTATCGCTTTGTTATGGTGTGCGCTTTATCTCGGTTATTGTGTCGCTTTTAATGGGGGCAAGTTTGTTGCTTTTTCTTGCCATGTTGATTTATTTAGCGGTTTTCTATGGGCATCGAATGCCAGAATTTTTGCAAATTATTATCCATGAAGCTTTTGAAAAACGCAGCTCTACCACGGGGGCCAGTCTTACTACTGTAATTATTTTGGGGTTTGCGCGGGCTTTATATGGTACCGGAACGGGGCTTGGTACTAGTGGCATTGCCCATAGTGCAACGGTTACTTATGATGCTCGTCAGCAAGGTTTTATGGCAGTGATTGCCAATTTAACCTCAGGCATTTTGATTAGTTTTTTGATCAGCTTTGTGATTTTCTTAGCGGGTTCATTAGATATTGATGGTGAGAGTATCTTACAATTGGTTCAATCATTTGAAGATATTGAACATTATGGTCGCGAAGCGATTGTAATTACGATTATGATGATGTCGCTGGCAGCGATTTTGGCATGGGGCTATTATGTAGAAGCCGTTGCATTCTTTTTATTCGGGGAACATGCAGTTTGGGGCGCACGTATTTTTTGGGTTTTGTTATTGCCATTTGCTGGGTTAACGGTATCGATAAATTTTTCTCATATTCATGAATTTGCTTTGGCGTTAATGGCAGTGCCTAATTTTATTGCGATTATTTCGGTGCTTGCCCATGTGCGTGAAGTTGAACATTTGAACAAAAGATGGCGTATGAATTATTTTAAGAGATTATATTATTATTGTAGAACTGCAAAAAGAGTGTGGTTTGGATAATTCATGGCTACGCAAATATCGTCTAATTTACCGCCTATTTATACCATTCGAGAATTTTCCCAATATTTCAAATCTCAAATTGAAAGTCAGTTCAATTATGTGCGCTTGCGTGGCGAGGTTTCAGGGTTAAAATGCCCAAATTCAGGGCATGTTTACTTCACCTTAAAGGATGAAAATGCGGTTCTTAATGCGATTTGTTGGCGTTCGCAAGTGGGTAAATTAATGGTTTCTCTAGAAGATGGAATTGAGATTGTCGCTCTTGGACGCATTAGCGTTTATGATCAACGTTCACAATATCAAATGATTGTTAGCCAAATAGAAATTGCAGGTGAGGGTGAGCTGTTGAAACTATTGCTCGCCCGGCGTAAAAAACTGATCGCAGAAGGTTTATTTGCTTTACCAAAGAAACCATTGCCGGTATTGCCCAAAATGATTGCGGTGGTTACTTCACCCACAGGGGCGGTTATTCAGGATATTTTGCATCGAATTACTGAACGAATGCCAACGCATTTGGTGTTATGCCCAACGCGTGTGCAAGGGCGCGAAGCGGCTGATGAGATTGCCAGTATGATTTTTAGGGTTGCGCAGATGCAGCCGCGCCCTGATGTTTTGATTGTTGCCCGTGGTGGTGGGTCGCTGGAAGATTTATGGGCATTTAACGAAGAAAATGTGGTGCGTGCGGTTGCGGCATGCCCGATCCCGGTAATTTCAGCGATTGGGCATGAAACCGATTGGAGTTTGTTGGATGAGGTTGCAGATCTTCGTGCGCCAACGCCAACCGCTGCGGCTGAAATGGCAACATCTGTGCGGCATGATTTGCTGGCAAATTTAGCAAAACAGCAATATGGGTTATCTCGTGCAATGGGAAGCATATTGCAAAACAGACGAGATACTATAGGATATTACAATTTATTGCAAACAAGACAAAGCGTTTTGGAATCAAGAATGCAACAATTAGATCTTGCGAGTTTGAAGTTGGTATCTAGTGGCAAGCAGGGGCTTACCCATTTAACCATGCGTTTCAATCGAATAAAATTGCTAGATTATCGCTATGTGTTGCAACAAAAGAAACTGCAATGGCAACGGGCGCGTCAAAATATTTATGTGCAAATGCAGAAGAAAATTCAAATGCAGAAAAGTCAACTGCAATTAAAACAAGCCTTACTCGAGAGCTTCTCGTATCGTAAGACTTTGAAACGTGGTTTTGTTTTGGTTAAGGATGAGGATGCGCGGTTGATTAAAAATAAAAAAGAAGCTTGTGGATTACAAACGGCGAGATTGGTATTTTTTGATGGTGAAATGGGTGTTACTTTTAAGAAGAATGATGCGTAAAATGATTTTGCAACAGCAAGTGAAACAATTCTTGATCCTATTGGTTTTTGGATTGTTGAGTTTACCGATTTATGCGGGAACGCGCCAAGATGCAAGATTATATCAGATCGGTGATTTGGCTTTGTTTGGTGTGGCTTGGCAAGGGGGCTGGTTAAAAGGTGAAGTTTCTAGGAAAGATAAATTAGAATTTTTGGGGATGTCGGTTAAAATTAGCAAACAAGATAAATTTATTATCGGGTTACCGTATCAGGCGAAAGCCGAAGAAGTTTTAAAGCGCACCAATAGCAAGGGTGTGGTTCAGTATTACAAGATTAAGGTTAAACAGCGTGTTTACAAGACTCAATATATTAATGGTTTAGATCCTAAAAAGGTGACCCCACCGGAATCTGATTGGGAGCAAATTATCCAAGAAATCGCTCTGATAAAGCAGGCGCAGGCAAAGGTGAGCGAATTAACAGCCTATGATACACGGTTTATTTGGCCAGTGATCGGGCGTATTTCAGGGGTTTATGGCAGTAAAAGAGTTTTGAATGGGCAAGAACGCAATCCGCATTATGGGGTGGATATTGCAGCAAAAAAAGGGACGCTGGTTATGGCACCCGCGGCGGGCAGGGTTGTGTTGACGCATCCGAACATGTATTATTCGGGGGGGACGCTTATTATTGATCATGGGCATGGTATATTTTCAACATTCTTACATTTGCAAAGCATTCAGGTAGTTCCGGGTAATGAGGTGGTGCAAGGGCAAAAAATTGCGACAGTTGGCAATACTGGGCGTGCGAAAGGAGCTCATTTAGATTGGCGCGTTAATTGGGGAGAACATAGATTGGATGGTGAATTATTTATGTCACCCATGCCGAAAAAATAAGGCCTAAAAGATAAAGCTTAGAAAATAAGGTAAAAAAATAATTCCTAGAAAATGGTACCGAAAATATAATCTCAGCAATGATACCGATATTAGGGCGAGGGCAAGGCAAGTTTGAAAATTATGGAAATAATAACAAAAAATAAAGTAAAATTTTATCAAAATTCAGCTTGGGCTGGTGATAAGATGTTGTGTCACGGGTTCTTTACACGCGTTGGTGGGTATAGTCAAGGCATTTATCAGGGGCTTAATTGTGGCACAGGTTCTGGTGATGCCCAGAATCTGGTAGCAAAAAACCAATTATTAGCGTGCGAAACATTGGGTTTAGATGTAACGTCAGCGACATTAGAAACGCGATTATTCACTTTATATCAGCATCATAGTGCCGATTGTTGTGTGGTTCCGTTTGCAAAAAACCTTCCTCAAGCCGATGATGGCAGGGTAAAAGGCGATGCTATGGTAATGCAAAGGCAAGAGAAAAAAAAATTGGCTAAAGATTTTGCCAAGGATGGTTTAGCCCAAAAATTAGCTAAAGGTGATGATCTAGTCGAGAATGATTTTACGGGCAGTGCAATCGCCATTATGACAGCTGATTGTGTACCAGTATTATTTTATGAGGCTGAAGCTGCCATTATTGGAGCAGCGCATTCGGGTTGGAAGGGCGGTTTATCAGGCGTTTTAGAAAATACCATCGATGCAATCGTAAATCTTGGTGGCAAAGAAAATCAGATTATGGCAGCCATTGGTCCGTGTATTATGGCTGAATCTTATCAGGTGGGCGCAGAATTTTATGATGAATTTGTGCGAACAGATCCCGCCGGTAAAGATTTCTTTCGGGTTTTCACTCAAAACGATAAATATCAGTTTAATCTGCCGGCGTTTGTTCGCTATCGCCTAGAAAAGGCTGGGCTGAGAAGTGAAAATATCACACAAACAGATCAGGATACTTATCAAAATTCGGATTTATTTTTTAGTTATCGACGCAGCTGTCATCAGCAACAAGTAGATTATGGCAGAAATTTTTCGCTGATTGGATGGGTTTAAGCAGGTGGTGATTTTAGAATGGTTTAAAAATTATGGTTTTTCCAGGTCTTTTTTCTCGGCAAATTCTTCAATCAAGATCGGAATTGCCAAATTAATCGAATGAATGCCCATAATTGTGGTGAGCTGAATTGTTTTCTAAGATTTCTTCGTAAGTGGCTCCTGCTTTGATAGCATTTTGCATGTGTCGCCTCACTCCGGGGGCATAAAGGTGGGTGGTGGCAGCGTTGATTGCGATCATGATCAGTTCTTTATATTTTTCCGGTAGTGGTCCGTCGCAATGCGGTACGCTTCTAAATGCAAGATAGGCTTCTAAAAAATCAGGATCAATTTTTTGCAGCTCGCTCCAGATCGGGTTCCAATCCCCTTTGGCAATATGGGCTTGGGTACTGGGATAGGTTTTCTCACTTGTCATTATTATCACCTTTATGCAGATTGATCTCGATGTTTAAAAGAATCACGACGAAAACTATAGAGCGCTTTGGGATCAACAGCAACATCGATGATCGCGGGCTTGCCACAAGCCAAAGCGGCTGTTAGGGCTTCACCAATTTCAGAAATTTTATGAACGCGAAAGCCTACAGCACCGTAAAGTTCAGCCACTTTATCAAAAGGCGGATTGACAATATCAGAACCAATATAGCGCTCGCCAAAAAAGTCACGTTGATAAGCTTTCTCAGCCCCCCAACATTGGTTGTTCATTACCAAAGTTACGGTGTTAATGCCATATTGTACAGCGGTGCTAAGCTCTGAAATTGTCATGCCAAAACCACCATCACCCATTAAACTAACAACCGGGCGTTCGGGGCGGGCAAGTTTAATACCCAAACCACAAGCGAAGGAAAAACCAACCAATCCAAAATCCAGAGGTGTGAACAGGCTTTTTGGATGCCAATAATTAAGGGCATCGGTGGCTTGCAAACATAAAGTGCCAGCATCCATCGTAATGGCAACATCTTTAGGCAGGTGATCACGTAAGGATTTAAAAAGCCCTGAAGGTTGAATCGGATTCGTTATCATATCGGCATCGGCATCGCGTTTGGCTAAATAATTGCTGCGGTCATTTTGGTATTGTGCACACCAGGCATTAGCTTCAGCGCGGGCTTTTTTCTGGGATAATTGTTGGCATAATTGCTGTGCAGCGGTGGTGGCATCGGCCCAAATTCCTAAATTTATCGGGAAATATCTTCCCAAAGCTGTTGGTTCAATCTCGATTTGAATGATCGCGGCTTTTTCATTGAGATGTTCGTAGGAATAAAAAGTAGAATTAAAGCCCAATCTTGTGCCCAAAGCCAGAATTACATCGGCTTGTTTTACCAGATTTGAGGCAACGGGATTGCCTCTTGGTCCCATTTGTCCAGCATTTAGTTTGTGTCTGAAGGGGATCGCATCGCCATGTCCGGGCGAGGTTACCAAAGGGGCATTTAATTGTTCGGCAAGGGCGATTGCGGCTTCATGTCCGTTGGTATTTTTAATGCCTCCCCCGACAATAATTACCGGACGCATGGCTTGGCTAAGCATTTGCGTCGCTTTTTGGATCGCATCGGTATTTGCCGCAGGATTATTTAGGTAACGATAATTTTCGGGCTGTTGAAAATCAGGAAATTCTGCGGTTGCGGCCAGTACATCGCGTGGTAAATT
>CBDBJL010000003.1:0-6886 GCA_965206365.1 Alphaproteobacteria bacterium
CTCAGTTAAAATATTATAATTTTCTTCGATGAGTTGCTCAAGATGTTCAAGATCCTCACTTGTTATCGCATTACGGGTAGATACCATAATTTCTGCTCTTTGTTTTATTAACATGCCACTGTCTATAGCAATATATTGCTTTTGTTTACTTAAAGGCCAGACTACCAAAATACTTGGAACTAGCGCAGCCAAGAAATCAATATGGCGTGGTAATATGGTAAATCGACCATTGATTGAATCGGCATTTATTTTTTTTATCTCTTGCTGCATGGGGCAAGAATTTGGCAGATAAATAGTAAATCTCATTTTTGTTTGCATGGTTTATCACTTAATCTATGGCACCAATCATATACAATTTACTCTCTTCAACTTTATCATATTCCCCATTGAGTATTCGTTCACAACCCATAATGGTTTGTTCTAAATGTACAAGACAACCTTTTTTTCCAGTGAAATGCTCTGTTGTTACAAAAGGTTGTGTTAAAAAACGTTCAAGCCGGCGTGCACGGAGCACAATCCGCCGATCCTTTGCTGATAGTTCTTCTAAGCCAAGCATAGCGATAATATCTTTGAGCTCGTCATATTCTGCCAGCATATGTCGCACTGCTTGTGCTATTTCATAATGTCGATTTCCGACAATTACGGGTGTTAGCATTTTCGAAGAACAGCTCAGAGGATCAACAGCTGGATATAGGCCCTGAGATGCTCGCTTTCGTGACAAGACAACCGAGGCTGAAAGATGGGGGAATGTGTGGATAGCTGAAGGATCCGTCAAATCATCTGCGGGAACATAGATAGCTTGTACCGAAGTGATTGCCCCATTAGCTGTACTGCAGATCCGTTCTTGTAATTCTGCCAATTCAGTAGCTAAAGTGGGTTGATAACCCATTCGTGCAGGAATTCTTCCCATTAAGGCGGAAACTTCTGTCCCTGCCTGAATGAAACGAAAAATATTATCGATTAATAATAAAACGTCTTGTTTATGGATATCACGGAAATATTCAGCAATTGTTAGAGCCGCATGTCCAACTCGTGCACGTACACCAGGCGCTTCATTCATTTGTCCGAATATTAATATCGTTTTATCTAACACCTTGGTTTCTTGCATTTCTCTGTATAATTCTTCTGCTTCTCTAGATCGTTCACCGATACCACAAAATAGACTCATCCCCTGGTATTGAGCGACCATATTATGGATCATTTCAGAAATCAACACAGTTTTGCCAACACCCGCACCACCAAATAAACCATTTTTACCTCCTCTTTCCAATGGAACTAACAAATCAATGATTTTAATACCAGTGATAAAGATATCAGCAGTTGTTATTCGTTTTGATAATGCGGGAGAAATTTGCAAAATAGGTTTTTTTACAGTATCAGCAGGGTTAATGGATCCTTTTGCGTCAATTGGTTTACAGAATACATTAACCATACGACCCATTAATTCTTTGCCGACAGCGACTTTCAGAGGCTGGTTAAGATTTTTTACTGGGGTACCACGCGCCAAACCTCGAGTATTTGCTAATGCCATACCTCGTATAGTGGTTTCATTCAGATGGGCAATAACTTCAATAAGAATATCATGTGATTCGCAATATAAAACATAATTGCGATGAGGTAAGTCATTAGGGAAGACACAATCAACAATGCTACCTTGGATTGCACAGATGTAACCTAGCGTATTATCCTGTTTCTGCATAATTTACTGATAAGTTTTAGATAAACTCACTATTTTATTGTGAACAGCAGCTGCTTGACGGCTAACTATACATGATTTTGTAAAACTGGTGAAGTTTGCAGTAATGAATAAAATTATGAATTTGCCATGGGCTCTAATCTACGAGCTGTGGACCCTTGTGAATAATGTGGATAATTACCCATAATTTGTTGATGGCTGTTACTTATGTTGCTCAGAATAGTTATCCACATTATTCACAAGGGTCCACAGCTAGCACAATAATTTTTTTTACTACTTTTAAATTTAGGGTGGACTTTTAACACAGGAGGAGAATTCATGTTAGAACGAGGCATTAAAGTTGATCATGCAACGATTAATTGATGGGTTATAAATTAGGAAAATTTTCCTTTTTAAGAACAGGATGGTACGTTTGGCAAAATAAATTTATTGATTTATCACAATCAAGTTTGCTATTGTTCGCTGATTGTAACTGCTCGCTACATCGTTACGAGGAATGATAACGATGCGGCAAAACTTGTGGCGATATAAATTGAAGAGTAAGACAATTGGAATAATTTTGATTACGTTCCTCACGATAATAGCTATTCCTGCCTACCGAAATTATATAACACGTGCCAAAGTTACCAAAATCGTAGAACTTTTTTCCAAAGATGCGGCTAATATAGCCGAGTATTATGCTACTGCCGGAAAGATGCCAGGCGAAATAATTATTACTGATCCTGCTAAAAGCGATTATCTGGTCGCATCTAATTATACCCACATTGATTATCACACTAGCCTATTAACTTATATTTTGGGTGCTCATTTAGGTCCATCAGATGCGAAGGGTGAGATAGTGGTTACTGGCACAGGTTCTGTTAATGGCATAACATGGGACTGCACAGGCGGAGACTTTCCAAGTAAATATCGCCCAACTAAGTGTCGTGCGTAGTCTGAGCATCTGTGTTAAAAATCAATAGAAATCAAAATTTTTTTGCTCTATTATTGAACAGCAACAATTTGCCCACTCAAATTTTTATCACTCACTTAACCCGCTTCATTTTAGCCGCTATAAGGCGCTTAACAAGCCTTGCCACCAAGAACATATGCCCAAAAATTTTTAAGGGGTAGACTCTAATTTAAAGTTGCGGAGCATATGGGGGGTTTACATAATGGTGAGGTATATATCAAAATTGACTGATTTCCCCTCATCCTCTAACAAAATGTTTTTACAACTAAATTAGTAATTCACTATACACAATATAAAGTATATAAATCAAACTTAAAGTAATAAAAATAAATTATTTATATATTTAACTAACAATTTTCTATGATATAATATTGTAATAGTTAATTTGCTATTGTTGCCGTGAAATGCACTGTTGCAGTTTGTTTTAGTGGGTTTATTATGCGCGATTAGCTTTAATCTAAAGCTAATCTGGCAGGCTCTTATCAGCTGAAATGATGCAACTCTAAATGCGAAGGGTATCTCATGCTTTTAATCTTTATATATTTATTATGTTCAAATGTTATGTTGTCATATTTTTATCATTCGGGATGAGTATAAGTTGTGATCATGATTTTTTTAGATAATAAAAAGAGAAACTAGTAACATTGTGACTAAATGCTTTTTTTATACAGCTATTGTTTATTGATACTACATTGAGGTATTAGAAAATGAGTAATGAATCATCAAGTCAAATACTTCAAGATCTACTATTGGCGCAGAGACTAGCGGAGGAGGAGCAGTTAACAGAAAGCGAAAGGGTCGCACGTGCTCTAGATATGGAACTTAGGGGTGAAATGCATGCAAATCAAATAATAAGAAGTGAAAATGCAGATGAAGCTAGATATTTCCAACGGGTAGATGAAATAAGAATGGCCCAGCAAGAACGAAAAGAAGAAGAAAAAGAGAGCAATGTATACAAGCAAGAAGAAAATGTTAACAAAGCTATTAAGAAAGTTCTTAAACGCTATCGAAATTCTCAAGGATGGGAAAAAGATTTTAACCCGGTATTTATACAATTTTTGACTTGTTTTTATGCTACTAGAAATGATGATATTAATAGAGAGGAGAAAGAGCCAATAGATTGCGATGTAGATCCAATAAGTTTCGAGTCGATAAAATGTCCTACTGTCATGAAATATCAAGATAATGGCTCAGAGAAAATTTATTGTTTTTTATCAGCTTTTAATCATATTGCAAGCTTAGCAGAGGCTATGCAATTGAATGATTCTCTCCCTATAAAGGAACCTTGTACTACTGAAAAGATTGATATCTCAGATATTTTACCAGCTATGCCGAAACACGTGACAGAAGAAGCACGGCGGCTTAATTTATTAAGGTACTGGGGTATGCTAAACCAGATGGAAGAATATCGTGCTCTTGTGACACATGTTAATGAAGAGCATGTTAAGTTGATAATATGTAGTAAACTCTTAGAAGAACTTCAGGGATTCGCAATAAATGGCGAGTGGGATAAGATAAAAGATGAGCTTGCAGAAAAAAATGACTATTTGCTCAATTCTGAAGGTGAACTTATGAAAAGAAAAGGTGTTTCTTTTGATGAGGAAATAAGCTTAAGAAAAGATACTTCGTTTATTATTAGAGTTTTAAAGTACTGTGGCTTTCTTCAAAATAAACAAGTTGAGACAGCAAGACTTTTAAATGCATTTTCTGATAAGTTAGTCGAAATTTTATCAGATCCAAAAAACGTGCCTCAACATCAAACCCCAATTCCAATGAGTTGACAGGGTAGTGCCTTATGATCGGCTTCTTTCTTGCATGACAACTAAATAAATGGATGTATTTTCTTGTGCATGGCTAACTCATAAATCAATTCAGAATCTGCTGGTAATAGCCAAGAGAATTGAAGCAGTAGGGCGAGTATACACAATAACATTCAAATATTGATGTGTCAGTTTTGTGTCATTCTACTGTGCTCTTATATGCTTTTCTGTGCTAATTGTAACGGTGTTTTCGGCTAAAATATTAATAAAATCAACGAGTTAAATTTCAAGAGTCGGACTTTTAACCCTTGTGTCGCAGGTTCGAAACCTGCACGGCCCACCAATTATATCAATGAGTTAGAGCCATTATTGCTTATTTAACTCGCCGCTCCTAAACCCACTGTGGGGATTTTGTGGGGATAATGATTTTTTAGCAGGATTAATGGGGGTGTTTCCTGATTATTATTACCACAAACCTTATTCGCCGCAAGAATTAAATTACGCAACTCAGCAGCAGAATAATGCGTGGTGATGCGACAAGATTTATGCCCCAACAAATCCTGCCTATCTTCAAAACTCACCCCAGCAGCACGTAAGCGTGTGCATGGCGAATTCCTAATTTTTATGTAAAAACAGCGTGTTATAAAAAATAGGAAAACGCGTCATTTTTGATATATACTTCACCATTATGATGTTTTTTATCAAATTTCTTATCAGCTTTGCATTCACTTTTATCCGGCTAGTGTGTTCTGGGCAAGATGGCAAGAAACGCATGGCCGCAGAAAATCTTGCGTTAAGGCAGCAGTTAATAGTTTTAGCACGTCATAAGCAGCGCTCGCCGAGCATGAACAGTAGCGATCGATTTATATTAGGCACACTCATGGGGATGATGAACCCTAAACGCTTAACAAAAATTGCAATTGCTATAAGACCTGCAACATTTTTAAAATTTCAGCAAGCACTCATTAAAAAGAAGTATCATCTACTCTTCTCTAATCAATCTCCCAAGAAACCTGGGCCAAAGGGACCAAGTCAAGCAGTAATCGATGCTGTTTTATCGATGAAAAAACTCAATCCAAGTTTCGGTTGTCCTCGTATTGCTATGCAAATTAATCATAGCTTTGGGGTTAATATTGATAAAGATGTCGTTCGCCGCATTTTAAATACATATTATACGCCTAATGATAATCCAGATGGTCCTTCATGGCTGACTTTTATCGGTCATGTGAAAGATAGTTTGTGGTCTGTTGATTTATTTAAATGCGAATCTATTTTGTTAAAAACTCATTGGGTTATGGTTGTGATGGATCAGTTTACACGACGTATCATCGGTTTTGCGGTACATACTGGTAAGTTAGATGGGGTGGCGATTTGTTATATGTTTAATAAAATAACAGCAGGGAAATCTCTACCGAAATATTTATCCAGTGATAATGACCCATTATTTTTATTTAAACAGTGGCAAGCTAACTTGAGAATAATGAATATCGAGGAAATAAAAACAGTGCCTTATGTGCCTATTTCTCATCCTTTTGTTGAGCGTTTAATAGGTAGTATTCGCAGAGAATATTTAGATCGGCTATTTTTCTGGAACGCATCTGATTTAGAAAATAAATTACAAGATTATATGGACTATTATAATCAGATCCGGTGCCATGTAAGTCTTATTGGCAAAACACCACAACAAGCAGCGAATAAACATAAAAATAATATCATCGACTTCAATGCTTATCGTTGAAAATCACATTGCCAGGGATTATTTAATCTGCCTATTGCCGCTTGACTAGTAATTCGCCATGCACACGCATGGCGGCAGAAAATCTTGCGTTAAGGCAGCAGCTAATAGTTTTAGCGCGTCATAAGCAGCGCTCACCGAGCATGAACAGTAGCGATCGATTTATATTGGGCACACTCATGAGGATGATGAACCCTAAACGTTTGCCGAAAATCGCAATCGCCATAAAACCTGCTACATTTTTAAAATTTCAGCAAGCACTCATTAAAAAGAAATATCATCTGCTCTTCTCTAATCAAAACCCCAAGCAACCTGGCCCTAAGGGACCAAGTCAAGCAATCATCGATACGGTTTTATCGATGAAGAAACTGAATCCAGGTTTCGGTTGTCCTCGCATTGCTATGCAAATTAATCATAGCTTTGGGGTTAATATTGATAAAGATGTTGTTCGTCGCATTTTAAAAAAATATGACATGTCTGGTGGTGATAATACAGATGGTCCTTCATGGCTGACTTTTATTGGCCATATGAAAGATAGTCTGTGGTCTGTTGATTTATTTAAATGCGAGTCTGTTTTGTTAAAAACCCATTGGGTGATGGTTGTGATGGATCAATTTACACGACGTATCATTGGCTTTTCTGTTCATGCCGCTAATTTAGATGGTGCAGCGGTTTGTTATATGTTTAATAAAATAACAGCGGGAAAATATCTGCCGAAATATTTGTCCAGTGATAATGACCCA
>CBDBJL010000004.1:0-220017 GCA_965206365.1 Alphaproteobacteria bacterium
ATTGATTTAACCTTGGCGTTGAAATACGCTGGCACCATAATTCGTAAAGTGCCAAAGCAGTTTTCGGAATAATATCAAAATCACGATCCTCAATTGCAGACAAGGTGATGATCGGAACTTGTTTAATCATCGGCAAAGCCGTTTGCACCGTATCTTGAACTCGGTGCAAAGTAGCTTTTTCATCTTTAATTTGATCCCATTTATTCAATAAAATCATTACAGCGCGCCCCTCATCTGTGGCATGGCGAATCAACCGTAATTCTTGTTTTTCCAGCGGTTCCTCCGCATCTGCGACCAAAGCAACAATATGCGCAAATCGTAATGCAAATAGTGAGTTTGCTGTACTTAATTTTTCTGCATTTGCAAAAATTTTTACGCGTCGCCTTAATCCTGCCGTATCAAATAATCTAATTTTTCTACCATCCCATTGCCATTCATGCGCAATCGCATCACGCGTTGTGCCTGATACTTCACTTACAATCATACGCTCATCACCAATTAATCGATTCACCAACGTAGATTTGCCAACATTGGGGCGCCCGATCAACACCAAATTAATTTCTTTTGAATCTTCATCGCCGGTGCTGGCTGCATGCATTTGATCTGCTTGAATAACAGATTCTTGTTTTGCCTGTTTCTGTAACTTTTCTTCTGCCAAATCGGCAATTTTATTTCGCAAGGAATCCACCCCCTTGCCATGTTCTGCTGATATTGGAAATAGATCAAAGCCCAAATCGGCAAATTCACCTAACCCTTGATTATCTTTTTGACTTTCTGTTTTATTAACCAAAGCATAAACCGGTTTGCCCAAAATAAATAATTTCTTCGCAAGCAAAGCATCATGTGGCAAAAGCCCTGCCTTACAATCCAAAAGAAAAAAAACCACATCGATCAATTCCAAGGCGTGGTTAATTTGTTGGTTCATTTGTTTTTGGATAAATTGCAAATCATTTCCATCTTCCCAACCTGCAAGATCACTAATTTGAATCTGGTAACCCAAAATATCAATCACTTGATCACGCCGATCGCGCGTCAACCCCGGTAAATCATCAACTAAGGCAATTTTTTTATTAACCAAACGATTAAATAACGTAGATTTGCCGACATTGGGTCGCCCAACAAGAGCAATCTTCAACATAAGAAAACAACAAAACCAAACAAAAAGATAAAATTCATCATCATTTTATCGCATATAGGAAGCTACGCGATGAAATAAAATACATGACCCCATTGGCACTAATGGGGCTTAAATAAAAGCCTTTGCCAAATTTATATTGACGCTCTGGCTTTCCGTTTTCAATATAAAACAGCTGAACATCTCTTGCGCTATTATTCATAATCACATAAGGCACAGAAATTACCGGCCCTGACCACACAATTCGCTCATAATTTTCTGCACCTTCTATCCAATGTTGTAATGGTTGGGTCCAACGTACTTTTCCACTACGTTTTGAGATACAAAATAGAACAGATTTATCGCTTAAAACAAATAAATAATCACCAATAGAGGCAACCGGTGAATGAATTGTCAATGGAATTTCCCAAATGATTCCTCCGTTCCTCTCGTCAAGCGCAGCAAATTTTCCCGAAGAACTTCCGGCAAAAACCGCACCTCGATCAAGCACAAAACCATTGGTAATATCGGTAACTTGCGCCAAAGCATCAATACGTGAATGTGCTGCCAAACCTCGACGCCATAAAAGTTTGCCATCACTGCGATTCAAAGCCACAATCTCACCCGTACTATAGCCCGTAACCACAATATCCTTGCCAATAGCAGGCGTTACCGAACCAATAAATCTAGAACGAGTCGGTACATCCTGATGTTCCCACAAGATAACTCCTGTAGAAGCATTTAACGCAAAACTACTATTGTTTAGGGTTGTAAAAAAAACTTCACCATTATCTAAACTAGGCGCACTATGAATTGGATATTGAACATTACGCTGCCAAAGTAAGCTACCATCACTACGCCTTAAGCCATAAACCCTACCAGCCCCGGTGGTAACAATCAAAAATTCGGCATTCACTGCAATTCCTCCTCCGAAAGTCCGACGGTCTTTCTTGGGAATTGGCAAGGTGATCTTCCATATTTTTTTGCCTTTTTGATTCAAATTTCGCGCACTGACTCTAAATTTTTTGTCCATCCAATAAAATGTATCCGCAAAAATAACGGGTTGGACTGCTTGTAAAATTCCTGTTTCTTCTGCCCTACCAATCTTACGACGCCATTTCGGCAATTCTCTGCCAATATCGATGAGCGGATTAACATTACCGCGATGTTCTGATAGTCCGGTATATTCTTTCCAGCGAATATAGGCAAGCCCTTTATTTTTTTCGGGAAAATTAACTTGCCCATTCAATGAATTATGATTGCTTGTTCCCATAAATTGTTGCCAATTCACATTCGGCTTAGCCGATGACAAAGTCATTTGCGATTGTGCCAATTCTGCGTCTATCTCTAACCCAATTTCATTGCTAAGAACCAATTCGCGCTTGCCTTCCAACGTTTTATCTTCAACGCATGCCAGCAATAGCCCAAAGACAAAAATAATCGTGAGCGATTTGATCATTTTAACAATAACATCTCTGCACGATTTTTAATTTGTCCGGCAAGAGCCCGTAAATCTTGCGGATATTGTGAATTACCCACCACTGTTTCTGCCAAAGCCTTTGCAGTGGAATATTCTTTTTGTGCTAATGCTGTTAACCCCGCATAGTAAAACGCAAGTGGGCGAAATGGCATTTCATTGGTTAGTAAAGATTCTAGAGTCAAGGCACTTTCTTGATAGTTTTCGGCATCTAAAAAGATAATTGCCTTTTCAATCCGTGCAATCGCACTATAAACTGGATCCGCGCGCGTAATTACCTTATTAAATGCCAAAATCGCACCTTCATCATCATTGCGCAATGTTTTCGCACGTGCCACAAATAACCACGCAAAATCAGCATAAGAATCGGATTTTATCCTAGCAAAATCCTCTGCCATTTTGATTTGTGTATCATTCGTTAATTCTAAAATTTCTTGCCAAGCATCTGCACGCATTTGTAACTTATTTTTTTGATAACCCTTATAGAAATCAACAACACCAACTGAAATCACAATCGCAATCGCACCGAAAATGATAAAATAACGCCATTTTTGCCAAATAATTTTTAATTTATCTTCGCGTAGAGCTTCTTCCACTTCGCGAAAAATATCTTGCGACATTCCCAAATCTCCTTGCAGAATTTTCTTGTAATTTTGTGCCTTGATTGTAAAATTTTTACGAAACCTATTCAAAGCTTTCTTAGCATAGTTTTCTCAAATCGCCTGTCAAGGTGAATCTGCTTAATTTCTTGATCTTGCATTGATATTAATAAGCTCAATCGCTAATTCTTATAAACCATTCATAGTTTTGTTATATTAATAATTTTGTTTGCGGGCTAGGTTGCTGTATGATAACAAATTATGAATGATAAGAACCTAAATGTTGATTTTGGATTTTCTCGGGTATCTCCTGAAGAAAAACCTGAAAAAGTAAAAGCTGTGTTTAGATCGGTGGCAAAGAAATACGATCTTATGAATGATCTCATGTCACTAGGAATCCATCGTTTGTGGAAAAAACGCTTGTTAGAAGAAATGCAATCCGGGCGAAATTTGCTGGATATTGCCGGTGGCACGGCAGATATTGCGCTACGTTATATCAAAAAAGGCGGGACCCATGCGACTGTGTGCGATTTAACTTTTGCCATGTTACAACAAGGGCAAAATCGTGTTTTTGATACTTATGGCGATGGTGAAAAATTTACCTTCATTGCTGGCGATGGTGAAAACCTCCCTTTTGCCGATAATATTTTTGATTATATTACCATTGCTTTTGGACTACGGAATATGACCTTTCTTGATAAAGCCCTACAATCAGCTTATCGTTGCCTCAAACCCGGTGGGAAATTTATGATTTTAGAATTCTCACCGATCAACCATTATGAAATGGGGAAAATTTATGATTGGTGGTCATTTAAAATTTTACCCCAATTGGGAAAAATAATTGCCCAAGATGCAGATTCTTACGAATATCTTGCTGAAAGCATTCGTCGGTTTCCCAAAGCCGAAATTCTATGCGAGCAAATGCAAAAAGCTGGTTTTACGCAATGTCGGTGGCAATATCTTTCTGCCGGGATTGTTGCAATTCATAAAGGTTGGAAAACCCAGTATTCCTAAAGATTAATGCGCTTTTTTACCAGAATTTATCTTATTATTCGGCTCTTTAGCTATTGTACCCGCTTTGGGTTATGGCGGTTATTATGGCGAAAAAAAATTCTACCCACATTTTTATACTCCCCTTTATCTTACCTTGTTTCCAGATACGCAGCGAAGCTTAATGATGGCGAGCGGTTATGTTCAACCTTTATTGCTCTTGGGGGTAGCTTTGTTAAATTTGGGCAAATTCTTTCGATTCGCCCCGATATTATTGGCAATGAATTGGCAGATGCTTTACGCTTATTGCAAGATAAAATCCCCCCTTTTTCGGCAAAAAAAGCCCGCAAAATTATTACGGATAACTTAAATATACCGATCGATGATGTTTTTACCCATTTTAAAGATACCCCATACGCCGCAGCATCGATTGCCCAAGTGCATTATGCAATTTTACAAAATGGCCAAGAAGTGGCGGTAAAAATTTTACATCCCAATATCACTAAATTATTTGCGCGCGATATTGATTTATTTTTGATGCTAACACGTAATTTAGAACGATTCTTGCCAAGAACGCGATTATTTAAGCTCTACGAAATTGTTGAAACCTATCAAAGCTGGGTCCAATCTGAATTAAATTTACGCTTTGAAGCCACCTCTTGCGCTGAACTTGGCGATAATCTGAAAGATGATCCCAATATTACGATTCCGAATATTCATTGGGAATATAGCACGCAAAATATTCTGGTAACCGACTGGATCGCGGGTATTAAAATCGACGAAAAACAAAAATTGCTCGTTGCAGGGCATAACCCACAACAAATTATTACCCTTGCAGTAGAATTATTTTTTCTTCAGGTGTTTCGTGACGGCTTCTTCCATGCTGATATTCATCCTGGTAATCTTTTTGTCCAAAAGGATGGTTCCCTGGCTGCTGTAGATTTTGGCATTGTCGGTAGACTTGATAAAAAAACGCGCTTCTTTCTTGCCGATATTTTGATTGGTTTTATTTACCATGATTATGATTTGGTGGCACAAACCTATTTTGATATGGGATATGTTCCCCAGCATCAATCTAAGAGAGAATTTTCTCTGGCTTTACGAAAAATCGGTGAACCTTTATTTGTAGATGGCATCAAAACCATTTCTTTTGCCGAAATTTTAATCAGCATGATTACCCTTGCCCATCGCTTTGATATGCAGCCCCGCCTAGATTTACTTTTATTACATAAAACTATGGTACAAGCCGAAGGAATTGGCAGAATTTTAGTACCAAAACAAAATATTTGGCTATTATCACAACCCCTTATTGAAGAATGGCTGTTATTAAATCGTAACCCACTAGCGCAGCTCAAAAGCTTCACCCAAGAGATCCTACCGCTAATCGTGAAATTGCCAAGAATCATAGCGCAATTTAGCGATTCCGTCGGCAATTCTCTAGAAAATCCCCTTAACAATTCCCTTAACAATTCTCTGGCAACGTCAACAACCTTAAATTCTGTATCAACAAATTCAACATATATCTCACGCAATAAAAATATTTTCCGTCCAATCTTAATTTTCTTTTGTGGCTTGATTGCAGGAATGAGTTTGATTGCCCCGGAAATATTTTTTGATACTTTATGGCTTCAAACTTGGTTAGAAAATAATTTTCTATTCCAAAAAAAATTAACGTAAACTTTTCCCCCTCTCAATTCTATGCTTAATATTTACGAAAATTTTAGCGTTAAACGTATTCTCGCTTGCAATGATGCCAACTTGAAACAGGCAGTAAAATATTTAATCCGTGGCGATTTAATTGCCTTTCCTACCGAAACTGTCTATGGATTAGGGGGCAATGCTTATTACCCTAACGCGGTTTCGCTCATTTATCATGTAAAATCGCGCCCGGCACATAACCCATTAATTATCCATATTGCCGATTCAATAATGGCAGAAAAATTGGCTGAAATCCCTCCTCACGTCGAAAAACTCATTCAGGCCCATTGGCCAGGCCCACTCACCTTGGTATTAAATGCCAAAAAACCCTCGAAGCTTGCACCCCAGCTGTTAGGTCAACAAAACAGCATCGCACTGCGTTGCCCCGCTCACCCCATTGCCCTAGAGCTGATCACGCGCTCGGGATTGCCACTTGCCGCCCCTAGCGCAAATATTTCTGGCAAACTCAGCCCAACGCGCCCGCAACATGTTGCCGAAAGCTTCAAAAATAATGCCCAGCCCAAAATGATTCTTACAGGGGAGCATAGCCTTAACGATATTTGCTTGAAAGGCATCGAATCGACGATCATCGATGCCCGAGACAAAAATATCAAAATCTTGCGACAGGGTAGCTTTGATAATTTTTCTGCGATCACTGATCTGCAAGCCGATCATGCCACGGCTATAAACTCGCCTATAATTCCTGCCCCAATTCTTTCCCCGATTCTCTCCCCGGGCATGCTAGAATCGCATTACGCCCCAAACGCCAAATTGCGCCTTAACGCCAATAGCCCCGAAATCGACGAACTAATGCTGGGTTTTGCCACTATTGCGGGGGATCTGAATCTCTCGCCTACAGGCGATCTTGCCGAGGCAGCCTATCATCTTTATGATTATTTGCACCAGCTTGATGCGATGGCAGTGGCGATGAATCTGAAAAAACTTTCCATTGCCCCAATTCCCATGCAAGATCTTGGTATTGCCATTAATGATCGGCTCAAACGCGCCGCATATCATGATAGATCGCAGCGCGCCACAAATCGCTAATATCATTCAAATTCTATCTAAAAATATGGAGGGCCCATACAAGGAATTGAATGATATTATCCAGCTATGAAACATATGAAGTTTCATAATCATCATCAGCTTTTTGAGACATCCAATAAAGGAAAGGTAAGATTCCAATGATTGTAAAAACAAGAAGAAGCCACCAACCCGATTTATTAAGATCATGAAGACAACGCACAGATACTGAGATACTAGGAATGATTGTAACTACAAAAGTCCTGCCAAAGACCATCATGTCAACAATGAAGAATTACAATATCCAATAGGGTTAAAAATAACATAAGCAACCAGAATTCTGATCTTGATGCTTTATCTGAAAAATTTGTGTATTTAACAAAACAGACTTTAACTGCTTCAAAAAAGTTCGTATGTTTTCTCCTTCTTAAAATGATCGAACTAACCAAAACCAGCATAACCTAAAAGTACAACTAAAAAAAGCTAATTTCTGGGATAGATAATATCGCCCGCACGATTAATAAATAAGATATCGATCTGTGTTTTCGCAGTTCCCCATGCATAAAATCTCGGCAGTTTTTTGCGCCTTGCCTGCGATCATCTCTAAAAAAAATTCTGCCTGTAAAATCTCCCAAATATGCTGTGCACTATTCGCATTGCTGATCGAATCACATACCAAATCCAAAATCTTGCGCCCAATCCTGAATTACCGCAAAATTAACTTGCGAGCGTTTCCCATTAATGATCGGCTCAAACGTGCCACCTATCACAATTAAGATAGTCTAAATAACATAAGGAAATAATATGAGTTTCATCTTCGCTCAAATAATCGCTGATTACTTAAAAGAAAATCCCAATCTAAAATTCACTGCGCGTGCTCTTGCCAAATGGGTATATATGAGACTCACCCTGAATCATGTAAAGAAAAATGCGAAATTCAACGCAAGATTTATCTGATTCTGCGAAATTAATCAATCAAATTTCTGCAAAAATTTATTCAATCTGGGAATATGTTCGCAATAGAGATCCTGAATCTTATGAAACCACTGCTGACAAACCTAAAAATTTTATTATACGACAAAAACTGAAGAAGAGGAAATTATCGATACTGAAAATAGCAGTAGTCCAAATAATGAAATCAAACTTACCGAAGCTGATTTATATCAAATATTAGGGGAGTTTTTACGGAGCAAATATCTATACCCCAAACAAATTAATGAAAGAAAATTTGGGAACAAACATAGTGGAAATCGGAATAAATGGTTGCATCCTGATTTGGTACCTTTAGAAATCCTTAATAAAAATTGGTGCCAAAAAATCCAAACCTTGCATCAATAATATGGCGATAAATGCGCAAAAATTTGGTCGTTCGAAATAAAAAAATCATTAATTCTACCAATTTCCGGGAAAATTTTTCAAACCGTTAGCAATTCTTATTGAGCAAATTGTGCCTATTTCGTGGCAGCTGAAATTAACGATAATGCCAAATAAGAATTAAAAATATTATGCAATTTGCATGGCATAGGTATAAAATCAAGAAATGCCTGCCGAAAGCAATTTCTTAATTTCTGCACGCGAACGGGAACATATTGATTGGAATACTGCCAGCCGTGGAAAATTTAGATTTTGAAGATTTTATCGGTGCTATTATCAAATTTTATGATGACCGCAACCATGAGCTAGATGAAACTAAATTTGATCATAAACCCATAAGTGACGGTGATTAATCGCCCGCACATTTAATCAGCTCGCAGGCGCGGATAAATAACCTCACCCGCACGATTAATAAATAAGATATCGATCTGTGTTTTCGCAGAACCCATTTTCCCCATGCATAAAATCTCGGCAGTTTTTTGCGCCTTGCCTGCAATCATCTCTAAAAAAAATTCTGCCTGTGCTGCCTGTAAAATCTCCCAAATATGCTGTGCACTATTCGCATTGCTGAGCGAATCACATACCAAACCCGACAATCCAAAATCTTGCGCCCAAGCCTGAATTACCGCAAAATCAACTTGCGAGCGTTTACTATGCAGATCGGCATTGCCAGCGGCTAATTTCAACATTTTGCCAAAACCACCGGCAATCGTTACCCGCTTAACTGGATGCTTGCGTAAATATTTTAACATTCCACCGACAAAATCACCCATATCGATGAGCGCGTAATGATCTAGCTGATAATAATTTTGTACCGCTGCTTCCGAAAGATTGCCCGTAGCCCCGGCAATATGGCGCAATCCCATCGCCCGAGCCACATCGATGCCCCGATGAATCGAATGAATCCATGCCGAGCAAGAATAGGGACGCACAATACCACTCGTTCCCAAAACTGATAAGCCCCCAATAATGCCAAGGCGTGGATTCCAAGTCTTCAGTGCCAGTGCTTCGCCATCCGCAATTGATATTTCAACATCAAAATCTGCCTGAATGTTTAATGCCTGCGCGGTATCAAGTAAATGTTGAGTAATCATCGCACGCGGAACCGGGTTAATTGCTGGCTCCCCCACTGGCAAGGGCAGTCCGGCTTTCGTAATGATGCCCACCCCTTTGCCAGCAAAAAAATAAACTTTCGGGAGGGTAGATTCACTTATTTTCCGAGGTTTCATCGTAATTCTACTAGAGATCAAAGCCCCATGCGTAATATCGGGATCATCGCCAGCATCTTTGACAATCGTTGTTTGTGCATCATCATCGCCATCGATTCGATGCTGATGAATCTTAAAAAAAACCTGTTGATTATTTTTTGGCAAAATGATCTCAACATTTTCGGGACAAATCTTATCATGCCATAAAAGCAACGCCGCTTTCGCTGCCGCCGTTGCGCATGCGCCTGTGGTAAAGCCAGTGCGTAATTTTTTCTCAGCTGCCATAAATTTTTAGATCATCTATTACGATCTTCTAGGTTCCGGTAATCGTCATCGCTTCGATTCGCAAAGTAGGGACATTGATTTTTTGCGTAAATTCTAAATTATCCGCAACTGCCATCGTCGCAAACATATCCAACAAATTGCTGGCAATGGTCATTTCTTGCACCGGATAACTCAATTCTCCAGCTTCAATCCAAAACCCTTCCGCACCTTGCGAATAATCACCCGTTAGTAAATTTACCCCCATACCCATCATACTGGTAACATAAAAACCCTGCGCAATATCTTTGATCAACTCCGCCTCGCTTAATTTGCCAGCCTCAACATACACATTGCTAACACTGGGTAACGGCGGTGATGAAATGCCTCGACCAGCATTGCCCGTGCTTTGCAAATTTAATTTGCGCGCGCTGCGCAGATCCAAAAGCCAATTCGTTAGAATTCCGTGTTCAATCCAATACCGCTTTTGGGTTGCAATGCCTTCACCATCAAAAAATTTAGCACCTAATGAACGCGGCAGCAATGGATCTTCAATGATATTCATCTCTGGTGAAAAAATTTGTTGGTGTCGTTTTTCTTGCAAAAATGAGGTACCTTTGCTAATCGCATCCCCATTAATGCCCCCTAAAAAATTTCCTAAAAGCGAGCTACCAACCCGTGGTGCAAAAACAACCGGTGCCTGTATCGAAATTCCTTGTCGAGCCCCCACTTTTGCCAAACTTCGCATCGCTGCTTTCTCACCAACAACGCTGGGTGATTTTAAATCCTTCAGGTGCGTGGCAATCGTATAATCATAATCCGTTTGCATCGCATCGCCTTGCCCGGCAATCATCGATGCCGACATTCCAAATTGCGTTTTGCGCGTGATAGCATCAAATCCATTAGATATCGATAAGGCCATATGCAAGCGTGATAAAGAAGCATTCGCTCCCTCAGAATTCTCAATTCCAACTACGGCCAAAGCAGCTTGTTCTGCCTCATCTGCCAAAGCCACTAATTGCTGCATAGATAATTCGGTATCATCCCAAATATCGAGCGCATCATTGGAGGGAATTTTTTGCATAATTTCGGTCTGATCCGCAGGCACACAAGCCAATTCTTCTGGCACAACCTTTGCCATCGAAATTGCCCGATCTGCAAGTAGAGAAATGGTTTTTCCATCAATATCACTACTAGAAACAATCGCTTGACGCCCACCAATTATCACTCTTAGCCCAAGCTTACACCCTTTGGATTCTTCCATCGTCTCAACCCGCCCAAGCCTTTGCCCATAAGAAATTTCAGTATTGGCAATCACCACCGCATCCGCATGGTCAGCACCAGCTTTGCGGGCAAGCTTTACCGCATCATGACTAATATTTAATAATTCTTCCACGCTTATTCACCTAACCTTATTGATAATATTTTTTGCAAAGTTATTTTGAGCATATATTGCACTATTATGCGAAAAGATGCTAGATTAAGTTGGGCTCTTTTTCGCCCCTACTGCAATATCTTGGTACAAAATTTAAAAATATTACCCATATAAATAAGGCTAGCATATTCATGCCCAATTTTGAAAAACCCCTAAGCAAAAAAGGTCTTTCTCAAAAAATTCCACAAGATGATCTTGATTTAAATGATTTTATGCCAGAAAAAGTAAATTCTGCCCCGGTGCAAGAGTTACCCATATCCAAAAAATTAGATGCTCGCGCTTGCGCAGAAGCCAAAGCTGATGCTGCTGGCGCAAAAGCCCGAGCATTATCCGAAAAAAACAACGAATTTGGTGGCCCTAAGGGGCTAGAGCCGACACGTTATGGCGATTGGGAACGTGCTGGACGTTGCTGTGATTTTTAGAATTTTAATCATTCACCCGATAAACCACCGCGAATATCAACAGCAATAATCATTAACAATTTTAATTAACTGGGCTTCACCATCGACAAAATTGGAACCGAGGCTAGGCGGGCTTTTTTTGCCTTATGATCTTTGCTATTAGGCATTAACAAAGTATCGCGCTCAATTTCTTTACCCGCAATTACAGCTTCAATTTCAATACCATTCAAGGTTTCATATTTCAGCAAAGCCTGTGCCAATATTTCCAATTCATGGGCATTTTCCTGCATGATAACTCGGCACACATGCTCTGCTTTCGCAATAATTCTTCGCACCTCAACATCAATTTGACGTGCTGTATCCTCACTAATATTTTGTTGACGCGCAATCGAATGCCCTAAGAAAACCTCTTGTTGATTATCATTATAACGCAACGGTCCTAAGGTGCTCATCCCCCATTCAGTAACCATTTTACGCGCAATATCTGTGGCTTGCTGAATATCCGAACTCGCCCCTGTTGTCACTTTATCCTCGCCAAAAATCATTTCTTCCGCAATACGTCCACCCATGGCTACCACCAAATTCGCTTCCAACTTATCACGCCCATAGGCAAAATGATCTTTCTCGGGCAACCGCATCACCATACCCAACGCCTGACCGCGCGGGACAATTGTTGCTTTATGAATTGGATCAGACGCAATAGAGTGCAATGCCGCAATCGCATGCCCACCTTCATGATAGGCCGTTAATTTCCGCTCCTCTTCGCCCATCACCAATGAACGACGCTCACTACCCATCATCACCTTATCTTTTGCCTCTTCCAATTCTGCCATCGCTACAACCTTGCGATTATTCCTTGCAGCCAACAATGCCGCTTCATTCACCAAATTTGCCAAATCTGCGCCTGAAAACCCCGGCGTTCCCCGAGCAATGGTTCTAGGCTCAACATCGGGTGCCATAGGAACTTTTTGCAAATGCACCTTTAATATTTTCTCACGTCCATCAATATCAGGATTGGGCACCACAACTTGACGATCAAACCTTCCCGGACGAAGCAAAGCTGGATCCAAAACATCTGGGCGATTCGTTGCGGCAATTAAAACAATACCTTCTTGAGAATCAAAACCATCCATTTCTACCAACATTTGGTTCAGCGTTTGCTCACGCTCATCATTACCGCCACCTAATCCAGCGCCACGATGCCGCCCAACCGCATCAATTTCATCAATGAAAATAATACAAGGCGAGCTTTTTCTGCCTTGTTCGAACATATCACGAACCCTGCTAGCACCCACCCCAACAAACATTTCAACAAAATCCGAACCTGAAATCGTGAAAAATGCTACATTGGCTTCGCCAGCAACTGCACGCGCAATTAATGTTTTACCAGTTCCCGGGGGGCCTATCAAAAGTACACCTTTGGGAATGGTTCCGCCTAAACGTTGATATTTGCCAGGATTACGGAGAAACTCAACAATTTCTTCCAATTCTTGCTTCGCTTCTTCAACCCCTGCAACATCTTTAAAGGTAATTCTCCCTTTCGTTTCACTCAATAATTTTGCCCGCGATTTGCCAAAACCCATCGCTTTGCCACCCGAACCTTGCATCTGGCGCATGAAAAAAATCCACACCCCAATCAATAACAACATGGGAAACCATTGAATCAAAATATAAATCAAACTAATGCCTTTTTCTGGTGGTTTCACAACCAGCAACACTCCGGTGCGAATGAGTTGCTCAACCAAATGCGGGTCGTTGGGAGCATAAGTTTCAAATTGAATGCCATTTTTATAAATGCCATGAATTTCATTGTTGCTAATCTCTACTTCCGCAACTTCACCCCCTTCTACCTGTTGCACAAATTGACTATAAGGCACAACATTGCTTTGTGAGCGATTGTTGGAATGTTGAAAAAAATTGACCAACAACAGTAACGACCCCAAAATGGCGATCCAAAGCAAAACATTGCGGTTAATATTCATAATCTCTAATACTCATTAAATTAAACTAAAATCTATTCTATAATATAAGAAGCAGTATGATAATTACAAGAGCTAGTCTTGTGTTTTAAAATAAGTTTTTTTACAGTGCAGCTAAGGTATTCAAATTTAAGAAAATCTTATGAAAATTACAAAAATCTCTGGTTATCACACGAAATTGCCTTATGCGGGTGGGCAATATTTAATGGGGGCGCGGTTTTGTGACTGATATTGCCACGACCACAATGATTACCCTTGAAACCGATACTGGTTGCCCGATTGGTGGCAATGATTTGGTAGCTTACCCTGAGGGTATTTTGCCAGCCCTTAAAAGATTAGCCCTCACCTTAGATTGGCAAGATCCGCGACGTGATTAAAAAAATTATCGATACCGCCCCAATCGGGCGCCAACGCAGCAATTGATCATGTATTTTAGGCAAAGCCGTAATTTGCCCGTTTATAGGTGGCAAATTAACCGATGGCGCACTTATGTATCGCATTGTGCCACAAAATTGCGCCACAAAAATCTGCTGAAGAATCTGTCAAAGAAATGCAACAACATCGCAAGGCAGGCGGTCAGCAATTTCAAATCAAAGTCGGGAAGATTATAACCAATATCTTGAAAAGATTTTCCTAGCAAAATCTTTGCTACAACGCATGAAAATTCCTTGCCAATGCGAATCATGGCTGGAACGTGAGCGAGGCGGCTAAAAAGATACGGGGATCATTTGATGTAGGTAAACCTTCGCAACTGCCAACAAAAATGGATTATAGATTTATTGATGGCAGAGCGGTTTGTTAAAGATCATGCCACTGAAATGGTCTGCCTGAAAATATCAAATCTTGGTGGCTTAGCAAAACGATTACCTGAATGAGCATGGGCTAAAATTGCTTGGGTACGAAATTGTAACCGCCACCGTAGCGCATTTTACAGCATCTACTCCACCCGAATTTTATATAATACCACCAATTTATGGAATGATCATACGGTATTTATTGCCACCGAAAAATCAAAAATGGTAAATTATATGTTAGCGATAAGGTCGGGCTTAGCTATTGAGCCGAATTATGATCTGCTTGGCAAGGCGATGATTGTTTATCATTGCGCGAATTGACCCTTAACAAACCTCTGGGGAAAATTGGGGATTGAATCTGGATAAAATAAAAATTTTGCATTCATCATTGCGTCATTTCTTTAAACAATACCGATTTCAACAATTTTTTCAGCCGGATGAATGGGTTTGAAGGCAATGTTTTGTTGTGTGATTATCGGATATTGTTGTTGCATAATCGGGGTTCCCGGCCATAAATAAGGAACTGCAACACATTGCTCGCCAACAAACCAAGCTGGCAATTTTTGTTGTAACGCATAGGGAAAATATGCGCGCGCTTCTTGAAAATTCTGTAATTGTTTTTCGTCCCACTGTTTATTTCCGGTTTTCGGGTTTTTCCATTGCATGATCCCTTTTTTTCCTAACATACAAAGTTTAACCTGTGGATCGGCAACAGAATCAGGAAGATAAACCTTAGCAAAATCAATTTCGGGTTTCCAAATCGGAAATAAAAATAGCTCATCCCGCCTCTGCCACAATGATACTGAAGCAATATCATGCCCTTTAATATTTGTACTAGATTGAATTTTTTTTAGAACATTCGAAAGTTTCGCATATCGAGGTGGGTAATATTTTCCCAATAAAGCAATTGCATCCGCAAGAATTTTTACCGCTAAAGATTCATAATCTTTTGGCTCTTGCCGAAATAATGCCAACCGAATTTTAACGAACCCCAACGGATGATATAAACAATAATCCTGCTTTAGCTGCAGAATTTGGTGCTGAAGAGCCTTACAAGCATTATCAATATGCACCGCACTTTGCACAATACGCGCCTTGGTAAAACCCAAAACAGCCAGATCAGGCATAGCTTGGCGGATTTGCACACGCGTAAATTTACCGGACTGATTCGAACAATCCTCAATATAGAAAATCTGGCTCTCTTGTAGGAAGGCTCTAATTTCCTGACTTTGCAGCCCAAGGCAGGGGCGAATAATTTTAATTTGCTGTAAATATTGTGATTCTGCCATTGCAGAAAGCCCATAAATGCCACTACCTCGTTGTAAATTAAGCCAAAAGCTTTCATGCAAATCATCTTGATTATGTCCAAATAACAAAAACATAAGATCCTGGCGAGAACAATAATTTTCTAAAAGTTGGTAACGCCATAACCGCGCCTGATGTTGTAAATTGTTAGCCGCAATCTTAATGGGCAGGCGAATGATTTTGGCACAAATCTGTTGGCTGGCTAAAAAAAATGCCGTTTGTTGTGCTTGCCTGCCAGAATCAACCCGAATATTATGATCAATAATTAATGCCGTTAATGTCCCTTGTGGATTATATTTTTGTAACCAGTGATTCGTTAATAATGTTAATAATAAAGAATCAGCTCCTCCCGAACATGCCGTAGCAAGGCGTAATGTGGCCCTATTTTGCGAATAAATCTGGGGTAAATTTTTTGCAAGCGCGGTATCAAATTTTTGAAAAATAGGATGCGAGCTAAAATCAACTTTGGTCACATTTGGCTTGATCATACTCAGATTGTGCCCGCTTTAATAGAGATGGTCTCGCTTTTGGAAATTTAATTTTCACTTCTTGCAAAGCACTACATCCACCTTCTATTTGTTGCAATTTTAACAAACTAACGCCCAATTTTACCAAAGAATCAGCAGCTTTTTCACCTTGAGGGTATTTTTGATAAGATTCAAGAAAATTTTGTGAAGCATTAACATAATCACGCTCTAAATAATAGCTCTCACCAATCCAATAAGGAACTTTAAAAGCCAAATCCCTTTTCGGGTATCGGCGTAAAAATTCCCTAAATTTTGCCCGTGATTTTGGGTAATTTTTATCATTATTTAATAATTTTAGTGATTCCGTGAAAAGTTCGCTTGCAGTTGGTACTTTCACTTGTTTTTTTTGATTACTCTTACTTGTTTTATTCACTTTTCCTGATAGATCTTTTAATGCCTTAACGAATTGATTGTTATTCTTTTCTAACTTTTTAATCGCCAATCCCTGGGTCTTGATTGTGGTTTGCTGGGCGGTTAAAATTTGGGTTTGTTCAAGTAGCAATTCCCGTAGATTTTCTTGTTTCCCATCACTTTTCCGCGTAAAATAAGCATAGGCTTCTTCTAATTTTGCCAAAGATTCTTCTAGTGGCACTATCTTAAACTGCAGCTCTTCGATCTGCCCGGTAATTTGGCTAGTTTGCTCTTCTATATAATTAATTCGATCTTGAAATCGAAGCATGATTTGAGCGATGTCTTTGGATTGCTTTTTTTCTATGGTTTTGATCTCAGCATCTGAAAGATCTCGCTTTAACGCACTTTGAAGCAAGGTAACAACAGCTTGCATCAACCCTAACTCGTCACGAACCTCTCCAAGCTCTTGCCGTAATGCATTAATTTCCTGATTGCCAAGCTCCAAATTAAGCAAATCAGCTTCTTGAGCCACCAGCTCAAAATCCGCATCCACACTGAGATCATCATCCGCATCTACACTGAGATCATCACCCGCATCTACACTGGCATCATCATCTGTGTTAGTAGCTTCGCCAAAATCTACAATAACCGCCGGCGTTTCCACTTCAGCATTTTCTTGCGCATAACCCAAAGATAAGAAACACAAAAACATACTCATAATAACAAGTAATTTAATCCAAAAATAAACCCTAAATTCAATTAACCTCGACAATTTATTTTCCTTAACCAAACCTTCACTTCAATAAACACAGCTACATAACAGAAAAGGGCAGGAAAAACCTGCCCCTAACAATTCAATAATGCAAGATAATCTTAGAAATTAAACATCAAGATAACACCACGACGATTTTTCGCCCACGCAGCCTCATTGCTACCTAATGCCTCGGGACGTTCTTTCCCATAGGAAGTTTTTTGAATTCTTCCTGAAACAATCCCTTGAGAGATCACCCGACTATAAATTGAATCCGCACGCCTCTCGCCAAGCGCAAGGTTATATTCGCGCGTACCACGCTCATCAGCATGCCCTTCAATAGCCATTGTAATATCTGGATACTCATTCATTAATGCTGCATAAATATCTACCGTATTTTTCTCCGCATCAGTGCGAATATTAAAACGGTTATAGTCAAACAAAACACGATCCGGTAAAATTGCAAAAATTTCAGTAAGAGTAGCTTTTATAACATTACCATCCGCATCTACCGGCACTGCCTTACCATCACGCAACTCCACTGCTGCCAAAGGACCAGAAGCAACCTCCTCTTTTTCCGCTTCCTCTTGTGCTGTATCCACAGGAGCTGCACAAGCACTTAAAAAGCCAAGGGCTATAGTCATTGCCAAAATTCTAAAATTCATAAGTTTTTCTCCTGAAATTTTCTATTCGAGATTACCATCTCAACATTTAAGTAAGTTACATCCATTGAAGTTTTCTTCAAGCTTCAACATATCTAAAGCATGTATTGTAGCATTAGAATTACAAAAAAGCCAATAAAATATTGTAATATTTCGTTGATTTTGAATGTATCTATTTTTCTTTAACTTATTTTGACGATAGATCGCCTCGCTAATTCTGCTTTAGTGTGTGGCTATTTTCTCAAAATGCTGTTAAAATAAGCACCGCATCATCTCATCGGTGTTTCCTAACATAAGATATAGGCTTCAAAAATATAGAAAATTTTGAGCAATTTTTGTAATTAACTAAGGAACTTTTGTCGTGAAAAATTCTATTGAAAGAAATATTTTTGGGAGAAATATTTTTGATAATTCTTTAAAAAAATTACCTTATACTCTCTTCTTAATTTTCGCTGGATTTGCAATTTCTCTCCAGAATAACTTTGCAAATAATATTGCACACGCTGCCCAGCAACTTCGGGTTTCAGGTTCTTCTACTGTGTATCCTTTTGCATCCGTTATCGCCGAACAAGTAGCGCGAAAAACGGGTGCCCCACCCATTATCGAATCCACAGGAACAGGCTCAGGTCTACGTTCAGTATGCCAACCTGCAAATATTGCCAATGTTGGCATTGGCAATGCTTCCAGACGCATCAAAGCTTCAGAGCTAACGAAATGCTTGAATAACAAGGTCGATTTAATAGAATTTTGGTTTGGGCGTGATGGAATTGTGCTAGCAGTAAGTCAGAAAAACACCTCTTTGCAATCCCTTTCTTTGAAAGAAATTTATCTCGCCATCGCAAAACAAATCCCTATTGCGGGTAATTTGGTAGCAAACCCTTATAAAAATTGGAGTGACATTGCTTCTCATTTACCAAACACGCGCATCCATATTTATGGTCCTCCTCCTACCTCTGGAACTCGCGATGCCTTAGAAACACTTGCTTTGCAAGGTGGTGCAAACCAAATAAAGTTTTTAGCGGACTTAAAAAAAACCGAAAAAAAAACTTTCTATAAAATTGCAAATACGATTCGCGGTGATGGTCATTATGTAGAAAGTGGTGAAAATGATAATTTGCTGGTGCGAAAGCTGAAAAACGAGCCCAATGCAATCGCTATTTTTGGTTTTTCCTATCTGGATAATAATCATGGCACTTTGCGTGGTTTGAAAATTAATCAGATCACCCCTGATTTTGAAAATATTGTCGCGGGTAACTACCCAATTAGCCGTACACTTTATTTTTATGTGCGCAAAGAAAATTTTATTGAATCAAAAAATGCCCAAAACTATGTGAAAACATTTATCTCGCCCAAAGCCATTGGCGAAGAAGGTTACCTTATTGATAAAGGGCTGATACCCTTATCTGATACGGAATATCAACAACAAGCGCAAAAAATCACGTCATTAGAAACCTTAAAATTGCAAGATCTTGTGCAATAATTTTGTTTTTTAGCAACAAACCTTGGCTCTGGAAAGCTTGATTTGTTTAGAAAACCTCTATCCCCTCCCTTGCAGAAAAATTCCTTGCAAATTCATGCTCCGCAAGGTAAGTAGTCCCTTATAATCGTGCAAAACCCTTAAACAAAGTAGATATTCCCTCTTGATTACCTTATCATCTCCCGACAAAGAAAGATGGTTTTGTCATTTATGGCTTCCTATTTTCCTCCCTGTAATGCTATTTTTATTATTTTTTAGCTATTTATTAACCATTTATCCTGAATTAGACGTTCAAAGGCGCGTTTCATCCCTAAGCTTTATCGTTTTAGGGTTAAGTTTGGTGTTATTTTTGTTAAGCAAATTGGCACTACAGAATCGGTTTAAACGCAAAATCAGATTATTTTATGAAAAATTTATTTTAACCATTTTATTTTTTTCATCCTTAATTGCAGTTTTCACCACAATTGGTATTGTTCTATCATTACTTTTTGAAGCTCTTGCCTTTTTTAAGCAAATCCCTGTAATGGATTTTTTATTTGGCCTTCATTGGAATCCCCAAAGTGCCTTTCATTATAAAGAAAAAGTTGCTGGAATTGATTTTCAATTCGGAGTTGTACCCGTTATTTTTGGCACTTTGATGATTACTTTCTTTGCCGTTACTTTCGCAGTTTTGATCGGGCTTTCTGCTGCCATCTATCTTTCTGAATATGCTAGCATGAAAGAACGAATCATACTCAAACCCTTTTTAGAAGTTTTGGCAGGCATTCCTACCGTTGTTTATGGATTTTTTGCTGCGATTACCATTGCCCCTTTACTGAAAGATGTTACCATTATTTTTGGCATTCCTGCCAGCTCCGAAAGTACTTTAGCCGCAGGGTTGGTAATGGGAATTATGCTGATCCCATTCATTTCTTCCCTTAGCGACGATGTATTGCGTTCAATTCCACGCTCATTACGTGAAGCCTCGTTTGCCATGGGTGCCACCCAAAGCGAGACTGTTTTGAAAATATTATTACCCGCGGCGATGCCCGGGCTTGTGGGTGCTGTTTTGCTTGCCATTAGCCGCGCTATTGGCGAGACCATGATTGTGGTTATGGCGGCGGGGCTGGCAGCAAAAATTAATTTCAACCCTTTAGAAACTGTAACCACTGTTACCGTACAAATTGTTACTTTACTTGTTGGTGACCAAGAATTTGATTCCCCGAAAACACTTGCAGCCTTTGCTTTGGGTTTATTACTCTTTATCCTAACTCTGATTCTCAATATTATCGCTTTATTAGTGCGCCGAAAGTTTACGCGGTATTACGGATGAGAATTTTCTCCCATAATCTAAAAAAACGGTTGCGACGCGAAAAGATTTTTCGCAATTTATGTCGCAGTGCGATTCTATTTGCACTGGGTTTTTTGCTCATTTTTGTTGCCGATATTGTTAAGCGTTCCCTGCCGGCCTTTCACCAACATTACCTGCAATTAGAGGTCGTTCTTGATTCGCAGATTTTAGACCCTTTAGGAGATCAAAGTCATGAATCTTTGATTGAAGGTGATTATCTGGCAGTTTTAAAAACGGCACTTCGTAGCTACTTTCCTGAAATCACACAAAGACGTGAAAAAAGGAAACTTTATAAATTAATTTCAATCAACAGCCCCTATATTTTGGCAAATTATGTTCACAAACATCCAAAAAAATTAGACGAAAAAATAAAAATCTTCCTCCCCTTAGATGATGAAATTGATTTATTCTTGAAATATTCCCAAAAAAATTTCCAGAAAAACAACGCGCAAGCAACAAAAACCGATGGGCTAAGCCGTAATATTACGAAGCAACAGCTTGCATGGACATTAAAATTACAGGATCTGGGCTATATTAAAAATAAATTCAATTTTGCTTTTTTTATTAACGGTAATTCCCGTGAATCCGAAACTGCGGGGATTTTTGGCGCGCTTGTGGGTTCGTTCTGGCTATTGGTGATCGTTTTTATCCTTGCGATTCCCCTAGGGGTTTTATGTGCAATTTATTTAACCGAATTTGCCCCGAAAAACCGCTTAACTGATTTTATTGAAGTGAATATTAATAATTTAGCCGCGGTACCTTCCATTGTGTTTGGTTTATTAGGTTTAGCGATTTTCTTAAACTTTTTTGCCTTCCCGCGCTCTACCCCTTTTGTCGGTGGTTTGGTTTTGGCGTTAATGTCGATGCCAACCATTATTATCGTTACCAGTACCGCCTTAGTTGGGGTACCAAAGGCGATTCGTGAAGCCGCTTTGGGCTTAGGTGCCAGCAAAATGCAAACTGTTTTTCATCATGTTTTGCCGATTTGCTTCCCTTCTATTTTAACAGTATCGATTATTGCCATCGCGCAGGCTTTGGGAGAAACCGCACCTTTATTAATGATTGGTATGGTCGCTTTTATTGTTGGGGCTCCCAATTCTCCTTTTGAACCTTCTTCGGCTTTGCCAGTGCAAATTTTCATGTGGGCAGATATTCCCGAACATGGTTTTTTGGCAAAATCTGCAGCTGCCATTGTCATATTGATGGTTTTTTTAATCAGCTTTAATCTTATTGCCGTAATTTTACGACAAAAATTTAGCAAAAAACTTTAATATCCACTCTAAGGTTGGTATAAATAAATTATGGTCTCTAATTCAGTTAAAGTTAAAAATTCAACAACCAACGGACACGGTAAATCTGTGACCAAAGTTCGGTTTGAAAAATTAAATGTGTTCTACGACAATAAACAAGTCACCTTTAATGTGAATTTGAAAATTAAACCCAATCAAGTAACGGCTTTTATTGGTCCTTCTGGTTGTGGTAAATCCACCTTATTGCGTTGTATTAACCGAATGAATGACGTGATCGATGGGTGCCGAGTTCAAGGGCAAATCATTATCGATGATACAAATGTTTATTCCGATAGAATTAATGTTCATGATCTACGCGCTAATGTGGGTATGGTATTTCAAAAACCCAATCCTTTTCCCAAAACAATTTATGAAAATGTTGCTTACGGACCCCGTATTCATGGGCTTGCCAATAACAAAGCAGAACTCAATAATATTGTTGAAGAAAGCCTTTCTCGTGCCGGACTCTTCGAAGAAGTGAAAGAAAGATTGCACGAACAAGCCACCAGCCTATCGGGCGGACAACAACAAAGATTATGTATTGCTCGTACCATCGCAATTAAACCTGAAATTATTTTAATGGACGAACCTTGTTCAGCTTTAGATCCTTTGGCAACCGCACATATTGAAAATTTAATTGCAGATTTACGCAAAAAATTCACGATTATCATCGTCACCCATTCCATGCAACAAGCTGCCAGAATCTCACAAAAAACCGCTTTTTTTCACTTAGGCTCACTTATTGAATATAGTTCAACCGCAAAAATGTTCACAAGCCCCAAAGAGAAAAAAACTGAAGAATACATTACTGGTAGAATCGGATAGGTTAATTTTATGGAACAATCACACACCAGCAAACAATTTAGTGCAGATTTACGCCAATTATCCGAATTATTAAGTGATTTGGGCAAAGTTGTTTACCAACAAGTGGTTGATTCCCTGCAAGGCCTTATTGATAATGATTTAGAAAAACTTGCCAGAGTTCGTGCTACTGAAAAAGAAATTGACAGCCGACAACATGAAATCAACGATATAACGGTTCGTGTGCTCGCGTTACGTCAGCCGGTAGGAATGGATTTACGCTATTTGTTGGTGATTCGCGATGCGGCAACTGAAATGGAACGCTTAGGCGATTATGCTAATAATATTGCAAAATGGAACAAACGCGCTTTGGATTCTGGTGGCATTGCTGGTTTTGCCGATTTACAACGAATCATTGATTATGTCTGTAATATGTTAAATGCAATTATGGAAGCCTACGAAAACAACAATAGCGATAAACAAATTGATATTGCAATCTCCGTGATTAAACAAGATGATGCGCTGGATGATATGTATATTAGTATTTTTTGCGAATCACTAACTTACACTTTAGAAAACACCAAAAAAATTACTGCATTCTCACATTACATGTTAATTCTTAAACAATTAGAGCGTATCGGTGATTTAGCTACCAATCTTGCTGAGTTGCTTTACTATAAGAATCGCGGTTATTTCCCTTCGATTAATGAAGCGGGTGATTAACCTAAATGATTGCATCTTAAAGGAAATCTGCAAAGAAATCCTTGCAAAAGAATTGTGGAAAATTAACGGCACTCTATTTTTTGAAATCAAATGTTACGATTATTATTATTAGGTGGTACTGAAGATGCTCGCTATCTTGCCACCAAGTTACAACAGAAATTTGCCACCAAAATTGCCATCACCTATTCACTTGCGGGAATAACGCAAAACCCAAAATTACCGGAAAATATTGCATTCATGACTCTGCGTCAAACTGGCTTTGGTAACCTTGCAGGATTCACCGATGCACTTGCAGATTTTGATGCTGTACTCAATGCCACACATCCGTTTGCCACAAAAATTAGCAAAAATGCGCAACAAGCTTGCGCAACCAAAAATATAGCTTATCTGCGCTATTTGCGCAGTGCTTGGCAACAAGATCATAACCATAATCCTGGGCTCACATGGTATGATTACAACGATATTTACCAATGCCAGCAATATTTCTTACAGCTGAAATCCAAACGAATTTTTTTGGCTTTAGGGAAAAATAATCTCAAAGATTATCTTGGCACTTGCCATAATGATTTGCCGAATCTACATTATTTTATCCGCACCATTCATAGTGCAGATTTGAATAGATTTCTCGACCCCGCCCAATTCACAATCACAGCCATTCAGGCCCGCCCCCCCTTAAGCGAAGCCGATGAACATGCTTTTCTAACTGAAAATGCGATTGATACTATGGTATGTCGAAATTCTGGGGGCAAATCTGGTTATTCTAAGTTACGCCTTGCCGTCAAGTTGGGAATTCATATTTTGATGCAGAATCGAAGCCCTCAACCCCAAATAAACATGAAAGATTCTGTGTCAACAATGGCTGGATCCATCGCATGGCTCCAACAACTCTTCGCATTAACAATCATGCCTAAATAACAATCTTCCAACAAAAAGCTTAAGATTTTGTATCTGGATAAATTTTGCATTTGACCTATCTGAATTTTTTCCCTAATTTAGAAACATTGGTCGCAGGTTTCTTTTCACTAAGGATCAGGGGAGCAATGTTTCTATAAAATACAATGGATTTCAACCCATGACTCGTTCAGAATTGGTAATTGCTTTGGTAGAAAAAAATAAGCATCTCTCTTTTTACGATGCGCAGCGGGTTATTAATGTTTTTTTTAACGAAATTAGCAATTCTTTGATTGCCGGAAATCGTGTCGAGCTTCGTGGTTTTGGCGCCTTTAGTATCAAAAAACGTAGAGCACGTTTAGGGCGTAATCCACGCAATGGCGATGCAGTTACTATAGAAGAGAAAAATGCCCCTATTTTTAAAATTGGCAAAAGATTATTTGAACGCATGAATGGTAAACAATAGGTGCGTCTTTTTATCGCTTTATTTTCTTTGGCATTAATGTTTTTTGCCATTATCTTTGCGATCTCTAATCGCTTTGGGGTTCCCTTGGCGTTTTGGCCGTTTCCCTTTACACTCACCACGCCTTTGTTTCTCATCTGCTTTTTATTTTTCCTCACAGGTTTTCTCTGTGGTTGGCTGAATTATTTTCTTTATGCTCGTAGCCGTCAATATGCTGAAATTAAAGATTTACGCGAAAAATTACGCTACTTAAAAGAATATTCAATATTAGCAACCAATCAAAATGATGAAACCAGTCAAGTGGCTAATAAATAAAATGCTAAGCCATTCTCTGTAGGATAGAAACCAAAATGGGACAAGGAATTATGTTATGCGGGCACGGTTCGCGTTCTGATCTGGCAGTCACGCAATTCGAAGAATTAGCCACAGAAATCGCTAGGCAAATGGCACCGATTCCTGTTGAATATGGCTTTTTAGAATTTGCCACCCCAACCCTTAATCAAGGTTTGGATAAATTAAAGGCAAAAGCCGATGATATTTTGGCGGTTCCAGGAATGTTATTTGCTGCCGGACATGCAAAAAATGATATTCCTTCGGTTTTGAATGCTTACTTAAAGCAAAACCCTGAAATTAACTTACGTTATGGACGTGAGTTAGGCATTGACTTAAAATTGCTCAATGCTGCTTGTAATCGTATTATTCAAGCTGATCAGGCAGATGATTCGCAATATTCTTTACAAGAAAGTTTGCTAATGGTTATCGGACGGGGGGCATCAGACCCAGATGCAAATTCTAATGTTTGTAAAATGGCGCGCATGATTGCCGAAGCTTTAGGGGTTGGTTGGTTAGAGGTGGGGTATTCTGGCGTTACTTTTCCCTTGGTAACCCCAGCATTAAAACATGCTGTTAAATTGGGTTATCCGCGAATCATTGTTTTTCCTTATTTTCTGTTTAGTGGCATTTTAATCGATCGAATCTATGAACATACCGGCGCAGTTGCAGCCCAATATCCTGAAACACATTTTGTTAAAGCTAGCTATTTAGGTGCCCAAGAGCAGGTGGTAGCCTCTATCTTAGAGCGGATCGAAGAAATTAAGCAGGGTAACAATAATATGAATTGCCAATTATGTAAATATCGCACTCAATATTATGGGTTTGAAAATGAAGTCGGACTCATCCAGCAAAGCCATCATCATCATGTTGAAGGGATCGGCACAAATATGACGCAGGCAGAAAAACCCCATACCCATAATCATGATTCCGCTAATGACCACCACCACCACCATCCCTACCCACATTCTCAGCATCCTCTGGGTCCGTTAACCTTAAAAAAAATCCTAGCCAAAACAATAATCCCTTGATCACAATTCCCCCTTATTTGCATAATCCCGATGAGATTTATGCGGAATCTTTTCGGCAAATTACAGCTTTGATAGATCTCAGCCCTTACCCTAAAATTCTACACCCGGTGATTATTCGTTTGATTCATAGCACTGGGCGCCCCGAAATTTTGCCTAGTTTGCGCTATTCCAAAAGCTGGCAAGAAGCCCCTTTGTCACTTTCCCAATTAACAACATTAACGCATATTTTTACCGATAGCGAAATGACTCGCCATGGAATTATAGAACAAAATTTACCAAAAAACATTCAAATAGAATGCACTTTAAATGATCCTGAAACTCCTTCTCATGCACAAAAATTGCAAACCACCCGTAGTGCAGCTGCCCTAGATTTTTGGCACGCTGAAGCGAAACAATTTATTGCTGTTATTGGTAATGCCCCTACAGCCTTATTTTATTTACTCGAAAAAATGCAGACCAATCTTTTAGATCCTTTCCTGATTATTGCCTTTCCTGTTGGGTTTGTTGGTGCCGCAGAAGCCAAAAATTGCCTTATCGAAAATGCAGATATCTTGCATTGCCATTGGCTTAGCCTAACAGGGCGCGAGGGCGGAAGTGCCCTGGCCGCAGCAGCGATTAATGGGTTATTTTGCCAGAACAAACAATTAAAATAATGGTAACGCAAATATTCATGCAAGAATGGTTAGCATCATGAGCAAACCCATAGCAATGGAAAAATGGCTTACTGTGATCGGTATTGGCGAGGAGGGGTATTATACACTTTCTCAAGCCAGCCAGAATAAAATAACCAAGGCACAATTCATTATTGGCGGGGCGCGCCATCTTGCCATGCTTCCCAACAACTTGCTTGCAGAAAAAATCTGTTGGCAAACTCCCCTCAGCAAAACGCTGAATTTTATTGCCGAAAATCGCAACATCCCCCTTGTGGTTTTGGCAACAGGTGATCCTATGGATTTTGGTATTGGCGTAACTTTAGCGCGCCAATATTCTGATGCTGAAATGAAAATCATTCCCGCAATGGGAGCTTTTTCGCTAACATTAGCAAAATTAGGTTGGTCACGACATGATGTCCATTGTCTGAGTTTGCATGGGCGTCCGCTACATAATTTGAATCCCTATTTACAACCGAAACAAAAATTACTCGTGCTTGCTAATGATGGGCATAGCCCCAAGCAAATCGCCGATTATATCTCACCTTTCGGTTTTGCTACAGCTGAAATGCAAATTTTTAGCCATCTTGGCTCGGAAACCCACGAAAGCTTTACCCAATTTAGCGCGGATAACCCGCCCACAGAAAAACTCCCCGATTTATCGGTAATTGCGATCAGCTTACCTGAAAAAGTTTCGCACCAAAAGAAATGGCACTCTTATTGTGGACTCAGTGATGATGCCTATCAACATGATGGCAAAATTACGAAATGCGAGGTGCGCGCAGCAACATTGGCAAAATTGAAACCCGCGAAAAATGCAATGCTATGGGATTTAGGTGCTGGTTCAGGAACGATTGCCATCGAATGGGCACGATTAGGGGGCAGAGCCATTGCTGTAGAAAATAATGCGAAGCAATGTGGCTTCATTACCACAAACATCCATAGGCTTGGCAATGATAAAGTTACGATGATCCAAACCGATATTGTTGATTTTCTAAACCAGCCGATTGCTGATCTCCAACTCAATTCCCAACCTGATGCTATTTTTATCGGTGGTGGGTTATCGCTTGAAATTGCGAAACAAGCCTATCAACATCTTGCACCAAATGGCAGGTTGGTTATGAATGCGGTTACGATCGAATCACAAGAAATTTTATGGCAATATGCCCAGTTTGGCGGTAAATTAAGCAAAATCTCACTTTCACACCTTGACAAAATCTGTAACTTTCATAGCTTTAAACCCTTACGCGACGTAATGCAATTTTCTTGCGAGAAAGAATAAAATATGGCAATGATTTATGGCATTGGTATGGGGCCGGGGGATCCAGAACTTTTAACAATCAAAGGGTTCAATATTTTGCGAAATTGCCCGATTATCGCCTATCCAACCCCACCCAACCAACCTTCTTTTGTGCGCCAAATTGCATCGCATTGGTTAGATACCATGCCGACAAAACAAGAAATTACGATCCCAATTCCGCTAGATCTGAACCATCGCGATTCTCGAATCTATGAAACAGCAGTTTGTGCCATTATCGATGCAGTGACCCAATCTGCCAATCCAAAAATGGCAAATGTTGCCATTTTATGTGAAGGTGATCCGTTTCTTTACGGCTCTTTTATGTATTTGTTTCAGGAATTATCTGCACGTATCGAAACAACGCCAACCCTAGATGCCATTGAAATTATTCCCGGAATTTCATCGGTGATGGCATGTGCAGCGCGCATTAGCCAGCCCTTAGCTGAAAAATCCGAACCTTTATTGATTTTGCCCGCCCTGAAAATTGATGATCATTTTCAGCAACATTTGCAAAAATTCCCTGCCATTGCCATTATGAAAATTGGCAAAAGATTCTTAGATTTGAAAAATCTTTTGGCGCGGCTTGATTTAATTCAGCACGCATTCTACATTGAATATGCCACTTTAGACAAAGAAAAAATCATGCCCCTGCTGGCAACTGATTTTACAGATGCCCCTTATTTTTCTATGATTATCGTGCGTAAAACAAAATCATGAATGTAGTTGCCTTTTATAACCCCCAACAAGAATATCCAGATTGGTTACAATCTTGCCCAAAACAATACCGCCTCATTAGCCAACATCATGAATTGCTGGAAAGCTTTCAATTAGGAATGCCAATTATTGGTTTATGTGCCGCTGCCATTTTAATTCGGCAATTAGCCCCTATCCTGAATGATAAATGGCACGAACCCCCAATTCTCATTATCCATGGCCAACCCAAACAAGGCTTTATTCTCTGCCTGTTAGGAGGACATCATGGGGGCAATCATTTGGCCAAAATATTTGCAACTCTTTGGCAGCTACAACCATTAATTACCACAGCAACCGATAAATTTGGATTTTCCCCGGATAACCCACCTGAAAATTGGAAGATCAGAAACCACACTCATGGCAAAAATCTTAGCCTAAAATTATTGCGCCAGCAAAAAATTACTGTCTTTGCCCAGTCTGAAAATTTACACCAGCATCTTTTCCCCAAAGATTGGCTGGATACACCGACAAGCCCAATCGTTAAAAGCTATGACCCCGTCTTGGCAGATCTTTGGGTAAGTCCGTTTACAAATCTGGATCCGAACCATAATCATCAACCTTTCCAACTCTGCCCACCGATGGTTTATTTAGGCGTAGGTGCCATCCAAAATTGTAGCTTTGCCAAGCTAGAAGATTTGGTAATGACAAGCTTAAGCAAAGCCAACCTTGCGCTTGAATCCGTAATTGCCGTAGCATCGGTCAATGCAAAACAGAATGAATTGGCTCTGCATCAATTAACGCAAAAATACCATTGGCATTTACGGTTTTTTCCTGAAACTGATTTGGCCGAAATTACTGTTCCAAACCCATCCCGAATTGTAGAAGCTGAAATTGGCACTCCTTCGGTTGCCGAGGCTGCGGCTCTATTATTGGCTGGCACTAACGCCACTTTAATTTTAGAAAAACAAAAAAACACTGATGCTACTTGCGCCATTGCCTTAAGCCAACAAATCATCGCCCCTGCTGATTTTATCGGTATTCAGGCAGGCTTTCTAAGCATTATCGGTCTTGGGCCTGGTGATAATGCTTATCGTTTGCCCGCAGCCACAACCCGATTAGCGCGCGCGCAAACCATCATTGGTTATGGGCTTTATGTGGATTTTATTCGCAATGAATTCCCCCAAGCAAATTATGTGACTCTTCCTTTAGGTGCCGAAAAAAAACGCGCGCAAACCGCGCTGGAATATTCTATGAATGGGCAAGATACCGTGCTGGTAGCCTCGGGAGATCCTGGCATTTACGCTTTGGCAAGTTTGGTTTTTGAACAAGCGAAAACATTAAAAGACCCGCCAATCATTGAGGTAATTCCCGGACTTACCGCCATGCAAATGCTGGCAGCGCGCGTAGGTGCCCCGATGGGGCATGATTTTTGCGCAATTTCACTTTCTGATTTGCTTACACCAATAAAAACCATTCAAACCCGAATTATCGCCGCTGCCCAAAGTGATTTTGTGATTGCATTTTACAATCCGCAAAGCGAAACTAGGCGAATTTTACTTGCCGAAGCCATCAATATTTTGCGCCAATATCGCCCCGATAACACCCCGGTTATTGTAGGTCGGCAATTGGCACGCCCGAATGAAACCATAAGCATTACGCCACTATGCGATTTTAACAGCAACGAGGTTGATATGTTTTGCTTGGTAATGGTGGGGGCCAGCAACACCGAAATGTTTGGCAAAACACATTGCTTTACCCCACGTGGCTATACCCAAAAAACTGAAAGCTAGAGAATGAAAGTATATTTTATTGGTGCCGGCCCTGGCGCACCCGATTTATTAACATTGCGCGGTGCCAAAATCATTCAGCAATGCCCAATCATTCTTTATGCGGGGTCGCTAGTTCCGCCTGAAATTTTAACCCATGCCCATAAAAATGCTGAAATATATGATAGCGCGCCGATGCATCTGCAACAAATTATGGCAATCTTAAAACGCGCCGCCAAAGAAGGCAAAGATGTTGCTCGCCTACATTCTGGTGATCCATCACTTTATGGTGCTACAGGCGAGCAAATGGATCTATTGCGCTTGGAAAACATTGAATTTGAAATTATTCCGGGCGTAACTGCCTATAGTGCCGCAGCTGCAAAAATGCAACAAGAGCTCACCTTACCGAATATCTCGCAATCGCTAATTTTAACGCGAACGGCAACGCGCTCGTCTGCGATGCCCAATGGCGAGAGTTTAGAAAATTTTGCCCGCACTGGGGCCACATTGGCAATTCATCTATCCATTAATAATTTGGCAAAAATTGTACGCGAACTCACCCCTTTTTATGGTGCTGATTGCCCGATATCAATCGCCTATCGCGCCAGTTGGCACGATGAACAATATATTCATGGCACTTTGGCAACGATTCGCCCCTTGGTAAAACAAGCAAAAATTACCCGAACCGCACTGATTTTTGTTGGGCATGTATTGGGAAAAATCGATAATGATGCCAGCCACCTATATAATGCCAACCACACCCATATTCTGCGTGGACAAGAGTGAGGCAACATCATTAAAGTTGGCAGCTAACAATCATTATTGCTGTAATAATTTCTTGGCTAGCATCATGATAACCTTCATAATCATTGGCAATATTCGGGTCAGTCAACTCGATAATTTTCGTCGTTTTTGTTTCAGAATGTAGCATTGTATAACGAAAAGGCTAAGCCGGTGTTTCTTTTGCCAAGATCCTCATAATGTCAATATTTTAGGCAAAGGCCTGCTTTCATTCATCGCTAAAATTTGGTTGGCCCCGGAAAATAAAGCTTTGGAAAATGAAGCTTTGGAAAACGTACTAAGTTTTTAAATTTCTTGCCGATTGCGATCTGAAATAGAAAGATAATGCAATTATAATATAGGTTATCTCCGTAAATTAAAATTTATCACTGGAAAATAATATTTTCCTTTCACTTTAAGCACCTGCACTCTATACTGAAATTATGATAACATCAGCTACAAAAACACCTACTGTTAATTCCTTAAATGGGTATATGAAATGGGTCTCTGACCTTCGTCAAAATGTTCCCTCTGATTTTTTATTTCGTGGTTTATCGAATCTTCGCTATCAAGTGGAACCAGCCCTTATACGTCGCCACCCGAAAAAAGAACAAGCTGATTTGGCATGGTTATGCGAAACCACTCAAAGCTTGATTAACGATGCCAAACATTGTCATGATGCTCGCGATCATACCGAAAACTTTGATTCTGATTTATCCTTATTAACAAAATTGCAATATTATGGTGTGGCAACCCCTTTCATCGATTTCACCAAAGATCCCCTGATTGCTCTGTGGTTCGCTTGTCAAGAAGAACATAAAAACAGCAAAAGGGCGAGCGTTATTGCCCTTGAAAATGATTATCACCTTGGACATGCTGATGAAAATATGAAAATAACCGAAATATTAACTGGCGAAAATCTTTGGCAATGGCACCCCCTGCATCATAATAAGCGAATGGTTGTCCAAAAAACAATATCTATTATCGGCACAATCCAATTGAAAGAAGATGCTGTAGAAAAGATTATTATCGGGAATAAATTCGAAATTCTCCAAAATTTAAATCATCATGGTATTAATAAAGCCTCTTTATTTCCTGATTTTACTGGCTTTGCATATTGGAACCAGCATGATAAACCCATTGATATTGATTATTTTGCCAAAGGCGTAAAGGCTTTTCAAAAAAAACAATGGCAAAGCGCTGAAAAATATTTCACTCAGGCCCTGATCTCTAACCCGAAATTAGAAGTTGCCTCTTCAGCTCGTGATCTGGCAAAGATTGAATTAAAGAATCACCTTGCCCAAGCACAAGCCCCCCTACAGCTTGCCTACCAAAAGGCTGATGAGGATCATTCTCCCAAAATAACAACACCGCAAGCTGAAGCGAAACCAAGAGATGCTCATTTTTATCATAAACGTGGCAATGGCAAAACAAAATTAGAGAATTATAAAGGTGCACTTGCAGATTATGACCAAGCCATCAAAATTGACCCAAACCATGCCGATTCTTATCACCGCCGTGGCAATATCAAAATGCAATTAGAACATTACAAAGAAGCAATTTCTGATTATAATCACGCCATTGAAATCGACCAAAACCATGCAGATTTTTACCATGATCGTGGAAAAGCCAAGGCTGAATTACACCATTATAAAGACGCAATTATCGATTATAATCAAGCCATTGCGATAGACCCCAAACATGCTGATAGTTATGATAGTCGCGGGAATGTTAAGGCTGAGCAACATCATTATAAGGAAGCCATGATCGATTATAATCAAGCCCTTGAAATTGACCCTCAACATGCTAGCACTTATGGCAATCGTGGTTTTGTGAAACTTAAATTAGGAAAAAATAAAAGTGCTATCGAAGATTTTACCCAAGCCATTAGATTTAATCCGCAACATCCTACTGCTTACGATCAGCGCGGTCATGCCCAAGCGAAATTGAAAAATTATCCCGAAGCCATTGCAGATCTTACCCAAGCCGTTGCCATCGATCCCCAAAATATCGAAGCTTATCGTGCTTGTGGTCTTGCAAAACTAAAATCAGGAAAAAGTGATGAGGCGGCGATAGATTTTGAAAAAGCCCGTAAGTTGATATCGGAACATACAAGCTGAAGTGAGAATGTAAAAAGCCTATCAATTTAATCATTTGCAATAGAGTTGAAAGTAATTAAATAGCTGAAAATGTTGGAACCTGTTACCAAGAATATTACTGTGATTTGTAGCCAAGAGAAGGCCTTTGCAATTTTTCTTGAAGAAATGCAACATTGGTGGCCTCTTCATAAATTTACCCGATCAGCAATGGCAAGCAAGCCCGCAGCAACCCTAGCCGTTGAGGCAAAAGAAGGAGGCAAGATTATCGAAATAGAATCTGATAAAACCGAGCATCTATGGGGCACCATTCAAACATACAAGCCCTATCATTCTATCATCATGGATTTTCATGTTCCGCACCCTGCAGAAACCGTAACTGAGAGAAGCCTTGTTGAGTTGAGTTTTATGAAAATGAAACCAGAAGAAACTAAAATGGAACTGGTGCAAAGCAACTGGCAAGCTTTTGGCGAACAAGCGACCAATTGCAGAAATGGTTATAATGGAGCTTGGGACTCGATTCTAGAAATCTATGCAAATTACTGCCAAAATAAAACTTTGCGAGCATCTTAGGCATTATCACCGCCAGCACTCAACAAAATTTATATTTTTTCTAAATATGGTGGGCCCATCAGGACTTGAACCTGAAACCTAACCGTTATGAGCGGTTTGCTCTAACCAGATTGAGCTATGGGCCCTGATCCTAATATCATCGGCTAAAAATTTTTTAAGAATCTAGAAAACTTTTCAATTTCCGAGAACGAGATGGATGTTTAAGTTTACGCAATGCTTTCGCCTCAATTTGCCGAATCCGCTCACGCGTAACCGAAAATTGTTGCCCCACCTCTTCCAAAGTGTGATCAGTATTCATCCCAATACCAAACCGCATCCGCAAAACCCGCTCTTCTCTTGGGGTTAATGAGCCTAAAATCCGCGTAATAATTTCACGCAAATTCCCTTGAATCGCAACATCGGTAGGTAACACTGCATTTTTATCTTCAATAAAATCACCCAACGAACTATCTTCCTCATCGCCAATTGGCGTTTCCAAAGAAATTGGTTCTTTCGAAATTTTTAAAACTTTCCGCACTTTATCAAGCGGCATTTCTAATTTCTCTGCCAATTCTTCAGGCGTTGGTTCACGCCCAATTTCGTGAAGCATTTGCCTAGTTGTTCGTAAAATTTTATTAATGGTTTCAATCATATGGACCGGAATCCGAATTGTGCGTGCCTGATCGGCAATAGAACGCGTAATCGCTTGACGAATCCACCATGTTGCATAAGTCGAGAATTTATAACCCCGCCGATATTCAAATTTATCTACCGCCTTCATCAGACCAATATTACCTTCTTGAATTAGGTCTAAAAATTGCAACCCACGATTGGTATATTTCTTTGCAATCGAAATCACTAAGCGTAAATTCGCTTCAATCATTTCTTTCTTCGCGCGATTCATTTGCCGTTCGCCCTGACGAACAATTTGTACCAACAATCTAAATTCACCTAAAGGCATCACTGTGCGATGAATAATTTCCAACAATTCTTGCCTAGATTTTTCTACATCTTGGTTACAATGATTGGCAAATAATTGCCAAGCTTTTGTTTTTCCTGCATGCAAATGCCAATCAACCACAAGCTCATTACCCAAATAATGTTTTCTAAAATCGGCTGGCTTAATCCCACATTTTATCGCATGACGTGCCAAAGTACCATCGGTTTCCACAACTTGCTGGTAAATTTTATTCATCTCACTAACCAATTTTTCAATGGCATTGCTATGCAATCTAAACTTTTTCATCTCCAGGCATACTTGATCACGACATTTTTTATATTCAATTTCAATATGCTCAGCAATGATTTCTTTTGAGATAATCGCATTTAGTCGTTGATTCTGAATTAAACGCATAATGCCAAAATTTTCAGTGATTCTGTCCATCGTTGCCAAAATATCCGGTTTTAGTGTTTCTTCCAAAAGAATCAAAGGAATCGTACTTTCCTGTGCAATCACTTCTGGATCCTCAACACTCTCATCCGAAACCACATTTGCACCATCGAGATCGAGATCAATTTCTGTTTTATCCGCTTCAATAATCTCGATATCTTGACCATTAACTTCTTTTTCCATCATTAAATCAGGCATCACGCTAATAATCATGCTTTCCAATTCTTTGCGTCTATTCGTTGGCAAAGAATTCCAAGTAACATCCAAATCGATAATTTCGCGTAAGCTCATATCACCATTATTAATTTCATCATACCATTTGCTTAATCGTTGAATCGCCAATGGGCTACGGGATAATTTATCAATAACTTGTTCGCGTCCAAATTCAATGCGCTTGGCAATGGCAATTTCGCCTTCGCGCGATAACAGCTCAACCGCACCCATTTCCCGTAAATACATTCTTACCGGATCATCAGTATGATTACCATTATCCGAAATATTACCACCACCCGCCATCGGCAACCGAATTTTTAACCGGGGTAACCTCCTCAGCAGTCAAACTTCCATGATCATTCACATCTATCCCTAAATCCGAAAGTCGAGTAATAATATCATCTAATTCTTCTCCCGAATAGACTTCATCGGTGATTGTATCATTAACCTCATCAAAGGTAACATAACCCCGATTCTTACCAAGAAGGGCTAATTTTTTGATTAATTTATCATTAATCGTTTTTTTTAAAACATTCGTTTCTTCTGATGAAAAGGTTTTATTTTCCATTATTCCTCGCTTGAGTTCATAAGATCTCGCAATAATTTTTACAGTTTATTTTAAGACAGCATCTTAAAATCACCATCCAAAGCAAGCTCGTCTAAAAAATTTACACAAAGCCAATCAATGCAAAATCCATGCCTATTCCATAAGCCCATGCAACCCTAATAATTTCGCGCAAATTCACGCAAAACCTACACAAGCCAGCAGATAAAAACTCCATGCCTTGTAAAATTGAAGTAATGTTTGAAATATCTTTGCCAAATATTTTTGCTTGTAACACCCATTATAATACAAAAATTAATAATACGCGTACACGGTAGATAGTGTTAGTAGATTTTTCTAAAAAAGCAAGCTTTTTTTTATTAATTTGAATCTTTTTCTGGGTCAAAAGCCTGTTGCCATGCCAGATCAAGTTCCAAACGTAATGGCTCGTCTTCTTGCCATTTTCGCTTCGACTGAGACAGTTCCGTTTGCGTTGAATAATAATTTAGTTGCACAAAAATATGATGAATCATTTCCAAAACATCTTCCTCATCTCGACAGCTATGAATTTCCGGAAAAATTGTCAATAATCTTGAATCTCGCATCGCATGATCCAAAAATGGTGTTTCCTGAGGTGATAATTGCCCTAATAATGATTGTATTGTTGACTCTGAAACTGCAATCTCATTTACGAGTAATTCAGCTTTCGCTTCGATAAGGTACGATAATTCGGAAAAGATTGGCATTAATTCGGTTTCCTGGGCTAGCAAAGTAAATTTTTCTTCAAATTTAGGGTATAAACGCGGATGATAAATGAAAATCATTGCCAATATTTGATAAAGTTTTACTTTTCTATTTTTTTGTGGCAAAACCCCTATAGTACCATCAACATTACCGCTTAATCGCCAAAATGGTTTCCTTTCAGGTTTATTCTTAAATTTTTGCCATAATGCTTGTTTGAAAAAAACACGATAATGTCGCCTAACGATCTCATCTTGAATATTTTGGGTATAACGCATCAAATTATGCTCCAAGCCCGCACGAGTTTCCGGGGTTGTAAATTTTTTTTGCCCCACCTCATGATTAAAAAGCATTTGCCCTAACGGCGTTGCCTGTTGCAAGTATTTTTCAAAACCCTGCCGACCGTAATTTTCTAGCACATTGTCTGGATCTTGATTTTCTGGTAAAAAACAAAAATGCAAAGTTTTGCCTGCCCTTAATAGAGGCAAAGCCTTAACCGCCACCCGATAAGCGGCACCGATACCAGCCTGATCCCCATCAAAACAAAAATACGGATTAGAATCCCATTGCCAAATTTTTATCAATTGCTGTTCACTCATCGCCGTTCCCAAAGGGGCAAGCGCGCCTAAAAAACCATGCGCGTATAATTGAATAACATCCATGTAACCTTCGGCAATAATTAATGGATACCCTTTTTTGATCGCCTCATGAACTCTGTGTTGATGATAAAGTTCACTACCCTTATGAAATAAAATGGTTTCAGGTGAATTCAGATATTTTGCGGTATGACCATCCAATGTTCGCCCACCAAAAGCAATAACGCGCCCTCTTTTGTCTAATATTGGAAATATGAGTCGATTTCGAAACCGTAGATAAGGGACACCTGTTTTCGTTCTATTCGCGCCAGTTTGATCTTGACGAATCTGATCCTGGTTGCCTCGTTTTTCAGAATAAGCCAACAAACCCACTTGTTCAAGCTGAACATGGCTAATATCGCGCGCATCCATAAAAGCTAAGAAATTCTTTAAATCTTGCGAATCTCCAGCAAAACCCAGCTGGAATATGTGCCATAATTCATTGGCTACATTCCGTTTTTGTAAATATTGTTGGGCAATTTTCCCTTTGTGACTTTGCAAATTTTGCTGAAAATAATCACTTGCCAATTGCAACACATCGTATAAGCTATTATCGAGATTTGCCTTGGCAGACTGAAATAAATCTTTTGGGATCCCCAAACCAGCCTCTTCGGCAAGCTGGGTTACCGCTTCACGAAAGGTGAATTTTTTTTGCGTTATCAACCAATCAATCGCTGTGCCACTTTTACCGCAACCAAAACAATGATAAAATTGTTTTTCTTCAATCACATGAAATGATGGCGTTTTCTCCTGATGAAACGGACATAACCCAACAGCCTCACGCCCACGCATTACCAAGCGAACATCTTTGCCAATCAAAGCTTTCAAGCTGGTACGCATTTTAATTTGATTAATGAAATGTTCCATGAAAATTAATTCTCAGAAAGCAAAGACTCGCTTAACCACCTAATAATTTTTGTTTTGCCATCACAGATGCTTTCGTAAAATCAATTTGGGCCGGATGCTTGCGTCGCAATTCAGCCATCAATACCCCCATTGATTTCAACCCATAGATTTCTCGCTCGATAATAATCCCATCAATGGCTTTTCCTATTTCAGAATCACTAAATTGGCGTGGCAAAAATTGCTGAATCACCCCAATTTCAGTTTTTTCATGTTCTACCATTTCGGGCTGCTGATGATCTTGATAATAAACCACATCTTCACGCCTTTGTTTCACCATAATTTGCAGTAATTCTAAAATATCATGGTTGGCGATTCCATCATCTTGTCCGCGAATCTTCGCTGCATAATCACGATCGGCAATTGCAGTCATAATTAACCGTAGCGTTCTGGTTGCCGTGTCATCACCCACACTTTCAGCTAAGTCTAAAGTTTGCGATAATGTATCGCGCATACTTACCATCAGCGTTATTATCCTTTATAATCTTAAAAAATCACCTCAATATAGCCATAACCGAGCTGAGAGTTACACAAGGGTAAGCAAAAATTATGCCCGAACCACTCACAGCCTATCAAACTGCTCTCACCAACCCGCAGGCATATGCCCTAACAACATCTTTAATTGTGCAAATATTCGCTGTTGGTTGGCTTATAATTAAGATCGAAACTACCATCCTGCATTTTTCAACGATCGCTTTATAAAATACCAACCTATCATAACAAAGCTACGATATTATTCAAACCAATATCATGCTTATTTTCTTGCCTTTAATGTATTTTTAAATTATCATTCCCACCAGTTTACTGTGAATTGATAAATTTTTAAGGCTTATTAAAAATGAAAAAAAATATTCATCCTGATTATCACGAAGTTACTGTGCAAATGACAGATGGCACTAGTTACCAAACCTGGAGCACGTGGGGCAAGGCTGGTGATATTATGCGCCTTGAAATTGACCCTTTAACTCATCCAGCATGGACGGGTGGGCAACAAAAATTACTTGAAGCTGGTCAATTAGCGCGTTTCAATAAACGGTTCCAAAATTTTGGGTTAAAAACGTAATTCAAACCCCCGCAATTTTATGTTATAAATATTTTTATGACAGTTCCCTCTCTTGATTCTGCTTTAAAAATTTTGGCAAAGCTGGTTGCTTTTCCAACTATTTCTGATCAAAGCAATCTAGATTTAATGCATTATGTGCAATCCTATTTGGATTCATATGATGTTGAAAATCATTTGATTCCTGCAGATCCTGCGGTTGCCACCAACTTAGATACCGGCAAAGCTAATCTATGGGCAGTTATCGGTTCTAAATATCAAGCGGGCATTGCACTTTCCGGGCATAGTGATGTTGTTCCGGTTTTAGCGCAAAACTGGACACGTGATCCTTTTACCTTGCATGTTACCACCGATAAAGCTTATGGGCGGGGCAGCTGCGACATGAAAGGCTTTCTTGCATGTAGCTTAGCCATGGTCCCCTATTTTAAATCCTTAAACCTTGTAAAACCGATATTCTTATATTTTTCGTATGATGAAGAGGTTGGTTGTCGTGGCATTAAACATTTGATTGCACGTTTAGGCAAAGATTTTCCGAAACCTGAAATCATTATTGTTGGCGAGCCTTCTGAGATGAAAACGCTCTCTGCCCATAAATCTTTGCTGGCATGCACAACAAAAATTACCGGTTTTGCTGGGCATTCTTCTAAAATTCATGAAGGAGTTAGCGCGACCATGATTGCCGCCCGATTGATCTCACAAATTGATGCCATGTTGAAATTCAATCAAGCAAACCCTGCTAAAATCCCGTTCAACCCACCCTATACAAGTTTGCATGTTGGCAAAATGCAAGGTGGCACTGCCCTGAATATTATTGCCAATTATGCTGAATTTATTTGGGATATTCGTGCGATTCCCAGCGATGACCCCAATGAATATCTCAAAAAATTAACACTATGGGCACAGAAAACTCTCTTACCAGAAATGCACAAAATTTCGTCTGAATGCACAATTACAACGAAAATCGCTCATTACCTCCCGGCATTCCAACATCAAGAAGATTCTCTTGCCGAAAAATTAGTTCGTGAACTTAGTGGCGATAATTCCTTAAATTTTGCCTCTTATATGGCAGAAGCTGGTTTGTTTCAACAAGCGGGGTTTCCTACTTTAATCTATGGTCCTGGCAGTATTGATCAGGCTCATAAGGCCGATGAATGGATTTCCCTGCAGCAAATGCAGCAATGTTTAAATTTTCTTGGTCTCTTAGGAAGAAAACTCAATACAGGCTAATAATGATCATGGCAATTTTTCCTGAAATTTCTGGAGAGAATCAGACAAACCCAGCGATCAATACTGGTGATGACGATAACAAAACTGAATATGAGCTTAAGGAAAAATCACTTGATTGGCAAAATCATTCTCTAGAAAAAAGCTGTCAGCTGATTCAAAATTTTACCGAAAATTGCCCGCAAAAAGCCGGTTGTTATTGTATGATTGGGAACAATGAAACCTTATTATATGTTGGAAAAGCCAAAAATCTAAAAAAACGAATCCATAGCTACACTATGATTCCTCGGCAAACCAAGCGCCATTTGCAAATGATTGCACAAATCGAAAAAATCACGATCACCATCACCGACACCGAAATCGAAGCTTTATTGCTAGAATCTAACCTCATTAAAAAGCACCAACCGCGCTATAATATTTTACTCAAAGATAATAAATCCATGCCATGTTTATTTATAAGACGCGAACATGATTACCCACAAATTCTTAAACATCGAGGTAAACAAAAAGAAAAAGGCAATTATTTTGGTCCTTTCCCTCAGGGAAGTGCCGTTAACCAAGTGTTAATTAATTTGCAAAAAATCTTCCTCCTTAGGGATTGCTCCGATACCGTTTTTGCGCGTCATAAAAATCAACCCTGTATGCGTTACCAAATCAAACGTTGTAGTGCCCCTTGTGCGGGTTATATTAGCCCTGAAGAATATAAAAAAACCGTAGATTCCCTTCAGCAATTTCTTTTGGGCAATCATGATAATGTTCGCAGCAAAATTCAAGATTCCATGGCAATCTCTAGTGCAAATATGGAATATGAGAGAGCCGCATATTATCGGGATCAACTGGAACGATTAGCCCGCATTACGGCATTTCAAAAAATTAATATTCCCGGTTTGAAAGATGCTGATATTATTGCCATTGCCTGCGATCAAGGGAAATCTTGCATTGCAATTTTCTTTTATCGAGGTGGCTGCCATTATGGGCATCGTAATTATTTTCCCAAACATTCCCCAGAAGCAAGCGAAGCCGAGATTATGTCTTCTTTTCTGGGGCAGTTCTATTCCCGTAACCCCCCGCCTCCAACTTTGCTGTTAAATCATATGCCCGATGATGCTGAATTTTTAAGCCAAGCCCTAGCCAGCAATGGCAAAATTGATCTGCATATGCCCATGCGTGGCGAGCGCAAAAAGATTGTTCAAAGTGCCTGGCATAATGCCGAACAAGCCTTAAATCTAAAAAATTCACAACAAATTTCATGGCAAAAATCTCTGCATTTATTACAAGAGAAATTGCAAATGGCAGCATTCCCGAAACGGATAGAAATTTATGATAATAGCCATATCCAAGGTAGCTATGCCATTGCCGCTATGGTAGTTGCTGGTGAAGAGGGGTTGATGAAACAAAATTATCGTAAATTTAACATCCAACCTAGTTTCGGTGGTGATGATTACGCAATGATGCATGAAGTGATGACTCGCCGTTTCACCCGCTATATGCGCCAAGAAAAAAAATGGTTTCTTCATCCTAACTTACTTTTAATCGATGGGGGTAAGGGGCAAGTAAGCGTTGTAAAATCAGTGTTAAAGGCACTAGGGGTCGAAAATGTTACTTTGCTTGGAATTGCCAAAGGCAAAGAGCGAAATGCTGGCAAAGAAACATTTGTTACCCAAGATGGCAATATTTTTCAACTATCTGATCATGACCCCCTATTATTTTTTCTACAAAATCTTCGCGATGAGGCGCATCGCTATGCCATTGGCGCTCATCGTAACCGGCGTAGTAAAGAAAATTTTATCAATCCGCTTGATGAAATTATTGGCATTGGCTCTGAGCGAAAACGCAATTTATTGCAACATTTTGGCTCGGCAAAATCGGTTGCCAGTGCTGCTTTAGAAGATTTGCAAAACACTCCTGGAATTAGCCAAGCCATGGCAAAAAAAATCTATCACCACTTTAATGATTAATCGCTTGTCATATCGTACTTTTATGGGATAATTAGAAATGATGAATGATTTAATCGATCCCTTTTTAAGAAAAATTACTTACCTGCGCATTTCCGTAACAGATCGTTGCGACCTGCGTTGTATTTATTGCATGCCCAAGAACATACGTTTCGTGCCCCGAAAAGATTTGGCCTCCCTAGAGGAGCTTTATCGTTTGGGGTGTATCTTTAGCGATATTGGGGTTGATAAGTTACGGATTACCGGGGGTGAACCTTTGGTACGCCGTAATATTTTGTGGCTAATTGAAAAATTTAGTACTTTAAAACAAGCTGGTAAAATTAAAAAATTAGTAATGACCAGCAATGGTTCACAATTAGAAAAAATGGCACCCCAGCTAAAACAAGCTGGAATCGATAGCTTAAATCTTTCCCTAGATTCTCTCCAACCCGAAAAATTTAATCTCATTACTCGTGGCGGCAATTTAGCCAAAATTCTTCGTGGCATTGAAATCGCCCGTAGCGAAAATATTGCCCTTAAAATTAATGTTGTTGCCTTAAAAGGCGTTAATGATGATGAATTAGATGATTTCGTAAGATTCGCTGGAGAGAACCAATGCGACTTAACCTTTATTGAAGTGATGCCAATGGGCGAGCTTGATAATGGCAACCGCCTTACACAATATTTACCCCTGGATGAGGTGAAAACCCATCTTATGAAAAATTGGGATTTAACGCCAATTCCCTACCAATCAGGCGGGCCTGCCCGTTATCAACAATGTGCCCAAACAGGAAGAAAAATTGGCTTTATCACACCGCTCACACAAAATTTTTGTGAGAATTGTAACCGCGTTCGAATCACCGCAACTGGGCGTCTCTACAGCTGTTTAGGACAAGAAAATCAGGTAGATTTACTGCAAATCATGCGGGCAAACCCTGATGATGACGCTTTGGTTATTGTTGCAATTCGACAGGCTATTTTTCAAAAACCAAAAGAGCATGATTTTGTCATTAGTGCCAATAATATTCACTCAACGCCTCGCCACATGAACGTAACAGGCGGTTAAAACATGGAAAAAAAAATTACGATCTTAGCAAGCGATACTCCCCATGCCCAAGCCACATTGCAAGCCCTTCAACGGCAAATAACCCCTGTTGCCCTTGAAGATGCTGATATGATAATTACGATTGGTGGTGATGGCATGATGCTGAAAACCTTGCACCAAACTCTTGTAGAACGTAGCTTACCAGTTTATGGAATTAACCGTGGTTCTTATGGTTTTTTAATGAATATTTTAAATGATGGCGATACCATGCTTGAGAAAATTTCACAAGCCGAGCTTATTACCCTGTATCCATTAATGATGGAAGCTTACGATTCTCAAGGTGAATTGAGATCGCACTACGCGATTAATGAAATTTCTTTGTTTCGACGCACCGCGCAAATCGCAAAATTAAAAGTTATTATTGATGATGAGGTTCGTATGGAAAGCCTATGGTGCGATGGCATTATCGTAGCAACGCCCGCCGGTAGTACGGCTTATAATTATGCTGCTTATGGTTCGATCGTCCCTCTAGGCTCTAACATGCTATCGCTTACCCCAATTTCACCCTTTCGCCCCCCGCGCTGGCGTGGCGCGTTACTAAACCATAAATCTGTCGTTAGCATTGAAATTATCGAGCAAGATAAACGTCCGATTTCAGCTGTTGCCGATAATGTTGAAATTATCAATGTCTCTACGATCAAAATATTTGAAGATCGACGGAAACCCATGCAACTATTATTTAATCCAGATGCTCATCTTGCTGATCGAATTTTAAAACAACAATTTATCACCTAAATTCGCTTGGAAACTTAGTTTATGTCTGATTTTGATTATGATCTTTTTGTTATTGGTGCCGGCTCTGCTGGGGTGCGCGCGGCGCGACGCGCTGCAAAATTCGGCAAAAAAACCGCAATTGCTGAATCACGTTTCTTAGGTGGAACTTGCGTTAATGTTGGTTGCGTGCCCAAGAAATTATTTTTTTATGCTGCTGAATTTGGCAAAAATTTGGCAGAAATCTCGGCATTAGGTTGGAACGTACAAGCGGATTTCAACTGGAATATTTTGCGTGATAATAAAACCCAAGAAATTGAACACCTCAATCATATTTATGCTAATTTGCTAGAAAATTCTACGGTTCAGCTTTATCGCCAACAGGCTCGTTTGCTTACCAACCATCGGGTTCAACTGGAATCAGGCACAGAAATTAGTGCGGAAAAAATTTTAATTACCACAGGCGGCACAGCGATACGCCCTGATATTCCAGGTGGCGAATATTGCCTCGTTTCTGATGATTTATTTTATCTTCCCACCTTACCGAAAAAAATTTTGATTGTTGGTGGTGGTTATATTGGCGTTGAATTTAGCTGTATTCTATCTTATTTAGGCGTTCAGGTTACCCAGGCTTTGCGTAGCCAACAATCTTTTTTGCGCGGATTTGATAGTGAAATCACCACGCATCTTAACAAAATTATTGCGCATAATAAAAATATTCAACAAATCTACACAACTCCTGAAGCGATTATGAAAAATAGCAATGGCACTTTATCGGCAAAATTACAAGATGGCACTTCCTGGCAAGGTGATGCTGTTTTATGGGCAACAGGACGCAAAGCCAATATTGAAAATTTAGGAGTTGCACAAATCGGAATTCAATGTGATCAAAAAGGTTTTATTATCACTGATGCTGATTTTTGCACCTCAATTGATTCTATTTTTGCTTTGGGAGATGTGATTGGTACCGATGCTTTAACTCCAATTGCAATTCGCCAGGCGATGATTTTTACGAATAACCAATTTCATGATAAGGGCAGAAAGCAAATCATGAATTATGACGCAATTGCCAAAGCCGTTTTTGCCTTGCCTCCGATTGGAAGCGTTGGGCTTGATGAAACACAAGCTTTAGCAAAACATCAGAAAATTCATATTTACCGCAGTGAGTTTCGCGCCTTAAAATATAGCCTCAACAAAACGAATCAAGTTGATCCTGAAAAAATATTCATGAAGCTTATTGTCAGTGCTAAAGATGATCTTGTCGTGGGTTGTCATATTATTTGCCCCGATGCCGCTGAAATTATCCAATTAATGGGCAGTTTAATCTTACAAAAAACTACAAAAACCCAACTGGATGAAACCATTGCCTTGCACCCAAGCTCGGCTGAAGAATTGGTAACCATGCTGGGCGAACCCGAAATCAAACAAATCTGATGGACCGAATTGCAAATCCCGCTGTAAAGCAGGCGATGATGCGAGGTTTTTTTGGCATTGGTGTTGAAAATCTTTCCAAACCCCATAATGCCGGAAGCTTGTATCGTACCGCCCATGCCTTTAATGCCAGCTTTGTGTTTGCCATTGCGCCAGAGCTACAAATTCGAAAAATTTTGCAAGTCGATACCTCACACACTGCGCGCCATGTGCCTTTTTATGCCGTTGAAACTCTCAATGAATTACCAATGCCCCATAACGCACAGTTAGTTGGCATCGAATTGATAGAAACCGCCGAAGAACTCCCACAATTTATTCATCCCGAGCGTGCCGTTTACATTTTGGGTCCGGAAAAAGGCTCTCTAAACGAAGCCACAATCGCAAAATGTCAGCATATCATTAAGATTCCAACAAAGTTTTGTGTTAATGTTGGAATTGCAGGGGCAATTGTCCTTTATGATCGTTATCAAAAAAAAACTAGAACCTAAACTTATTATGTTTTAAAATAGGCAACCTGTGATGCAGTGATTTGCATCGATGCTCACAACAAAGGAGAGATCATGCCAACCCCGTTCCAACGATTTGCAAAAAAAATAGTAACCGTTAATTTCCTTGTGGGATTTTGCCTATCTGGTTTCTTGCAAATAAGCCCTCAACTAGCCTATGCCAATAGTGCACCTAAATTAATTGCTATTTCCGATGATTGGCAAATGATCTTATTCTATGATGACAATACCCGTTCATGCACCCTAAGCAATCAAGCAAAAAAACCTGAAAAAACACAAATAAATCCAAACGAACTCCAACAAATCGGTCAGGCCAATGCCTATTTTTTTATTACGAATTGGCCAAAACGCCAAGAATATTTTGCGCTTTCAGCGCGTTCGCATCTATTGTTGCATAAAACCAAGCCGGGCTGGTTTTTATTTCCCGATAATAGCCGATTTTCTTTACAACAAGATGATATTTATGTTCGCCCTGATGCGAAGAATCGAGCGAAGATTCTTCAGCTTCTGCGCCAACATTTAAATCTGCAAATGGTGAATTATAGTCAAGATAATGTAGAAACCCGAACGAATTTTCGCTTAGAAGGCATTGATAACGCTTTAGCAATATTGTTGCAATATTGTCCTTTACCAGAATAAAACGAACTTTAGATAGTATTATTTTGCAAACAAATTTTTGGTTAATTCGCCACGCCCCCATTTGCGAGCAAACGCGATGCACCGTAGGAAAATTTATTGGGCAAACTGACCTGCCCTGCAAGATCCATTACCCCACACAATTGAAAATGTTGGTTGCCACTTTGCCACAAAAATCACCGATCATTACCAGTACCTTAAAACGGACTCAACAAACGGCTGATGCCCTAGAAGAATATGGACTAGACTATCATACGCGCCAAACCAGCAAATCGTTTAACGAACAAAATTTTGGTGATTGGGAAGAGATGACCTATGATGCGCAATATCTTGCCTGCCCACAATTTTGGGAAAACCCGATCTATAATCGCCCTCCCAATGGGGAAAGTTTTGCCGATCTGGTTAAGCGTGTAGGAAGTAGCATTTTACGATATGGCAAGAAACACGCCAAGAATGCGAATAATAATGTTATTATCATTACCCATGCTGGTGTGATTCGTGCTTGTTTATACCAGGCAACCCACCAAAGTACAAATAGCAACGAGAATATGGATTTACTGCAACAAGCCCTGCATACCCAAATTGCTCCACTTTCATTAAGCTGCTTTACCTATGAAAGCCAGAATCATCGCCTGCATTGCCACGCTGAGAAAATCAACCTTTTCCCAAATGGTTGTCAATAATGCCAAAAATTCTGTTCCAATAATGAACCAATCTTATCTAATTCTTGGAGGTATTCGCTCTGGTAAAAGCCAATATGGTATGGATCTGGCGTGCCAGCTTGCCAAGAAATTTAATTCGCAAAAAATCTTTCTCGCCACAAGTGACCCTGAAGATATTTCTATGCATGAGAGGATTATCAAACATAAAAACCAACGAGGGAATGATTGGCAACTTGTGGAAATTCCTCTTGAAATTGCAGATTTTATTAAAAACTCTTCGCAAAATACAATTATTTTGCTAGACTGCTTAACTCTATGGCTGAATAATATCCTGCCAGATCAAAATTCTTTTCATGAATATCTAAATAATCTATGCGATGCCATTACCCATATTAATCAAAATAAAAATATGCATCTAATTATCATTAGTAACGAGATCGGATTAAGTCCGCATCATGATCATAAAATTGTCCGTAAATTTGTTGATATGCATGGTGAAATGAACCAAAAATTAGCCCGCATTTGCAATAAGGTCTTCTTAATAACCGCAGGCTTACCCCAAATTTTAAAATAGGAAATTATGCACCAATGCTTACAACCAATAAATTAGAAAAAAAAATAGCGACAACCATTTTTACCGGCTTCTTGGGTTCCGGAAAAACCAGCCTTATTCGTTCGTTAGCATTAAATGCTAAGGGGCAAAAATTTGCCTTTTTAATTAATGAGTTTGGCGATTTAGGCATTGATGGTCAAATATTATCGGGTTGTGGCAGGGAAGATTGCGATGAATTAGCGATCAATGATGAGGATATTATTGAACTTGCCAATGGCTGCATTTGTTGTAGTGTAGCCGATGATTTTTTGCCCGCAATGGAAAAAATATTAGCACGCAACAAAAATCCCAAGACTGAAATTGATCATATCATCATTGAAACTTCAGGACTCGCCCTGCCCAAGCCTTTGATAAAAGCCTTTAATTGGCCTAGCATCAAACCTTATCTTAGCGTAGATAGTGTAATTACTTTGGTGGATAGCCAGGCTATTTGTGCCGGATTATTAACGCAAAATCGGGAAAAAATTGAAAAATTACGACAAAATGATGATGTTTTAACCCATGAAACCCCTTTGGAAGAATTATTTGAAGAACAATTGCAATGTGCCGATATTGTAATTTTAAGCAAAGCTGATTGTGTAACTGCAGAGCAATTACAACAGATTAAAACAAGCATTGCACCCCATCTACGCCCAGGCACGAAAATATTGCCTTCCAAAAATAGCAAAATTTCGCCTAATTTACTTTTGGGATTAGGGGCAAAAGCGGAAGATGATTTAGATTCGCGTTATTCGCATCATGATGATGGCCATGCGCACGACCATGATGATTTTACCAGTTTCGTGGTAAAATTAGCCCCAATGACAAATCAGAAAACTCAAATGCTAGAAACCACCCTGAAAACACTCATTGCCACCCATGATATTTTGCGCATCAAAGGCTTTATTGCCTATGCTAACATCCCCCGACGTGAAATTATTCAAGCTGTAGGGCCTCATGTTAATCGGTATTTTGACCGTGATTGGCATGCCAATGAAACCCCTGAATCTGTTTTAGTCTTTATTGGCGAAGCTAGCATGCCACGCGCTTTAATTTCCCAAGAATTGCAAAAATTAGAGCGATCATTCTCTCAATGTTAATCCTTTTATCGTCCAGCCTCGAAACATGAAACCACAAATAAGCATTCAATTGAAACCTATTCGTAGTTGCCTATCTGACCATTTCCATGTACCATGCTAGGTATAAATTGATAAATAATCTTTATAAGTATTTTTGAAAGATTGTAACCGTTGGAATTTGAAAATTTTTTTACACAAAAATTAGCCCATTTGCATGATGAGGGGCATTATCGTTATTTCACTGAAATCGCTCGCAAAGCTGGTGATTTTCCGCATGCACAGCTTTATCAAAATACCGAGGAATATAGCAAAATAAAAATTTGGTGCTCGAATGATTATCTTTGTCTAGGGCAACATCCCGAAGTTTTGGCGGCGATGAGCAATGCCATTATGGAAACTGGCGTGGGAGCCGGTGGCACGCGTAATATTTCTGGAACCCATCATTATCACGTATTATTAGAACGTAAATTGGCTGAGTTTCATCAAAAACCCGCAGCATTGATTTTTACCTCAGGCTATGTTGCCAATATCACAACCCTAAGCACCTTAGCGCGCCATATTCCTAATGCTATTTTTTATTCCGATGCTGGTAATCATAATTCTATGATTGAGGGTTTACGCTTAGGATGCGCGGATAAAAGAATCTTTCGCCATAATGATATGGCACATCTAAAAACATTAATTGCCGAAGATGCGCAAAACCGCCCCAAAATTATTGTGGTCGAATCTGTTTATTCCATGCATGGCACCATTTGCCCTTTAGCCGATCTTGTTGAAATTGCACGCAATAACCAAGCAATGATCTATCTTGATGAAGTTCATGCTGTTGGACTATATGGTAAAAATGGTGGCGGGATTGCACAACAAGAAAATTTAACCTCAGAAATCGATATTCTGCAAGGTACTATGGCAAAGGCCTTTGGTGCGATTGGGGGCTACATTACTGGAAATGAGGCAATTATTGATTTTATTCGTTCCTACGGTTATGGTTTTATCTTCACCTCCTCACTCCCCCCTGGAATTTGTGCTGCTATTCTAAAATCTATTGAACTGGTTGAAAATGGCGAGATTATTCGGGCCAAACTGCATAAAATGGCAAACTTATTAAAAAATGAATTGCGACAATCTGGCTTACCTCTTGGCAATTCAGTAACCCATATTGTGCCCTTACAAATTGGCAATAGCCATATATGTCGCGACATTTCGAATGAGTTGCTTTATCAACATAATATTTATGCTCAACCAATTAACTATCCTACCGTTGCGCGTGGGCAAGAGCGTTTGCGGTTTACCCCTAACCCCTTACACTCCAAAGAAGATGTTATCGAATTGGTAACAATTCTAAAAAATATTTTCTCCAAACGCCAAATTATCTCGCAAGCTTTATAATTTTTATCAATCTGAAAGATTTCTTATGCTTTATCCGATAGAAGTTTCTGTAAAAACAATTTACCTAGATCAGCATTCTAATAATTCTGAGCACCAACATGTATGGGCCTATCACATTACCATCGAGAATCGCTCTGATGATCAAATTCAACTCCTCAACCGACATTGGAAAATTTCTGATTCCGAGGGGATAACTCGTGAGGTTAAAGGCGAAGGTGTTGTTGGAAAACAGCCTGTTTTAGAACCTGGCGAGGTTTTTGAATATACCAGCTCAACAATTCTACAAAGCCCTTCTGGATTAATGTTTGGCTATTATGAAATGCAAACAACTTTAGGCAGACGATTTTTCGTTGATATTCCAGCCTTCTCGTTGGATGCACCAGGGCACAGCCTACGGCTTCATTAAATTACAATCAAAAGAAAATCATAATGTCACACAAAGATAAAAATAATGGTATTACCCGTAGCGATGCCGAACAAGCCGTTGCCACTCTGATTCAATGGGCTGGTGATGATCCAAAGCGCGAAGGGTTAAAAAACACCCCAAAACGTGTGGTATCTGCTTATGAAGAATTTTTTGCCGGCTATCAGCAAAATGCAAGTGATCTTATGACAACCACTTTTAGTGAAACAGAAAACTATACCGAAATGATCCTGCTCAAAGATATTCGCTTTGAATCCCATTGCGAGCATCATCTCGTACCCATTATTGGCAAAGCCCATATTGCTTATATTCCCAATAAAAATGTTGTCGGCATCTCTAAATTGGCGCGGCTTGTAGAAATTTATAGCAAAAGACTACAGCTGCAAGAACGAATGACCATGCAAATTTCTAATATGATCAATGAACGTCTTGAACCCGCTGGGGTTGCAATCGCCCTGATATCCAACCATCATTGTATCAGTATCCGAGGTATTCACAAACATGATAGCAATATGGTTACTCTAAATTTTACCGGAGATTTTAAGCAAACCACACGCCGTGAAGAATTCTTACGATTAATTAAAGCCACATAAATGAAAATATTTGCCTTTGGACTTGGCTATTGCGTTCAGCGATTCGCTGAATTATTCCCAGAATTTACAATAACTGGCACTTGTCGCACTACAGAAAAAATAACGTCTTTTCATACGAAACCCCTTCAAGCCATTTTATTTGATGATCGCAATGCGGTTACCAACGCTTTTTTACAAGCCGATCTCGTTATTATCTCAGCCCCACCGACAAACTCTTTGCATCCAGACCCAACATTATCGCATTATCATGATTTAATCAAAAATGCGCCCAACAAATATTATTGCTATCTATCAACAATCGGTATTTACGGAGACCACCAAGGGGCATGGGTGGATGAAAGCACAACACCAAAGCCAACACAGGAACGTTCAATAATGCGCCTACAAGCCGAGCGGGATTGGCAAGACAAGACGGATAATTTATTAATTCTACGCTTAGCAGGAATCTATGGTAAGCATCGGAATCAGTTAATTTCGATGCTTGATGGCAAAAAAACCCGTGCCATCATTAAATATCATTCAAGCAACAACCAAAAACATATTTTCAATCGTATTCATGTCGATGATATTGCCAGAGCCATTGATTTTTGTTACCAACAGAAAAAAACTGGTATCTATAATTTATCCGACCATGCCCCTTGCCCGCCCGACCAAGTTACATTCTATGTTGCCAATTTGCTTAATTTACCACCACCTGAAATTGTAAATTTTGATGATCTGCAAGATCCATCCACAATGCTAAAAAGTTTTTACCAAGATCATAAACGCACCTCTAACAAAAAAATTACCCATGCTGGATTCAAGCTACGCTACCCCGATTATCAATCAGGTTTACGTGCAATCTTGCAAAATTTATCGCCCAATGAAGATTGATTGTAATTCTCAATCAATTTAAGAGATTCATTATGCAAAATTTTCTTCAATTCCATCATCATCTCATCTTTAGGCAACCCTACCTTTAAGGGAGGTTGAATGGAAATTTTGATAATACCGGCTGATATTTTGCCCCGTTTGGGAAAAAAACAACCCGAATTTAATGCCACAGGAATAATCGGAACCTGCAAGGCCTGATAAATAGCAAATATGCCCCCTTTCAATTTTGTTGGTGCACCTACCAAACTTCGGGTCCCCTCAGGATAAATAATCAATTTATAGCCCCGAATATTTTTTAATTTTTCCGCTTGGGCTAAAATTTTATGCAATGATTCGATGCCTGCCTTACGATTAATCGCAAGAACATCTAAACGCGCCAACCACCAACCGAAAATGGGAATCCAAGTTAATTCACGTTTTAAAATAATCGTTGCCTTAGGAATATGAAGAAATAAAATAAATGTTTCCCACATCGATTGATGTTTGCTTGCAATAATTACTGTTTCATCCCGATGAATATGTTCAAGCCCTTCAATTTGATAAGAAATGTTCCACAATATTTTCCCAATGCTCAAAACACCCTTTACCCATTGGCGTGCAACCCAAATCAAAGCCTTATTATTGGGCAGTGCCAACATCCAAAATAATGTTATCCCAACCATAATTGACAAAATTGTCAAGAAACTAATAAACAATATCCATTTGAATTTTTGCATTATTTTTATGAAATCGGAGTAAAACTCGTTTCGTTTGAATCTGGTTTTAAATTAATACCCCAGAAAGTAGCTTGTAATCGTGCAAAAATATATTTGTTGTATTCCGAAATAATCAAAGCCCGCGTCCCTGGTAATTTTCCCCAACGATGCGAACGCCCATATTCCGATAATACCGGAAAAATAGTAATCTCTAACTCGTAAGGTGCTTTCTCTAAATAATACAAACTTCGGGGAATATGATAGCTAGATGTTACCAAAATAATATTTTGAATATTTTCTTTTTGCAGCCAATTCAAGCTTTCACGCGCATTGCCATAAGTATTATGCGCATCATAACCCACAGTAACGCAACAAAGCGGGGTACGAGACTGATCAAAATTTTTCAGCAAACTCGCCACTTCAACACCACGATAAACCCCAGAAATAAAAAGCTTTTGTGCATAATTGCTCCGCAAAAGCTCAAACCCTGAATCCAACCGATTATTTCCTCCGGTAAATACGATAATGGCATCAGCTTGTGTTTGTGCAATCCGAGGAATCGGGTATGTGTTTTGCGGTTGTGGTAAACTAGCGGCAAACATCCACAGGCCCGTTGCCCATAAAATAGGAAAACTGGCAATAACGCCTGCAATAATCATCCTTCTTTGTCTTGATACTTTTAACCTACGCCTACGACTCATGGTAACAACCTTGCCAATTGTGTTTTTACTGTTATTCTTGTGGTGATCATTGCTAATAAAACAAATATAATCGGCAACATCAGCAATATCGGCCACTGCCAAATTCCAAGAATTAAAGGTGGCAACCAATAAATAACCGCCTGTCCGGCGATCAGCCTAATCGTTATTACAACGATAACCGCAAAAACAAACCCCGATAATGCTCCCCGCCAAGCCGTTGCGATAATGTAACTTAAAAACTGTTTTAACATATAACGATCCTCTGCGCCAAATAAATGTAACAATTCAATAATTTCTGCATGCGTACTCATCGCCGCGCGAACCGCAAATACAATCATAATTGCCGCAGTAATAATCACCACTAGAATGGATAAATACGAAACAAATTGGAACGCTAATGCGATTCGAACTAACCGCTCTCGCCATAAATTATGATCATCTAATATGGCCCGATTGTCAATTTTCCTTAATAATCCACGAACCGTCTCCAAATTCTCAGCCGTAATACTACTCATCGTCACATCAATTAATGTTGGCAATGGCAAACCATCCACACGTGCCGCTTCACCAAACCAAGGGACCAAAAGCTGTTTCAATTCAGATTGTTCTATGATTCTCGCATCAATAATTTCCGGTAATAATTTTAATTCACCCACCAAAAGTTGGTTCTTTTGCAATCTGGCTTGTTGTTCATCAGGCAATAAAATATCATCAGTAGCATCAATAACAATTGTTATTTTCCCTGTAAGATCATTTTGCCATAAATGCGAAATATTGCCCACCATCATACCACCCGTTAGCATCAAAGCTGCCATAAAGGTCATAAAACCGACAATCCATGGCAATAAATGATTCGCTTTATCTTGCGCCAAAGGAATATCTTTCGGGTGCGAACTCATTATTAAGACTGCCTTGTGCGCATATTACTGTTGATAGGCTGTTGTTGGCCGTTTTTTTGGCGTTGCATTACCCGAACGCTCCCTTGTTGCAACATTAACATATCGTGTGGATGTTCGCTTAATAATCTTTGATTATGCGTGGCAATAATCACACTGGTACCATTACGATTAAGCTGTTCAAATAAGTAAAGTAATTTTTTTGCAATTGCATCATCTACATTGCCCGTAGGTTCATCGGCAAGTAATAATTTAGGATTGGTAATGATAGCGCGCGCAATGGCAACGCGTTGTTGTTGCCCGCCAGAAAGGGTTAATGGAAAAGCATTTCGTTTCTCAATCAACTCCACCCATTCCATAAGTTCAGTAACATTTTTTTTGATTCGATCCTCAGAGGTGCCACGCAACCGAAGGGGCAAAGCAATATTATCAAATGCTGAGAGATGATTTAGTAACCGAAAATCTTGAAACACAACACCAATTTTACGCCGAAATTCAGGAAATTGCCGCCTACGTAAATTAGCAGTATCATGTCCAAACATATAAACCAAACCTCGATGCGGACGATGCGCCAAGTAAAGTAACCGTAACAAAGATGTTTTCCCTGCGCCTGATACTCCGGTTAAATACAGAAAAGCCCCTTCTTCCACAGCAAAACTAATATCATGCAGGATCTCGGATCCCAGCCCATAGCGTATGCCCACATTTTCAAAACGAATCACAGCACCCATGATATTTCTAAAAATTCCTCTGCGCCAACAAAAAATTCATCTTTTTATGGTTTTAATTCGTAAATTAAATAATCTTGACTTTCTAAAACCGTAGCAAACCTCTCTTTATACTGTAACATTCCTTCACTGGCACCCAAAATTAAATAACCATCTTTTTGCATGTGGAGTGCAAGTAATCCTAATATTTTCAACCGACTCTCAGTGCTAAAATAGATTAACACATTGCGACACAGTACCAAATCAAACTTATGTTCAATGATCTGCGGTAGGGGATCAAACAAATTATGCTGAAAAAAAGTTACCTGAGATGTGATTTCATCTTTAAGCTTCCAAGCATTCATATTAATTTGTTCAAAATAATAAATTAAATCTGAAATTGGCAACCCCCGTTGCACTTCTAATTTATTGTAGGTTGCATTTTTTGCTTTTTCTAAAGCTACGCTTGAAATATCACTTGCATAAATTTCTATATTAATTTTTTTTAATAAATCTTCCTCCTTCGCAAATAACAAAGCCAAAGAATAAGCTTCTTGCCCTGTAGAACAAGCTGAAGACCAAATTCGTATGTTTTTTTTCTTACGTTTTAGTAAAGCCGGCAAAATATAATTTTTAACCGCCTGAAACGGCATCCGATCACGAAAAAAAGATGTTTCATGATTAAGCAAATATTCAATTAATTCTTCACGCATCCGCGAGTGAAAAAAATCATCTCCAGTAATAAGCCCTAGCAAATCTGCATCCGTACGATATTCTGTGTGTACCAGCATGAATTGAATAATTTTTTGTTTTAAAATTTCTAAATTATTACTTGAGGTAACCACCCCTGTTTTCTCTTCTAAAGATTGCGCAATTGCTCTAAGGGGCCGCGTTAAAGCCATCACGAAACACTGATTCCTTGAATAAGTTTTGCACACCATCCATAAATTGCATCAGGTGGCAAAGCCACTGAAGCACAGCCCTTATTCATAATTGTCCCTGGCATCCCCCAAATTAAACTCGTTTCCTCATCTTGAATAACCACAACACCATTCTTATTCGCAAGTATTTCGGCATAAGTGCTACCGTCACGACCCATACCGGTAAGAATAATCATCAAGATATCACCACCATATATCTCCATCATATGGCGAACCATAACATCAACCGATGGTTTGCAACAATGCTCAGTTGGCGACGTATTATCTTCATAAGCGATAATTTGCCCATTTTTACGCTTAAGTCCAAGATGACTTCCACCATGGGCAATGTAAACCCCATCTTGTTCTATTACCTCATCTTGACAAACCTCTTTTGCATTCACAGAACCGTGCGCTGCAATTTGTGTTGTTAAAACACCGGTAAAAAAATCTGGCATATGCTGAGTAACAAACACCGGCATTTTAAATCGTGCCAATTCAGGAACTAATTTTTGTACCAAGGGAGGACCTCCCGTTGAAGCTCCCAAAGCAATTGCTTTAGGCTTAAAATTTTTGGGCAAAGGACGAAATGATAGGTCATCCTGGCGATAGGAAACGCTTCGTTGTGAATCGCGTAATATTTTTTTGTTTCGTTGAATTTCTTCTAAAGTAACCTCTTCTTTAATATCCAATTTTTCACTAACTTTAACGTCTGCTCTAACTTTTGGGCTTTCTGGTACTTTCACTTTCAAAGAAGATGGTTTCTCGGGCGTAGTAGGAGGGCGGGGTACATAAGGAGATTTACGCTGAACAGATGGAGGCAAAGATTTCGCAATCGTTGGTGATGGTATGACGGTTTTTTTTGCCACCTCCTCCGACACATTTTGGGGGGACACCCCTGGCAAGGGTGCTCTGCTTAATATTTTTTTATCATCACCGGGGGCTGTATAATCTATGCGGGTTGCAAAAGCTTGTTTGCTACGCTTGCTAATACTTGCTTCACGGCTTTGCACATTCATTTGGTCACGTTTTTTATTGAGTGCATCGGTATAATCTGAAAATTTTCTTTTAATCTTATGCCTTTTCAGCCCAAGGGTAAGAATTTTTTCATTCATATAATCTTGAAATTCTTCAGCATTCAAACTTTGTCGAATTGCACTCGGTTTTTCTAAATAATCGGCTGCACCATTATTAAGAGCGATATGCGTAACTTCTGCATTCTCACGGCTTAAGGTTGACGCCATAACAATCATCACATCCGCATCATACTGAATCAGCCTTCCCAAGGCTTCCAACCCATCCATAATGGGCATTTCAATATCTAAAATAATTACATCTACATTTTGTTCACGCTGGCGGATAAGGGCATCTAGCCCATTCTCTGCAAAAGCAACAATATTTACATTCTCATTGCCGGCAAGCATACGCGTATAAAGTTTACGGATAATAGGCGCATCATCAACGATCATAACATCAACAACATCCTGCTGATGTTCCCCTTCTGCAGAAACCGACGGCAGGGTTCTATCCAATTGACTGTTCCCCTTTATTCAAATGTAGCGCAATTTTAAACCATTCAAAATCACGATCTAAGCACTTTACTTAAATTTACAAAACGCCTATTTCTAAAAATTTACTCTTAATGATCGCCTCATCAAAGGGTTTCATAATATATTCATTCGCACCGGCATCCATGCCTTCTTTTACGTGATCTGCATCTGATTCGGTTGTACAAAAAATTACTTTTGTCCCACCACTATTACCCTCGGCTCGTAACTTCTTTAAAAAATCTATCCCTGACATAACAGGCATATTCCAATCCAGCAAAATCACATCTGGCATTAAATCCGAGCAGGCATCAAAAGCTTCCTGACCATTTTCAGCCTCACGCACTTCCAGACCAATATCTTCGATAATTTTACGTGCCATAATACGGACAATCTTTGAATCATCAACCACTAAACATTGCTTCGCCATATAATACTTCCTCCTAACGTGTCAGTATCGCTCATAAATATTCTAGAAAAATAACCTAAATTTCATATCAATCACACAAAAAAATCGTAAGATTTACAACTGTCCACAACGTTATGCATAGAAATACATTATGTTTTGAACATTAGCAAGCTCTGTACAAGGGCTCTTTTATCACTTTTCACAATAAAATCTGTAAAACCAGCAATATACCCTGATTCCGTATCAATAGAATGCACATTTGTCGTCACAGCCAATACCGGAAGAGTTGACCAATTGCCACCCTCACGGATTCTACTGGTAAAACTAAAAATTTCTTCGCCAAACGAATCGATATCCGCAACAATTGCATCAAATTTAACATTACGTTGTAACAATTCATAAGCCTCTCTCACCGAATTTACAGATGTAACCCTATGACCTGAAGCAGAAAGATAAGGAACAACCAAATCACGATAAACATCATTCGCATCAATCAGCAATACTTTATGCAAAACCGTTGTTTTCTTAGATACAGAATTCATGTATAATTCGTGCCCTAACTGTTCAGTAAAGGCGGCTTTCCAATAAAATTCTGGGTCAATAATATCAGTGGCTTCCCCACGAATAATAGTAGAACCCACAATGCCTGGCGTATTGGTAGTCATTTGCACTTCCAACCGCTCTTCAACAATATCATTAATTTCTTGAACAATCAGCCCCATAGAATGTTGTTCATCTGAAAACACCAAAACCGGAAAACGTCCCTCAGCTGGCACTGCTTCATTATCCAAAGTAACCAAAGGCATTAATTTACCACGATATTGTACCGCGGGCTGATTATTAGGATATTCAACAGTAGAAAGATCAATTTCTTCCAAACGCGCAACAACCCCAAGTGGAACCGCTTTCTTTGCGCCCTCATTCGATTGAAATAACAACAAGGTCATACGTGAATGATCATGACCGTCACCTTCTTGCACATCATCATCACCCGAACCTGTCGACATTTGAATATCCCCCACCATTCTACCAACCCCGTTGGGATCAATAATCATAATCACCGAACCATCACCCAAAATCGTATTGCCACTAAAATACGGAATATCTCTTAAAATGCGCCCCGTAGGCTTAACCACAATTTCTTCTGTATCATTCACTTGTTCAACAATAATACCAAAATAATTTGTACCCACCTTCGTCACTACAATATAATTATTCATTGTGCCACCAATGGCATGCATGATTTGCAAATAACGCCCAACTTGCCTTTTTTCCGTAGTCGTTAATTTTGCTTCAATCTCACTAAGCGATGAATCTCCAAGCGAATCAATCGCCCGACGCATATCTTCTTCCTTACGATTTTCTTTATTGGAATGATATCGATCATTAGCCCTTTCTTGCTCTTGTGCCTCTATCGACTGATCCTGCTTGTTTGTTAAAGATTTAGCAGATAATTCTTCTTCAGGCGAACCACCCTCTTCATTTTTTGGAGAATCAGAATCCTGAGGAGCATCAGGTCCAGCATCGTCATGAAAACTTTCATTATCTACAATTAAAACCCCATCATATTCATCTTGGTAACGATCATCTTCACGTTCGGTTGCCTGAAAATCACTTTCCTGACTTTTGATAAATCCGCGCAATGCTGCCTGATTTACCATTTCCAGCGCAATGCGATGAATATCGGTTTTACTATAGCGTTGTAAAGCTGTAATCCCTAAAACTTTGCGCAAAGGCAATAATGGCAATAATCGATTCCGCAACCGCAAAACTGGCGTGCGTTGAATTAATTCAATCCGGTGTTCAGATGTATCTGAAACATTAACCAATTCCATCACTGAAATTTGTGGGATTGCAAATCGCTCGATTCCACAATTTACAATCAATGCTTGAACAATTGCCAAAGTAAGTGGGATTTTAACTGTGAAAGTCGTTCCCCGCCCTAAGGTAGAATTGAGTTCGATAGTACCACCAATTTTGTCAATATTGGTCTTCACTACATCCATGCCCACACCGCGCCCAGAAACTGAAGTTATGACTGAAGCAGTTGAAAACCCTGGATGGAAAATATAAGCATTTAACTGAGAATCTGTTAACCCATTAACATCAACCTCCGAGAGAAGATGTTGTTCAACAATTTTATCTCGAATCCGATTCGAATCGATCCCCGCACCATCATCAGAAATCTCAATAATGATATGGCCACCTTCATGAAAAGCATTTAAGGTAACGTTTCCTTGTTCTGGCTTATGAGCCGCAGCACGTTTTTCAGCACTTTCAACCCCATGATCAGCAGAATTTCGGACCATATGTAACAATGGGTCTTTAATCACTTCTAAAACCTGACGATCAAGTTCCGTTTCCGCACCAATCATCTTAAGGTTAATGTTCTTCTTTAACTCATGATTTAAATCTCGAATCAATCTCGGTAACTTACTCCAAGCATTTCCAATCGGTTGCATCCGAGTTTTCATGACCCCTTCTTGCAATTCTGAAGTAATAATATTCAAACGCTGAAGTGGTGTTGTAAATGAAGTATCTTCACGATGACGCAGAAGCTGAAGCAATTGATTGCGCGTTAGCACAAGTTCAGAAACCATTGTCATCAAATTTTCCAACAGCTCAACCGAAACCTTAATCGAACCCTGCGGACCTTTATGTTCGCCCCCGCCCTGACGCTGTTGTGTAGGAACATTTCCACCGGTTTTTGCAAGCTGTGAGCCCGTATGTGCCGGCAAATTATCCATGTTTTCATGTTGTAATTCGTCATTCACCAACACATCTCGTGTGTCAACAATACTATTTGCCGAATTACCTTCACCTAACTCCATATCTGCAGCATAAGCAACATCAGAATCTACGGCAACCGTAGGAATTATTTCACTATCATCACCACTAACAGCAGTTGAAACTGTAGGGGCTGCCACGGGAGGCGGTGCCACTGCCGCGGGAGGTGGCGGAGGAGGAGGAGGAGGTGGCGGAGGAGGCGGTGCCACTGCCGCGGGAGGAGGTGGAGGTGGAGGTGGCGGAGGAGGCGGTGCCACTTCCACAGGAGGTGGTGCAGGAGGAGGAGGAGGAGGTGCCACTTCCACAGGAGGTGGTGCAGGAGGAGGAGGCGGCGGTGCCACTTCCACAGGAGGAGGAGGTGGCGGAGGAGGAGGCGGCGGTGCCACTTCCACAGGAGGAGGAGGTGGCGGAGGAGGAGGCGGCGGTGCCACTTCCACAGGAGGAGGAGCTACTGCCCCTGTGGCTGCCGCATTCAGTAAATCAATTAAATCATTGTCATTGCCATCTGGTTCAACCTCTGTTTCTGCCAAATTATTAAGAATCATCTTGATTCGATCTAATGATTGTAAAACCAGCGTAATTAAATCGCCTGTAACTTCCAGCTTACCATTACGAAACTGCCCCAAAAGTGTTTCTGCCGCATGAGAAATATGTTCTAGGCGTGGTAAATTAAGGAATCCACAGGTTCCTTTAATCGTGTGCACAATCCGAAAAATCTTGGAAAGTGTCTCTTCATCATGTGGATTCTGCTCAAAGCGAACCAACTCAGTATCAAGTTCATCCATCGAATCCTGAGTTTCAGCAAGAAACTCGGTTAACAAATCATCCATTAACTTACCCCATTAAACTACCAAATCAATTTCTTTGATTTGACTAAAAAAACCCGAATAACAGCCAAAAATCACATTCTTTACACATATATCAGCCTATTAAACTTAAAAATTCTCAAAATAATCTTGCTAAAATAATCTTGCTTGAAATGCAGACACTCACCCTGTTAATTAAAATCACTACTATAGTAACATGTTTTTTGTTATAACAGCAAGATAAAGCAGTATAACTGCTAGAAATAAAAGATTTTTAACTGGATAAACTTTTGACAACACAAAAACAAGCTCTTATTCGCAACTGGGGTTGCCAGATGAATGTCTATGATGGTCAACGTATGGCGGATATTCTTCATCTTTTAGGCTATGAAATCACGACAAACCCTGAGCATGCTCATTTAATTATTTTTAACACTTGCCATATTCGCGAAAAAGCAACCGAAAAAATTTACAGCGAACTGGGTAGGCTCAAACCCCACAAAATGTTTGCCACAAATACTGGGCGTGATCTGATTGTTGCAGTTGCCGGTTGCGTTGCGCAAGCTGAAGGCGAACAAATTTTCCAAAATAGCCCTATTGTTGATATGGTTTTCGGCCCTCAATCCTATCATCGCCTCCCCCAAATGCTCGAGCAAATTGGACGCAACCGAGGGCAAAAAATCTTAAACCTAGATTTCCCAACAGAAGACAAATTTGACGCTTTACCCTTAAGTGAAAAGCCTAACCATCAGCAAAGAGCCGTAACCGCCTTTTTAACCATTCAAGAAGGTTGTGATAAATTTTGTAATTTTTGTGTCGTACCCTACACAAGAGGTGCTGAATTTTCGCGCCCAGCAACCAAAATATTTATCGAAGCTGAGAATTTAATTGCCAATGGTGCCGAAGAAATTACCTTGCTCGGACAAAATGTTAATGCCTGGCAGGGTACAGGAATCGATGGGAAAGATTGGAGTTTTGCCAGATTATTATATGGAATCGCAGAAAAATTCCCCAAGCTGAAACGGTTGCGTTATACCACATCGCATCCACATGATATGACCGACGAATTGCTTCGCGCCCATGGGTATGGTGAAATCCCTCAGCTGATGCCTTACCTGCATTTACCAATCCAATCGGGTAGTGATGCGATTTTGCAAGCCATGAATCGCAAACATACCGCCAAAGATTACTATAAAATTATCGAAAAATTACGCCATTACCGTGATAATATTGCCTTATCTTCCGATTTTATTGTCGGTTTTCCGGGCGAAACTCAGCAAGATTTTGCCGCTACCATTAAACTAGTTCGCGAAATTAATTATGCGGCATCTTACTCTTTTAAATATTCTTCACGCCCTGGCACCCCAGCATCCTTAATGGAAATGCAAATTGCTGAACCGGTAAAATCTGAACGATTACAAATGTTGCAACAATTACTCAATGCCCAACAAAAAACCTTTAATTTAAGCTTTGTCATGCGCAATGTTCCAATATTATTTGAAAAACCCGGTAAATATACTCATCAAATTATCGGGCGCACCCCTTGGCTACAACCCGCTTATGCTGAATTAACAAGTGATTTTATTGGTAGCGAGCTTGTCTGCAACCTTACAGAATTAACGGCAAATTCTTTTGCCGCCAATGTTTTAGATCCACAAATCCATAACCAATCCCTGGAAGTAGCTTCTTAAGCAAACCGTAAATATATGCCAATTATCACTCTGGAATTTCAACAAAATCATTTATTAAGCGCGTTAGCCAGCCCCCCTTATTCATGGCTAGATCGGTTAAGTCACAAATTAGAAATTCAAATCTCACAGCGCGGTAATTTAGTCACCCTAAAGGGCCGTACCAAACCTTGCCAATTAGCCGCAGATTACTTGAAACAACTCTATAATTCTGCTGAACAAGACAAAATATTAGTGCCAGATAATATGGATTTTCTATTCAAAAAAATGCAAGCGGGGATTCCATTAAACCAGGCTTCACTTTCCATTGGTTCTAAAATTCTTCATGGTGCAAATAATGCCCAAATGCACTATATGAACGCCATGGCTTCTCATAGTATTACGATTGGGGTGGGGCCTGCTGGCACAGGGAAAACCCATATTGCCGTTGGCTTTGCCGTGAAATTATTTTTGGAAGAACAGGTGCAAAAAATTATTCTCTCCCGCCCAGCTGTAGAGGCTGGTGAGAGGCTGGGATATTTACCAGGTGATATGCGCGAGAAAATTAATCCTTATTTTCAACCGATCTATGATTCTCTCCATGATTTTTTGGGTCGTGAAAAAACTGAAAAACTGATTGCAACAGGACAAATCGAAATCGCCCCTTTGGCTTTTATGCGGGGACGAACTCTAAAAAATGCGTTTATTTTACTAGATGAGGCTCAAAATAGCACACAAACACAAATGAAAATGTTTTTAACGCGCTTAGGCAACGATAGCCGTATGGTAATTAATGGGGATTTATCACAAATCGATCTCGTGCAATCGCAAATATCTGGACTGGAAGATGCAGTTTTACGCTTAAAGACGATAAAAAATATTGCAATTTGCCAATTTTCAATCCATGATGTAGTTAGACATTCTTTGGTAACCCAAATATTAGAGGCATATGAGACAGTTTTACCTTAAAGTGATGACCATTATATTTTTTGGGTTAAAAATAATGATCATGGATATCCTACATTCATAAATATTTTCATGATCTCTGAAAAAATGAAACCCTTCGATATTGCACCTGTTGCCTTATCTTTTGATGATAATCAGCCACCTGATCTATTAATAACAACCCATGTGGCTCCCCATTCCCCTTGGTGCGAGGCAACAATACTTGATACAATTTTACCGATAATTGCCCATGGCTATCAGCTGTTGAAAAATAATTATCCTTACTTGAAGCAAAGTGAAATTTCTTTGTTACTCAGTGATAACGCCACGATTCGAAAATTGAATCGAAAGTGGCGTACACAAGATTGCGCAACGAATGTTCTTGCATTTGCACAATTCTCACCGGAAGAATTATTTTTATCTAAGCAATTCCCTTCACCTCAAGAACTCGGTGTTCAAGAGCATAACTCTCATCATCTAGACAATAATATCTTGATAGATTCGATAAACCCACCGCTAAAAAAACCTTTAGGCGATATTGTCATCGCCTATGAAACCAGCTTTTGCGAAGCTACAGAGCAACAAATTTCTTTTGAATATCATATTGCCCATCTTTTTGTTCATGGATTTTTACACCTGCTTGGGTTAGATCATGAAACCCTAAGCGATACTGAAGCTATGCAAACCCTAGAAATTACTATTCTTGCACAATGTGCAATTCCAAACCCTTATCTTAAAACTTAATTTTGACAAATTTCCCCATGCGAAAAAAATATCTTTTGCAAACTCAACTTGCCATAAAATTAACGATCCTGAAAAACCTTCTGGAAAACCTTCGGGGATTTTACATTTTTTTGCTTGTTTGATCGGGTTTAGACAAACTGAATTTCGTGAACAAATTGTCGAGCTTATCGAAAAACAAGATAATACTCAAAATCAGTTAGATATTCGTGAACGCGAGCTTATTAGTAATATTTTACAAATGAGCCAAATTAGTGTCAGCGATATTATGACCTCTCGTGGAGAAATTATTGGTATTGATTGCAATCAAAAAATATCGGTTATTTTAGATTCTATTGCCAATAATCCCCACTCACGCTATCCACTTTATCATGAATCGTTGGATCATATTATTGGTACGATCCACACGAAATCACTCTATCAATGGTTGCGCAAATCTGGGGATAAAAATTTTGATGATACGATGAATTTTGCGACAATTATGAAAAAACTGATCTATAAACCTACCCATGTGGCACCCTCTATGCCAGTTTTAGATTTATTATTACACATGCGCGAAGGACGGAATCACATTGCTTTTGTTGTCGATGAATATGGTGGTATTGCTGGGCTTGTTACCATTGAAGATGCGCTTGAGGAAATTGTAGGTTCGATCAAAGACGAGCATGATGTGGATTCCAGCCATAAAATCTCGTATGGTAAAGGCAATTCTTTGATCATGGATGGGCGTTTTAAGCTAGAAGAATTCACCGAAAAATGTGGTGAATTATTAGGTTTGGAAGAAAAAGCCGAAAATTTAGATACGATTGGCGGGTTAGTTGTCTATCTTGCTGGGCGCGTTCCGACCAAAGGTGAATTAATTCCTTGGGAAATAACTCAAACTAATCCTTCTGATGCCAAAAATATAAAAATTGTGGAATTTGAAGTTTTACGAAGCCTACCGAATCGGGTCGTTCAAGTGCAATTGCACGGTCTAGATCTGGATAAGCAAGACATTTTTTAATAAAAACTCTTTCTTATACCTGTTTTAAAATGTTATAGTGCCCTTGTTAGTTGTTAGAAATTATCTTTATGGTACTTTCTATAACTTTCCTGTTTATTTTGAAATAAGAGGTTTTTTGTTTAAGCTTGAATTATGCTAAGCTATGTTGGCATTGAGGTGGGAAGCGATAAATATCAAACTAAAAGAAGTCAACAATGCCCTTTTCAGGGCGATCACTGGATGTTATAAAAATTATTAGAGGATGTTATGGAAAAACTTATCAAAAAATATAGACGAACTCGCCTTGGTGCCAATCTCATTGATGGCTATGTTGGACAACAATTAAGAAAACAACGGACCTTGTTAGGTTTAAGTCAACAGGCCCTTGGTGATAAAGTGGCATTAACATTTCAGCAAATTCAAAAATATGAACGTGGCAGTAATCGTATTGGTGCTTCTCGACTTTACCAATTTTCTCAAGTGTTAAATATTCCTGTGAGTTATTTTTTTGAAGAGGTTCCTGAAGATGCTGGCAAAAAAGTTACCACACGTAATTCTGAGGGCAATTTTATCATTTCAGAAGAATCACAAGCCACTTACCAAGCTGAACCCCAAATCACCAAACGTGAAACTTTGGAGTTGGTACGAGCTTACTATCATATTCCAAATGTTAATTTGCGAAAAAAAGTCTTCGAGCTTTGTAAAATGTTAGCAACGGATTCAAACGAAGATCCTGAAAATGAAGATCCTGAGAATGCAAATATGGGTGAAGATTAACCTTTTAAGTTTTATAATTTATCTATAATTAGTGATCAGCAATAATTAGCATTAATGGTGTGTGATCTGAGGGTTTTTGGCTTTCCCTGGGCTGTTTATCGACATAGCATGCTTGCAACCGATCTGCGATTTGAGGGGACAACAAAAAATAATCGATTCTAAGCCCTTCATCACGCTGAAATCGACTTTTCCATAAATCCCAATAGGTATAACCTCGCTCAAACGGGTGCAAAGCTCGCCACGCATCGATCATACCATAGCCTAACAATCCATGAAATAAGCGTTTGGTTTCTGAATGCGTTAAAGCGTCTTTCGTAAATTGCTTAGGATCATACAGATCTTGCATTTGTCGACAAACATTAAAATCACCCCCTAAAATCATCGGTTCACCCGCTGCCATTTTCACTTTAATATAATGATTTAATCGTTGCATCCAAGATAATTTATAGAGGAATTTTTCAGATATTTCTTGCCCACCCCCACTCTGAATCGGGTTGCCATTGGGTAAATATAGACTTACAACATGAATGCCTGAAATCTTTGCCTCAATAAAACGAGCTTGCTGATCTTGATTCACAAAATCACTTCCCAACTCATCCGCTGAATCTACCCGAATAACGGGCAAAGTATCACGAATGAGTTCAGCGGGTTCCCGACTTAAAATCGCCACACCATTATAGGATTTTTGCCCTTTAAGTAAAATTTGGTACCCACGCTCGTGAAAAGGTTGAAGCGGGAAATCTTCTGGCATCGCTTTCACTTCTTGTAGCAAAACAATATCTGGCTTGGTTACATCTAACCATCGCAAAAAACCCTCTAAACGGGCACGAATAGAGTTGACATTGAAACTGGCAATCAACATGAATTAACAAACTTAAAAATTACAGTGAGAAAGATGTGCCACACCCACAGCTACTCATCGCATTGGGGTTAATAATTTGAAAACTCTCCCCTGCTAAATTCTGAGCATAATCAAGCTGAGCATCTTGCAGGTAGCTTGCCGAAATTTTATCTACCAGCACTTCCACCCCTTGCAATGCAATCATAAAATCTTGTTCTGCCACCTTATTTTCCGCACCTTCATCCAATGTCTCTAACGTAAATTCATATTGAAACCCCGAACAACCCCCGGCTTTAACGCGCACCCGCAATCGAATTTGCGTCGATTGTTGCTGAATTTCTTGTAATTTATCACATGCCGCACTGGTAAGTGTAAAATTTGTTGTCGTTACCATGTTTTGCGAAAAATCAAAAATAATTTCTTCTTTATCGATTGTTCCTGCCATCATTCACCCTAAATCTTCAAAGATATTTCTTTTATACTACTCACTTTTGCTGGTAATTTGCAATATTTTTTATTTCTTAAATTTTGCGATTGCAATCAGGTGAAGAAAAGTGAATAATCTACCCTAAAGAGTTATAATAGGTAGAGTAGGTGGGAATGTTTTTATTTATCTTTTTTGCGCTCACCTTAGTTGCCCTGCTTGTTGTTTTAGGGTTGGGTATTTTTTCTATGGCACGGGGCCCTGAGTTTGCGCGCAAATACAGCAATAAGATTATGCGGTTGCGTATTCTTATTCAGCTATTAGCCCTGCTGAGTTTCATGTTGTTATTATTTATTTTAGAGAAGTAATTCATTTTATGGTTCGCCTCAATTCTATTACAACCAAACAAGGCGATGGTGGCAAGACCATGCTGGGCAATGGTGAACTGACAACAAAATTTGATCCCAGAGTTGAAGCTTACGGTACAGTTGATGAGGCTTCTGCGGCTATTGGCTTAGCAATTGTAGCTTTACCTGAATCTAGCAATAATGAAATAAAAACTTTATTGGCAAATATTCAACAATATCTGTTTAATTTGGGCTCAATCTTATGTTGCCCTGAAGATCCGGCGAGGCCCCCTCGCCACCCCATTACTACGCACAACATCACCTTCTTGGAAACTGCCATCGCGCATTATAATGCCGATTTACCACCTTTGGAAAGCTTCATTTTATCGGGTGGAACGCAAGCTTCAGCGCATTTACATATGGCACGAACTCTGGTTCGTCGTGCGGAAAGACGCACGGTTTTGTTAAGCCAAAACGAAATTGTTCCCGAAAATGTAATTATTTACCTGAATCGCCTTTCTGATCTATTATTTATCTTAGCCCGTACGGCAAATGATAAGGGTAGGAATGATATTTTATGGCAACCCGATCTTTTAGAATAGAAAATGAACCTTATTGTTATTAAAGAAAACCGCCAAGCTTTATGGCAAACCCCATAGATTTTGGAATAAAATGAGTTGTATGTTGGTAAAGCAATTATCTACCTTAATGTTACGCACCTTGTTATTGCTGTGCATTGCGAATCTATCGCTAAATTTTATGGCAACCCCTGCCTATGGCGAAACAAAAAAACCTACGTTAGATTTAGTTTTAGGGCATAACCTGAAAAATAACGACCCCTTACTCGAATTATTCTTAAAGCGTTGGGCACATTATTTTCATCAAGTAACAGAAAAACGTGGACGAATTATTCTGCGCGGGCCACAAGATGGTAAGCGTGGCAAAAATAAGGCTGTTAGTAACGAATCTTTGCATAAAATATTACTTAATGGCAAAGTTGATTTGGCTTTTGTTAATTTATTTGAAACTCCGCAAAATGCTTTCTTTTATAGCAAATTATTCTCTTTACCCTTTGTTTCTCAAGATAGCCGTGTGGCCAGCTTGGCTTTTTGGGAAATTGCTACCGATTATCTGCAAAGTGAGTATCGACGCTTAAAGCTTTTATCCCTGCATATTGATCCCTACAGCATTGTTCATTACGGGAATCGCCCCCTAACATCTTTGGCAGATGCTCCCCTTAATGCTCTTATTTTGCCCGGCGACTTAAAAGGGCGTATCATTGCCACGAAAAATATCCATACGGCTAATTTTATTGCCTTTACGCAAGGCACTCCCGTTAATGTTCCGTTTTTTGCCGAAGAAAAAGCTCGAACCTTTACTTTGGGAAAAATCGATGCTTTTTGGCTAAATTGGAATGATATTAAGGGGGATCAACTAAATTTTCTGAATCGCCATACTGTATTTACTGGTTTTGCTACACCTTATTATTTTGCTTTTAATCAGAAAAGTTTCAATCTATTACCGAAAGAATGGCAAAAAATTCTCCGCACAAGCTTGGGCGGGAAAAATTTAGTCAATTTTGCCATCGAAGTCACCGAGCATATTCATACCCAAGAACTACGCGCTTTGCAAAAAAAAGGAAACATCGTATTTACCCTAAAAGATGAACAAAAACATGTTTGGCGCAATGATGCCAATCTTTATATTAACGATTTTTTTCAACATCCTGAGCATATTAACAATGATGCAATGTTGGTAGTTTTCAACCTCATCAAAGAAAAAATAATTCAAATAGAAAATAGAAAGTAGAAAATCAATGGCCCCTAAACACACCCCTATTTGCGACTTTACATTCCATGCCCCCGATTTTCTGTTACCAAATTTTGGTGCTAACCCTCATAATCTAAGCAAAATTCAAGAAAACATACCTTTGCGTTTTTCGAATATCCAAGGGTTAAATGGTACTTTAATTGTTTTTATTTGCAATCATTGCCCTTATGTAAAATCAATAATTTCCGACCTTGTAGAAATTTTTACCTTATTGCGAGCGGAAGATATCGGAATCTGTGCAATCATGCCTAACGATATTAAAAGCCATCCTGAAGATGCCCCGGATAAAATGCAAGAATTTGCATTGCAGCACAGCTTCACTTTTCCTTATCTGTATGATGCCAAACAACAAACCGCACATGATTATCATGCCGTTTGTACACCTGATTTTTTTGGCTTTAACCAAGCCGGTCAGCTTAATTATCGTGGCAGATTATACGATCCTAAAAATAAACCTTCTTTGTTAACCCAGGCTGAACTCTACCTGGCTATGCTGCAAATTTCAAAAACGCAAACCGGACCCGTAACGCAAAATGCCTCTATGGGTTGTTCTATTAAATGGCATAATACATGCTAAATTTATTTTTTAAAATTCTTCTTTTCCTGCAGATCCTACCGAAAGAAGAATATTCACGTAGAAAAATCAGTGCCGCTAATAAAGATATTATTTTAGAAATTTTTCGCTATTGCATTGTTGGTGGAGCCAATACAGCCTTTTATTTTCTGGTAGCAATTTTATTCTATCGCTATTTCCACATAGGCCCCTTAAAATCCAATCTTTTTGCTTTATCACTCTGTTTTCTTACGGGTTTTGTTGCCCATAATTATTTCACCTATCAACAACAACACATAAAATTTACAATTTTTATCAGATTCATTATCTTGCAAATTTTCTCTATTATACTTTCACAAATCGTTGTTTATGTGATCGTGATCGAATTAGAATGGGTTTACGAAATTTCCTTATTACTTAGCTTACTTATTTTACCGCCCCTGTGCTGGACAAGCGGAAAATTCTGGGTATTTAAGGGGATCCGCCGAGCCAAAAAAATTAAAGCAGAACTTAGTCGCCCATCCCTTAAAAATCAATAACATCGTTACTTTATCCGAAAATGCCGAAAAAACCTATGCCTTCTATTCTTAAATCCGCACAAATGTTAATGGATGATTTTGCCTATCTTGATGATTGGGAAGAACGTTATCGCTATATTATTGATTTAGGGGATCAATTGCCTAGCTTTGCAGATCACCTCAAAATAAAAGCCAATCAACTATCCGGCTGCACCTCACAAGTATGGTTTAGCCATGAATATAAAGATGCAAAAATTTTTCTTGCTGCTACCAGCGATTCTAGCATTGTACGTGGCTTAATCGCTGTTTTATTCACCCTTTACAACCAACGCCATCCTGATGAAATTTTAACGTATAATGCCAATGATCTTTTTACAAATATCGGTTTAACTCAACATTTAAGCCCTTCACGTAGTAATGGGTTCCACGCCATGTTAACCAAGATTAAAACCATTGCGAAAAACCCCTAAGTAATTTGCTCTAACTGTTTTTCTAGAATTTGCAGATCTTCTGGTAATTCACTGTTAAATTTTAATCTCTCACCGGTTTGCGGATGGGTAAAGGCTAAATAAGTCGCATGCAGGGCCTGCCTTGCCAATTGGACCCCGACAATTTCACGCTTGCTTCCATAAGTGGCATCACCGATCAAAGGCAATTTTTCTGCTGCCATCTGCACTCTAATTTGATGGGTACGCCCGGTATAAAGAGTGCATTTTATTTTGGCTGCAACATTGCCATAACGTTTTTGACAATGATATTCCATAATGGCATGTTTTCCTTGATTGCGATTATCATTACTATTCTTGATATTTTTCTCCCTATCAACCGAATTATGCCCGCGCAAAGCCATTTTCTTTCTGTGAATCGGATGCCTACCAATATAACCTTCTAGCTTGGCATAATTTTGCTTCACAATGCCCTGCACAAACGCATCGTAAACTCGCTCAATAGTATGCTGAGCAAATTGTTTGGATAAAAATTGATGCGCATCATCATTTTTTGCCACCACCAAAATACCGCTAGTATCTTTATCGATTCGATGCACAATTCCCGGACGACGAACCCCACCAATCCCCGATAATGTCTTGCCGCAATGAGATAACAGCGCATTCACCAAAGTGCCTTGCCATTGCCCAGCTGCGGGATGCACGCACATAAAAGCTGGCTTATCTACCACCAATAATTCCTGATCTTCATACAAAATATTGAGCGTTATTGCTTCAGCTTTGATTTCCGATATTGTTGGTTCTGGAATCTGCCAGCGCAAAATATCGCCTGTCGCAACTTGATAATCCGGAGCCTGAATCATCATTTGATTCACGAAAACATGCTGTGAAATAATTATTTTTTTTGCCTGCTCTCGGCTAATTCCTGCCAACATAGCAAGGGATTTGTCTATTCGATTTTTTCCCAAAATTTTTGCTGATTCTTGCCATTTTTCTGGCCGACCCGCAAAATTATTCTTCATCATATCCTCAGACATGTTTTCAACCATTAGGGCTGCGCTCGCGCTTGAATATTAGCAATTTGTAACAAAATATCTTCCGCGCGTAACAAAGTTGTAGGCTGTATTTGCGGATCGTTTTTACTTTGCGTCGCAAATTTTGCGGCTCTTTTCAATTCACCCAACCTAAAAGCATATTCAGCCCTTGCCAAATCACGTTGACTTGGTTGATTTAGCCATTCATGAATTGTTCCTAATAATTGCCATACCGCCCCAATATCATTATCGGCATTCAGTGCCCGATAAGCATAAATTTGGGCTTGCTTAAAATTACGTTTTTCAGCTTCGGTTAAAGGCGGAGCATTTTCAAGATTGGGCGGTTTCCGATTATGGAATATTTGTTTGGCAATCGCTACGGCTAATTGGTAGTGAAGTAGCGCAGTTGGCTTTGATTGTGCGCGCAAAAGCTCCAAAGCATGATGGTAGGATTGGATCGCATCCTTATATTTTTGCACTTGAATCATAAGCTCAGCGCGTAATTCGTATAAATAGGGATTATTCGCTTCTTCCGCAATAAGTGACTCGATCAAAGAAACCGCCCGTTGAAAATTATGGTTGCGATAATAGGCAATCATTTGCGCATATCGCTTATTATTACTTTGCCCGGAATAGGATCTCAAAACATCATCAACCTTGTGACTATAGGCAATAATTTTAATTTTCATGCGCTTATGCGTCATTGCCAAATTTACCCGTTCTTTTTTATCTTTATAAGGCGATGTTTTGATTTGATGGTTAAAAAAAGCAACTCGATCTTTGCTGATAGGGTGGCTTAATAAATACTGATCATAGTTAATTCCCACTTCTTTCGATGCCAATAAATCTAAGAAATTCTTTATAAATTTTGGGGAAATTTCAGATTTATGTAGCAAATCTGCCGCAATTTGATCTGCCGCAATTTCACGCAATCGTACCCCCCCTAAATAAGTTTTAGTCGCAACATCACTCCCCCCAACCGCGCCAAGAACCGCAACGCCTACATCTTTACTGGCAAGCCCGGCAGCAATCGCAGTTAAAGTACTTGCCAAAGATATACGATTCGCATCATACTGACTCTGCAAACTTTGAGCCACATGCCCAGCAAGAATATGGCCCAATTCATGAGCCAAAACTCCGGTAATCTCTTCCGGCGAGTTTGTTTCTACGATTAATCCAGTATGAACAAAAATATAATCTCCACCCGCAACAAACGCATTAATTGTGGGATCGGAAATTGCATAAATTTTAATCTTGCCTTGCGGATAATTTGCCGCTTCTAATACCGGCGCCGCTAAATCTTGTAAAAATTGTTCGATCTCACTATCACGTACCAAACCTTGCTGCCCCATGGCAATAGGTGCAAACCCAACCAAAAAAGACCAAAGAAAAAATACGAATAATAACCGCAATGATAATAATTTTTGCACTGTAATTTTTCCCTTCCCCTTGATTTATTCTAAACGAGATTTATTCTAAACGAATCGGTAACTCAACCAGACTATAGCCTCGTCCCCATGCGGTGTGAACATAATTTGTTTGCTGGGGATCTAAATCCATAAGTTTTTTCCGCAATTTACAAATAAATACCGCAATAATACTTTGCGAAAGCTGTTTCTGCGCTGTAGAATGATAAAGCTTTGCCATAATCGCTTCTTTACTAATGGCTACGCTTTGATTTAACATCAACATCTCAAGGATCAGATATTCTTTTGCCGTTAAATTAACAAACTTATCATTTACAAAAACCTGTTTTTGCCCTAGCTCTAAGCGCAAATTTCCAATTTCAATTGATGCCGACATCAAACCTTGCCCACGCCGAAGTAAAGCATAAATTCGCGCCACTAATTCACGCTGATCAAAAGGTTTCGTTACATAATCATCCGCACCAAAATTAAAACCTTGAATTTTATTTTCCATATGGGAAAGCTTTGAAAGAATTAATACTGGCACGTGAATATTTTCCGCCCGTAAATTTTGCAAAACCTGATAACCATCCTGATCTGGCAACATTAATTCCAAAATAATCAGATCAAATGCCTTGCTTTGTACCTCATTCAACACGGCCGCACCACGCGTAACATTATCGACAACAAATTTCTCACGATTCAAAATCTCTGTAACCGTATTAACCGTCAATAAATCATCTTCCACTAGTAAAACACGCATTCCTAACCATCTCTTTGGTAAAATTTCAGATTAACAATATTAAAACATATTTAAACAAAAAATTAAATATTAATAAAATATAAATAGGGTGTAGCAATAAGTTTGTTTCTTTTTGTCGATTTTTTTGATATTGTTGAGAAGTGTGCCTGTATTTTAGGTAATTTTTTACTTAAATTTCAACTTTTACAGAATGATTTTTTATGCATTTTTTTGAGCTAATGCGTCGTGAGGTGATGCGCGTTACCCCTTATGATGTTAGTGGTGAAGTGGTTGCGGTTAATGGGTTAGCGATTTCGATTGCCGGCATTTCAGAACATATCACGATTGGTGAGCGTTGCTTTTTGCAACGCCAAAATTGCCAGCCACTTTCATGTGAGGTTATTAGTATCAATACCACTACTGTTACCGCAATGGCTTTTGGTTCCCTTGAGGGGATTGGCATTGGAAATCGTGTTACAATTACCCACAGCCATGCCGTTATTTACCCCCATACAAGCTGGCTAGGGCGCACCTTAAATGCTTTTGGCGACGCTTTGGATGATGAAGGTGCTCTGGTTGTTGGCGATCAATCTTTTCCGATTCAAGCAAGCCCCCCTCCAGCGCATCAACGACGCCGTATGGGCAATAAATTAGCCATTGGTGTGCGCGCCATTGATTGTTTTACCCCTTGTTGTAAAGGGCAAAGAATGGGTATTTTTGCCGGCTCTGGTGTGGGCAAATCTATTTTGCTTTCGATGATTGCCCGCAATAGTTTGGCTGATGTTATTGTAGTGGGCCTTATTGGTGAACGCGGGCGCGAGGTACGCGAATTTATTGAAACTGCTTTGGGCGAAGCAGGTATGAAACGTTGCGTTATCGTGGTGGCTACATCCGATGAACCCGCTTTGTGTCGGAAACAAGCAGCCTTTACTGCCATAACGATCGCTGAATATTTTCGAAGTGTTGGTCAAGATGTTTTATTATTGCTAGATTCTGTCACTCGCTTTGCGATGGCACTGCGCGAAATCGGGCTTTCCGTAGGCGAACCGCCTACCACCAAGGGCTATCCCCCTTCGGTCTTTACCGAATTGCCTAAATTGTTAGAACGTGCCGGTACGGGAAGAATGAAGCCCAATGATACTGGTAAATATGATGGTAATATTACCGCATTATTCACAATTTTGGTCGAAGGTGATGATCATAACGAACCTATTTCAGATGCGATTCGTGGTATTTTAGATGGACATCTGGTTTTAAACCGAGCCATTGCCCAGCGCGGACGTTATCCTGCCCTTGATATCTTACAATCCGTATCTCGTGCCTTACCCACTTGTAACAATCAAATTGAAAATAATATTCTCCATATCGCCCGTGAAAACATATCTCTTTACGACGAAATGTCGGATTTAATTAGCCTTGGAACCTATCGAAAAGGCACAGATGCCAAAACCGATACTGCGATTCGTTTGCATGATCCTTTAGAGAAATTTCTGCATCAAGACCCTGAAGAGAAATCTACCATCGAGGAAGCTTATTCGCAAATGGCAGCGATTCTTGATATGCCCTATAACCCCCCTTCTGCGAACCCTGCCATGCCAAAAGCCCCAACACAAGCCACGCAAAATAGAGTAGAAAATCATTTGAAACAACCGAAAAATTATGCCAGTGATCCGCAACAACCAACAAAAATTTTAAATTCTTAAGCCAAGATAAAAATACCAGGTTAGAAACATCATGCTAAAAACATTAAAAACTTTAATTCGCGTACAAGATAGTACATTAAAAATAACACAACAAAAATTAGCGGAAGCCTTGGCCGGTGAAGAAAAAATGCGTCATTACTTAAAACTACATGAACAAAAAATGCAGGCTGAAACGGAATTTGTTCAAAATAACAATTCTTACAATCATTTGGCCAGCCAAAGCTATGGCGAATATATGATTCATGCAACTGCTACCCAGAAAAATTTGCAATCCCTTTTGCGTGATGCCGAAGGCGTTACCCAAATTGCGCGCAATAATTTGTTAACAGCTTATCGTGAAAGTAAAAAATTAAAAAAAATTGAAACTCGGAAAAAAGCTGAATGGCAAACTGAATTGAATGCAAAAGAGCAAAAAGGAATCGATGATTTGGTGCAGAGCCTCCAAGCTAGAAAAAATTAAGCCATCTTACAATCTAAATTTTAACCTTCACCACCACCACTTGCACCCTGAGACACATAATAGTATAATGGTACAATATGAACGACCTATTCTCGCAAAAAAAAACAAGCTATACCGCAAAAGATATTGAAGTTCTTGAGGGTTTGGAGCCTGTGCGTCGCCGCCCGGGTATGTATGTTGGGGGCACCGACGAAAATGCCCTGCATCATTTATTCTCGGAAGTTTTGGATAATGCTATGGACGAGGCTTTATCAGGCTTTGCCCGCAATATCGATTGCGAGCTTGATGAAAATGGCGCGATTACCGTGCGTGATGATGGTCGTGGTATCCCTTGCGAACCTCACCCACGCTATCCTACCAAATCAGCATTAGAGGTAATTTTAACCAGCCTGCATTCCGGCGGTAAATTTTCGGGCGATGCTTATGAAATATCAGGAGGGCTACATGGGGTCGGCATTTCCGTTGTTAATGCACTATCCGATGATTTTTCAGTTACCGTTACCCGAAATGGCAAAGAACATAAATTACAATGCGTGCGTGGAAAACCAACAAAAGCTTTGGATATTCGCCCCGCACAACAAAAAACTCTTACTGGCACAACAATTACTTTTCACCCTGATCCAGAAATTTTTGGTACGCTAACTTTTAGCCCCGAACGGCTTTTTAAAATGGCGCAATCCAAGGCCTATCTTCATGGTGTCGTTCGAATTCGATGGCAATGTGCTTCGAAAATTGCCGAAAATGCAAATATTCCTACGCAAGCAAATTTCCGTTACCCGCGAGGCTTACTCGATTATTTAGATATGCGTTGCGAAGGACGAGAGAAATTACTCACCCATGATTTTACTGGTGATGTTAAAAATGATCATAACGAACGTGTTCAATGGGCAATTAGCTGGTTTAAAAATAGCAATAATATCAATGAATCTTGGTGCAATGCCGTACCCACCCCACAAGGAGGCTATCATGAGGTCGCCATGCGCCATGTACTCCTGCGCGGGTTGAAAAATTATGCTGAACTCGCTGGCAACAAACATGCCACACAATTAACCGCCGATGATCTTATTACGAATTGCGCTTTGTTGATTTCAGTTTTCATTCGTGAACCTCAATTTCAAGGGCAAACCAAAGAAAGGCTGGTCTCGCCCGAAGTAAGTAAGTTAATTGATACTGCAACCCGCGATTATTTAGAACATTGGTTAACGGCAGATCCCGCACAAGCAGATTTTTTATTAAACCGTTCCCTAGAAAATATGGAAGAGCGACTGAAGAAACGCGCCGAGCGTACTTTGCGCAAAACCCCGATTCAACGATTACGCTTGCCTGGCAAACTCTCAGATTGCTCAGTGCAAAGCAGCATCGGTACCGAATTGTTTATTGTTGAAGGCGATTCTGCTGGTGGCAGTGCAAAACAAGCCAGAATGCGCACCTTTCAAGCGGTGCTTCCGTTGCGCGGTAAAATTTTAAATGTCGCCTCGGCAACCGTAGAAAAATTAGCCCAAAATCAAGAATTATCAGATTTATGCCTTGCCCTAGGGTGTCGCACGCGTAAAGATTATCGTGAAAAAGATTTGCGTTATGAAAAAATTATCATCATGACCGATGCTGATGTAGATGGGGCCCATATTGCTGCTTTGTTAATGGCATTTTTTTATCGAGAAATGCCTGATTTAATTTTAGATGATCATCTTTATTTAGCCTTACCGCCACTTTATCGTATTTCCCATGGTAGCAAATTGTTCTATGCCCATGATGATACTCAACGCGATAAAATTATCCGCACCAAATTTAAATCCAATCAAAAGCCAGAAATTAGTCGATTCAAAGGTTTGGGAGAAATGCCTCCTAAACAACTCAAAGAAACAACAATGAACCCAGAGACTCGCAATTTAATGCAGATCACGATCCCCGATCTTCAAGCTGGTGAGACCATAGCATTTCAAGAAACAAAAGATCTCGTAGAAGATTTGTTAGGGCGCAATGCTGAAAAACGTTTTACATTCATTTGCAATCATGCCCCTTTTGCTACTGATCTAGATATTTAACCTTCCGAAATGAAATCATTATGTCCTTAAATATTGCCTTACAAATGGATCCTCCACAAACTGTAAATATCCACCATGATAGCAGTTACGCATTGGGGCGCGAAGCGCAAAGGCGGGGTTATCATTTGCATTTTTATCCTCCTGAAAGCTTAAGCTTCGATACGAAAATTGGTAGTTTTGCTACAATGCAACCCCTAATTTTCAATGCCGATTCTCATCATCCTGCAACTCTTGGCGATTCTGAAACCCGCGCCTTAAGCGAGGTTGATGTAATTTTAATGCGCCAAGACCCTCCTTTTAATATGGAATATATTACCGCAACTTATTTGCTAGAATATGCAAGCGCAGCCACTGTAATTGTCAATAACCCAAAATCTGTGCGCGAGGCTCCAGAAAAATTATGGGTCAATCAATTTCAAGAATTTATTCCCCGCACCTTAATTACGCGCAACTTGGCTGAAATTGAAAAATTTCGCGCTGAGATCGGGAAAATTATTGTCAAACCTCTTTATGGCAATGGTGGCTATGGGATTTTATTGTTAGAAAAAAACGACCCGAATCTAGCAGCAATAATAGAATTATTTACCGCAATAGAACCCCTGCCTGTGATTGCACAACAATATATCCCGGCTATTTCTCAGGGTGATAAACGAATTATTCTCATTGATGGTAAAATTGGTGGGCTCTTTACCCGCATCCCCCAACCCGGACATATCCGCTCTAACCTCCATGTTGGCGGGAAAGCGATCTCAGACACATTTTCCAAACGTGATTATGAAATCTGCGAAGCTCTTGGCCCTAAGCTAAAAGCACAAGGCTTAATTTTTACCGGCATCGATGTAATTGGTGATTATTTAACCGAAATTAATATCACCTCGCCCACCGGGATTGTCGAGATGAACCATTTTAATGCTACCCAAATTGAAAGCCAAATTTGGGACGCTATTGAATCTAAACTCTCTTAATTTAAAGGCAAAAAATGACCAAAACACAAGAAAATCCAAAAAAAAAGAATAATAAAATTCAAGCTTTCGCTGATTATGCCCCTTTATTGATATTTTTTATTATTTATAAATTCTCCAATATCTTTGTCGCCACCGCCTCTTTGATTGTCACTTCTAGCCTTGCCCTTGGGCTGGTTTATTTTATAGAGAAACGCGTGGCACTCATGCCCTTAATTACGGCCATTTTAGTGCTTTTTTTTGGAGGTGCAACGTTAATTTTACAAGATGAAAATTTGATTAAGCTGAAAAGTACGCTGATTCAGATCTTATTTGCAAGCATTTTTTTAGGCTCTTTGCTACTGAAAAAACCTGTCTTACAATTTATATTTAAGGACCATCTAAAACTTCAACCCAGAGGGTGGCATATTATGACCCGAAATTATGCTATTTTGTTTTTTGTCTCTGCTGCCTTAAATGAATTTATTCGTCTAACGCAAACGACTGATTTTTGGGTAAATTTTAAGGTTTTTGGGTTAACCGGTATTTTTATTATTTTTGGAATCACACAAATTTTTACCATTCAAGCCTATCTAATCGAAGATCATAATGCCGAAAATTAATCCCGAAGCAACCCATTTTGTTGAAAACTATAATGGTTATTTCTACTAATAATTAAATGATCATGCAATGCAATATCCAATGGCTTTAAAGCTTCAGCAATTTTTGTTGTAAACTGAATGTCTGCCTTGGAAGGTTCTACCGAACCGCTAGGATGGTTATGCACCATAATCAAAGCAGTTGCCCCTTTATCCAAAGCACTTTTTACAATTTCTCTTGGATATAAAACCACATGATCTATCGTTCCAGATTGGATGATTTCATCACAAATCACGTAATTTTTACGATCCAAATAAATCATACAAAACTGTTCTCGATCACAATATGCCAAGGCAACCCGACAATAATCCAAAACCTGTTGCCATGAAGACAACACATGCTGTTTTGCAATTTGATGCTTCAATAAATATAGTGAGGTTTGATGAATCAATTTCAATGATGTCGCAACCGCGAGCCCCGCACCCTTAATCTCGCTAATTTGCCCTGAAGGTGCAGTAATCACATCGGCAAGCGAGCCAAAATGCGCAATTAGCATTTTTGCCAACGGTTTCACATCCCCACGTGGCAATATTTGCATCAAAATCATTTCTAAAAGCTCGTAATCGGCAAGCGCATCGCTATTTTCCATTAATTTGTTACGAAGCCTATTACGATGCCCATGATAATGCGGTGTAACTTTTGCCATTTATCATTCCACCTTGATCACCATAAGCTAATCCTGTATTTTGTAAGGCGGGTAGTGAAGCTGTTGTGGCGATAATGTGAAAATTTCTACACCATCTTTCGTAACTCCTACTGTATGTTCAAATTGTGCCGAAGGTTTTCGATCTTTCGTAATTGCGGTCCAACCATCAGCCAACACCAACACCTCGTAGGTTCCACAATTGATCATCGGTTCGATGGTAAAAATCATTCCTGCTTCCAATTTTAGCCCCTCGCCAGGATTGCCAAAATGCATAACCGAGGGAGCTTCGTGAAAATTGCGCCCAATCCCATGGCCACAAAAATCACGCACTACCGAAAATCTTTTCGCTTCGCTGTAAGTTTGAATCGCATGCCCCACATCGCCCAAAGTAGCCCCCGGCTTCACCGCCTCAATTCCTCGCATCATTGCCTGATAAGTAACTTGCGTTAACAGCTCACCTTGGCGCGATATTTTATCGCCACACCAATACATTCGGCTATTATCACCATACCAACCTTCAAAATTAACAGTAATATCAATATTAAGAATATCCCCTGGTCTGATTTTTTTTGCATCATCAGGAATCCCATGACACACCACATGATTCACTGAAATACAGCTAGATTTTGTATAACCTTTATAATTAAGCGTGGCCGGATAAGCATCATGATCCATGATAAAATCATGGCATAACCGATCCAATGCACCTGTAGAAACTTCGGGAACCACAAAGGGGGTAATGTAATCTAAAACTTCAGCCGCCAACCGACATGCTTTGCGCATTTGAACAAAATCATCTTCACTATAAATCACAATGCTACGTATCATACCTTACCCTTCCGCAGGAAGAATTATGGAGTTTCTAAAATCAGATTGCAAGAAAACATTCCTCATCTTGAGCAATTTTTTCAGGCTCCCCTTGATCATCAGAATAAGAACCGGAATATTATCAGCTCCACTGAGCTTTTTTAACATTATCGCTTGCCCGTGCCACCACCCAATTTTTATTGCCATCGATGTAGATTTCTTCTTTCCAGAACGGGGCCTCACTTTTCAGCCAATCAGTAATAAATTGACAAGCATCAAAAGCCTGTCCGCGATGTTTAGCAACCGTTGCCACCAATAATATTGGTTGCAACGGGTAAATCATACCTACCCGATGCACAAGCAAAACCGCATCTAAGGCAAAACGCTGTTGGGCTTGCGTTAAAAACTTGTGCAACATTTTTTTACACATTTGCGCATAATATTCTAAATTCATGGCTTGCAAAACCTTGCCTTCCAAATCATTGGCGCGCATTATTCCAATAAAATGACAAACCCCACCTTCAGCTTGGACATGTTGGTGGAATGTTTCTAACCTTGCGAAAGGATTGAAATTTTCTGATACAAGCTCTAACATCTAGCTCCCATTTTACCCCCCGGTCACTGGAGGAAAAAATGCAATTTCATCGCCATCACACACCTTAGAATCTAGCGTTGCATAATCTTGATTACATGCCATTTTAATCACCCGCAAATCTTGAAACGCCTCGTGATATTCTGGTGCCAAACCACATAAATACCCTATTAATTGCTTAATATTTTTAACATTGCTGGGTAAATTTATGGTTTCAGCATTTTTGCCAATTTTCTGGCGCAACCATGCAAAATAAAGAATTTCAATCATTTTTATTAATCCGTAAAAAATTTACCCCACTGCCTATCCGCAAAAAAATTGATGAAACGGAATATAATTCACCCGCATATTGGGCACGATTTCCCTGCAATCATTGCCAAGTGCTGCAAAACCATCGGCACCCACAAGCGAAGAAATCACCCCAGCTCCACGCTTACCATAAAGCGACAAAATCGGCAAATGACTTGCTTGATCCAACCCTGTTACTTTAATTCGAACGTATTCTATCCGATTGGGACGCTTTTTAAAATGAAAATCTGCAATCGCAACAAAATTTGCAATTTGCAACATTTTGCCACCCGATAATTTTTGGATAATTGGCAAAGCAATCATCAAAAATACTGTAAAAGCTGCCACTGGATTGCCAGGCAAACCCAATAATGGTACATTTTTCCAAGCCCCCATTGCCACCGGACGACCAGGCTTAATTGCCGCAGTGACAAATTGTATTTTGCCACTTTCTTGTAATAGATCACGAATATAATCTTTCCCACCTTGCGACATTGCCCCACTGGTGATAATGAGATCATGATGACGCGCAGCGTGATCTAATGTTGCCATCAATGTTGGCTTATCATCTGCAATGATACCGTAATCTTGTACTTGTACCCCTTGGCGTGCAAGCAACGATAATAATATCGGACGATTCGCATCATAAATTTCACCCCACTGTAAAGCTGTACTACCCCCTTGATGCAATTCATTTCCCGTAGAAAAAAGCGCAATTTTCAAAGGCAAAAATAATGGAATTTCAGCAAAACCCAGTGCAGCTAGCAAACCTAGAATCGCTGGAGTTAATTTACTTGATCGATAAGCAACAACATCCCCGGCACTAACATCATCCCCGGCATGGCGATAATTATCATAAAGCTGAATGGCTTTGGAAATGGTAACATAAACTGCAATATCGTTTTGAAAATCTACAATCAAAGCAAAAATATCTTCTTTCGCATCTTCATACATCAAAACCGTATCAGCATTTTCTGGCATGGCTGCACCGGTGAAAATAATCGCGGCTTCTCCCGATTGTAATGAATATTTTTGCTGATTTCCAGCCTCAATCACCGCTACAATCCGAAAACATCCATTGTTCTGTTTTGTTAAATCTTGATGTGAAAACGCATAACCATCGACCGCAGCATTCGCAAAATGTGGGATATTGATCGGAGCCACCAAATCTTTAGCCAGCATTCTGCCTTGATATTTAGCGAAACTTGCCTCAGATAAAGCCACATTCTCATAATCCGTAACCATGGAAGATAATTTTTCTATGCCCGCATAAATTTCCGAGATCGGCGTTAATCCACCCTTGGCAAAACAATCATAAAGCTGGGCCATTCAACTTCTCTAACATTCCATTTCTCAAGGGCAACTTGAAATAATTCAAAATAAAATCAGCAATATCTGCCGGCTGGTCCAAATCTAATAAAATCAAATCATTGCGTGCTGATTGTAAATCTGCCAAATCTTGAGCCAAAATCTTGGCTTGCGGACTTGCAATGGCGATAATATTATGATCCGTTTTTGCCAGTAAGGGCTGATTCAAATCCAAACGGTAAACCTCAATTTTGCTGAATTCTTCTCGCTTAAAACCTTCAACCAAAATAAAATCTGCCGAAAAAAATCTATGCAGCAATTCTTGCAACTCGGGTTCATGATCATGCACAACCATATGCGCATAAAGATTTTTAGAACTTACGATCACTTGCTGCGCGCCCGAAGCGCGATGCTCAAAACTATCTTTCCCAGCAATATCAATTGTAAAGGAATGATGTGCATGTTTCAAGGTGGCAACGCACCATTGCCTAGCTGAAAAAATCTGCAAAAGTTTCATGACAAGTGTTGTTTTCCCAGATCCGCTGAAACCCGCAAAACCAATATGAGGAATATTTTTTGGTGGTGAATTTTGTAGCAAATCTTGTGATGGCACTTACAATAACCCTCCCTTACAGACTTATTCTTTTCCCCAATTATGTCGAATCGCTTTTTGCAAATATTGTAGCCCCGTAACAAACGAAACCACCGCTGCACAGATCAATAAAAATTCACCCAATCTTACAATTTCAGACAAAATTGTATGATGTTCAAAAAGCAAGCAAATTAACGCAGTCATTTGCACAATTGTTTTTACCTTCGCAAGGTTCGTACTTGGCAACACCAACCCATATTGAGCTCCATATTCACGCATACCCGAAATAATAAATTCACGCATAATGATAATAATAACTGCAACATAACCCGGGAAAGTTAGAAACCCTGCACAGCCTGCGGCAAATAATAATGTAACCACTAAAATTTTATCCGCTACTGGATCCAGTATTTCACCCATACGCGAAACACAATTAAACTTTCTAGAAAGATAACCATCGAGAAAATCTGTAAAAAACGTAAGCAACAATAAATAAGGCAAAAAATTCCACAATTCATGCCAACTTTCATGCTGTAGGATAATGATAAAAATAACCGGTGCAATCGCAATCCTAAAAACAGTCAAAACATTAGGCACAGCACATAATAATGTTCTCATAAATTCAATCCAATCCTTTATAATTGCCGTAATTGCGCGCCAATAATTGTCGCTGCAGTTACAATATTTTTACTTATTTCTTCTAGCTCAGTATCCGTAAAAGATTTTTCTTGCGGTTGTAATTTTATCGTCACTGCCAAAGATTTTTTCATCTCGCCCAAAGAATTCGATTCATAATTATCAAAAATTGTTGCATCTACAATATATTTAGGTTCCGCTTTTTTAACCGCCCCTAACAAAATATCCGCAGAAATATTTTTATCCAAAATAAAACAAAAATCACGCATAATCGCTTGTTGACTATAAATCTTTAATTGAGGACGCGTTTTGCTTTTTTGCTTTGCCTCTGGCAAATTTTCGATAAAAATTTCAAACATGCAAACCTTAGCTCGAAGACCAAATGTTTCTATCACTAACGGATGAACTTCACCAAAATAGGCTACTAATGTACGCCCCAATAGGTAACAACCCGAACGTCCTGGATGATAAGAAGGCGGGGCATTACGCGTAACTTTCAGTTTTTTCGCATCAAAGCCCACCCCTGCCAAGATCGCATCAATATCGCTTTTCACATCATAAAGCGAGGTTGCAACCGCTTGATCTTGCCAGCCCTTATCTGCTAAATAACCACTACGCACCCCCGCACAAACAAATTTTTGTCCGTCTGGCGACGGATTTAAAAATACCGGGCCAATTTCAAACACATGCATATCCATAATTTTACGCATATGATTCTCATACATAGCTTGCAATAAATTGGGCAATATCGAGGGGCGCATCACATCAAGTTCACTAGAAATAGGATTTTGCAACAGTAAACTTTCAGGAGCTTTACCATTATTTTCACAATGATTCCAAAATCTTTCCGCCTTGCGACTATCGCAGAATGACCAGCTATAAGCCTCAAATAAACCCCGTGCACAAGCAGCTCGGCGCATATAATTGATTCTTTTTTGCCTAAGGGTTAAAATTGGAACCGTCACTGAAGATATTTTTGGCAAGGATACTGGCAAAATATTATTATAACCATAAATACGCAAAATTTCCTCGATCAAACATTGTTCATGCTCAATATCTGGACGAAAAGATGGAATTTGTGCCGTTAATTTGGTTCCTACAAGCTTACAAATAATCCCTAATTTTTCTAGAATCTGTTGCGCATCACTCGCAGAACAACTTACACCCCCAAAAGTTTGCAATCGATTCACATCCAAAATAATTTCACGAATGCCCTTTGGTTCACTCCCTGCAACTGTGATCTCAGATACCGTACCCCCGCAAATTTCTAGAATTAATTGCGTTGCATAATTCAAACCTTGCTCTACAGATTTCACATCTACTTGGCGTTCAAACCGATAACGAGCATCAGAATGAATATTCAGCGCTCTGCCTGTTTGTGCAATATTAATCGCATCAAAAAGTGCTGATTCCAAAAATACATTTTGGGTTGTAATGCTACAACCTGTCAGCATCCCGCCCATAATCCCGGCAAGGCTAACAACTCCACTTTCATCAGCAATTACCGTCATTTCTGGATTCAGTGTATAATTTACTTCGTTAAGCCCGTAAAATTCTTCCCCAAGACGCGCTTTGCGCATTGTCAAATTCTGTCCCCGCAATTTATCCGCATCAAACACATGCAACGGGCGAGATAAATCATAGGTAATATAATTGCTAATATCCACAACGGCCGATATTGGCGAAACTCCAATCGCTCCCAAACGACGTTTCATCCAATCTGGCGTTGGGGCTCGATTGTTAATATTGCGAAAATACCTCCCTGCAACATAAGGGCAATCCTGCCTATGATGTTCTGGTAGCTCTATTTGCCATTGAATTGAGCTTTGAAAAGAATCAGCTTGGGAAAATTTATCCATAATTTTCATTGGCTTTAATGTGCCCAAACCCGCCGCCGCTAGATCACGAGCAATCCCGCGCACACCTAAACAATCACCACGGTTTGGCGTAATTGCAATTTCAATAACAACATCATCGATCCCCGCCCATTCTGCATAATTTTTCCCGATAGGCGCGTTATCTCCAACATCAATAATGCCTTCACTTTGATCCGATAAACAAAGTTCTTGTTGTGAACATAACATGCCTTGCGAGACTTCTCCTCTAATTTTACTAGCTTTCAAAAGAAAATCTGCACCTGGAATGTAAGTACCAACCGGGGCAAACACCCCTTTCATACCTTTGCGAACATTAGGGGCTCCGCATACCACTTGAAACTGTGTATCACCAGTATCAATCTGACAAACTTTTAACTTACCGGCATCAGGATGTTGCTTGCACGCTATCACCTGAACAATCATGAATTTTTCTAACATAAGAGCATGATTCTCGATCATCTCTACTTCAAGACCTTGCAAAGTCATTTTCTCGCACAAAACCTCTAAGGAAACTTCACTATCTAAATGTTGTCGAAGCCATTCTAAGGTGAATTTCATAAACCCAATCCTCGCACCGTAGAGGCAATATCATAAGGCATAAAACCATAATGTTGCATCCAACGCAAATCGCACCCAAAAAATGTTCGTAAATCAGGGATCCCGTATTTCAACATTGCCAATCGTTCAATCCCGATGCCAAAAGCAAACCCTTGATATTTTTCTGAATCTGTATCACATGCCTTCAATACATGCGGATGCACCATGCCACAACCTAAAATTTCCAACCATTGCTCGCCCTGGCCAATTTTAAGAACACCATCTTTCATGCCATAACCAATATCTAACTCTGCGCTAGGTTCCGTAAACGGAAAATGGCTTGCACGAAACCGTACAGGAATCGAATGATCTTCAAAAAAAGCATGAATAAAATCAATCAGGCAACCCTTCAAATGCCCCATATGTATGGTTTCATCAACCATTAACCCTTCAACCTGATGGAACATTGGGGTATGAGTATGATCAGAATCACTACGATATGTTCTGCCAGGTGCAATAATTCTTACCGGTGGTGTGCCGGCCTTTAGGGTGCGGATCTGCACCGGTGATGTATGGGTGCGTAAAACTGGAGGCATCGCTTTTCCCCCCGAATCAGCTGGAGTTCTTAGATAAAAAGTATCATGCATCTGCCGTGCTGGGTGCGATGGCGGAATATTAAGAGCTGTAAAATTATGAAAATCATCTTCAATTTCCGGACCCTCAGCAACGGAAAAACCCATATCACCAAAAATCGCAACCAGCTCATCAATGGTTTGACTAATCGGGTGTAACCGCCCAACCTGCACTGGGCGCCCAGCCAAACTAACATCGAGAGTTTCCAATGCTAATCTTACATTTAACTCGCGCTCATCTAAAATAATCTTCCGAGCTGTGAAACTGTGAATAATCTCATCTTTTAACTGATTAAGCCCAATACCCTGGACCCGACGCGCCTCAGAATCAAGCGTAGCAAGATTTTTCATCAGCCCCGTTAGACTACCTTTTTTGCCCAGATAAACAATCCGTAATTGCTCTAATTCAGATAAACTTTCAACATTGGCAATCGCTTGTAGCGCGTCACGCTGAAATTTTTTCAAATTTTCCGTCATAAATTTAACAATAAAATCAAAAAAATATCATTTCTTAAGCTGAGCTTTCGCTAATTCTACAATTGCTGCAAAATCTTGCGGAGCACTAATTGCAAGCTCTGATAGCATCTTGCGATCAATTGCTAGATCCGTTTTGGCAAGCCCACCCATAAATACCGCATAGGTAAGCCCATGCAATCTTACAGCCGCATTAATCCGTTGGATCCATAATCGCCGAAAACTCCGTTTGCGCACACGCCGATCCCGATAAGCATACTGACCCGCTTTTTCAACCGCCTGGCGCGCCACTTTGATCGTATTTTTACGTCTCCCAAAATAACCCTTCGCCTTACTGAAAACCTTCTGGTGACGCGCATGTGCCGTCACACCTCTTTTCACCCGTGCCATATCTTATTTCTCCGCAAAATAACGTTTAACAAATTTTGCATCTTGCGCTGCCATAATTTGCCCACCACGATTTGTACGTTTCATTTTTTGCGGTCGCTTACTAGTACCATGGCGCAGGCAAGCCGAAAAAAAGCGCACCTTCCCGCTTGCTGTAAGCTTAAACCGTTTCTTGAACGAACTTTTTGTTTTTAATTTGGGCATTTTATCCTCATTTCTAAAAGCAAAATCTACAAAATAGATCACAAAACCAGCAGGCATACCCAGCCTAAAAAATACATTCAAAGCCTAAATAAATAGGAGCTTTTGAAAAATTACTGATTTTTACATTGATATAAAAAAAGCACTCTACAGAATGTTTTCCTAAGATTCAAGCGAAAATAAATTTCCACCGCCCATTACTTCAAACAGTTTTGTCTGCATCTTGCTCTATTGTGGTAACGTTTGAGGCACTGGCTGATTTTACTATTCCTGATTTTATCCTATGAAATTCATCCTCTAATTTTTTCCGAAAAACTTCCATCTCTCCATCTAACTCACCCGAGAGTTGACGTAATTTTTCTGTATCATTAAATAATAACGTCGCCATCTCACCTGTATTTGTGGCAATTCCAGAAACATCTTTCATCTCGGTAATAATTTTGAAAGTACTTTGTGTAGATTGCTTAACATTTCCCGAAATCTCACCCACAACCTTACTTTGCGTATGGATAAAATCCGAAATATCTCCAGATAATCGATTAATTTTACTGACAACATCGGCAACTTCTGCAATTGAGCTTACGGCATAACGCGTTTCCTCTTGAATATTGTGGATTTGCGATGAAATTTCTTCTGTGGCTTTCGCAGTTTGGCTTGCAAGATTTTTCACTTCATTGGCAACAACCGCAAAACCCTTACCACTTTCACCCGCACGTGCCGCCTCGATTGTAGCATTTAGTGCCAATAAATTGGTTTGATTGGCAATATCATTAATTAATTTCACCACTTCCCCAATACGTTGCACCGCATTTGCCAAACCTTGAATTTTATCATTCGCCTCGTTGGCTTGATGGCTTGCTGATTCCGAAATAAGACGAGATTGATTGACCACTTCTAAAGTATTATCAATAGATTTTGACAATTCCACCCCCGAGCCAGAAACCGTTCCAATTATGGTATTCATTTGATCGGTGGCTGTAGAAATTGTTGCAATTTGTGCCGATGTTTGATCTACATTTCCTGAAAGCTGACTACTAGAATCATGGATACTTTCAATTGCTGTTTGAATCGATTGCGACGTTTTTTCCACATCTGCATTAAAATTATTTAATAGATCTCTTAAACTGTTCTCATGAGATATTTTTAATTCTAATCTTTCACTCTCTTGCACTTTATGTTGTTCACGCAAATCAACATAATCTGTGAGTTCAGCCAGTGAATTGGCAAGCACTCCAACTTCATTTTTTCGGTTTCTGTAAGGAACTGGTAATATATCGCCTTGCAACATTGAACGCGCTATTTTTGAAAATTTAACCAAAGGTTTGCCAACATAATTATCAATACCAATACCAATAGCAATACTTAATAGAATCAAAACAAAGAAAATGCCCGCAAAACCATAACCAACAAACAGACCACGCTGGATTATTTCTTCAACATTAACGCCAACTTCAAAAACTCCCCTAACATCACCAATTTTCCAGCCTTTAATCGGCGTATCAGGATGATTATTGTGGCAATCCACACAAACCTGCGTTCTTAATTTATCGGCACGGGCCAAATAAACAATATGTTCACCCCTAGCATTTTTATCCAAGAATTTATGGGAACCATCGGTGTTTTCAGAAAGAAATTCCCATACAGCTTGTTGCCGCTCATCCAAAACACGACCTACACGATTTGGCCAAGGATAAGGACTGTAAAGATTAATCACTGTTCCTGTTTCTGTAATAACATCGCCAATATCATGCGCAAATGTTCCAGGATGCGGTATATCTATTTCGGTATTTTTATGGTCAACACTGGTTTGCAGGCCCCCAGCCAAAACCTTAGCAACGACATATTTACTATAATAATTTCGAATACCTTGAAATTGATCCAGATTTTTAACACCTTGTTCAACAGCAATCTCAATAGAATATGTTTTGACAATATAGGGAACAGCAAACAAGCAAACCAATAAAAAAAAGAGATTAGGAGCAATAAAAAAATATTTTAATGATACTATCCTTACATTCTTTAACATTGTTTCAAAAAATTCATTTAAAAATCCTATCCACCCAAACTTCTAACCTAGTAAATCATGCACACAAAGTCAATAGGATATGGCAATTAAAAAATGTCATTTCCAAGAATCGCTAAGGAGCAATTAGGCCATAACTGCATTTTGCAAATGAATAATTTTATAGTTGCCAACAATCACCACATCAATACGGATATCATATTCTACCCTATTCTTTCTGCGATAATATTTGGGTAAATTATTCGCAATAAGGCATAATTTTCGAATCTTTTCTGGATTAATTGCGTATAATCCATCTGTAATATTGGCGCGATATTTCACCTCGACTACCACCAAATAATTACCTTTGCGCATGATTAAATCAACTTCATAGGGAATTTTTTGCCGCCATACCACCCAACGATAACCTTTGAACATTAAAAATAATGCCGCCAAACATTCAGCATATTTTCCCTTTTGATAAGCATATTTTCGCGAAAATAATGTTTGCATTGTTACCGCCTTTCTTCACCCCTGAATTTCATTTGGGATTTTCATTGTGATCATCACAATGAATAAGATTAAATTCCACCAAAAGCAAAATATGCTCACCTCAACGTTCAAATTATACAAGAAACATGTTATAAAGAATTTAGTTAAAATTTCAATTTTTTTTGAGGAAATAATCCCTTGCGTATTTTCACCTATCTTGTTGTTATCAAAATTATTTTAACGCCCTTGGGTTTCATCATGCCCTTTGGTTTTATACCCCCAACCCTTTATGCCCAAACTCTTTTAAAACTTGAGCAAGATTCAGATTCTCTTTTAGAACCCGAATTCATCGTAACGCCAAAACAAGAGGAACTCTTCTTAGAACATTATTCTACAAAACGCTATCCTGAACTTTCGGAGATTACAAAGAATTCTACAAACAATTTTTCTATCGCTGCGGCTCGGCAAAGATTATCGCGTCGCGATACTGAATTAAAAATCGGACTGATTCTACCCGAGACTCGATTAGAAAATTTAGTTCAGCTCATGCATTATGCTGCACAAATGGCATTTTTTGATTCTAACCTTAAAAATGCCCGCCTGTTTTTCTATGATATTGGTACTAACGATCCCCAAGCCTTGGCTGTGATCCAGCAAGCCACTCGCGATGAGGTGGATATTATTTTGGGTCCTTTATTTTCGGAATCTGTTACCCGTATTGCCCCTTTTGCCGGTGCCAATGGCTTACCTATGGTTGTTTTTTCTAATTCCGAAAACGTTGCCGATACTGGCGTTTATGTGTTTGGTTTAACCCCAAATGCACAAGCCAAACAGATTATCCAATATGGTTTAGCGCAAAAAATAAAGAAATTTGCGGTTTTTGCCCCGGAAAGCGAATATGGTCGCTTAATTGTTGATAATACCACCTCATTGCTTAACGAAACCGGAAATGAATTGTCTTATCTCACATTTTACGATGAAAAAAGTGCTGATTTATCACAACAAGTTCGACAATTTGCTCATTTTGATTATCGAAAATTACAATTAACGTTACAAAAACAAACGATTAAGAAAATTTTAGCGGGGGGTGATCCAAATAAGATGAGAAAACTTTCTAACCAACTGCAAAAAAACTTGTCTCGAAGTCTTCGCAAATATTACAAAAATTTTGCTCCAGAGGAAATCTTGCATTTAGAATCGAAACGCCTGAATGATGTGGATACGATTACCCCGCCGCCATTTGATGGTGTGTTAATTGTTGCTAGCTCATCACGAATTCTACGCACTATCGTCTCATTATTTTCTTTCTATGATATCAATGCCCAGAATGTTAAAATTTATGGGTTGCAATTATGGGATGAAATGAAAACATTAAAAAATAATCCCGCTTTGCAATATGCGCGTCATATTACCTTGGATTCTTCGCGCTATCAAAATTTTCGCAACCGTTACAAAGCCTTATTTGGAAAAAACCCTCCAACGTTAGTTTCTTTGGTCTACGATGCTACCTTACTTGCCATCAGTGCCAGTAAAAACGAGGGCAAAATTGATATGACTAACCTTCACACAGCCCAAGGCTATAACGGTGTGGGTTCACGATTTCGCTTTTTAGAAAACGGCACTGTTGAAAGACTCTACGGCATTAAAATGATCGAAGGTGCCAGAAGCCGTACGATTCAAAATGTACCAAAATATTTTATCATACCGTAATCACTGCACACAACATTGGTTGTATAAAACTTTATTCTCAGCAATTCACAAAGGTAATTTATACTGGTAATTTTATTTGTACACGCAACCCCCCTTGCGGAGATTTAAATAACTTAACATCACCTCCATGAATCCTAACAATATCCCCAACAATCGCCAAGCCCAATCCCGTTCCCCCTGTGCTAGGATTACGCGAACTTTCCAAGCGAAAAAAAGGTTTAAAAACATCTGTGCGTGCATGTAGTGGAATTCCCGGACCATTATCATCAATCAAAATTTCAACTTCATCACCACGCATTCCCGCTTGCAACCAAACATTATCCGCATAACGACGCGCATTACCAACAAGATTATTAATACAACGCTTCAACGCATTCGGGCGTCCATTTAAAACCAAAACCCCTTCCAAATGATAATGCAACGAAAATCCTGTACGTTGATAATCAGTGTTAATATCTTCAATAATTTTATTCAAAATAATTTCTTTCGGTTTTTCACTTTCTTCACCTCGGGCAAAGGCTAAATAATCTTCAATCATATGTTCCATATCTTTCACATCATTTTGCAAATCGGTAATATCCTGCGTATTTTCCATCAAGGCTAGCTGTAGTTTCATCCGAGTTAAGGGTGTGCGTAAATCATGCGAAACACCCGATAACATATCGGTACGTTGGCGCATTTGGCGGAAAATTCGATCCCGCATCCGATTAAATGCCAAAGTAACACGTCGCACCTCTGTTGCGCCTTGGCTTTTAAGAGTATCGGTAATATCTTGTCCCTTGCCAAACCTTTCCGCAACTTCCGAAAGTCTTAGAATCGGTTTGATTTGATTGCGCATAAAAATAGAAGCAACCATAAAAATAATTAACGACGAACCAACCATCCATAAAATAAAAGCATAGGTGGTGGTTGAAAAGATTCTCTCTTGTGGAATCACAACCTGTATCACCCCTTCAACAAGCTGAATTTGCACCACCACTTGCCCTTGAAACGAACGCGTATCTATTAAAAAAGGGCGTTTGAGCCGATGAGTTAGGCTACTATTTAATCTTCGCGCAAATAAACCAAAATTTTGTTCTTCCAATGCTGCAATATCTAAAATTTCTCCTGGAAATAGCGAAAATTGCATATTTAAATACTCATCAAAAGCATCATTAATATGGGCAAAATTTTCAGGTTGTTGCCGAACATGCATCATCACAACACTAATTTCACCGACAATAGATTCTGCAAGCGAATAGCCAACACTATTCCAGTGCCGACTAAAAAACGCATAGGCGGTAACAACCTGAACAAAAATAAGGGGTGTGACAATAATCAGAAGCGAGCGTCCAAAAAGTGTTTTGGGAAAAATAGCCCGCAACGCATGACGCGTAACGCTGGTACCCCGAGATTGTGACACTAATTAAGCCACCCCAAAAAACATCGGGAGAAAAATACCACAAAAATCATTCTCTCATCCTTAATGACTATCTGGACGCAACACATAACCCTTACCCCGTACCGTTAACAAATAACGTGGGCTTTTAGGATCACTTTCCAGCTTGCGCCGAATCCGCGTCACCAAAACATCCACTGCACGCACCCCCCCCTCGATCGCACATAACGAGGTTAAAGCTTCACGAGTAACCGTACGTCCTAATCGTTGTGCTAAAATTTGCAATAATGTAATTTCTGAGCCCGTTAATTTTACATGTTGCTCGCCACTCCACAATTCGTTGCGTTCTAAATTAAAGCGAAGTTTTCCAAAGGTAATGTAACCATCAACTGCACTCAATTTAGAACTTGCATTGCGCTGTAGAATATTTTGAATTCTAATCAATAATTCTTTCGGTTCAAAAGGCTTGCTTAAATAATCATTCGCCCCAGCTTCAAAACCTGCAACCCGCTGCTCGGGTTCTCCCATAGCAGTTAGCATTAAAATCGGGATTTGCGACGAAAAATCACGCAAACTTTTCACAAAATCCAATCCATTCTCACCCGGCATCAGCACATCTACAATCAGTAAATCAAAAATTAAATGCGCCATTTGTTGCCGAGCATCTTCGGCATTGGCTGCCAAAGTAACATTGAAATTGTGATCCGACAAATAGCGACGGAGCAATTCACGAAGCCGATTATCATCATCAATCACCAAAAGATGGTAAGGGTTTTTACTCATTTCATTGCATCTTTCCAAAATCTATAAAATTGTAATATTTGAACCAAATTCCTGATGATTCAACAACGACTCGATCGCAAGGGATTTTCATCGTACAATTTAATCAATATCGTGCCAATTTACGATTATTTTTCATCAAGCCACCATTTATTTTTCAGAACCAACAACCAACTTTATAGTAAAAACATGAATTGCCTTTTGAAACAAGTAAAAAAATAATCTATTGCATAACGCGCTTAGCAATATTAAGCTAACAACAAAAATATATGTTATGATCATGTGCGAATTCTAATTTCTGTAAAAGAGGAAAATTAAAATGGTAACTGCCTTTGACCAACGCGAAGGTTATATTTGGTTTGATGGTGAATTTATTGCCTGGAACGATGCAAAATTGCATGTTATTGTACATGGTTTGCATTATGGCTCAGCAGTATTTGAGGGCATTCGGGCCTATGATGGCAAAATTTTCAAGTTAAACGAGCATAATGAACGCCTTGCCAATTCTGCGCAAATGCTAGATTTTGCCTTACCCTTTTCAGTAACTGAAATTAATGATGCCTGCAAACAAGCTTTAATCCGCAATGATCTACACGATGCCTATTTGCGCCCAATTGCGTGGCGTGGCTCAGAGGCTATGGGAATTTCTGCACAAACCACAAAACCTCATATTGCGATTGCAGCCTGGCAATGGGGGAATTACTTTGCCAACAAACTTGAAGGCATCACTATGCGCACTACAAAATGGCGTCGCCCCGCACCTAATAACGCCCCGGTAAAAAGCAAAGCTGCCGGGCTTTACATGATTTGTACTTTGGCAAAACACGAAACTGAACGTGAGGGTTTTGATGACGCATTAATGCTAGATTATCGTGGATTTGTTACCGAAGCTACCGGAGCCAATATATTTTTTGTAATTGATGATAAATTAGTAACGCCAATTGTTGATTGCGTTTTAGATGGTATTACTCGGCGCAGCGTTATTGAATTGGCAAGCAAACGTGGCATTTCCGTTGAAGAGATTCGAATCTTGCCCGATGATATGAAAAAGGCCACTGAAGTTTTTTTAACCGGCACTGCTGCTGAAGTCACTCCCGTAAAACAAATTGATGATTTGCATTTCACCCCCGGAAAAATTTGTAAAATGATGGTAGAAGATTATGATGATCTTGTCCATAATCGGCTTTAATTTTATTTTCCTATTAGCCCCTTTCATTTGAGTAACCCCTTTGCCTCAAGATTGTTTTGAAGAAGATTTACCGGAAACCCTGAATTACACCGGACTATATCGCAAAGCTTTGTCTTATTGTTCACTTTATGGTGGCACCCGCAAGCGCGTTGCTCAAATTTTAACCCGTTATATCCGCAAACATGCAACAAATGAAACCGAAATTACCCTATCCCAACAATTAATTCCTGATATTTTAACGCGCATCACCCAAGAAAAATTTATTGATGATGCAAGCTTTACCCAAGCACGGATCAATACGCGCTTACGCAAAGGTGATTCCTTTATCTTATTGAAAACACGCTTAAGCCAACAAGGCGTTACCCCTGAAGATATTAATCATGCCTTTGTAGAGCTCCTTAAAGAAGAGAGCGACGCCGAATATTACGCTTTGCAAAATTATGCCAGAAAACATGGAATTGGTTGTGACCAAAAAAATAGGAATATCGAAATTTCTGAAAGAATAAAGATAAAACAAACACAAAAATTAATGATGCATGGTTTTCCCTCTGCTCTTATCCAAAGATTTTGGCAACAAAACCTTTGAAAAATCGTAAAATAATTAATAATGGCTATCGCTTGACTCTCGTTATAAAGACTTCTATTCTATGATCATTTGAAGTTTTATTTTATTTACAATAAGAAATTAGGATAGATGTGAACTATTTAAAACGACCTGACTGGTATCTTTCGGAAAGCTCTGCTACCGACGAATCTGCCTATCTAGATAGGCGTTCATGGTTAAAAACAATGGGTATCGGCATTGCAGCAACAAGTATTTTGGGTGTGCCCGCTCGAGTGCATGCAGATGCCAGCTTGAACCCTTGGGTGGATTTATATCCTGTTGCTCGCAATACCAAATACCGAATAACGCGAAACCTTACTCTGGAAAATCACGCACTTACCTATAATAATTTTTTTGAATTTGGTTCCCATAAAGCCATTAGCAAAGTCGCGCAAAAGCTGAAAACTTCTCCTTGGACAATCACCATTGATGGTTTGGTAAAAGCCCCACAGCAATTAGATTTTGATGATTTGTTAAAAAAAGTTCAGCTTGAAGAACGCGTTTATCGTCATCGTTGTGTAGAAGCTTGGGCAATGACTGTTCCTTGGGCTGGGTTTGCAATGAGCGAACTCGTAAAAATTGCCCAACCGCTTTCTTCCGCACGCTATATAAGCTTTGAAACCTTTACAGACCCTAAAACAATGCCAGGCCTCAATCAACCTTGGTATCCTTGGCCTTATTTAGAGGGGATCACCATCGGTGAAGCCATGAATGAATTATGTTTTATTGCGACCGGGCTTTATGGCAAGCCGATTGCGAAACAAAATGGTGCCCCCCTACGTTTAGTGCTGCCTTGGAAATATGGTTTCAAATCTATCAAATCCATTGCTCGTATTAGCTTTACCCGAGATCGTCCTGTTAGTTTTTGGGAAGAAATCAACGCCCGTGAATATGGTTTTTGGGCCAATGTAAATCCTGATGTTCCTCATCCCCGTTGGTCGCAAGCCAATGAAAGATTGCTTGGCGAAGATGGTAAGGTGCCAACAAGAATCTATAATGGTTATGGCAAATTTGTCGCCAAACTCTACAGAGATATCCCCCCCGAACATTTGTTTATTTAAGGAAATATTTTGCTCTCAAACCTTTTACTTCCTGGCGTTACCATCACGGAAAATGCTGCGATTGCTGCAGTTTCTTGGATCGGATCTGGTGATAGTAAAGCCGCCGATCAGGCCGCAGTCGATGCTATGCGTTCTGGTTTGATGCAGCTTGATATTGATGGTACGGTTGTTATTGGTGAAGGCGAGCGCGATGAAGCCCCGATGCTTTACATTGGCGAGAAGGTAGGAAATGGCACAATCGCCATTGATATTGCACTTGACCCCTTAGAATGCACAACAGTTTGTGCCAATCACGGCGATAATTCTCTTACCGTTATGGCACTGGCACCTCAGGGTAGTTTTTTGCATGCCCCTGATGTTTATATGGAAAAAATTGCTGTCGGGGCCAATATCCCTTCTGGGAAAATTTCTCTTGAAAACAGCTTGAAACAAAATATTAAAATTGTTGCCCAAGCCCAGTCAAAATCAATTTCTGACATTACCGTCTGTGTCTTGGAACGTCCACGCCACCAAAATTTAATTCAGCAAATTCGTGAACTTGGTGCACGAGTAAAATTAATTCCTGATGGCGATATTTTTGCCGTGATTGAAACCGCTAAAATAAATAGTGCGATCGATATTTATATGGGTTCAGGAGGTGCCCCCGAAGGTGTACTGGCGGCATCAGCATTGCGCACAATTGGTGGTGATTTTCAAGGACGCCTTGTTTTTCGAAACGATGATGAACGTGCCCGTGCAACGCAAGCCGGAATTACTGATTTTACGAAGATTTATTGCCTTAATGATTTGGCCAAGGGCGATCATATGACTTTCTTTGCCACAGCAGTCACAAATGGTACCCTAATGCCCGGCATTTATCACGACCAAGGCAAAATCATTGTGCATAGTTTGGTCATTGATTTAAAAACCAACACCCAACGTATTATCTGCAATCGTCGCTTGTAACGATGCTGGCACCAACAGGGAAATCGCTTACGAAAAAAATCTGGCAATATCAACCCTCGCCTGATATTGCTGAAAATGCAAATCAAGCTGAAGCCTTTCGTGATCTATTGAATCAGGCTCATTTGCCTGATTTCGTAATCAATTTTTTTCTCACTCGTAAAATTGCTCCGCAGCAAATTACCCATTACCTCAATCCGAAAATAAAGCATAGTTTGCCAGAGCCGTTTGCACTACGCGATCTCGAAAAAGCGGTTTACCGCATTCAGCAAGCCATATTGGCGGGTAAAAATATTGCCCTGTACAGTGATTATGATGTTGATGGTGCCTGTTCGGCAGCTTTGCTTACAAATTATTTTACCGCACTGAAAATTCCCACTCAATTCTACATCCCCAATCGTATCACCCAAGGCTATGGCATCCACCGCTATGGTCTAGAAAAACTGCGAGATGATGGGGCAAATTTGATCCTATGCACCGATTTAGGTGCAAGCACAACCAACGAAATTACCGGCAATGGTTTGCCCGATATTATCATTATCGATCATCATCAAACCCATCGCCCCTACCCAGAAGTTTACGCTTTCATCGATCCTATGCGCGAAGATGATTCAAGCATAGAAAAATCAATCTGCGCAACAACAATCACTTTCTTACTTTTAATTGCATTGAATCGCGCTTTGCGTGCTTTGCCCGCATATGAAAAGATCTTACCCGATTTAATGGATTCTTTAGATTTGGTGGCTCTGGCTACGATTGCCGATGTTATGCCTCTACAAGGAATCAACCGCGATTTAGTTGCGCAAGGCATGAAGCAAATGAATACAACAACAAATCTAGGCTTACATAGCCTGAACGAGTTATGTCGCAAAGGAGAAAAAATTACGACAACAGAAGATGTTAGTTTTAAGATTTCCCCCTATCTTAATGCCGCTGGCAGAATGGGTGAGAGCCGAGTTGCCACTTTATTATTAACGGCAACCACAAAAAAAGATGCCTACCATTATGCGGAAAGATTGCTTAAGCTGAATACGAAACGGATCTCGGTGCAAAATGATTGTTTACAAAATATTCATAGCCTGTTAACGAAAGAAGCGAAACCCAAGCATCAACAATTTGTATTGATCGGAGCCTCTAATTTACATATTGGGATTACCGGCATTACCGCAGGAAAAATTAAAGATCAGTATCATGCGCCAGCTCTGATTATTAGTTATGATCATCAGGGGCTTGGAACTGGCTCTGCGCGTAGTGTCGCTGGAATTGATATTGCCAAAATTCTAGAACAAGCCACCCACGAAAATATTTTAATTCGCTCTGGCGGGCATGCAATGGCAGGGGGCTTTACCCTTCAGCAAAATCGTGAATCTGATCTACGCATCTTTTTGCATCGCCATATTAACGAAGCGCAAAATTCTGAAATTACCCAAGCTGATTATTTGCAAATTGATGGGGTCTGTGGCATTCCTAGCTTAGCCAGCTTGCAATTAAAATGGTTAGAGACTTTAGCCCCTTTCGGTGCCGGTAACCCAAAACCTTTATTCGCTTTGCCTGATTTGCGCGTAAAATATTTGCATAGAATGGGGCAAAAGAATAATCATATAATGATTGTTTTTTGCAACCAATCTCGGCAAGAATTACGCGGAGTTTTATTTAATTGCGACACAGAACCGCATAATATTTTAACGAATACCCTAACTCTTGCCCGTGAAACTCAGGAAAAATTAGATGTTGCTGGCTATTTCCAAGTTAATCATTATCACGGCAAACAAAATTTGCAAATACTCCTTAGTGATCTGCAACAAAAACCATAACGCCCACTTGCACAACATGATAAAGTGAGGCATATATAAGGGTATGATGGCTGAAAATAACGATAAATATGATCTAGAATTGGATGTTACAGGATTATTATGCCCGTTACCCGTGCTGAAATTGCGTAAAATCTTGAAAAATATTACCCAAGGGAAAGTGGTAAAATGTATTGCAACGGATCCGGCCTCACTGCAAGATGTGGCTGATTTTTGTCAAGCTACAGGACATATTCTGCAAGCCCAATATTCTGATCATCAATGTGAAAGATTCCAACCCTGGCAAGAAATCTTTATCCATTATGTAGAAAAAGGATTGCACAAATGAATCACCGTAATAATATCGGCAAGCAGAGCTTAAAAGATGCCCTGTCTGAACGCTATTTAGCCTACGCGCTTTCTACCATTACCGCACGTAGCCTGCCCGATGTTCGCGATGGGTTAAAACCCGTACATCGAAGGCTGGTTCACGCTATGGCAGAATTAAAACTCAATCCTGAAAGTGGCTTTAAGAAATGCGCCCGAATTGTTGGCGATGTTATGGGTAAGTATCATCCCCATGGTGATAGTGCAATCTATGATGCTATGGTGCGCATGGCACAAGAATTCTCGTTGCGCTATCCTTTGGTAGATGGGCAAGGCAATTTTGGCAATATTGATGGTGATAATGCTGCCGCTATGCGCTACACTGAAGCGCGTATGAGCCAAACCGCATATTTATTGCTTCGTGATTTGCATCGAAATGCTGTTGATTTTCGTGCCACTTATGATGGTGAAGGCAAAGAACCTGAAATTCTGCCCGCGGCTTTTCCAAACCTATTAGCCAACGGTGCCCAAGGCATTGCTGTGGGAATGGCAACCCACATTCCACCACATAATATTCATGAATTATGCGACGCACTTATTATGCTTGTACGAAATCCAAACATTAATACTGCCAATCTTATCCAGCATATTCCAGGTCCTGATTTTCCAACGGGCGGTGTTTTGATTGAAGATAAAGCAGAAACTTTGAAAGCATACCATACTGGACGGGGCTCTTTTCGCCTCCGAGCCTTTTGGCGTGCCGAGCCCCAAAAAGGGGGTTCTTATTATATTACGATCACCGAAATTCCCTTTCAGGTACAAAAATCTAAATTAATCGAAAAAATTGCCGAGCTCATGCAAGCTCGTAAATTACCCCTAATCTCAGATATTCGCGATGAATCTGCCGAGGATTTACGCATTATCATCCAACCTAAGAATCGTAGCGTTGAACCAAAACATATTATGGCAACGCTTTTCAAGCAAACCGATCTAGAAATAAAATTTAGCTTAAATATGAATGTACTCGATCTAGGTAAAGTTCCAAAAATTATGTCGCTAGGTGAAGTCTTGCAAAAATGGTTAAGCCATAGATGCGAGGTAATGGTACGTTGCAATCAATTTAGACTCGAAGAAATTGCTACCCGACTCAATATTTTAACAGCTTATCTGATCGCCTATAAAAATTTAGATTTAATTATTAAAATTATTCGAAAATCTGATGACCCACGCCCAGAATTAATGAAACAATTAAAAATTGAACAACCCTATGCTGATACAATTTTAGCAATGCGGCTATCCCAATTGCGCAATTTAGAAGAACAAAAGATCATCCAAGAAGAGCGGAGATTACGAAGCGAAGAACGGAAAATTAAGCAATTATTAGCCAGCAAGCCGGCCTTGGATTCGGCTTTAGAGGCTGAAATCATTGCGTTAAAAAAATCTTATGATCAACCCGAAGATTCCAGGCGAACCAAAATTGAAAAAATTAACCCGGAAACAGAATTTGTCCCCCATGAGATCTTGCTAGAACGCGAACCCCTAACCGTCTTATATTCTGCAAAAGATTGGGTGCGAAGTGTAAAAACGCATATGGCAACAGATTATCCCCATCGCTTCAAAGATGGCGATCATTTGCGTTTCAGCCATCATTGCTATAATACCGACCAATTTTTAATTTTTTCTAGTGCTGGCAAATCTTATCTCCTCTCTGCCGATAAATTTCCTACAGGTAGGGGTATGGGGGAACCTATCCGTTTAATGTTAGATTTGGAAGCAGAGGATAAGATTGTTGAATTTACCCTTTATGCACCGGAAAAAACATACTTATTGGCCTCGGATGATGGCCATGGTTTTCTTGTGAGTGCCGATAAATTATCCGCACAAACCCGTTCAGGCAAACAAATCATGTTGCCCAAAAAAAACGCAAAACTTGTGGCTTGTCTGGAAATTCTTCCCGATTGCGATTATGTTGCTTTGCTGGGGACAAATCGCCGTTTATTGAGTTTTGGACTTGATGAAATATCGACCCTTAACCGTGGGCAAGGCGTTGTCTTGCAAAAATATAAAGATGCCAGGCTTGCCGATATTCAATTGTTTAATAGCAAAAAAGGAATTCTCTATAAAAAGGGCAATAAATTATATTCCCTAGAAGATTATCACGCTTGGCATGGCAAGCGCGCACAGGTTGGGAAATTACCACCACCCGCTTTTCCACTGAAAAATGGTTTTAATCTATAGTTACAAAAATTTTTATTCAAGAATGAAAGGAGCCAATATGCCTAAACAAAATGATCACAGTTCTGGTGTTCGTGGGCAGGTGCAGTTTACGTGCGAGCTTGACGAAGAACATACCAATTCCATTACCTGTCATTACCATTCTTGCCGAATATTATCGGGGTATTTTGTTGTTGCGGTTCATTGCCTGCTTACTGATCTTAACTTTATCATCAAGCGTGGCGTAAAATGGTATCGTTCATCTTCGTTTGCCAAACGTAGTTTTTGCGAAGAAAAAGGCGATCATTACGAAATTGACCCGAATGAAATTACCAGGTAAAATTAGTCGGCGAGATGTATAAGATTGTAATGAACCTATTTTTACGTTTTTTTCTCATGCTTTGGCGTGGTTTTCGCAAAATTAGCCTGATTTTACGGCGAACAATCCATAAAGCCTACAACAATAAGTTTTTAGAAAATTCTGATGCTCAAAAAAAACCGCTCTGGCTCAATATTATCTTACACCCTAGCGAAACTTTAGCCCGCCGTGGCCCAATCATCCTAGTTATTTTTTTACTCGGGCTAGAAGTACTTGGGTTTTTTGCGCCGATTGAGCGCAATATTAACGCCAGCCGTTTCATAATTAATGTCGGCTCGGTCAATATCTCGCTTTATACAATTTTTCAAACCATTTTATGGATTGTATTTTTAATGTGGGGTAGTAGCCATATCACCCGCATTTTAGAAAAACAGCTGGCAAAATTTGTCCATCTCCACGCCTCTACCCGTAGTTTAATTTATAAATTATTACAGGCTTTTATTTATTTCATCGCATTGCTGATTGCTATGAATATTATCGGCATTAACCTGACCAGCCTTGCGGTATTTAGTGGTGCGTTGGGAATTGGTATTGGGTTTGGCTTGCAAAAAATTACCGCCAATTTAATTAGTGGCTTTATTCTAACCTTCGAGCGCACCCTTGCCCCCGGCACGTTGGTAGAATTAGAAAATGGAAAAATGGGTTATATTCGTCGCATTTCCGTGCGCTATACTTTACTAGAAACATTAGACGGGCTAGAGATATTAATTCCCAATGAAGAATTGGTTACCAGCAAGCTAACCCATTGGAATTTAACCACACCCGAAGTACGCTCAATTCTTAAAATTGGGGTTTCATATGATTGTGATCTTGACCTTGCCAGCCAACTTATTTTAGAGGCGGCAAATGAAAACCAAAAATTATCGAAAACCAATCTGCCCAATGTCTATCTATCAGATTTTGGTGATAATGCAGTGATTTTTGAATTAATTTATTGGGTACAGGATATTAATAAATATTGGCGCGATGTGCGTAGCGAAATTTTATTTGCGATTTGGCATAAATTCAAGCAACATAATATCGGTATTCCTTACCCGCAAATGGATCTGCATTTTATGAATTCATCACCACCAGAAAACAACTCTTAATATTATCGCTTGGCTTTATTTTACTCTGTTTGTAGGCGAGAGTTTAGATAAAAATTTTGGTAATAAAATTATCATTTTCTCGTCAATAAGCTTTTTATTTCTTTGATATTGAACACCTACGCCAATGAAACCCAACCCAACAAGGCTAGCGAAAATAGAGAAAGATGGAGAATTCTCAAATATGGTTGTTGCCAGGTGATATAAATATCCGATACAGCCAATCGCACCACAAATGATAAAAATTACTCTTTGAAGCAAAACAGAAATGAAAATAAGGGCAATACTGAAACAAAAATAGAGAAACATAACAAATTCACTGTGGTTACGCATAGGAAAGAATTCCGCCAAAAAAGTAAGCATTCCAAATAAATAACCCCAAAATGCAAAGTCAAGCTCAGTTCTTCGGTCCCAGAAATATGAGATAACCAGAACAACAGCACCAAAAATGAATGAAATCGGTCCCTGCTCATCCGGTGTAAAATTATCTTTGCCGAAAAGCAACGGTGTTAATTCCATGAACATATACCAAAGCGAGACGAGTATTGGCACTGAGAGCAATGCAGTTTTCATAAAGCAAAACATAATTACGGCAACAATGATGGTTCCGATTGCTAGAAGAGACTGAGAACCTTTTAACCAGATATTGTAATTTGCGTATTCTTCAAGATCCACTGATGGCCAAAAACCCGTCATTTTTTGAAATCCAATAATTGCAAGTGGAACAAGGAAAACAGCGACTACTGCCACCACACCTCCAGCAATTTCTAACTTCTGCTTGTGAAACAAGTAATAGGCAAAGTAAGAAAGAATAATAACATAGCTAGTGGTTGACCCAAATAAATACATGGCGTTCGGATAATACAAAGCTTTAGTTAAGAAAAAACCCATTGCAAAGATAATCAAAAACGCACCGAAATAATAAGTTACATTGATCAAATCAAATCTGAACTTCAGACCTAGCTTGGCTTCAAGTGCTAACCAAAGTGGGTCGATTTGCTCTGCATTCAAAAGCCCCTTTTCATGTGCCCATTCCAGGTCAGGTTTCTTTATTTTAATCATGTCCGTAATATATCATTGCATTCAATTTATGTCTATTAAAAACCCTATGCTTTATAATGAATTTTACTTAAATATAAGCCTTGTGGCGAAGCGGTAGGTCCGGCCTGAGTTCGATCGCGGGCATTGATAATTGGAACGATATCACGACTACACCATTCTCCCGCCCCTATTTTTACCAAAGTCCCTACCATATTACGAACCTGATGATACAAAAATGAGCGCGCATGCACATGCAAATGCAATTCATTAGGAAATAAAAGCTGATCAGGAACAAGCATCTGGCAATAATCAATGGTTTTGACGGGCGATTTTGCTTGACATAACCGAGCCCGAAATGAGGTGAAATCATATTCACCTTCAAATAATTTTGCCCCCTGCTGCATCGCTTCCCAATCTAATTTCCGCGACACATGCAAAACTCGCCCGCGCAAAAGAGCCGGTGGTGCCGAGCGATTGGAAATTCGATAGATATATTCACGCTTAATCGCATGAAACCGTGCGTGAAAATCACCCGCAACTGGCATTGCATCAAGAACGACAATCGGAAAATCTTGTCGCAAAAAAGCATTCATCCCCGACAATAACGCATGAGGCGTGAAAAGATAATTCAGATCAAAATGAACAATTTGCCCAAGTGCATGGACCCCCTTATCCGTACGCCCAGCGCAATAAAACGTAACCTGCTCGCCACAAAGCTGAGAAATAGCTTCCTCTAATGTTTGCTGTATTGAAATACCAATATTTTGCCGTTGCCACCCATTAAACGGCATGCCATCATATTCAATGGTTAATTTCCACCGCATCAGAAATCAATCGACTTTTGGCTATGAAAACAATTTTATTGTTACTGATGAAATTTTAAGCATGTAACAATTTTTAACTTTTTCTCGCTTTTATTTTTTTATAAATTATCGGGGCAATCGCTAAAATGCCTAACCCTGAAAGTGCCAATAAAATTTGTGGCGTTAAAATACCAGCCACGCTAAACTCATCGCCACGGTCAAAAATCGAACCTAAGCCTGATCCCACAGTGGCGTAGACAAAGCTTCCCGGCATAATGCCAAAAAATGTTGTTAATGCAAAGGGCACAACTCTGACTCCCAAAAGTGCTGGCACAATGTTTACAACAAAAAATGGAAAAACAGGCAAAAGACGCAAAAACAACATATAGCTAATCGCGTTTTCTTCAAAGCCAGCTTCTAATTTACTCAACCACGGACCCGCTTTGGCTTTCAAACTCGTGCCAATTGCCGTTTTTGCCGCCAGAAAAATACAAATTGCTCCCAAAGTTGCCCCGGTAATAACCGCAAACGTCCCCCAAATATTACCGAACAAAAATCCTCCGGTAATCGTAAGAAAACTAGCAAAAGGAAGTGAAAATGCAACAGTCGTAAGATAGATAATGATAAAAGCCAGAAAAGTGACCGCATAATTTGCATCTCGAAAAACCAACAAGGTCTCTCTATTTTCCTTTAACCCCTCAAAGCTAAGATAATTGGCTAAAGGTGATTGTTGTAATATAATAAAACCAAAAATTAAAATAAAAACTGGAATAAATTTTTTGAATCTTTGCATCTGTTTCTCCTAAAAAGCAACCCATCCCCAAAAATATATACTCACAAATCCCGCAAAAGAGATTATTTTCTTGACATAAATTCTCAGATATAGCACATAAGTAACTACTTTGGTAACTAGAAATTTATTTATTTATAGAAAGTGGATTTAAAAAGTGATTTTACAAAGAAATCATAATAAATGAAACTGGTTATAGGCAAACAAACGCAATCGAGAAATATGCAACCGATCTCTACGCATCATTTCCGAAAAGAACCTTTCTTATTTAACAAATTAGCATGCCATAGCTTCATGCAATTTTTCTTGTTAATTGTTATTTTGATATTCCTAACGCCGAAAATTTCTGCCACGCCCCAAGACATTCACGTTATCATCCCTTTTTATGAAAATACAACAAAAAATAGAACGCAGACAAGTCTTTTTTGGAGTGTTTTTGAGCGTGGCGCCAAGCAAGCCGCGAAAGATTCTGCTACCAAAATAACCTATAAAATCCCAAAAACCAACAATATCGAACAAATGATTACGATGATTGAGGCATCTTTGAATCAGGAAGCGAACGGGTTAATTCTTGCCATTCACAACCGTGATGCAGTTTTGCCAACCATTCGCCAGCTTAAAGTTAAAAAGATTCCCTTCTTCACCGTGGCTACCGAAGAAAATACTGCCTATGATATTGCACCATTGCTTAATATTGGTGATGAGGCCTATCAAACTGGGCAAATTATTGGCGCACGCCTGAAGAAAAATGGTGGAAAATACGCCACCTGCGTTATTACTGAAAGTACGAATGTTAACCAATTGCTGCTATGCAATGGTTTTATCCGCGGCTTTGGCGGTAGTGGTAAGGTTAAGCGAATTATCACAACTTCAAATCAAGCCTTTAACGTAATTACCAATCAGATTAAACTCAATCCGCGTATTGATAGTTTCTTTATTTTGCAAGAAAGACTTGCCCCTGAATTAATTCATCACCTGCATCTTGCCAAGAAATTAGAAAAATCCCACATTGCCGTATTGGATCATTCTGCGGAAATGTTGAAAACACTCTCCTTACCCGCAGCCTCCCTTTATGCCATCGATAACCAACCTTATTTGCAAGGCTATCTTGCTGTAATCACCATGGCTAAATATCTTGAAACAGGTGTGCTACCAACCCGTAATATTTTAACAAGCCCTTTTTTTATTGATATCGAAAATGTTGAAAAGGTTTTAGAATTGCAAAAAAACATTTTCCAAAAACCGCTCTATCTTGAATAGATCAGGGTTTTATGCTATAGATGGGCGTTAATTATTGCAATAAAAAGAATATCCTGGTTGTGTTTTTTTATTTTGTATAATTTTCCATAAAAATAGATTATCGTAATGAAATAAATTTTCATAACTATAATGTTTGATGTTAGGAAAAAATTTGAAACTGATCTTGCCAATGATTGGCGTCTTACTTCTTGGTATTATTTTTGGTTATTTCCTGCCACATGATAAAACGCCGCATGTTGGCAAAACCATTGTTGAACAAGGACAAAGTTCGGGTCAAACCCTGGCAGAAATCCACAAACGTGGCAAGATTCGTTGTGGCGTTCCGCAAAATTTACCGGGCTTTGCATACCAAAATGATGATGAAATGTGGCATGGTTTCAATGTTGATTTTTGTCGGGCTCTTGCCGCTTCTATTTTTGGTGATCAAAACAAGGTAAAATTTATTCCCCTTAATAATACCGATAAATTCACCGCCCTACAATCGGGTAATGTTGATTTACTCGCACATAACACCTCGCTCACAATTGCCCGTGATGCAAATTTACACCTTAAATTTTCCGGCATTACTTATTATGATGCCCAAGGGTTTTTAGTACCACGCACGCTAGAAATATCCTCAATCTATCAAGCTCAAAATTTAACAGCTTGCATAATTACAGGTACCATTAGTGCCAAAAATTTGATTAATTTTTTTACAAAAAATCAAATTTCCTATAAAACTGTCAGTTTAGATACAATAGATCATGCTATCGAAGCTTACGATAACGAACGTTGTAATCTTTATTCTACTGATCGTACCTTGCTAGCTGCAAACCGCACCCTACTGAAAGATCCTAGCCAACATATCCTTCTACCCGAAATGATTTCTAGTGAACCGTTAAGTTTGGTCTTACGTGAAGGCGATGATAATTGGGGTGATATTGTGAATTGGACAATTAATGCCATGATTCTTGCCGAGGAACTTGAAATTAATTCTGAAAATGTACAAAATATGCGCTCTTCTGAAAATATCCAGATTCGCCGTTTATTAGGCAAAGCAGGCGAATATGGTAAGGGATTAGGTCTTTCTGAAGATTGGGCCTATCATATTATTCTTTATGTTGGCAATTATGCCGAAATTTACCAACGCAACTTAGGGAAAGATACCAACATCGGACTCAAACGAGACTTAAATGCTTTATGGCGCGACGGCGGAATCCGCTATAGTGTGCCTATAAGGTAATAACGTAACTTTCAAATTAGTTTGCTTGACAAGTACGATCCAAATTACTAAAATCTGTCAGATATGAGATTATAGCTTATGTGACAGTGAAGTATGGTGTGACAATGGAACATGGTTAAATTTTATCTTCAAATATCATTTGTAATGAATAAGGATTATCAAAAAGAAAATGTTTGCACTCATTCAAACTGGCGCCAAGCAGTATAAGGTAAAAAAAGGGGATCGTTTGCTTATTGAAAAAATTGGTGACGAGAATACACAGGAAATTACGATTAACGAAGTTTTGATGCTTTCTGATGGCAAATCTGTGTTTGGCAACCCTTATGTTAAGGGTGCGAGTGTGACTGCGAAAATTATTCGGCAAACGCGTGCTAAGAAAATTTTTGTTTTCAAGAAAAATCGTCGGCAGAAATATCGCCGTAGTGCTGGGCATCGGCAATACCAAACCTTTGTAGAAATTACACAAATTTCTGTTGCTGCATAATTTTTATTTTAAGGAGGCTAAGTAATGGCACATAAAAAAGCTGGAGGTTCTTCGCGTAACGGTCGCGATAGTGCGGGCAGACGTTTAGGCGTTAAAAAATACGGTGGTGAAAAAGTTATTCCTGGCAATATTTTAATTCGACAACGTGGAACTAAATTTTTCCCAGGTGATAATGTAGGTATGGGCAAAGATCACACTCTATTTGCATTAATTGAAGGACATGTGAAATTTAAAAAAACACGGATTCGCAACTATATTAATGTGGAAAAGCTTGTTTAATTTTTAGGTAATTAACCCCCAACCGTAAGCATGGTATCATCCATCTATACATGCTTTAGGTAAAATTATGAAATTTCTTGATCGAGCAAAAATTCATGTGAAAACTGGCCGTGGAGGCAATGGTTGTGTAGCCTTTCGTCGGGAAAAATTTATTGAATATGGCGGTCCGTGGGGCGGTGATGGTGGCAAAGGTGGCGATGTTATTTTCCATGCCGTAGAAAATCTCAACACTTTGCTTGATTTTCGCTACCAACAACATTTCAAAGCTGAACGTGGTGCTGACGGACAGGGCAAAACCAAGCATGGTGCCAAGGGTAAGGATTGCATTATCAAAGTTCCTGTTGGCACTCAGATTTTTGATATTACAGAAAATGATTTGTTGTGCGATATGGATTATGCGGGCAAAACGTTTTACTTACTTCGCGGTGGTAACGGTGGCAGAGGCAACACTCATTTTAAATCAGCTACCAATCGTGCCCCTAAATACGCTGAAGAAGGTAAATCCGATGCAGAACAATCACTTTGGTTGCAACTGAAGTTAATTGCCGATATCGGTATTATTGGTTTGCCCAACGCAGGAAAATCCTCGTTACTTAATTGTTTAAGTCGTGCCAAATCAAAAATCGGTGCCTATCCTTTTACCACTCTTTATCCACATTTAGGTGTTGTTGAGGCGAATTCAAAACAATTAATTCTTGCTGATATTCCGGGATTGATAGATGGTGCCCATCAAGGGGCTGGCTTGGGGCATCGTTTTTTAGGGCATGTAGAAAGATGCCATTTTCTACTTCATCTCATTGATGCTAGCTCAGAAGATTTGCTTATGTCTTATCAGATCGTTCAAAATGAATTAAAACATTATCAGAAAAAATTGCTCGATAAACCCCAATTGTTAATTTTAAGCAAGATTGATTTACTCAATCTAGAACAGCAAAATCAATTAGCGCAAAATTTAAAAAAATTCCAAAAACAATCCTCCTCTTTTCTTGAAAGAATCATGATTTCTACGATCGATGGCACAAATATTGATGCGCTGATTCAACTGCTTTTTACAAATTATTTTGCAACTCAACATCAGCTCCACTCTGATAATCATGAAATTCTACCGCAATCAATTTGGTTGCCATGCTGAAAAAAATTCAAGAAGCCAACCGATTGGTGATCAAAGTTGGCTCAAGCTTGCTCATCGATAAATCAAGCGATCAAATTAATCATGAATGGTTGCAAAGTTTAGTGACCGATATTGCCTATTATCATAATTTAGGCACAGAAATTATTATTATTTGCTCGGGTTCTATTGCGCTTGGGCGTAGGCAATTAAGCTTAACTGCGCAAAAATCAGCCTTAAAATTACAAGAAAAACAGGCCACGGCCGCAGTGGGGCAAATTCTGCTGAATCATGCTTGGCAAGAAGCTTTTGCTCAACATAAAATGAATGTCGCCCAAATGCTCCTCACCTATGAAGATACCGAAACCCGTAGGCGCCATTTGAATGCCCGCAATACTTTATTGCAACTATTAAAATTCAGAACCATTCCCATCATTAACGAAAATGATACTGTTGCTACCGCAGAAATTCGCTATGGCGATAATGATCGTCTGGCGGCAAGGTTAGCCGTTATGGGCGAATCCGACTTGCTGATTCTACTAAGTGATATTGATGGGCTTTACAGTGCAAACCCAACCCATGACAATACCGCCAAGCATATTTCGCAAATTGATGAAATCACCCCTGAAATTACGGCAATGGCAATCGGCAAATATGGAAATGATGGCACGGGTGGTATGGCAACCAAAATAGAAGCCGCAAAAATTGCGATTGCTGGGGGATGCCAAATGATTATCAGCAATGGCATGCAAAAACACCCCCTTACCCAGATTGCGGGACAAAAATATTCACTCTTCACCAGTAAAATTAAACCCCAAACTGCTCGCAAACAATGGATTGCAAGTGCCTTAGATATTCAAGGCAAAATTACCATTGATGATGGTGCAGTAAAAGCTTTAAATATGGGCAATAGTTTGCTCGCCGCTGGCGTTACCCTGATTGAGGGTAATTTTAAGCGTGGTGCTTTGCTGATAATTGCCAATCCTAAAACCGGTGATCTTGGACAAGGTTTTATTTCCTATAATTCCGTTGATGCCAGAAAATTAATTGGTTACCATTCCGATGCGATTGAAAGTCTTATTGGCTATAAAGGACCTAACGCACTCATTCATCGCGATAATTTTGTACTGAAAGAAACCGCTTGAATAAGGCAATAATCAAAATAAAACATTGACACAGCCGTTAATATTTCGTAGAAAAAGCAATCTTACCGGAGGGATGCCTGAGTGGTTAAAAGGGGCGGACTGTAAATCCGTTGGCTATGCCTACGTAGGTTCAAATCCTACTCCCTCCACCATATTTCATAAAGAAATTTTTGGCGCGTAAAATTGAATATGGAGAGATGGCCGAGCGGCTGAAGGCGCACGCTTGGAAAGCGTGTAGGGGTTAATAGCCTCTCGCGGGTTCGAATCCCGCTCTCTCCGCCATTGACTACAAACAAACTTTCATATGCCCGAGATGGCATAGCCTCAAAAGCCCAGCATTTGCGGGCTTTTTCGCTATTTACAATTGACTTGCTCTCTATAAAAACACCCCGTTTTTCTCTAATTTTTCTCCTATATATGCCCCTTTCCTGAAAAACACCGTACTTGGAAAAGCGAAGTACGGAGCTTTTAGTCATGTGGAATCAAGGGCTTGGCAATTGATCAGTTCGCACCGATCTATGCCTGTCATTGACTACTCATCTGGTGAGATATGAAACTTAGAACGATAGCAAACCCGGTTTTTGTGATCTTTGTAATCCTCAAATGGATCGCTGTCATATATGCCGAAGAACTTTTGAAAGACCTTCTTTAGCTCTTGTTTTTGTTTCTTCTGGTTACGATTGGCTTTTGGGTTGTCCCATGTGAACTGGCCTCGCTCATCTGCAAAGCCTTCCAGTAGATTCCATTGTTTATTAGGAGATGCCGTTCGGCCATCTGCCATGCCCATCTGGGTAAAATTATAAACTTGAGAAACCCTATTGTTACCAGTGTTGCAAGTAACACGAACTGTATGCCCATCTGTAAATTTAATCGTAATATTGGACCACTCTGCATCGGCTGGGGTTGGAAATAAGACACAGCTCACTTCTGGCATTGGGTCTTCCTGATCTTCATGGAAGGCAGAAAATTCTTCTAATGCTTTGGTGGTATCGATAAGCGTGTCTGTATTAGCCAAATCCTGCAGGCCAATCAAAGCAGAGCCTTTAGCTCGGATGGCATTAATCTTGGATTGGCTGATGTTATCGATGGATGGCATCAGCAAAATGGCTGATCCATCAAGACCAATCACATGGTTGATTATGCCTTCCAGATCTCCATCGTGAATGTTGATTCCAAAGAAAACCGGATAACGAATGGTGCCTCGGGGAATGTAGAGCCCAACTCTTATACAGCTTGAGGTGCCGTCAATGGTCTGTATATCCTTTAGAACTGAAATCTCATTCGTAGAGTCAGCGATTAAGCTAGCAATCTTTTTTAGGCTTAGGGTATGCAGCCGTCTGTCATTATTTGAAATATGTAAGTCTGGGCAGGAGGTGGTGTCATCATTACAAACTGCCAGCACTTTTCCATTAGGCATTTCACAAACACGTCTTCCACCGCAATGCCCATGATCGCAATGCAACTGTTCATCAAAAGCCGTTGTGCTATCGAACCAAGATTTAACTACCTCAGTATCACCAAAGTGCTTGATTAAAAATGCATGATTATGTTCATGCCGAGGCAGCTTCGCGAGCATATTCCACATATTGCGCTGCCTCCTGTTTTGAGGTTCTTGGTTCAACTAGCCCTTGGTCGGTGATCCAATCTTCTACAACCAAGAAGTCTTCGTCACGACTGAACGTGGCACGATTGCCAGCCCGGATATCAATCGGCCTTGCTTTTTTCAGCCCCTCAAACTTCACGCTGAACTTGGCAAAAGTTATGGCAGCACGCTTTGTCGAGTCTTGACCATTTTTTCGTATCAGTGTGTTGAGAAGATTGCCCGATTTTCTGATTTCAGTTTCACCGCCCCAATCATAATGAATCTCAACCAGCTTCACATCTTCAACGCCATCAGTGGTGGCAAAATTATGAGCGGCATTATCAACGTCCCGTAATTTTTCTAACGAAAACTTCTTTTGCTCAGAGAAGTACCCTTCGTTGCCAAAAATATGTTTTCCCACACAGCGTAAGAATTCCTCTATATGACCTTTTTTCTTACTAGATATTCTGACGCTGACATCATCGCTGTCGCAATTATAAATCAGAAGATCATGGCATTGAGGGTTGTAAAATACACTCCCTGTCTCACCATCTTTCATTTTAAATTCACGCTTTAATGGCTTGCCGTATTTTATAACGATGCTAACTCGGTGCCCTTGAGGGAACAAATAAACTCGGCAATTTCGCAATCGGTTATTACTGGCAAACCAGTCATCAAGCTCTGATTGTAGTGCGGTGATTGTTTCATCTGAAATCTTTGGAAAAGATCTTTTTTGAGCGTGTGAGCCCCAATAAAAACTAAAGCCTCGATAGTTTCGGACTAATGATCGCGCATATTCCGTATGGAAAAGATCAGGCTGATTTAAAAAGCAAAACAGGGCTAAATCTTCATGTGATCCGGGCGTATAGTGTAATTCAATACCTTGGTCTTTAGCTGCTGATATCAGCGAGTCCATAGCTTCTTGACTGGACATTTCTGTTATTAATTGTAGAGCTTCCATCAACTCATGGGTTTCATAAGAATCTTGAACGGTGTCGTTTGGACGGATAAGCGCTTTTGTAATATCTTCAAAATTCAAAGTGCCGTTTTCGAGATGAATCCCATGAGCTTCAAAGAATTTTGGAAATTTTTTAAATAGCTGAATAAGCAGCTCGGCATCCAGACCGCCTAAAACATCTACATTTGTGAATACCTTTGGATTATATCTCGACATCGCCAATCTCCTGTTTCGTCGTTACAGGGTTGGCCTCGGTGTCAACACCCGAGCAGACGTGTAAGACCTTCCCAATTATTTTAAGTTCATCCTGTTGTCCTATGATGATGGGTTTTAGTTTCTGATTTTCAGGGCGCAGCTCAATATGCTCCCCTTCAATGCTCAGCCGCTTTACAGTGGCCTCTTCGCCGACCATGGCCACAATAATATCGCTGTTTTCAGCAATTGGTTGTCTTCGCACGACAACGTAATCTCCCTCGAAAATATCAGCATCAATCATGCTGTCGCCTTGCACTTTGAGCGCAAAGCATTTTCCGCGCAGAACATTATTCGGCACCATGACCTGACCAATCTGATTTTCAATCGCAAGAATCGGTTGACCAGCAGCGACCACCCCCAAAACGGGAACGGCAGTCAGGTTGGTTTTATCCGGTGTTTGTGCGTGAAGGACTTCGATGGATCGCGCTTTTCGCGCCTGTCTGCGAATATAGCCTTTGTCTTCCAGCCGCTTGAGCCCTTCAAACACACTGGGTGCTTTCACCCCCAATTCCACAGCAAGCTCTTGTACCGTGGGCGACATCCCCATGGCACGTTTCAGGCGTTCAATGGCCTGTAATAGCGTATTCTGTGCGTTTGTCAGTTGCTCCATAGCATCCTTTCAATTTTGGCTAATGACCTAATATAAATTAGGCCTTTTATTTTCACAAGCCTAATTTGATTCAATGCACAGCATTGACTGAACCGACAGTTTTCAAGTCATTTCAGTAAGTAACTCCTTGAACGACGCAATAATTCTCAAGGAGGAACGCCCATGTCTTCACTTCCCCCAAACCTAATAAATGAGCGAGATCGCCGCACCGAAGTGGCCCGTTTGCTGGCGCTTGGCATCCTGCGCCGAAAGATTCGCCTGAACCGACAGAAAGAAGCAACACATCCCTCTAATTCATTGGACTTCAGGGTTTTTCCAAGCGTTCATGCCCATGACGAAGAACCAAAAAACCAAGGAGAAACAGATGGATAAAACACTTCTGGCGCGTGTGGCGGCACTCCCAAATATGCCGCTATCAGAACTAAAAGCATTATGGCGGGATGTGTATCAGGACGAACCACCCGGCGGCCATAAAAGCCACATTGTCCGCAGACTGGCTTATCGCCTGCAAGAGCTTGCTTATGGCGTTGATCCGCAGATTGAGAACCGGATCGAACAGCAGGCCAATGATTTATTCGGTTCGGGTAAGAGAGCCAAGCCGAAGCGCAAGACACAATATCAGCGGCCCATCCCCGGCAGCAAACTGGTTCGGGAATATAAGGGCATCGAATATCAGGTCACCATTTTAGAAGAAGGCTATGAATATGCAGGCTGCCTATACAAAAGCCTGTCTAAAGTCGCGCTGGCCATCACAGGCAGCAGCTGGTCTGGACCTGCCTTCTTCGGATTAAACAACAAGGCACAAGGAGGCAAACATTGAGCACAACCACACCGAAAAAACGCTGCGCGATTTATACGCGCAAATCCACCGAGGAAGGCTTGGACATGGAGTTCAACAGCCTTGATGCTCAGCGCGAGGCTTGTGAATCCTACATTGCTTCACAAAAACATGAAGGCTGGTTCCAGCTCCCTGATGAATATGATGATGGCGGCTTCACAGGCGGCAATATGGATCGTCCGGCCTTAAAGCGTCTGATGGACGATATCAAAAGCGGCTTGATTGATACGGTTGTCGTGTACAAGGTTGACCGCTTGTCACGCTCCTTGGCTGATTTTGCCAAGTTGATCGATCTGTTTGATGTGCACAAAGTTTCCTTTGTCTCTGTTACCCAGCAATTCAACACCACCACATCAATGGGCCGTCTAACGCTGAACATCCTACTCAGCTTTGCCCAGTTTGAGCGTGAGGTTATTGGCGAACGCATCCGCGATAAATTGGCCGCCTCTAAACGCAAAGGCATGTGGATGGGCGGTGTCACGCCCATGGGTTATGTGGTGAAAAACCGCGAGCTTGTGATTGAGCCTGATGAGGCTGAGGGCATTCGCAAAATATTTGATCTGTTTTTGATGACCAAGTCACCCACAGAGATGGCAAAGATGTTGCCGCGCATGGGGGTGTTAAGCAAGAAGCGCACAACTAAAAACGGACGCGTCATTGGTGGCAAGGCACTGGATAAAGGCGGTCTCTATAAAATTCTGCAAAACCCCATCTATATCGGCAAGATCAAACATAAAGACAAAATCTACGAAGGCCGCCACCCAGCCATCATCGACATGGATACGTGGAATAAAGTCCGCGCCATCATGAAAGAAAACACCATCAACCGAGGGGCAGTCACACGCAAGAAAACCAAGGCTATTTTGATGGGACTTTTGAAATGCGGTGAGTGTGAATGCTCTCTGGTGCCAAGCCATACCCGTAAAAAAGGCGGCAGGCTTTATCGCTATTACACATGCGAGCACTATCGCAAAGGCATCAACCCGGATTGCAAAGTTCGTAATGTCAGTGCCAGTGAGATGGAAGCTTTGATCCTGACACAGCTACAAGCCGTTTTTGCTTCACCTGAAATGATCGTTGAGACATGGCGCGAGGCATACAAAGAGGATGAAAGCGTGACTGAAACGGAAGTCCGGGACGCGCTTGGCAATATTGTACCGATCTGGAAGGAGCTTTTTCCGGCAGAGCAGCAACGTATTCTTGAGCTGATGATTGAGAAAGTCATCGTCAATTATGAATATGTCGATGTCCGTATCCGGGCAGATGGCATGCTCAGCCTTGCACGAGAATTGGACGAACAAGAAAAGCACTTCCAAGGAATTTCAACCAAACAAATGGAGGAGCAAGCATGGATGCACGCATAAAAATGATGGAAGGCAATGTGATCTCGGTTCGAGTGCCGATAAAAATCAAACGCTACGGCGGCAAAAAACTGATTTTACTTCCCGAAGGTGCTCATATGACTGCCCCGCAAGAGGCTTCAAAACCCGACGAGACGCTCGTTAAAGCCTTGGCCAAAGCCTATTACTGGCAAAACCTGCTTGATACCGGGCGCTATAAATCCATTGGTGATATGTCGCGCCAACGCCAGATTAATTCCTCTTACATGTCCCGGATACTGCGCCTCAATCAACTCGCCCCTCAGATCAAAAAAGCCATCTTGGATGGCACCCAGCCGCGCCAGTTGAGCTTGCAGGATATGCAAACCCCATTTCCCGATATTTGGGATGAGCAATTAAAGCATTTTGGATTTGCCTAATCTCCCTTCGGTGAAATTTCACCGACCACCCTGAAATTTTTTTCAAAAAAATTTATGACCACCAAAGCCCCGCATGTAGGGGCTTTTTTTGTTTTTGCAGCGCTTTGAATAGCCCGTCTCATCGGGCCTCCAGTGAGTTTTCGCCAGTCCCAGTTGACCCGCCCGCGTGGCGGCTAACCGCAACTGGAGACGAAAACCATGAGCAAAAACAACTATGAAGGAATCCATCCTTATGTCGTAAACCAAGTCCGTTATCACGCACGCAGCCTGATGCGGCACTCTGCCATTCATGGCGTAGAAGTCGAGGACATCGAGCAAGAGCTGATGCTGGATTATCTATCCCGCAAGCAGGCTTATGATCCTGAAAAAGCAAAATGGTCGACCTTTGTTGACCGCATCCTCAATCACAAATGCGCCAGCCTGATTGAAGCAGCCCGCGCACAAAAACGTGGCTCAGGCATCAGTGATTTTTCACTCGATGCATGGCTTGAGGATAACGCCGGGAGGGCTGATGGTCTTCGGCGGTGCGCCAAAGGTTGGCAAGAGTGATTTTCTGCTCTCGTTGCTGGCCCATATGGCGGCAGGCGTTCCCTTCCTTGGTATGAAGCCACCACGCCCTTTGCGGATATTCTATCTGCAGGCTGAGATTGGTTACCACTATTTGCGCGAGCGCCTTCAAAACATGGCGTTTGATAAAAACTTGTTGCCATTGGTTCGTAAAAATCTGGTTGTCACGCCGCAATTTAAGATGCTGCTCAATGAGCATGGCGTGGCCGCCACTTGTGAGGCTATTCGCAGCCATTTTAGCGATCTGGGCGTTGATATCATCGTCGTTGATCCGCTGCGTAATGTGTTTGACGGCGGCGAAGGTGATGCGGGTGAAAATGACAATGCCGCCATGCTGTTTTTCTTGCAGCAACGGCTCGATGCCTTGCGTGATGCCGTTAATCCCGATGCTGGGATCATCCTTGCCCACCACACACGCAAAATCCAAAAGAAGCAGCTGGAAGAAGATCCGTTTCAGGCACTCTCCGGTGCCAGTAGCCTGCGAGGTTATTACACCACCGGGCTGATCCTGTTCCAGCCGGATGAAAACCAGTCCTATCGCCAGCTGATTTTTGAACTGCGAAACGGTCCGCGCCTGCGATCCAAGGTGATCGATAAGGTCGATGGTGCGTGGCAAGAGATGGAATACACCTCGGATCGTCTGGTCAATCGTGACTATGGCCAGAAGCTGGATGCAGAGCGCCGTCGCAAGCGTGATGTCATCCTTGAAATTATCTATGAGGAATCCCGCGCTGGTCGTGTTTACACCATGAACCAGTTTTGTCAGGCGTTTGAAAACCGCGCCGGGCTTGGCGGCAAAGACACCATTCGTGGTCGCTTGGATGTGCTTTCTACCAAAGGCTACGTCAAGTTTTTCAAGGATGCAGATAATTACGGCCTGAGCAGTCCCTCTCGCACCAAATACGGCTTTTTGTGCGTGGAAGATATGCATCTGGGCACTGGCGAAGAGATGGTCGACCCGCACACAGGAGAAGTTTCAGCCAAGCTGCAAGCGGTCTATCCAACCCATTACAAATGCCGCCAAACAGCCGCCGTCTTGCCTATCGAGAACCCTCGTGTGTGGATTTATGACGAGGAGGATCAGGCATGATGAACCAGCTCCAAAACACCCACAAAAACCAATTTTCCCACCCGGGAAAAATGGTCTGCCACGCTCCCAAACTGGAGCAGTTTCGGCCCAATCTGAAACTGCAGCAAATCTGCCAAAACTGTAAAACGCCAGCCATATCAACGGTTTCAGCGCAGTTTCGGTCCAGATTCCAGTTTTGGTCATCCAGTTTCGTTCCAAACTGCCCAAACTGGACGGAAAGCCTTTTATTCCAAGGCTTAGCCAGTTTGGAAGTGTTTAGGAAAAAGACTCCCTCTCCCTACGGGAGAGAGTGCCCCTATGGGGGCAACTCTCCCCGGTCGAGGGTGTTGTGCGTGCTCATTTCATCTTTCCCAACAACCAAACAGGAGGTCTCCATGGAAAAAACCAATCAACCCATTTTGCTCAGTCTCGATCTGGGCACAGCTACCGGATGGGCGCTCTCAAACAAACATGGACGCATCATGAGCGGTACAGCGCATTTTCGTCCCCGTCGCTTTGAGGGTGGCGGCATGCGTTACCTGCGTTTTGAACGCTGGCTAAATGAAACCCGTGATGTGTCGAGCAAGATCAACGCAGTCTATTTCGAAGAAGTCCGCAGGCACCTTGGTGTGGATGCTGCCCATGCTTATGGCGGTTTTCTGGCATCACTCACCGCATGGTGTGAAGAGCACAGCATCCCTTACGAAGGCGTTCCGGTCGGCACAATCAAGAAGTTCATCACTGGCAAAGGCAATGCGGGCAAGACCGCTGTTATCGAAGCAGTCAAAACCCTCGGCCATCTGCCCGAAGATGACAACGAAGCCGATGCACTGGCTCTCCTGCATTTTGCCCGCGAACAAATGATGGGAGGCAAGTCATGAGACATGCCAACCGACTTTTGGAAGAAGCAACACGGACGCTGGCAGAGCGTGGCGAAAGCTATGGATCACCTCAACCGCTATTCGAAAACGTAGCCAAACGCTGGACACTGACGTTGGGCGTGGGTGTGAGTGCTGAACAGGTCATCACTTGTTTGATTGATCTGAAACTGGCGCGACTGAACAGCAGCCCCGGGCATCAGGACAGCATTCTCGACGTTGCCGGGTATGCAGCAATTTTAAACGAAATCATCAACAACAACGGAGGTGCTTATGGAGCATAACTGGACAGAAAAGGACGTGGCAGGTCAATTTGAAGAATCCATTTCAACTTTGAAAAAGCTACCGCCTGTGCGGGCGCAAGGCTATTTTAATGCGTGGCCCGAGATTGTCCGCACCCCAGAAGAGATTGCGGCAGGTGAACCCATGCCGCTTCGCTTACGTGCAACGCCTGATGCGATCTCACGCATGGAGCAAACACTACGCTGGATCACATGGGTTGATGCCCCGGAGCGTCGCTTGATCTGGCATCGCGCCGCACGCAGACGCTGGAAAACAATTTGCTGGGAGCTGGGCTGTGATCGCAGCACAGCATGGCGCAAGTGGAATATTGCGCTGGCAAAAATTGCTGCTCGCTTGAACGCAGGACAGAAGTAAAGTGTTGCAACACTTTAGTATTCGACACTTGCAACATTTTTGGCTACTATAAGAACCATAATCGGCAGCAGTGTAAGCACAGGCAGCCGTCAAGAATTCAAGCGAGCCGCCATCAATCTGATTGCGGCTTTTTTGTTTCCTCACACCGCTCATTTACCGATGCTCCTCTCACATACCAAGCCACGGGTCCTTCCTGCGGCTGGAACGTATGCGGGCGGGCTGGGCGCAGTATTTCGCTAGCGTCAGGGCAGCAAAAGAGGTTCGCAGTTCGCACCCGGGTTAGCACGTCACTAACACATAAAAAGGTTTAACAATGGATTTGAATGTTCAGCAAATTGAGCTGGAGCAGCTGGTTCCCTATGCCCGCAACGCCCGCACACACAGTGAATCACAAGTGGCGCAGATTGCAGGTTCGATTGCTGAATTTGGCTTTGTGAACCCCGTTCTGGTTGGCGGCGATAATATCATCATCGCGGGACATGGGCGTGTGATGGCAGCTAAGAAATTGGGATTGAAAACGGTTCCGACCATCAAGCTGGATCATCTGACAGAAAACCAGCGCCGCGCATTGGTGATTGCCGATAACAAGATCGCCGAGAATGCCGGATGGGATGAAGAATTATTGCGATTGGAATTACAAAATCTTGCAGATGAGGATTTCGATCTTGATCTGCTGGGCTTTGACGATGTGGAGTTGGATGATTTATTGACATCATTGGATGACGATGAAGCAGCCGCACTTGATGAAAACATTCCAGAAGTACAGGAAAACCCTGTCAGCCGTACAGGCGATATCTGGATTATGGGTGAGCACCGTTTGCTCTGTGGCGACTCCACAAGCGAAGCCGACATGAAAAAACTGATGGCTGGGGAACTGGCAGATATGGTCTTTACCGATCCACCCTACAATGTGAATTACGGCGATACGGCTAAGGACAAGCTGCGCTCCAAAGGTGGAGCCAAAGCCGGACGCAAGATTATGAATGATAATCTGGGCGATGACTTTGAGGCGTTTCTAACCGCAGCCTGCAAAAATATGTTGGTTCATACCAAGGGTGCTCTATACATCTGTATGAGTTCCAGCGAGCTGGATACGCTGCAAAGCGCCTTCCGCAATGCGGGTGGCAAATGGTCGACCTTTATCATCTGGGCGAAGAATACCTTCACCCTTGGCCGCTCTGATTATCAGCGCCAATATGAGCCCATCCTCTATGGTTGGAAAGATGGTAATGACCGCTACTGGTGCGGTGCGCGTGATCAGGGTGATGTCTGGTTTTATAATAAACCGCAGAAGAATGATCTGCACCCGACCATGAAGCCTGTTGATCTGGTGGTGCGCGGGATTAAAAACTCCAGCAAGACGCTGGATATTGTGCTCGATCCCTTTGGTGGGTCTGGCTCAACATTGATTGCTGCAGAACACACTGGAAGGCAGGCGCGGTTGATTGAGCTTGATCCCAAATATGTGGATGTGATTGTGCGTCGCTGGCAGGAGATGACCGGATTACAGGCAACGCTATCTGGTACCGATCAGGACTTTAAGTCTGTTGAAAAAGACCGCCTTGGCGGTAAGGCCGAAGCCTCACTGCCTGTGGAGGGCGAGTGAAGCCTCAAATAAGGCTTTAGCATCGCCAAGCAGCCGATCAAGGTCAATAATAGAGCCGGCAGCGTTGCGATTGCCGTCATCCATGTAACCGCAGCCCTCTTGTGCGAGGGTGGCCGCTTTTTCCAGCATGTCACGCATGGCGTTCATGTTGGCTTGGATGGCGTTATTGATAACGGGGTTTTGGGTACTCATGCTTGGGTTTCCTTTTTCTCGGTTGGTTTGAGGTAATAACGGCGGTCTGCGTGTTGTTTTTCTGAGCTCAACTCAAAGCCTTCGAGCTTTTTGATGACTCGGGACAGAACGCCGCGCACCGTATGTTTTTGCCAGCCCGTCAGTTTCATCATCTCATCGATGCTGGCTCCTTCCTTGGCGCTGAGCGTTTCGATGATCTGGGCTTGTTTGGTGGTCTTACTCATTACTTACCTCCTGTGGCGGTAGATTGTTGGCCCGCTTCATAAGCGGTTTCTAATGCGGCCTTGATGGACCAGACCGCGCAGTCGTGAAAATCGAGGCTGTCGCTCTTGCGGGTCTTAAGGGTTTCAAGATGCAGTTCGTCTTTGGCGATCTGCGCCAGTATTTGGTCTTTTTGGGTGTGTTTTATGTGGTTTGTCATGGTTGCTCCTTTGCTTGTTGACGTGTTCATAAACGCTTGGAAGCTAAGAATTATCAAGTCAATTCAAGGGATTAATCGAAGAATATGGGCGTATCGATCCGAGAATATGCAAGACAGCGCGGTGTCAGCGATACCGCCGTCAGAAAGGCGCTGAAACAAGGCCGCATTACCGCTGAGCCTGATGGCACTATTGATGTAGAACGCGCTGATCGGGAATGGTCATCCAATACGGCGAAGCCACAAACAAAGCAGGCAGCAAAGACCAAGCCAGTGCCTGCGGCTGCGGTGGAAGCGGTTGAAGAAACCTTAAAGGAAAGCGGTACTCCGTTTTCCTCAGGTGGCACGACCTACATGCAAGCCAAAACCGCCAATGAGGTTTTAAAGGCGCAAACCAACCGGGTGCGCCTCAAGCAATTAAAAGGTGAGCTTATCGACCGCAATGAGGCCATTGCCCATGTGTTTCGGCTTGCGCGTCAGGAACGCGATGCATGGCAAACATGGCCTGCAAGGATTTCAAGCCAAATGGCAGCAGAACTCGAGACCGATGCCCACCAATTACATGTGACGTTGGAGCGTTATGTCCGTGAACACTTGGAAGAACTTGGAGGGATCAAAGCAAACTTCAAAGGATAAGGAAGACGGCGCAATGCCTAAAAAGCACTCTATGCTTTTCGATACGGCATCGCTGTACGATGGATCGCAAACACTTGAACAGGCTTGGTTTGAAGGATTAAAACCCGATGCCTTTATGACCATTTCTGAATGGTCGGATGAATATCGCTTTCTCTCCCCCAAGGCTGCCGCCGAACCCGGTCGCTGGCGCACAGAACGCACACCATATTTGCGCGAAATCATGGACCAGCTCTCACCCCATAAACGGGCGCAACGGGTTGTCTTCATGAAAGGTGCTCAGATTGGCGGGACTGAAGCTGGCAATAACTGGATTGGTTACGTCATTCACATGGCACCCGGCCCGATGATGGCGGTGGCACCAACCGTGGAGATGGCCAAACGGAATTCCAAACAGCGGATTGATCCGCTTTTGGAAGATTCCAAGGAATTAAAAGCGCGGGTGAAGCCTGCACGCTCACGAGATTCCGGCAACACCGTGTTGTCGAAAGAATTTCCGGGCGGTGTTCTGGTGATGACAGGTGCGAATTCGGCTGTGGGACTGCGGTCTATGCCTGCGCGGTATCTGTTTATGGATGAAGTGGATGGCTATCCCGGCGATGTCGAGGGTGAAGGCGATCCGATTTTACTGGCAGAACGCCGAAGCGCCACATTTCAGGGGCGACGTAAGGTTTTTCTTGTGAGTACACCAACATTGAAAGGATTATCGCGCATTGCCCGGGAATTTGACCATTCAGATCAACGTTATTTCCATGTCCCTTGCCCTCATTGCGGGCATGAGCAGCCATTAAGGTTTTCACAGCTCCGCTGGGCTGAAGGTAACCCGTCGGATGTGACGTATGAATGCGAGTCTTGCGAAGAACTAATCGCAGAGCATCACAAAACAGAGATGCTTGCCAAGGGTCAATGGATGGCAACCGCGAAAGGTGATGGACAGACGGTTGGTTATCACCTGTCTTCCCTTTACAGCCCGGTGGGCTGGTTCAGCTGGTCAGATGCAGCAGCCATGTTTGAGCAAGCCAAGGAACATCCGGAGTTGATGAAAAGTTTCGTCAACACAGTGCTGGGGGAGCCGTTTGAAGAAGAACATGAAGCACCAGACTGGGAGCGACTTTATGCGCGGCGGGAAACTTACGCGCAAGGTGTTGTGCCCAAGACAGGGTTGTTTCTAACCGCTGGCGTAGATGTCCAAAAGGACCGCCTTGAATGTGAGGTGGTTGCTTGGGGCCGCGATAAACAAAGCTGGTCTGTCGATTACATTGTGATGGATGGTGATACCGCCCGCCGCGATGTGTGGCAAAAGCTGGAAGATGTTTTGCGCCGGGACTGGCCGCATGAAACCGGACACACCATGCCCATCCGTGTCATGGCGGTGGATTCCGGTTATGCCACGCAGGATGTTTATGCATGGGCCAAAGGCCATCCCCAAGCTGTTTGGGGCGCTGGTGGTGCTAGAGCCAGCCAACCGCGCACCGTTGTTGCCATCAAAGGCCAAGATCGGGATACAGCGCTTATCTTGAGCGTTTCAAAGGCTGATGTTGGCGGTCGCAGGCGTGGTCTGCGTGTTTGGAATGTCTCCGGCCCGGTGGCCAAGGTTGAACTTTACCGCTGGCTGAAACTGGACTGGCCATCAGAGGCTGAATTGAAAGACGGCATGCCATATCCAGCAGGAAGCTGTCATTTTCCGCAATATGCGGAGGAGTATTTCAAGCAGCTAACGGCTGAAAAACGCATTATCCGTGTGCATCGCGGCTATCCCCGCGCTGTGTGGGAGAAAGACCCCACCCGCAATAATGAGGCACTGGATTGCCGAGTGTATGCCCGCGCCGCCGCCAGTATTTATGGATTGGATCGTTTTTCAGAGCGCCATTGGCTGCAGCTGGAGGAAGTCTTGGGTAAGCCAGTGCCAACGGCGCAGAGTCAAACCCAACCAACAGAAACAAAGGAACCAACGGCTTTGAACGAGCGCTTGAAACAGCGGCCTGTTCAGATGGCTGACGATCCGTATTTGTAAGGAACCACAATGACAGATTTGGCCACATTACAAAGCCGCCTTGGTGAAGCTGAAAACGCATATCACCTGCTGATGACAGGCGGCAAAGAAGTCTCGGTCAATATCGGCGGCTATGGCGCAGTTACTTATCAGACGGCAGATGCGCCAAAGCTGGAAAAATACATTGCCCATTTGAAGCTGGAAATCAGGCGCAAACAGGGAGGTTCCGGTCGCAAGGCAATTTATGTGGAGTTTTAAACATGACAAAAAGCAATGGTCAGCCAGATACAGCACATCGGGCAGCATCCCTGTCTGCCAGAGAACTGGCATCATGGTTACCACCTGCCGGATCTGCCGATAGTGACTTAATCCCTGAGCTTGGCACCTTGGTATCACGCTCACGCGACCTTGTTCGTAATCACGGCGTTGCCTCCGGTGCATTCCAAACCTTGACAGATAATGTTGTTGGTACCGGGCTAAGATTAGCAGCACAGCCTGATTACAAATCATTGGGAAAGGATAAAGCGTGGGCAGATGAATGGTCGCGCCATGTGGAATCATTATGGCGCAGCTGGGCCGAAACCACGGAGTGTGATGCGGCAAAATCCCTGACTTTTGCCGGACTGACATCGCAAGTGTTCCGCTCATCCATGCTCAATGGTGAAGCCTTGGCCTTACCGCTTTGGTTGAAAGAGCGGCGCTTCTCAACAGTCTTGCAACTGGTGGAGCCGGATCGCCTCAGTAATCCTGATGGCAGACCCGATTCCAAGTCGTTGCGCGGTGGTATTGAGATTGATAGCTATGGTGCTGCGAAAGCCTACTGGATCAGAAAAAACCATCCCGGTGATTATTTGTTATCGGCAGGTTCAGAAAAAGATTGGCAACGCATTCCGGTGGAAACATCATTCGGTCGTCGCCGTGTACTGCATATTGCCGATCTGGAACGCAGTGGGCAAAGCCGAGGCAAACCGCTTCTGACAAGTATTATGCCTTTGTTCAAGATGCTTGATCATTATGAGCGCAGCGAACTGCAGGCGGCTGTTGTCAACGCCATGATCGCAGCCTTTATTGAAACCCCGCTTGATAGTGAGGCTATTGGTGAGATGTTTGGCGGCAGCGTGGATGATTATGTGGCTGCCCGCAATGAATGGAAAGTTCGCTTGCAAGGCGGTGCCATTATCCCGGTCTTTCCGGGCGATAAGGTATCTCCCTTTACACCAAGCCGACCCAATAGCGGATACGGCCAGTTTGTGGAGAATATTTTGCGGCACATTGGAACGGGATTAAACATTCCGTTTGAATTGCTGATGAAGGACTTTTCCAAAACCAACTATTCCAGTGCGCGAGCCGCGCTTATGGAAGCATGGCGCTTTTTCATGGGGCGCAGGCAATGGCTTGCAACCTACTGGGCACGCCCGGTTTATGAATTGTGGCTGGAAGAAGCGATTGGCAAAGGCTTGATCGAAGCTCCCGGCTTTTATCAAAACCGCGCTGCATGGACACGCTCTAAATGGATTGGCCCCGGTCGCGGCTGGATTGATCCAGTCAAAGAAGCTGAAGCCTCACGCATCCGCATGGAAAACGGACTCTCCACCTTGGAAGAAGAATGTGCCTCACAAGGCTTGGACTGGGAAGAAGTGCTGGAACAGCGTGCGCGTGAACAAGCCAAGATGAAAGAGCTTGGTCTGAGCACCCCGGCCATGGCCGCAACACTAAAACAGGATGATAAAGATGAGAGTATGGAATAAAGCCGCTGATGAGCCATGGGCGATTACATCATCGGCGCTGACAACAATTTTGGATATTGCCGCAAGGCAGAATGCGCCGCCTGAAGCGGTTGCAGCCAAGCTGGGGCGAGAGCTGCAAAACAGTTATCGCCTTGAGATGCGAGATGGAATAGCGGTCCTACCAGTGGTTGGGCCGCTTTTTCGTTACGCCAACCTGTTTACGCAGGTGAGCGGCGCATCCTCTTATGAATTACTGGCCAAGGATTTTACGCAAGCGGTCGAGAACCCCGATGTGAAAGCCATTATCTTGAACATCGATTCACCGGGCGGTGAAGTAAATGGCTGCGCCGAATTTGCTGACATGATCCATGAAGCACGTGGGGTTAAACCCATTATCGCTTACGCCTCTGGCGATGCGGCCTCCGGTGCCTACTGGATTGCAGCTGCAGCTGACGAGATCGTGGTGTCAAAAACCAGTGCTCTTGGCTCCATTGGCGTGGTCGGTGTTTATCGCGGCAATAAGGGTGAGGATGCGGTGGAAGTCGTATCTTCACAAAGCCCTTATAAACGGCTTGATCCGGATACGGATGATGGTCGTGCCCGATTACAAAAGCGCATTGATGCCATGGCAGATGTCTTTGTGGAGGCGGTTGCCAAGTATCGCGGCGTGGCCTCCAGCTATGTGCAAAATCATTACGGCAGTGGCGATGTATTCATTGGGGACGCTGCCGTAAAACAGGGTCTGGCCGACCGTATCGGCTCGTTTGAGAAACTCTTATTTGAGCTCAGCGGCAATCCGGTCTCAGAGCCTTCCCCGCATTCTATCAATCCAAACCAACAGGAGAAAAGTATGGATGATATCCAAAGCCTGCGGGAGGCTTATCCCGATTTAACAGCCAGTCTTGAACAAGATGCGGTCAAACAAGGTGTCACGACAGAGCGCAGCCGTGTGCAAGGCATCTTGTCTCATGATAAGGCAAATGCCCGAACATTGCTGGCACAGCATCTGGCTTTTGAAACTGATATGGAAGTGGAAGCTGCCGTATCAGTTTTATCCAAAGCGCCAATTGAAACGCCTACACGCGATGATGTGTCGGGCTTTAGTGCCGCGATGGAAGCAACGCCTAATCCTGAAATTATCCCATCACCCGAGGCCGAGGATGACAGCGAGGAAGCTGTCGCCAAGCGTCTGGCAACTTACTAACGATAAGGAGAAATCGATATGAACGCATATTCTAATCATGCCGGAGGCTTTACCGATCAAGGTGGCTATACCCCGGATAATCTGGTTGCAGGTGAGTTTCCTGCGGTCCAGCGCATTGAAACGATCACAGGTGGCGCAGCCTATCCACGCGGTGCTGTCTTGGGCCGTATCACGGCATCTGGTCTTTACATCCTAAGCGATGCAAGTGCGACCGATGGATCACAAAAGCCCGCCGCCATTCTGGCCGAGCCGATTGATACAACATCAGGTGATGCCGAGGCGGTTGTTTATCACTCAGGCGAATTTAACAGCAATGCACTGACTTACGGTGCTGGCCATGACGCGGCAAGCGTCTGGAACAGCTTCCGCAATGTTGGGCCTTGCACCATCTTTCTACGCAAAAATCAGGAGGTATAATCATGGTTGATATTTTTTCTACATTTGTGCTGAACCGCACCGTTGAGCATCTGGAGCGACCAGCCTCCTTTTTGCTGGACACCTTCTTTGGCTCGATCCAGACGGAAGAGTCCGAAGAAATCCACTTTGACATTGATCAGTCCAAGCCGCGCCTTGCGCCTTTTGTCTCACCACTGGTCGCGGGCCGTGTTGTGGCCAATGAAGGCTTTACGACCCAGAGCTTTAAGCCCGCTTACGTGAAGGACAAGCGCCGCTTTGATGCCAATACGCCGCTTAAACGCAGCATTGGTGAAAAGATTGGCGGGTCTCTTCCGGCAAGTCGGCGTTTGGAAGCCGCTGTCAGTCGTTCGCTGCGTAATCAGCTGGAAAATCTCACACGCCGTGAGGAAGTAATGGCAGCAGAAGCCTTGATCAAAGGCACTGTTACCGTTGCGGGTGAAGATTATCCCACCAAAATCGTTGATTTTAAACGCGATCCGGCTTTGACACTGGCACTTACAGGTGCTGCCAAATGGGATAGCGTAGATGCGCCTGCTTTGGATCATATGGAAGACTGGGCCAGCTTGGTGCAGGAAAAATCCGGTGCTGTGGCGCGGGTTGTCATCATGGACCCGAAAGCATGGCGACATTTCCGCAAGAACAAGCAGGTTGTCGGCCAGCTTGAAATCCGTCGCGGTACCAATGCGACGATCTCCACCGATCCTATCGTGCGTGGTCAAGGCAATGAAAAAGCGCGCTATGTCGGCTCCATTGGGGATTTTGATTTCCATGTCTATAACGATGTCTATGTCGCCGATGATGGCACAACGCAAAACTTACTGCCCGATTACACGGTCTTGCTGGTTAGCCAAGGCCAGCTCGAAGGTACACGTTGCTACGGCATGATCATGGATGAAAAAGCAGCCTTCAAGGCACTACGATATTTCTCCAAGTCATGGCTGGAAGAAGACCCTGCGGTTCGCTGGTTGTTGATGCAGTCTGCGCCTTTGGTGGTACCGTATCGTCCCAACGCATCTTTGTGTGCAACAGTCGCTTAAGGGAGGTTAGGAACATGAATATTATTGCAAAAATCTCCCTTCAAACATCCGATGGCACTGTGCAACCGGGTGAAACTCTTAAGCTGGACGATGCGGAAGCCAAGGCGCTGATTGCGCGTGGCTTTGCTGATCCTGCTGGTAAATCCACGGCGGCAAAAACATCTGAAACCAAAACCGATGAGCCAGATGCCGATATTTTAGCAATCATTGATGCCATTGCAGTTCTGGATGAAAGCGGCTTTGGCAAAGACGGCAAGCCTTTGGTGAAAGCACTGGAAGATGTTCTGGATCGTGATATCAGCCAAGAGCAACGCGATCAGGCTTGGAAACGCTATGAACAGGACAATGCCTCATGATCCCAAGTTTCAAACAGGCGGTAGATCGGCTGTTTGATCGCTTGGGGCTCGATGCGCTCTACCGGGTGAATGGCGAAGATATACCTGTCAAAGTCATTCTGAAATCACCGGATCAGATCATTGATTTTCGGGAAGCGCAAATCCACACCCCCACCAACATGATGGAGGTTCGGGTAACGGACATCGCCAAGCCAAAGGCCGGAGATGAAATCATCCTTGATGGTACAAGCTACCGTGTTCAGGGCGAACCCGTTCAAGACACTCACCATCTGGTGTGGAAAATGGAGGTTCTGAAATGAGGTTACGTGCTGCCATAAGTGGTGATCTGGATAAATACCTGAAAGCTGAATTGTTGGAAGCCGAACAAGCTGTGACCGGAGCCATCCGCACAGCGACAACAGGCCTTAAAAACAGTATGCGTGCTCAGGTAACTGCCGCAGGTCTTGGTCCGCGTTTGGCCAAATCTTGGCGCGGCGACGTTTATCCCAAGCAGGGTAAAAGCCTGAAAGCCGCTGGAATGGTTTATACCAAAGCCGCCAAGATCATGGAGGGTTTTGAAGAAGGCCAAGTGATCAAAGGCAAGGACGGCTTTTGGCTGGCTATTCCAACCCCGAATGCGCCAAAGAAGGTTCTGGGGAAACGTGTTACGCCCGGTAATCTTGAAAAGGCGCGTGGAATGAGGCTGCGTTTTGTTTATCGCAAAAATGGCCCGTCGCTGCTTGTTGCTGAAAATATGCGAGCCTCTTATAGCCGGAAAACAGGTGATTTACGTGGTTTCAGAAAGGCCAGTCAATCGGCATTAAAATCCGGTCGTGGCCTCACATCGGTGGTGATGTTCTGGATGGTGCCGCAAGTCAAAATGCCAAAGCTCATCCGTTTTGAGCCGGAGGCTGCAAAATGGCACAGGCGTATTCCTGAGCTGATCGTCAAATATTGGAAAGATTAGAAATGACATCAAAACGCGAACAGGCCCTGCAGGGCCTTTTTTTATGCCTGCAAACAGGATTGCCCGATATCAGTGTGCTTCGTAATGAAGTGCTGACCACGGCCATTCCTGAAACCGGGCTTGTGGTGCTGCGCGATGGTGATCCCGGAGAGCCGGATATTCTGCTCTCACCGCCGCGCTACATTTACAAGCACCGCGCTGATATTGAGGTGTTTGTGCAAAACGCCGATGCCGCTCAGCGTGAGACTGATCTGGATCAGCTGATCACACAAATTGGCGCTGCGCTGGAAACGGCAGGCACGCTTGATGGTGTTATCGACATTTTAAACCCCGGAAGCCCTGAATTGCTGACGGAGCCAATTGAAGGTGCCGCTGCAATCAAGGCTGCCACACTGCCTGTCACATTGGAATATGTGACGGAAAACCCACTCATTTAACCCAAAACAAACAGGAGAAAACATATGGCTCGCGCTTATGGTTGGAATGCCCGGCTTTTGCTTGGCTTTGAAACAGCATACGGACAGCCGCCAGTAAGCGGCGATTATAACGTGGTTCCGTTCATCTCAAGCTCATTGGATTCTGAGCAAGGCTTGATTGAATCCAGCGTTCTTGGTTTAGGACGTGATCCCACGGCTCCATTTCAGGATGTGATCAATGTAGACGGCGATATTGTTGTGCCTGTCGATCTTCGTAATATCGGCTATTGGCTGAAAGCACTCTTTGGCACGCCTGCGACCAACGGCTCTGGCCCTTACGCTCATGATTTTATCTCCGGTGAAGTCAATTTACCGAGCCTCAGCCTAGAGGTTGGTTTGCCTGATGTGCCTGACTATCCGCTTTTTACAGGCGTTCGCGCCAATAGCTGTGCCTTTAACTTTCAGCGATCAGGCGAAGCACAAGTCACTATCGGCTTGATTGGTCAGGGGGAAACGCCCGCCAGCAGCACACGCGATGCCAGCCCATTGGAAGCGGTTTATAGCCGTTTTTCTCAATTCCAAGGCTCGATCAAACGTGCAGGCTCAAACCTTGCCGATGTGACAGCCGCATCGCTGACCTACAGCAATAATCTGGAGAAGATTGAGACCATCCGTGATGACGGCAAGGTCGAGGGTATTGATCCCGGCATGAGTTCGCTCTCGGGCTCTATTTCTGTGCGCTATGGCGATAACACGCTAATGGATTTAGCCAGAGCCGGAACGCCGATTGATATTGAGCTGGCCTACACCATCGATGCAGATCGCAAGCTGCAGATCATCGCGCATGAGGTTTATCTGCCCAAACCAAAACGCAGCATTAACGGCCCCGGCGGGATTGAAGCCTCTTACGACTTCCAAGGCGCTAAAGATGCCAGCCTCGGCAAAATGCTGACCATAACACTAACCAACGATGTGGAGGATTATCTCTAATGCTTAAATTATCCCTGCCTAAAGAACCCTACTGGATTGATGTCGGACTGGATGTTCGTCTGAAAGTCCGTCCCTGCACAAGTGCTGTCTTTTATCAGGCGCGAGCCTTTATGAATAAAAAACTGCAGAAACTGGGTGATGCCTACCGCGCTGAAAAAGATGTTGGCGCTCAATATCTTAATGGGCGTTCAGAATTACCTGATCTTGAAGACAGTAATGTGCGTGAAGCCTTGGCTGAACAATATCTCACCGTTGGTCTGGCTCGTGCCGGGATTATCGAGTGGGAAGGTATTTTCGAAGCCGATGCAGATCAGCCCGCTCCGGTCACGGATGAAAAGATTGATGAGCTTTTCGGAGCCTATTGGGTTATCGCCGAGACCTTCCGTCAACAATACACAGGTATGCGGGAGCTATTGGAAGCGGAAAAAAACGCACGCGGGCTCGTATCCGGTGGCACTTCGGAGACGGGCCAAGATATTGCGGCAACTGCGCCGAACAAGGCCGAGCCTGCGCCCAAGGCCAAAGAGTCAAAAAGACCGAAGGCGAAACAGGCGAGCGATGCCCCTATCACGAGCACAGCCTAAAAACCTTGGAAGGTTGGCAGGCTTGGGATGTGGCTTGCAAATTAATCACACAATCACATGAACGCTTTCCCCTAGAGACCGCTATGCAGCTCAGCGCCTCACTTGGCTATGAACCGCAAGCGATGGCTGAACTATTGCCAGAAATCGCGATGGGAACGCTGTTGGCAATAAAAGATATGGGCGACAATAATGGCAGCAACTAAAAAACTATCGATCCGCTTGTCAGCAACGGGTGGAGAGCAGTTGCGCCGTGAGTTTGGCAAGCTGGGCAAAGAAGGCCAACAAGCCTTTCATAAGATCAGCCATGCCACCGCTCCCGCAAGTGCTGGATTAAAAGCCGTTGATGCTTCAACCCGGGCATTAAATGGCGTCTTGCGTCAGGCTGCCGGATTGATTGGTGCATACGCAGGTATTCAAGGCATTAGCCGTTCGCTTGGGTTTATTGTTTCGACCAACCGTGAGTTTGAGCGATTACATGCCAGCTTGAAAACTGTGACAGGCTCGGCACAAGGGGCAGATCGCGCCTTCAAAATGATTGAGGATTTTGCCTCCTCCACACCGTTTAATGTGGAGCAGATCACCGAAGCCTTTATCAAGCTAAAAGCCTTGGGTCTTGATCCCTCACAAGAAGCGCTGATGTCATACGGCAACACGGCTTCCGCGATGGGTAAAAACCTGATGCAGTTTGTGGAGGCCATTGCTGATGCCGCCACGGGTGAATTTGAGCGCCTGAAAGAGTTTGGGATTAAAGCCAGAACCCAAGGTGAGCAAGTCTCGTTCACCTTTCAGGGTGTGACCACCACAGTTGGCAAAAACGCTGCTGAAATTGAAAGCTATCTGCGCCAGATTGGGAATGTCCAGTTTGCCGGGGCGATGTCTGAGCAAATGAACACGCTCGGCGGGATATTCAGCAATATTCAGGATAACTTTTCCAAGCTGGCCCGCGAGGTTGGTGCGGGTGGCCTGAATGATGCGGTTCGTGATGTGGCCATCAGCCTGAAAGAAACGACCGATAGCGGCAAGCAAGCAGCGCGGGCTTTAGGTGAAACCTTGGGCGGTGTTGTGCGCGTTGCTGCTGATGGGCTCGGGTTTTTGGTTCGTAATGCTGATCTGGCGGTTGAAGGTTTGACAGCATTGTTAATTGCCAGAACGGTCGGTGGTGCAATCACGGCCATGAACGCAGCCATGCTGGGTAATGCCGGAGCCATTGTCGGTTTTCGTTTAATGGCGCAAGTCTCTGTGGCAGCAGCGGCCAAAATGGTGATTGCTGAAGGTGCCGCTAAATTAGCCACATTGGCAATGGTTGGCCTTCGCAATGTCATGCTGTTATTGGGCGGTCCCGCCGGGATTGCCATCATTGCAGGACTGGCCCTCTACAAGCTAGCCCAAGGTCATGATGCAGCCGGAAAAGCTGCTAAAGACCATGCAGCAGAAATGGAGGAACTGCGTGAGGCCGTTCAAAAAACAACGGATGATATTGAGGAGCTGAATGCCGCCTCACGCAATGAAGCCTTGGCGCGGTGGACTGAAAAGCTCAATATTGCCCAAGAGAATATCCGCGAAGTCACCAAGCAACTGAAATACGGTGCGATTGGTGGTTTCTGGGATCAGTTCTCGCGCTTTGGCAGTGATTTACAAGCCGACCTGTTTCAGGTTCGCCGCGCCTTTCAAACAGGCCGGATCACTGTTGAAGAATATCAGGATGCCTTATGGGCTTTGGCCGTTAAATATCCGGACTTCACGGAAAATGCCAAGGAAATCCAAGAGCAGGTTTTGGCGTTGCAGGCTGCAGAATTGGCTGCACAGCGTGCGGGTGATCAATTGGATCGATTGCGCTCTGGCGTCACACAGACGGCAGCCGCGCAGGCCAATCCGCAAACGCCACAAACACCAACCCAGCCAGCAGCACCGCAGCAGTTGGGCGATAAGGAGGAAGAGAAAATCCGCTCCTACATTCAGGAGTTGGAAGCCGAAGAAGCTGCTTTACGGCGTGTTATTGCGGCCCGCTCCAGCGAAGGTGCTGCGGTTGAGAACGCCCTTGTTTTGAATGAGCAAGAGCAAGCATTGCGCCGTTTGGGTATTGATCTTAGCAACAATCAAAGCGCTGGGGCTCAAGAATATGAGCAGCGTATCCGCAACCTGATCAGCAGCAAATACGAGCTGGAGGAAGCTGATACGCGTGCGCGGGAAGCTGCAGAACGTCATGAAGATACGGTGGAGGATATCACCCGGGCTTTTAATGCCCTTAAATCTGAAACTGAACAGGCCACCCTCAAAGCCATTGAATGGCGCGAAGAAGCTTTGTCAGGATTGGATAAGACCCGAGTTGGCTATGATGAATTCCGCGCTCAGGTCGAAGATGTTTATCAAAACATGCTGCGTGAGGCGCGTGAAAAAGACCTGCAAAGCTCAAAGCATTGGGAAGATGGTCTCAAACGCGGTTTTCGTGATGTTTTGAATGAAGCTGAAGACATGGCCTCGCAAACTGAGCGGCTGGTTAAAAATGCCTTCAAAGGCATGGAAGATGCGCTGGTTGAATTTGTGACCACAGGCAAGCTGGATTTTAAATCCTTAGCGGATTCCATCATTGCTGACTTAGTGCGGATACAAATTCGCCAAAGCATCACGCAGCCATTGGCTAATGCGCTGGGATCGATTGATTTTGGTTCCTTCTTTGGGGCGGCGCATACAGGTGGTGTGATTGGTGGTGATGTTCTCGCCAGTCGCAACGTTAATCCTGCGGTGTTCGCCGGGGCGCACAAGTTTCATAGCGGTGGCGTCATTGGCAATGAAGTGCCAATTATCGCCAAGCGCGGTGAGACGGTATTTACACCCGGACAGATGCGTCTGCTTGGCGCTGGTCTTTCTGGCCGTGAGCCCGTGAAAGTCGAGGTCAATGTTCACAATAATGCTGCTGGTGTTCAAGCCAGAACCGAGACCTCACCCCTGCCGGGCGGTGGCAGCAGGCTTGATATTATTATCGAACAGATCGAAGGCCAAATGACCCGCAATGTCGCTCGAGGGGAAGGATTGGCCCCAACCTTGGAGCGACGTTATGGACTTAATCCAGCAGCGGGGAGTTACCGATGATCGCATGGCCAGAAACATTACCCTTACCGACGGTCGAGGGATATGGCGTCCAGCCCGGCGATGCCATCCTCCGCACAGAAATGGAAGCGGGTCCAGCAAGGCAACGCAGGCGATTTACGCAAGTACCCAGTCGCGTGTCAGTCCGTTGGATTATGCGGCGTGATCAGTTTGCCCTGTTTGAAGCATGGTATCGCTGGCAAGCCAAGGAAGGTGGAGCATGGTTTGAGATTGAGTTGTTGGGCGGGCTTGGTTTGCTTACGCATGAAGCTCGTTTCACAAGGCAGTTTCAGGCCCAGCTGCTTGGCGGCACGCTTTGGGAAATCCGCTCTGAGCTGGAAATCCGTGAACGACCTGTTCTGGATGAAGGCTTGCTGAACTTGCTGCTCAGCGAAGATGCTCAAGGGATTATTACGGCCTCAAACAGCCTCTATGTGCTCGTGCATCAAACCCTGCCGCAGCGCCTCAATTAACCGATAAACAAAGGAAACTCTTATGACCTTGCAGACCGATCTGCAGGATGCGGTGGCGCGTGTCCAAACGGACAGCCAGCTCCTGCACAACATTGTCCACGGCGACGACCAAACAACGGTTCCGACCGATGGTGGGACTGTCAAAAGTGCCGCCAAAGCCATCAAGGATATTGAGGATGGAATTCAGGCGGGATTAACCGATCTGGGAGCATCGGCTGATCAGCTTAACAACGCTGTATCACAAACCGAAACCTATCGGGATGAAGCGCAATCCTCTGCCCAGTCGGCCTTGCAAACAGCCAATGCCCTGAATCTGCCCACCAATATCAGCGGTCAGGCTGGCAAGTTGCTGGCGGTCAAACAGGCTGAAGACGGGTTTGAGGTGATTGAATCCGTTGGTGTGTTTTACGGCCTGCGTGCCGATGGCTCAAAGCTCACCGCCATTACAGGGCAAGGCACATACAACGCCAATGATTTTGACACATGGTTCATCACGCTGCCGGGGGTGGATTTCAACATTAACGAGGACGGCCACCTCATTATCAATATTTAAGAAGGAAGTGAAAACATGACACAAATTGATCTGGGCAATATCCGTATAAACTGGCGCGGAACCTATAATAGTGCCACCAATTATGTACGCCACGATGCCGTTTCCTATCAAGGCTCCAGCTTCATCGCCAAGCGCACAGTTTCAGCCGTTACGCCCGTTCAAGGCGATGATTGGGATTTGATGGCAGCAGGTACGGATCAGCTTACCCAAGAAGGTGATCTGCTGATCCATAATGGCGCAATTCCTGCTCGTCTTGCCCGTGGCGGTAATGCTCAAGTCTTGCAGATGGTTGGCAACCAGCCTGCTTGGCGCGATCAATCACTTGATCCATCTCGCCGTGTGTGGAAGCTGGCCAAGGTCAACGGTCTAGGCGGCTGGTACACGCGTGTTTATCTGATGGCCGATGGCACGATTAAGGCCTGTGGCTATGGCGGAAATTATTCCAATGGCGATCCGAATGGCTCGCATATTTACCTGCCAAATCGCGTGGCAACGGATGACCCAGACGTGCGCTTTGTTGATGTGTTTTCTGGTGGAATGCAGCATTACGCCTTAACCGCCGATGGTGAAGTCTGGTCATGGGGATACAATAATTATGGGCAATTGGGGCATGGCAACACCGTTAATTTGGCAGTAGCCAAGCGGATTGAGTATTTTGTTCAAAACAATATCCAAATTGCCAAAGTCATCCCCGGTCGCCCGAATTATTATGATCATGCCTGCGCTTATTTCTTATCCACTGATGGCCGCGTTTATGCGTGTGGCATCAACAGCAATGGTAATTTGGGAAATGGTACATCAGCCCATCAATATACGCCGATCCGGTGTGGGGCATTGACCGACATTGTCGATATCCTCGTTTCCGGTCTTCCACATACAGTCTACGCCGTTCAGGACAATGGTTCACTTTGGGTTTGGGGATATAACGCACAAGGTCAACTGGGCCTTGGTGATACAACTATTCGCCAAACTCCAATACTAAATCCAGCTTTTAATAATGTGATCAAGGCTGTGCCATCATGTGGTTATCGAACAGATGGTGCTAGTCCTACGGGCCATGGATTAGTCCTGCTAGACGATGGATCGATCTGGACAGCAGGTTATAACGGCTATGGACAGCTAGGTCATGGTGATACGACCAACCGCACCAGTTTTACCCAAATCACGAGCTCAGAGAGCTTCACCGATATTTTTGCAGGTGATGGGCGCTACCCATCCTCTGGTGGAATCACCGATCAGGGCGAAGTTTATCTTTGGGGCAATAATGGTTACGGCCAGCTGGGTACTGGAAACACGACCAACCAGCTTTCCCCATTCAAACCAAATGGCAGTTTTCAAGGCAATGTATCCCGCGTCCGAATAGGCGGTGGGGCAAGCTACGAAGGCGTCATCGTTCAATCTGGTGATGAGCTCTGGGCCGCTGGTTATTCCGGTAATGCCAATATCGGCATTAATTCCACCGCAGGCACAAACAACACATTTCAGCGGGTTCTTGGGCAATCCGGGATTATCGAAGATTGGGATTGCTTTGGGCAAGGCACATCTGCATGGGGGCTTGGCGTTTTGTATGACGATGGTCGTGTTGATGCCTGTGGGGAGAATAATTCCTACGGTGAGACCGGCACGCAAAGCAGCAACCTGCACGATGTCAAAACTCTCAAAAACGTAATTTTCTAGGAGGCTTTTATGAAACTCAAATCCTATTTGCATGATCGTGCGCCACACTTTGATGAAAGTGAAATCGCGCCCATTCATCTGGCTGATCTGAACGGACGGCATTATTACGCTTTTGCCGAAGATATCACCCCGCCATCCGGTGGCAAGACTGTCAGCGATGAGGAACTGGATGATGTTCTTTCAAACAGTCAGCTTATTCGCCAGATCAAAGAAGAAGCTGGACGCCGCATCACCCAGATTGCGCCTGTGTGGAAGCAGCAAAATGCATTGGCTGATTTATATCTGCTCGGCGGACGCTCTGATCTCACGGACGATGAACAAGCAACGCTGACAAAAGCGCAAGCGTTATTGACAGAGATCTCACGGCTGCGCTCACGATCTGATGCCATCGAAGCTTCTTTCTTGGAAGGCATGGCCGTCGATTACATCACAGATAAAGCGTGGGAGGATGAAGATGCCTGATCCTACCTTGAATGCGGCGATTGCCGAAGCCTATGCTTCTGCACCCAGTGACATCGTGATTTTAAACACGCTGGAGCTTCGCCATCCTGATTTCACGGATGATGAAGGCCAGCCCATTGCTGTGCGATTGGTGCGGGATCATCAAGACTTATCAGCCAAGCTGGAGGATACCGCGCCCTTAAACCCTGACGAATATGTCACCTTTATTGCCATGGGCTTTGATCTGGAGCTGCCGCCTGTCGATACATCACCAGTGCCGGAAATCACCGTCACTATTGATAATGTCAGTCGTGAGCTGATCAAGCATCTGGATGCCGCTGTTGAGAGCGCAGAAAAAATTGAGATCACGTATCGCCCGTATTTAAGCAATGATCTGTCCGGACCACAAAATGGACCCGCCGATCACGCTAATCTTGAGCGAAGTCGAAGCCGATGTCAGCCGCGTTGTTGGCCGCGCCCGCATGCTGGATATTGGCAATAAGAGCTTTCCGTCAGAAACCTACACCGCCACGCGCTTTCCGGGGCTAACCCGCTAAATAAAACAAAGGAAATACTATGAATGAATTGACCCAGCAGCCAGATGGGCTGCACTGGGCGTGTCGCTATATTGGCTTGCCATGGCAGGCTGGTGCGAAAGGCCCAGATGTTTTTGATTGCTGGAGCCTCGTGGTTTGGGTGCAAAAGCATCATTTTGGCCGAAACCTGCCCGACATTCCTGTCGCTGAGGGGAATTTAAAGCGGTTGGCTTTGACCTTTCGAGACCACCCTGAGCGCAAACGCTGGCAGCTCACTGATACGCCAGAACAAGGTGATGCGGTGTTGATGCGCCAATCCCGCCATCCCATCCATGTGGGCATATGGATCATCATCAACCCCAGCGAACAAGGCGTTCTGCACTGTGTGAAGGGCAATGGTGTGGTGTTTCAAAATATGGTCAGCCTCAAACTCGCAGGCTGGCAAATTGAAGGGTTCTATCGGTTTCAGGGGGATGCCCGCTAAACCAGTTTAATAAATGACGAGGTTCTCATGTTTGCTTGCGTCCACATGCTTCACAATCCATTTATGCCAGCACGCGGACGCGATATTTTTGCGGTCGATCATCCCATCACCATTCGTGAATGGCTGGATGAAGCGGGCATCACAGAATTTGAACGTCCTACCATTTGCCTATTCAATGGCGAAGCGGTGCTTCGAGATCAATGGAACAAGATCACCATTGGTCTGTCTGACATCGTCACCTTTATCACGCTCCCCCAAGGTGGCGGCGGTGGGGGTGGCAAGATTTTACGATCCGTCCTGACCATTGCTGTCATGGTTGCGGCCCCTTATGCCGGAGCTGCGCTTGCGGGGGCGATTGGTGTCACCAGCACTGTTGGAGTGGCCTTGGTTACCGCTGGTGTAGCACTGGCCGGAAGTGCGCTGTTGAATGTCTTGGTACCGCCACCTGTGCCATCAACGAGTTTGAATAGTGGCTTTGGTAATACACCAGCAGCTAGTCCGACATATTCATTGCAGGCACAGGGAAATCAGGCACGCTTAAGTCAACCCATCCCAGTGGTTTACGGTCGGCACATTGTCTATCCCGACTTGGCCGCAACGCCATATTCGCTCTATCAGAATAACGAGCAATATTTGCATCAGCTGCACTGCATTGGTCAGGGCGAATACGATCTGGAGCAGATCCGCATTGAGGATACGCCGATCAGCTCCTTTGAAGAGATTGACTATGAAATCGTGCAACCCGGAGATGCCGTCACGCTATTTGATACGGATGTCGTCACTGCACCCGAGGTGGCAGGACAGGAATTACTCAGCACAGGTGATGGCGGTGATTGGGTTGGGCCTTTTGTGGCCAATCCTGCACAAACCAACTGCCACCAGATCAGTGTCGATATTGTCATGCCGCGCGGGGTCTATTACGCCAATGACAGTGGCAGCCTGAACAACCGAACGATCACATGGAAATTTGAAGCGCGTCAGATCAATGATGACGGCACAGCCATTGGCGCATGGCAAACATTGGGAAGTGAAACCCTAACGGCAGCCACCAATACGCCACAACGCATGACGTTTGATTATGCGATGGCGACCGGACGCTATGAAGTGCGGGCTCTGAGAACCGATGCCAAAGACACATCTGCCAGAGCTGGGCATGAGCTTCGCTGGGGCGGCTTGAAAGCTGTCTTGGATCAAACACCCGATTTCGGGGATGTCACGCTCATCGCCATGAAAATGCGAGCAACAGATAATTTGTCTCAACGCTCATCACGGATGGTGAACTGCCTTGTCACGCGCAAATTGCCTATATGGGATGAAGCCACCGGATGGTCAGCCCCACAAGTCACGCGATCTATCGCATGGGCTCTCGCTGATATTGCTCGCAGTCAATATGGCGGCAAACTGGATGATAGCCGGATTGATCTGATGCAGCTCAAGGCGCTGGATGCCAATTGGCAATCTCGCGGCGATTATTTCGATGCGGTGTTTGATCAAACAGTCACGGTCTGGGAAGCATTGAGCCGAACGGCACGTTGTGGCCGCGCCGTGAGCTTCATGCAAAGCGGCACTGTTCGCTTTGTCAGAGATGAGCAACGCTTCATCCCTGTGGCCTTGTTCAGTCCTCGTAATATCGTGAAGAACAGTCTCAAAATCCAGTATTTGCTGGCCAGTGATGACACAGCGGATAGCGTCACAGTGGAGTATTTCTCAAAAGAGACATGGCAAACGGCAGAAGAAACCGTCAGCCTGCCTGATAGCACCAGCGATCAACCTGCCCGGGTGCGATTGTTTGGCTGCACTGAAAAAGCCCAAGCCATCCGCGAAGGCAAATATATGGCCGCCGCCAATCGTTATCGCAGGCGCTTGGTGACCTTTCAAACAGAGCTGGAAGGTTTGATCCCTACTTACGGTGATCTGATCGCCATTGCCCATGATATGCCAAGCTGGGGCCAAGGTGCCGAGGTTATTGAGGTTGATGACAATGTTCTGAGCTTATCTGAGCCATTGGAATGGTCCGAGGAGCTTGGGGATCACTTTATCAGCCTGCGTAAAGCTGATGGCAGTGTTTCTGGTCCATGGTTTGTTCTACCCGGTGAGACGCCCAATCAGGTGGTTTTACAAGATGAGCTGGATTTTACGCCCTACACCGGAGAGCTGCAGGAGCGCACGCACATTGCCTTTGGCGCTGGTGAGAAATGGAGCACGCTGGCCCGCGTAACGGCTGTTAGGCCTCGGGGCGAGCTGGTTGAAATCAGCGCCGTTGCAGAAAACCCGGTTGTACATACCGCCGACCAATAACCTTTAAAAACAGGAAGAATAATCATGACCGCTGATAGCCATCAGCGGCAGGACGATATGGTGTGCCTGCCGCGTACAGAATTTGAGTCTCTGCTGGAGCAAGCTGCCTGCCGAGGGGCCAGAAAAGCCCTGAAGGAAGTTGGCTTGGCAGATGAAGAAGCCGCTCACGACATCCGTGATTTACGTGATCTGGCAGGCTCAATCAAAACCATGCAACGCACCTTTCTGCAAACCATCGTGCGCTGGATCACCATTGGTCTTCTGGCGCTCTTGGTCGCAGGTGTGGCTGCAAAAATTGGACCCTTCACCCCCAAATAAATAGGAGAAAAACTATGCTGACATTACTTGGAAGCCTGCTGGGCTTTTTATCATCCGCATTCCCGGATTTTTTGAAACTCTGGCGCGATCATGCCGACCGCAAACATGAGCTGGCCATTCTGGATCGACAAATGGAGGCGCAACGCCAAGGCCACACACAACGCCTTGAAGAAATACATGTGCAGGCCGATGTGGCTGAAAGCAAGGCGCTCTATGCCCATGCCAGCCAGCCCAGCGGCGTAAAATGGGTGGAAGCGTTGCGGGCATCGGTACGTCCGATTATCACCTATGCATTCTTCATTCTGTTCGCCACCGTCAAAACCGCAGCGCTGTTCAAGCTACTGGATCAGGGTGTCGGTATTACCGACGGACTGATTGCCGTGTGGGATGGCGAAACGCAGGCATTATTTGCAGCGGTTATGTCCTTCTGGTTTGGGCAGCGCGCCTTAGCCAAATTCCGCTCAAACCCTTGAAAAACATGATCTTATTCACTTGATAAGCGCTCGGAATGAAGCGTTACTGTAAGTGTAAAAAGCAATTGAAAACAAGGAGATAACACTATGAGCAAACTATTTTACAAGGCCATGATTGAAGACATCCAAAACGAAAAATGCACCGACGCAGAGCTGGAAGCGCTGCTAAATGCCTTTGAGTACACAGTCAAGAAAATGGCCACCACGCTGGCCCGTAAAGCTTGGTACACGCTGGAAGATTACGCCACTGCCAAACAATACGGCATCGACCGCTTTACGCTGATGATTGAGCGCAAAGAAGTCCTTGGGCAAGAGCAATGGCATGGTGTTTTTGAATATGGCAGCAAGAACCTCAAAGTTATAGGAACACTGGAAAAGGATTAATCCTGCTCTGTATTCATGTCCCAGTCAGACTGACGTATCTCGCCTGTTTGATAAAACTGACGGATTAACTTGATATATTGCAAGAAGTCTTTGTTTTCTTCCGTCAACCTGTTCGCCGTATCCCAATCAATTTCGGTGCGTTCCTTGGCAGGAATCATGATTTGGCTTTCAGATGGGTTTTCAGCGTCCAGTCGAATAAAGCCAATGCCATGAAGGCTGGCAAGCATCCTAAGCTCTTTCAAGGTATCAGCACCTTCGATTTCGCTGGCAACTAAATAGCCGAAGTTTGCCCATGAAGAGTTGCTTACGGCTTGGAAAAAGACTTCGCGTACGTTTGAGCGATTGATTAATATCTTAACCTCAAACGACCATAGTTTAGTTTTCTTATCAGCATATTGCTGCACGCAGTCTTTTATTTCACGGTGCCAATCGCAACTGAGGTCTTCCATGCCGACAAGATCAGGGTAAAGCCACTTATTACCACCTGCGCCTCTGGAATTGCGGGATCGCTTTTCATCAATTCTTTTGCTGTAAAGCTCAAGCTCTGACCAGAGAAACTCTGACAGGATGGGGTAAAGGTCATGTTCTTTTACTACAGATCCGTTCGCTTTTGTGGCGGGTGAAGGCTCATGACTCTCAGCATGGTCAATCTCAGCACTGTCAGTTGATTCAGTGAAATAGTACTTTCGAGGGCGGCCTTCTGTGGTTTTAACTTCGGGATGGCGCTTCTGCAGTCGTGGACGTTGTGAACCAATTTCAGCAACGATTTGCTGCAGCAATGCTGTTTCATTGTCGAGCGGATTAACGGTAGCTGTTGAGCGCTTTTGTTTTTGGCGGCATTCATCTGGATAGGTTTCAAATATCCAATTGGCAATTTCCCGAGCGGTAAATTTTTGCTCTGGGTTCTGCTGTAAAAATTCAGCGACAGTGTTCGCCAAGTTTAGCGCCATTATTCATTCTCTTTCATTTTCGTACTCACAGATATTACCAAGATTTACCAATTTCACAAGAAAAGAGGAGAAAAATGAGACACATCACACAAAACGGATTGGACCTGATCAAACGGTTCGAGGGCTTCTCTCGGACCGTTTATTTTTGTCCGGCTGGTTATCCCACCATTGGCTATGGTCACGTTGTCAAAGATGATGAGGACTTTTCATCGGGTATTGATGAAGCACAGGCTGAGGAGCTTTTGCGGCAAGATGCTCAGATTGCAGAGCGTGCCGTCCTGCGCCTGATTAACGTCCCGCTGACAGACGGTCAGTTCGATGCACTGGTGTCTTTTACCTATAATCTGGGCGGTGGTGCGCTCCAGCGTTCCACACTGCGCCGTAAAATCAACCGCGAGGAACACGCCGAAGTGCCAGAACAATTCATGCGCTGGGTCTGGGCTGGTGGCCGTAAGCTCAAAGGGCTGGTTCGACGACGGGCTGCTGAAAGCGATTTATATCAGTATTCCCAGTTTTCATGAGCTAAAGGAGATCTGTTCAAATCATCTCTGAAAGTTCTCCATTGGGGCATAATGCGATCCATATGAGCTATAAAGTTATCATTGTGTGTGCGCTCTAGAAAATGGACCATTTCATAAACGACAATATACTCAAGGCAGTTAATTGGTTTTTTGATAAGCTCCAAGTTAAGCCATATTCTTTTATGGCTGGGGTTACAGCTACCCCATTTTGTTTTCATCCTTTTAATGCCGAATGAATCCACCTGTAAACCAGACTTAATTTCCCATTTTCGAACAATGCCGGGGAGTATTCTTTTCATTTCCTTACGGTACCAATCCGTAAGCAATTTTTCTCGATCCTCGAGTTCGGTGTCTCTATTGATATTTAACACCAGCGTTTTTTTATTTCGGATTTCAATAAAGGGACGTTTTTCAGTCTCAGCAATATCTAATAAGTATCTACGGCCAAGATAGTAATGACTTTCCCCAGTAATGAGCTCTCTGGCACTCTGGCGGGGTTGATCTTCAAAAGATTTTATTTGGCGCTTAATCCACCCGAATTTCGATATGACGGCTAATCTAACAGCCTCATCGTCAACAATTTCTGGAACAGCAATTCTGACCCATCCATTAGGTGGGTAAACAGCCAAGTGAAGGTTTTTTATTTTCTTTCGGATAACCTTCACAGGCAGTTCATTTACAGTAATTGTGCTTTCATTAGTACTCACTTTGATTTTTCACCAGTTCAAGTATTTGTTTCGCGTCATAGTCAGTAACGCTCAGAACAGAACGAATAGCCAGTTCTATTTCGCGTTCTTTGAACCTATTTCCACGAAAGCCGTCCTTCTTGGTAGCTCTAACAATTTTATCCACTTCAATGGCAAGATTCTCATCCTTTCCTAAATTGTCGTAGAGTGCTCTTTTGGCCGCAGAGTTCAAGGATTTTGGATAAGAGCTGTTTGTTTCTGGTCTTGAAACCTTTCCAGACAAATCAATAATCTTTTTCAGATAATCCTTATATTTAAGTGCCTGATCTTTACGCTCTTGAATGAGTGCATCAAGAAGCTCGGACATCTTTTCGTAGTATTTTGGGTTAACAGGCTGTTCATCAATGATGACTTTTCGAATGTTATTTTCGATGGTTTCGGCAATAGCTTCCTCGTTGTTACGAATTCCTTCGGGTAGTTCTTTGATTGCATCTTCTCCGCGCTCAACAATAAGCTGGATAAGGCTGAGATCATCGAAAGCTGATATCTTTTGGCTTTCTTCTGCTCGGATATATGAATCAATCAAATGACGCATTGAAGGCTCGTAGACCTTCATGTCGATATAATCACCACTGGCCATTTTGACTTCAGTTCGAACAGATTCATAATGCTGCACTTCCGCCTTAATCTCTTCAATTTCTTCAGGCGAGTAGCCAGCATCAGCCATTTCATTTGCCAGAGCGGCATATGCGCGAATGAATGAACCACTTTCCTTGTACAATGCTAATCTACGCGGTTCGTTGTCCTTCAAAGCATCTTTGTCAGATGTATCCAGTGCACAGAAATATTGAATATACGCAGCAGTGTCTTTTGGTGTGCCAACATTTTCACAAAGAGCTTTTACGGTTTCGCGTGTTTCATCCAAGCGTTCTCTGGCTTTGATAAGACGATCTTCAAGTAGGCCAGCAACGTCCTCTTTGTCGTATTTATCAAATGCACCGCAAGTATAGTCTTGAATAGAGCTTTCCAAGCTGTTGAACAAATCCTTGTAGTCAATAATGTATCCGTATTCTTTATCCTCACCATCCAAGCGGTTTACGCGACAAATAGCTTGGAAAAGGCCATGATCTTGCATCTTTTTATCGATATAGAGATAGGTGGCAGATGGCGCATCAAATCCCGTTAGCAATTTATCGACTACAATCAGCAGACGCATTTGTCCGGGTTCATCTACGAATTTTTCTTTAACTTTCTTCTCGAACTCATCAGCACGATTTACGGCCTGATCAGCAGGCTCGTCAAAGAAGTTAGCCAGCATTTTACGGTAGATATCATACTGGTGCAGTCTTTCGGTATACCCTGCGCCACTTTCTTCATTTTTAATATCTTGTGGTGATGGTTTGTAGGAGGTCACAATCGCGCATTTGCCAGAAAGGTCTGTCTTATCAAAAAGCTCAAAGAATTTGCATGCTTGATAAATACTGCCAGAAACCAGAATTGCGTTACCACGGCCATCTGCAAGCCGATCCCGCGTTTCCATATCCAGCAAAATATCCGCAACAATATTTTCCAGACGTGATTGAGAGCTGAGAACCTTTTGCATGGTTCCCCATTTCTTTTTCAATTGTGCCCGGGCGAAATCATTGAGACCTTTTGTCTTTGCCTCAAACCACAGATCAATTTTGTCCTGAGAGGTAATGTTCTGGTCAATGTCACGCGCCTCATAGCGCAAGTCGAGTACAACGCCGTCCTTAACGGCCTCATCAAATTTGTATGTATGAATGTAAGGCCCGAAAACTTCGAGGCTGGTTTGCTTATCATCCTTGAGCAAAGGTGTACCTGTAAAACCGATAAATAAGGCATTCGGCAAGATCTTCTTCATGGCCGTATGTAGCTTGCCGGACTGCGTACGGTGACATTCATCTACAAACACATAGATGTCACCCTTTGCCTCAAAGTTGGACATCATATTCTTCTGAATTTCAGCCAAGAACTTGTCGACATCTTCATCAGACAATTCATCATTATCTGAGCCGCCAAATTTATGGACAAGCGAACACATCAGCCACTGATCGGTTCCATTCAGCGTATGAACAAGATCAGAGCCACTGGTGGTGCGATAAATATCCTCATCGACACCGCGATAAACTTTCTCTATTTGTTCGTCCAGTTCGGTACGATCGGTGATAATTAGAACGCGAGAGTCCTTCACGTTCTCACGTATCCATTTTGTGAGCCACACCATGGTCAGGCTTTTGCCCGAACCTTGCGTATGCCAGATGATCCCGCCCTGGCGACGGCGAATATGATCCTGCGCTTCCTTGATCCCAAAATATTGGTTCTGGCGGCAAGTCTTTTTTACACCTGCATCAAAAACGATGAAGTCATGTATTAGCTCAAGTAAACGATGTTTCTCGCACATAATTGAGAGGTGCCGATCCAGTTTATAGTCACCAATGCCACCGTCTTCTTTCCATTCCAGATAATACTTCTCGCTGGTCTCAATGGTGCCGTACCGCAAGCCTTGCGTATCATTTCCAGCCATCACTAATTGCATGGTGGTGAAGAATGGACGGATGAAGTCTTTTCGCTGATTAAGCAGATTCTGGCGAATGCCTTCAGTAAGGCCAATGATGGAGCGTTTTAGCTCAACCACACCAATGGCTATACCGTTAAGATACAGCACTACATCCGGACGTTTGGTGTTGTTACCTTTGACGGTGACTTCCTCAGCAATTGCAAAATCATTCTTTTCTGGTTCAGTCCAGTTGATAAGCCAAACAGTTTGATTTTGCTCGCCAGCGCCTTCCTTAACCTTGATGCCATAACGCAGCAGACGGTAAACGTCTTTGTTGGCGTCATAGAGGCTACGCCCATCGCCCAGTGCTGCAGCCTGATCTAACTCATGTAAAGCACGTTCAATGAGTTTGTCGCTGTAGCCTTGCTTTTGCAGAAATGCCTTTAACAGGCTTGGCTCTATGTTCTTATTCTCGCGGTCCTTCCGATCCCCAAGATAATCATACCCAAGTTGATCTTTGAACAACTTAACGATGCGGTTTTGCGTAACGCGCTCTATGGCTCCAACTTTACTCATCATTACTGTCCAAACTGTCTGGTGATTTAAGTGCTTTCTTCTCCTGCGAGGCAATACGACGCTCAAGCTTCTTGATATCTTCTGCAGGTGGTAAGGATTCTGGCCGGATACCACGTTCAATCAAAGTCTTACGAACAGCCTGATTATTGGTGACATGCTCACCGGATATCTGTGCTTCGGTACTCATATTATTTTCACGGGCGTTATGGATGGTAATTTCCGTCGCAAAGTCTTTCGCTTTTAGGATAATGGTTGACGCAAAATCGGCCAGTGGGCGACTATTAGGCACTTTCCACTGCGCCTTCATCTGCTGGGTGCTTTTGCCACACAACGCTTGGTCCCCCTTGCTGCGAATAATACCGAAATTGCGATCTTGACCTGTTTGCTCGTATATCACCTCTGATAGCTCTTTTTCTGTTTGGGTCAGCTTTTTGCGCGCAGAAAGACGCTCTTGTTCCAGAATGCGCTGCTCAATCAGCTCAGCCCTGCGGGTTTGCATGGCAAAATAGGTCTGAGCAAAGGCTATCTGTTCTTTTCTTGGGTCGCCGTTCTGAGCAATGAGATAGCAAGCGTAACGGGTAAGCATAACATCATCTATCTCTCGCTTACCGCCGGAACCAAGATCGACCATTTTGCCGACGTCAGCAAAATGGTCAGAGACCTCATGCCCGCTGACCTCACAGGCCACTTTGGCCTTCGAGATCACCTGAGCAAAGTTTCGCCACTGGTCATATCCCAGAAGATGCTGCAAATCACGGGCAAGCCAGTATTCCACTTCACCCTCAGTTTGCTGGGCATGAAGCTCAAAATTATCTGTTAGTGTGGTAATGAGCTCTTTTTTCATGCCGCCTCCTGCTTTTTGTCGGTTTTGGTTAATCGTGTTTTGCCTGTCAAAAGCTCCTGCATCATGCCTGTCTTGAGGCTGAGGGCCTTGGCAAGGCGCTGCTCAAGCGCGTCAATTTCAGCATCCATGTCAGACAAGATATTAGAAATCGCGGTTTGCTCATCTTTATCAGGAAACTTGAATTCCATTGATTCAACTGATTTTGGTGTCAAATTATTAATGCTGGAACCAGCTAAAAGGACATCAATTTGTTTTCTGCAATAATCTGAATTGAGAAGATAAAAAATAAATTTTGGAATGGATTTTTTAAGGTCGGTGCGAAAGCACCCCATAAAAGCGCCAAATGTAAATTTATTGCTCTTGTTGTCAGAAAAAATAGCGGATTTTCCAATTAATTTTTTACTTCCATTTGCCATACATATGACAATGTCATTTTCATTTAAATATTGCTCGGTTGATACACATCCCCTCTTTACAAACTGAACATCTGAAAAGTTTACTCTTGCAAATTTAATATTGTTAGACCGCAATAAGTATGGCTGCGTCATTATTGTCAGATGCAAATAGATCTGTCGCTCCACTGTAACTCACACCGCGCAAACAACTGCCAAATTCACCTAATTGAAACTCTTTCCATTCTTCATCAAACCCCGGAAGGCGTTTTTTGCCTGTAAGGAGCTCTTGCATGGCGGCGGTTTTCATGTCGTGTTTTTTGACGATCAGCTTCTCAAGGCTTTTAATCAGTCCATCCACATCTGACAGTGCTGCCGCAATCTGCTTTTGCTCTTCAGGCTTGGGAAGAGGCAATACTATGGATGAAAGCAGCCGTCCATTTGTTAACGCCCTAGTTGTATAGGTACTTTTGGAAGTTATCTGTTTTCTTACTTCATCAGAGGAAAAACAGTATTTGCAATAATCCTCTTCAATTGACTTGGATTTGGGGCGACCACGCAATACAAAGCCACTAAATACTGTTTCATTGCAATCGTCCAACATCACAGATGCAACACCAATATCTTCAACAGTTTCAGATGTCCGTGTAAAAAAAACATCTCCTTTTTTGACCGAAAAGTTTTGCTTTTCTTGAAACGTTACATCAACTTTTCCCTGAAGATTATTGAGCCTCAAGCCTGAAAAATTAAAAACGTCCATATAGTTAACAATAGGCGTTCCGTAACCAAAGAATTCTTTGGCTTTATTTAAACCATTCTTAAACTCAAAAAGATCACCAATTAGAGCTTCATCCCAATCCTCTGGGATAACGCCGATGTCTGTTTGTTTATATCCTGCCTTCATATCTGCCATCACCAGCTTAACCCCATCTTTTTCAAATGCTCTTCCACGCGGTCGGAGTAATCTGAAACCTGCTTGGTCAGTTCCGGCATGGGGTGGGCATAGCGTTCTTCAAGCTCTTTCACGCGGTTCGCCAAAACTTGCGTTACACGTTCCACCTCTGCCGCTACATCTGCACTAAGGCGGTCAAACCATTTGTCGATGACAACCAATTCCTTAATCTCGTCAACATCAAGTTTGGCGTAATGCGATACGGTTTTCTTATCGAGTTCGAGCTGCTGCACCTTTATCTTCGAGGCCAGCGCACTTTCTTGATCCAGCAGTTTCTGCGCTTGTTTCAGGACGACCATTTCATCCTCAAGGTCTTCATCGCCTTTAATTTCTTTCATACGATCCTTGAGGCTGGTTTTCGTAAGCTTGCCTTTATCATTTTTCGCATCTTCCAGCAGACCTTCTTCGCCACTGTGCTCTTCGGTCAGCTCTTCAATTTCCCCTGCAACGGTCTCACGCTGTGCTTCAAGCCCATCAATGGCCTGCTTCTCATCCGCAAAATAGCGCTGCACAATTAAGGCAGGTGGGATCAGCTCAGCTTTGAATTTTTGAGCCTTTTTGCCTGTGCCGACAACGATGTCTGGTGTTTCTTTGACTTTTTTGTCCTTGTCTTTTTCATCAATGATCAAGCGTATTTGCGCTGCGTCTTTCCAACCTTCACCGGAGATTTGATAAACATCATCCTGCATGACCTCAGACCAGTAATTCATTAAATGCTGGTACACATCGTATTTATCGATCAGTGGAATATTTGAGAAAGTGGAAAGCAAGTCCTCTGAAATTTCCCAGATCACATCCTTTGGCTTGCAGTCTTGTTCGAGTGATTTTAGATATGGCTCGTACTTATCTTTCCAACCTGTCAGGGTTTCTTCGGCCTTTTTGGCATATGCCTGATATTCAGCTGAATCCAGTATGGTGGATTTGACTTGATCGCTTGGCACGCGGGCAATGAGATAATCTGGGCTGCCATTTTGTTTGAAGAGTGCTTCGCGGGTTGCTGTAAATACATTCCAGTAACGCTGGAGTTCATCAACATCACGTTTTGGAATGCCACCCTTTAAATGCGCTGTTAGATCATGGATGTCCGCTTCATCACCGCTATCAATATAGCGCGGCAGATTAAGGTTATAGTCATTTTTCGGATCTGATATTTCGGAGACAGGTACCAAGCGGGAGAAGCCTTCGATTTCTAACCCCTTATTGAAAACATCAACAATTTTGTGAATGTCTTGGGAGCGAAGGCGGTTCTTATTACCATCTTTGATAAAGCCCTTACTCGCATCAATCATAAAGATGCCTTTGCGGGACGCGGCATGTTCTTTGTCTAGCACAATAATACAGGCTGGAATGCCTGTGCCGTAAAACAAGTTTGCGGGCAGGCCTATCACACCTTTGATATAACCACGCTTCACCACTTCTTTACGGATGGTGGCTTCCGCGTTCCCACGGAACAATACGCCGTGTGGAAGAATGACAGCGCCTTTACCAGTGCTTTTCAACGAACGGACAATGTGCAGCAAAAAGGCATAATCGCCATTCTTCGATGGGGGCACGCCATAATCAAAACGGCCATATAAGTCGGTGATGGTCTTTTTCTTCTCGTCCTTGGCAAAACCGTTTTGCCATGATTTGGTTGAGAATGGAGGGTTGGCGACCACAAAATCAAATGTTTTCAGCTCAGATGCAGATGGTGCAAATGCTGGGGCAGATAGAGTGCTGCTCCCACCCGCTTCAATTTCAGCGGTCGGGTTGTCATGCAAGATCATGTTCATTTTTGCCAGCGCGGTAGTGGCAACATCTTTTTCCTGACCGTAAATAGACATACCACTTGGCGATTCATCAGCTGCTTTCAACAACAATGAGCCAGAGCCACATGTGGGGTCGTAAACTGTTTGGTCTTGGCGCGTTTCTTTACCGATGCCGATGACTTTGGCCATGATACGGGAAACTTCGGCAGGCGTATAAAACTGCCCTTTGCTTTTACCGCTTTCCGTTGCGAAGTGGCGCATCAGATATTCATAGGCATCCCCGAGGAGGTCGTCGCCTTCTGCGCGATTGCTACGGAAATCCAGATCATTAAAAATCGATACCAGCTTTGACAGCCGGTCCTGCATTTCCTTACCTTTGCCAAGTTTGTCTTCGTCATTGAAATCGGCAACATCAATCACACCCTTGAGACCATTGGCTTCGGCAAGTTTGCCGATGGCTTTGTTAATTTTATCACCGATCTCTTTATCGCCTTTGAGGGCAACCAAATCAGCGAAGCCACCGCCTTCTGGAATTTCAATCAATGAGTTTGGCTTGCCTGCGTATTTGTCAGACACATATTTTACGAAGAGCAATGTCAGTACATAGTCTTTGTACTGTGAGGCATCCATCCCGCCACGCAGTTCGTCGCAACTTTTCCAGAGTGAGCTGTATAACGCTGATTTTTTAATTGCCATCGTTTTTGTCCTCGCCTTTTTGTTCTTGCTCACTGATCCAGCGGTCTACCTCGCTTTTGCGAAACCGCCACGCGCTTCCCACTTTGAAGCCCGGAACCTTGCCCTCAGATGCAAATCGATAGGCCGTCTTCTCAGCAATCTTGAGGTAATCGGCGAGTTCCTTCACGGTCATAATGTCATCATTAGTCATATTTTTTTGTCCCTTGAGGTATCATAGGATTGAAAATAGTGGAAATTGAGTGAACAATCAAGTAAGTTATCGAGGAAATCAAATTATAAGACAGGGTTATGCAGCAATACGGTAACGATAAGATTCTCTACTCACCATCGGACTTGGTCACCTTTTTAGGGTGTCACCATGCGAGCTTCCTTGATGTGAAGGCGCTGAGTGAGAGCATGGATAAGGCCGAGGCCAGCACCACAGGCCAACTATTGCAGCAAAAAGGCTTGGAGCATGAGGCGGCGTATCTCCAACAACTCAAAGACGAAGGTAAGTCCGTCGTTGAAATCCCCAAAGACCGCAATTTGCAAGACCGCGCCCAGCTCACATTAGAGGCCATGCAGTCCGGTGCGGATGTCATTTATCAGGCCGTATTCTTTGCCCCGCCATGGCGAGGAGATGCCGATTTTCTGATTAAGTGCACTACGCCGTCCGACTTGGGTGATTTCAGCTATGAGGTGCTGGATACCAAACTGGCACAAACAGCTGAGCCCAAGCATATCATGCAGCTTTGTGTCTATTCTGAGCTGCTGACTTACCTTCAGGGATTGCGCCCAGCTGATATGCATTTGTTTCTGGGCGATCATGAAAAACACAGCTTCCGCGTGGCAGACTTTTTCTATTACTACACCCGCGCTAAAGGCCGCTTTGAAACCTATCTGAAAAGCATGCCAGCAGACTCATATCCTGAGCCTTGCGGTCATTGTAATTTCTGTCCATGGCGCGAGGGCTGCAAAGCGCAGTGGGAACAAGATGATCATTTAAGCCTTGTGGCCAACATCCAACGCTCACAGATGGATAAGCTGCGGAAAGCTGGCATCTGCACCGTTGCGGAGCTTGCTGCCACAGCGCCTGACACCAAAATTCCTGATTTGAGCCGTGATGTGTTTTTACGCCTGCGTTCACAAGCCGTCCTGCAACATCACAAAGCCACCACGGGTGAAAATAAATGCGAGATCATTCCGTTCCCGCCGGGCAAAGGCTTTACCCGTATGCCAGTGCCTGATGATGGTGATCTGTTCTTTGATATGGAGGGCGATCCGCTTTACCCAAATGGTTTGGAATATTTGTTTGGGGTCTATTATCGGAACGCGCCGTAAAACCTCGTCCTTCAGGGCGGGGATATAAGGCGCAACCGCGCTAGCGCGGTTTTTTGTTGGCTCGCTGCGTTTCGACATATTTGCGGATAATATCGAGCGGCGCACCACCACATGAAGCGGCAAAATAAGACGGCGACCAAAGGACACCTTTGCGATACCTACCCGTAATTTCAGGGCGAAAGCTTCGCAAACGGCGACTGGATACACCCTTGAGACTGTTGACCAGCTTAGAGAGGGATATTTTGGGCGGATAATTGATAAGCAGATGCACATGGTCGTCTTCCCCGTCACACTCGACGAGTTGCGCCTCAAAGTCGTTGCAGACCTTGGCAAAGATGTGCCGCAAGTCCTGTATAGCCAGTTCTGACAGCACATCTCTGCGGTATTTGGTAATAAATACCAAGTGTACGTGTAGCGCAAAAACACAATGTCTGCCTGTGCGATATTCATTTGAGTTGTCCATAGACCAATGGTAGAGTCGAGATATGCTAAAGGCAACCAAAGTCCGATTGTATCCCACTGTTGACCAGAGGAAGGCGTTTGCCTTTCAATTTGGCGCGATGCGGTGGGCGTATAATTTTACTTTGGGCTGGCGTAGCTCCGCTTGGAAAGAGCGCGGCGAAAGCATCAGCAAGCGCCAGACCTTGGACAAGCTCGTTGAACTGAAAGCCACGGAAGAAACAGGCTGGCTAAAGGAAGCCGATAGCCAAGCCTTGCAACAATCGGTGATGCATTTGGATGATGCCTTTAAGCGATTTTTTAGAAAACAGGGCCGCTATCCCCGCTTTAAGAGCAAACACGGCAAACAAGCCATGTCCTACCCGCAACGGGTCAAAATTGTAAATGGTGTCAGTCTGTACTTGCCCAAAGTCGGCACGGTCAAAGCAGTTCTGCACCGTGAGATTGTAGGTAAGATTAAGACCGTCACCATCTCGCGCACTCAAACAGGTAAGTACTATGCGTCAATCTTGTGTGATGATGGGCTGGAGGTTCCAGCCCTCTTAAAAACGATTGAAGCGGACGCGGTGACGGGTATTGATTTGGGCATAACGCATTTAGCGATTGCCAGCACGGGTGAAAAACAAAAGAACCCCCGTATTTTGAAACGTGCGGCGGCCAATTTGCGCCGCAAGCAAAAAACACTGTCACGAAAGAAGAAAGGGTCGGCAAACCGCAACAAGGCGCGTGTACTTGTTGCCAAGGCTCACGAAAGAACTGCCAACACGCGCAATGACTTTCAACATAAATTGTCAAAACGACTGGTTGACGAAAATCAAGCAATCTGCGTGGAGACGTTGAAAGTCAAAAACATGCTCAAGAATAGGAAGCTTGCCAAACATATCGCTGACGCGGCATGGGGCGAATTGCTCCGAAAGCTGACCTACAAAACAGCTTGGTCAGGTAAGCACCTCGTGCAAATTGACCAGTGGTTTGCATCCAGTAAGACCTGTTCTGATTGCGGCACTAAGGTTGATGCTATGCCGCTGTCGGTGCGGCAATGGACGTGCCAGACCTGCGACCAAGAGCATGACCGCGATATTAACGCTGCCATCAATATTCGGCAACAAGGTATCCTGAAACTAAAGGCGGAAGGGCTATCCGTCTCTGCTTGTGGAGGCTCGCGTAATTCTGGCACACTGCCAGTTGCAGCCTGAGAAACAAGAAGCCTCGTCCTTTAGGGCGAGGAGTAGTCACTTCAAAGATGGTAAGGAGCTATTCCTTCCGTTCTGGGCGCATGATCATGAAGAAGAGAAAGAAACCTTTAAGCGCTTCATGGGTTTTTTAACCGATCATCTGGCTGAACACCCGCATGCCCATATCTATCATTACAACCATTATGAAACCACAGCCCTGAAACGCTTGGCCTGCCGTTATGCTGTGTGTGAGGAGCAGCTGGATAATCTGCTCCGCAATCAAAAATTCATTGATCTGTATCTGGTGGTACGTGAAAGCATCCGCACCTCTGAGCCCGGCTATTCCATCAAGAACATGGAAACATTCTATATGGATAAGCGAGCCAACGCTGTGGCGACTGCTGCTGATAGCATCATCGTCTATAACGAATGGCGCGAAACGGGCGCGGATGAATTGCTACAGGAAATTTCTGATTATAACGAGGTGGACTGCGTTTCCACGCATTTGCTGCGCGATTGGCTTCTCACGCTTAAGCCGGAAGATGCCCCTTGGTTTAAGGGCTTGCCTGAATATGCTGAGGAAGAAGAGCTACAACGCAAGGACTGGGAAATCGAATATGAGGATTACCAAACCCGTCTTGGTGTGACCGAGGATAATCCACCGCCGATCAATGAGCGGCTATCCCATCTGCTGGAGTTTCATAACCGTGAAGCCAAACCACAATGGTGGAGCAGCTTTGAACGGCAGAACAAGTTTGAAGATGAACTAATTGACGATACGGAGTGCCTCGGAGGCTTGCAGCAGGTGGGCAGCCCAGAACCTGAAAAACGCTCCCTGATTTACAGCTACCGCTTCCCATCGCAGGAATACAAGCTGAAGGTTGGCGCACAGGCCGTTGATATTGCCGTCATGGAAAATGTAGGCACGATTGTCGAGATTGATGAAGATGCCTGCATCGTCAAAATCAAGCGCGGGGCCAACAAAGAGCCATTGCCGGAAAGCCTCTCCATTGGCCCACCGGGGCCGATTGACAGCAAGATCATCCGCTCAGCCATTTACCGCTATGCCGATCATGTGTTGGAAGTGCCGGAAGGTACTCACGCCGCGACCGAATTGCTGGCACGCAATGTTCCGCGCATACAGGGCAAACAATCAGGTGAAGCGGTCATCACCTCTGATGATCTGCAAAGCGATGCGCTGGAAGCCATTGCTGCGTTAGATAACAGCTATCTCTTCATCCAAGGCCCGCCGGGCGCGGGTAAAACCTACACCAGCAGTCATATCATTGTGGACTTGATCAAGCGGGGCAAGAAAATCGGTGTAACCTCCAACTCGCACAAAGCCATTCATAACTTGCTCGAAAAAGTGGAAAGCGTTGCCGCTGAAAAAGGCGTGAACTTCCATGGCATTAAAAAAGCCAGTGGCGGGAATGATGAAACCATCTTCGATGGGCGATTCATCCGCTCAGAAACCAAGACCGACAATATGAGCCTTGGCGCTGATCTGTTTGCGGGTACCGCATGGACATTTGCCAGCCCACACTTTGATGGTCAGCTTGATTATCTGTTCATTGATGAGGCCGGACAAGTCGCCACGGCCAATGTGGTGGCGATGGCCACGGCAACCAAGAACCTTATTCTGGTCGCTGACCAGATGCAATTGGGCCAGCCCATACAAGGCACTCACCCGGGTGAAGCCGGATTATCAGTGCTGGAATTCTTGCTGGGCGATCATTCCACCATCCCGGCTGAGCGGGGTATTTTCCTTGGCCAGACACGCCGCATGCGCCCAACTATCTGCCAGTTTATCTCGGATGCCTTTTATGATGGCCGCCTGACAGCCCATGAGAGCACTGCTGAGCGCAGCTTGAACCTGCAAGGTGTTGATCTGCCCAATGAGGGGATTGTCATGATCCCGGCAGAGCATGAAGGCTGCTCACAAAAAAGCATCGAGGAAGGCGAAATCATCAAAGCTAAATATGATGCCTTGCTTGGCCAAGAATTTATCGACCGTGATGGAACCACACGCTCGATCACCGAAGATGATATTCTGGTGGTCACCCCATACAATGTGCAGGTCAATTACCTACGTTCCATCCTGCCGGACAATGCTAAGGTCGGAACCGTTGATAAGTTTCAAGGCCAAGAAGCGCCCATTGTGCTGATTTCCATGGTGACATCCAGTGCCGAAGACCTGCCGCGCAATATTGAGTTCCTCTACAGCAAAAACCGTCTGAATGTTGCCGTTTCACGCGCACAATGTTTGGCCTTAGTGGTCGCCAATCCCAAACTGCTGGAAATCCCATGCGGCACTGTGGAGCAGATGAGATTGGTCAACACATTCTGCTGGCTGGATGAGTATGCTGAATCTGTTACAAGTAAATAAGAACTGAACAACTACCGACTTTCGTCGGTAGGTTCACGTTTTGAATGTAATTCAAGATACTGACGAATAACGTCATCCGTCACATTTCCACTCGTCGTTGAAAAATAGCCTCTAGCCCAGAACCGTTGCCCCCAATAGCGTTTGCGTAATTCGGGGTACTCCCGCTGTATCTTGTATGAGGACCTCCCTTTTACGCGTTGCATCACCTTTGAAATTGGGACGTGCGGCGGGACTGACACAAACATATGCACATGGTCGGTAGACAATACGCCTTTTTCAATGTGTACGCCCAATTCATTGCACGTTTGTCGTATCAATGTCCGAATACGCTCACGCATTTCACCACGCAGCACCTTGTAACGATATTTTGTTACCCAAACGATATGGTATCTGTGATAATATCTGCTATGACTTCCAGTAGAATAGATCATAAGGTTTCCTTCCATTTTAAGACCTTACCGCAACGCTGGGTCTTAAAATGGAAGGAAACCTTATGTAAATAACGCTAAAGCTGACCAGCTAAAAGCTGGTGGTTTTAACCAATTATTGGAAAATAAATTTACGATAGATGAAGCATTCAGGGAGTGCTTTTATGTCGTGCCGGACTATCAACGCGAATATGTCTGGACAGAAAAGCAGATTACGCAGCTGCTTGAAGATATAAACGAGCAGATGGATAGCAGTTCGTCTGAATATTTTATCGGTACCATTCTCGTGTCCCCGCGAGATGGAGAAAAAGGCCATTATGATGTTATAGACGGGCAGCAACGCCTAACTACAACCTTTTTGATTTTATGTGCCTTGAGAGTTCTTTTCAGTGGAATGCCGCAGGGGCAAATGATCAATGGATTAACCGCCACCAGCTATACAGATGCACAAGGTGACATTAAAACCAATCTCAAACTTGAACCCAGATACGAAAATGCTGGGGAGGTTATAGAGAAGATCGTTCAGGCCAACGGTGATCCGCAAGCCGTTCGTGCCAATATCCAAAGTTCCGGCATTCAGATTTATGGGTCTGTTGAGAATATATTGAACGCCTATGATGTTATTTATCGCTTTTTGACCAATAACTATGACGACGAAGCCACGCTGAAAAAATATTGGGGCCATCTGGCCAATAACGTGGTTTTCATTCAAATCTCTACGGACGTCAGCAGCGCATTAAAAATATTTGAAACAATTAATGAGCGCGGCGTTGGTCTGAATCCCATGGACCTTCTAAAGAATCTGTTGTTCACTCAGGTGTCACCAGAACGGTTCTCCCAGCTCAAAGATGAATGGAAAAAGATCACCAGCCCGCTCGAAAAAAACAAAGAAAAGCCACTTCGTTTCTTGCGTTACTTCCTCATGGCTAATTATGACATCAGGAACGAACGTAACGATGCGATTGTTCGCGAAGATGAGATTTATGATTGGTTCTCTAAGAAGGAAAATGCAGCCCTTACAGGCTATCAGGAAAACCCCTTTGAATTTGTTCGGCAGATCACACGTAATGTAAATCGCTACATAGATTTCAGTAATGGGCTTGGCAATGACGGCAAACCCAGTTTGGCGATGGACTCTCTTAAAAAACTAACAGGCGGCGCATTCAGTCTGCACTACGTCTTGCTGCTAGCGGCAGCGAATTTGCCAAAGCCACTATTTGATCAATTTGTGGCACAGCTCGAAAACTTCTTGTTCTTCTACATTTTCACCAAGACCCCAACCAAAGACCTTGAACGCAGCTTCTCGCTTTGGGCTGATGAGGTCCGAGATATTGCTCAACTCGAAAATCCTGAAGAGCAGAGACAAAAACTCAATGATTTTGTGTCTGAACGTTTTGCTCAGAACATGGTCAAAAAGACGCCAGAGCTTAAAGATGCATTGAAACGTTTGACGTTACACTCCATGCAGCAATACCGCACACGTTATTTGCTGGCACGCTTAACGCAGCATGTGGATATGGCATTCAGTGGACAAAAGGTACGAGGAAGTCTTGACCCATATTTTAAATTAGAGATAGAGCACATCCTGCCTAACAACCCTGAAAATGATCTGCGAAACACATGGCAGGAAAAGCATCCAGAGCTGATTTATGATGAACACAAAAACCGCCTTGGCAATCTGACTCTGCTGGAGAAGCCCATCAATATTGTTGCTGGCAATGACTTCTATGCAGGTAAAGTTTCTGAATATGCGAAGAGCGGCAATTACCTAACAAGAAGCCTTTCTGCTCTTGCTGAAGTTGGCCAAAACACATCTATTTCCCGTATAAACGAAAAACTGTCCGTGTTTAAAAAATGGGATGCGGAGGACGTCGAAAGTCGGCAATTGCTACTGATCGCCTTAGCTCAAGAGATTTGGAAGACCACAGAAATTACAGCTTAATGCGTTTCCTATGAATCCCAAACAGGGATTCGAACCCACGTTTGGTACGGTACTTTTGCCACGATGATTGAAGTCATGCCAAGAGCAGAAATCAAAGCAGCATAAGGTGTTGCAACATAAAACTTGCTTTTCGTTGTTTTCAGGGCAATTATTTGTTGCAACACTATGGTAGGTGTAGAGGATTCGAACTCAAAGGGGTTCAATACACCGCCATTAGTTCTAATATATGCTCGCACTGAACCCAATGTGTATTTGAAATTTTTAACGGCTTATTTTAATTTTTCTTGCACACAATATTAAATTAGAAATAATTGCCCAAAATTGCAAGGTGGCACGCGTGAATTACAAAAGATATTTTTTAAAAATATCCCTATTCCTAACATCACTGTAGATAATCAAAATATGGTTACCCAACTTGAAGATTTAACCAATCAAGCCTCAATCATCGACCCCGCAGATAAAATCCGCGATGACACACTTGGGCAAATTCAAATCCAAATCGACCAGCTGGTTTATCAGCTTTATGGGCTGAATGATGACGAAATTATCATCATCGAACAAAGCTTAAATATATAACCGTGCTGAATAAATCTATAAGCTTGTTATTAAAACCTTGTATGGCAAAGGAAATATAAAACATTGCTTATATTTCCCTGCATTAAATCTAAGCTATTCGCTTAAAACAATCCCTATTGGCCTTTTGGGGGATTATTGCCTCTACCACCACCAGAAGGTTTTCCAGTTGTAGAAGGACCATTAGGGGGAGGGGGGGTGCTCATAGTTTATATCCTTTTAAATGTTAAAATATATCGATAGCAATGCTATCAATGTTAGTATAACGCTAAATTTTATTTTTTTAAAATTATAAAAATCGTGGGTCCGATTCCCGTGCCAATCAACAAAGCTTGGGGGCTATTTGCTTATAATCGAATATCAACTATCAATGTGATAGTCGCTCTCTCCGCCATTAGCTCTTAATATCTGTTCGCACTGAACCCAGTATGTAGCATGCCATACTTAAATTTTACAGATATTTATGAACTGGTCCGACAATTTTCTTGGCGCAATTTGTCTCATCTCTCACAAATAATATTCTCGATCCTAGTACCCGACCTTGCAATATCGGAAACCTATCCACTGAAAGAGCAAAATCATACATAGCCTATCAGAAAATCTTTGCAAAACCGTAATTTTTTGATAAATTACCACTTATGCTTTAAGGCTTTGGAAGGTCTCGTAGCTCATCAGGATAGAGCGCCAGATTCCTAATCTGGAGGTAACAGGTTCGAGTCCTGTCGAGATCGCCCCTTTTATCTCATTCCCAAGAAAAACCCGCTTTTATGCCTAACGAATATTGCTCTTAAATATTTTCGCTATAATTGCCACGTACCCTCTGTTTCGTCGGGTCAAAATGTGGAAATGGACAAATCGTTGCCGCAAGTTTTTTTTGCTTGCCATCTAACTGACCAACATCAATTTCCGTACCGTGATTGGCATATGTAACATCCACCCGCGCCAAAGCAATGACCTTATCTAAGATTGGAGATCGGGTAGCTGACGTAATCTCTCCAACCTGAGCTTTCCCAACCCGTAAACAACTGCCTGCATCGGGTACCAAATTACCTGCAATATTCAACCCAACCAATTTTTTCTGCGGAGAAGCTTTACGCTTTGTTAACGCCTCACGGGAAATAAAATCACTCTTTTTAGATTTAAGTGGCACAGTAAAACCAATACCAGCTTCAAATGGATCCGTCTGATCACTAAATTCAGAGCCAGCAAAAATTAATCCCGCCTCAATTCGCAACATATCTAACGCTTCCAACCCTGCAGGCAACATCCCCAAAGGCTCGCCTTTAGCCCAAATCGCATCAAAAATTTGAACCGCATCACGCGGATGACAAAATACCTCATAGCCCAATTCGCCCGAATAACCCGTACGACTAACAATACATGCAACCCCTTGTTCATTACCCAATCGGGCAATAGAAAACCGAAACCAATCCAATTCACTCACATTCGATTGCGTAGATGCGCTCCAAAATAACTCTTGTAAAATATCCCGAGATCTCGGTCCTTGTACTGCAATATTACATAATTGTTCAGTAGAACATTTTACCCAAACATTCAAATTATGCTTGCTAGCTTGTTGTTGCAACCATAAACCACTATCATCTGTACCACCAACCCAACGAAAATTATTATCTCCCAACCGAAACACCGTACCATCATCAATCATACCACCATGTTCGTAACAGATCGCACTATAAACTACCTCGCCCACTGATATTTTCTGCACATCACGCGTGAGACAAAGTTGCATTAATTGCAATGCATCAGGACCTGTAATTTCATATTTACGCAAAGGTGATAAATCCATCACGACAGCCTTTTCACGACAAGCCCAATATTCAGCAATTGCACCATGATTTGACATATTATTGGCAAGCCAATAACCATTATATTCACCAAAATTTTTCGTAAAGCGTGCAAAGCAACTATGAAAAGCACTTTCCTTAGTTTCAATCATTTCTTTCTCCACTGATTTCCGCCAACCAATAGACCGGCTAATCGGGTTATCTTTACGATAGGTTCGCACCTGAATATCGGTTGGATCCCAACCATTGGCTGGATCAATATCACACGGACAAGCAGTAGAAACACAAACCACATCACTCATCGCTTGCAATAACACATAATCTCCGGCTCGTGACCAAGGATCATCCATACCAATCGCCTGACTACTATCCAATAAAGTATTAAAAAAAAAATTAATACTTACCCAGCCTTTGCGAGGTTTAATATCGTAGCGAGCCAATTTTAAATTTATATTATCGGTACAATTAACATGCCCCGGATAACCCATATCTTCATAATAACGAGCAGTACAAGCCAAACCAAACGTATCATGTCGCCCACAAGTATCTTGAATAATCTCAATTAATGGTACCTGATGATACGAATAATATTTCGAATAGATCCCAGGAGTTGGATACAAAGCTCCCATCAAGCTTCGCGTTGTGGTGGGATCAATTTCACAAACCTCTCCCCGATCCAAACCCGCTTTCGAAAAAGCCTGAAAATCAGAACATTCGCGCCCTTGCACATCCAAAATTTGAATATAATCACCTGCTGCAACTTCATAAGTCACGGCATTGCCAGGCTGAATATTAACATCTATTATTGGATCATAAAGCGGTTCGGGTGGTAGTAACCGATCAGCCTTTTCGCCGGGAGCACTACGTGTAATATAAAGAATAATTTCACTGGCCACATTCTGCTGATCAACCGCCATATCATAGGCTGGCACAACAACAATCAGCCAGCATGTCGCCTGAGCATAATATTCTTCCTGAGCTTCAGCGACACTCTGCATATCGAACGCAATCGAGGCACTTAATCCATTCACATCGATTCCGCATTGTTGCAAAACTGTTTTTAATCGCATCGATGCCATATCATTTTTTTGTGCCAAAATTTGTTTCAAGCCAATGGCATCCCGACTGTTCTTAGCCCCGATCAACCCAGAATCAACGGTACCATCTTCACCAAAAGCAAGTAATTCGGCAATCTGCGCCCCATCAGAATTAATCAAAGTTACCTGATCTCCCGCTTCTAATTTTACAGTACGTGAGCAACCCGGCGCAACAACATAACGTTCTACCCCATGGGGTAAAATCGGCATAGCAGGTGTGAATATTCCATTTTTCACATTATTGTAATATCGAACATCAAACCCATTCATAGTCTCAATCCTTTCACTCAATCCCCAATAATCGTTTCCGTTTTTCCGACCAAAGCAAAATTAAATGATCCGCCATCAGCCCCATAAAGGCTACACATAATCCCAATACCATCCCTTTTCCGACATCGGTAGAGGATAGCGCACGTTGCATTTCTTGTCCTAAATCTTGCGTACCAATAAAAGCAGCAATAATCACCATAAAAAGCGAAAATAAAATACATTGATTCAACCCGACCATAATCGTGGGAATGGCAATTGGCATTTGTACCAATTTTAATTTCTGCCAACCGCTTGCCCCCGACATATCCGCCACTTCTACCATAGTGGTAGGAACAGTACGCAACCCTTCAATCGTATAGCGCGTCATTGGTGCCATGCCAAACGCCACCACTGCGCCAATGGCTGCAACATCATTAACACCAAATAGCATAATAACAGGAATCAAATAAATAAAACTAGGGAAGGTTTGCGCAGTATCGCAAATCAATAAAACAATTTTTGCCCGTTTTTCTTTCCGCGCCGCCCATATTCCCAAAGGCAAACCCATAATCATCGCCAAAAACACTGCGATACTCACCATATAAGCCGTAATCATTGCCCGATCCCACCAACCAGAGGCGGCAATCGCTGCGAAAAATAAAAAACAAATAATGGCTGAACGCCTACCTCCAATTAACCAACCAATCCCGCCCAGAAAAAGCAATACTGTCGTGAAAGGTAACCAAAGATAGAAATTTCGATAAGGTATCAGGACAAATTTGATTAAAAATCCCCGAAGAGCATAAGTGAACGGACCCAGCTGAGTAACAATATAATCCACCACCAGGTCTAGATCTTTTGAAATCGTGAAACCACTAGTCCGTTTAATTTCATAAGCATAATCCCAAAATTGTGCCAGTATAAATAATATCGCAACACTCAAAACCCAAATTACCCAATAAAAATTTCGTTGATGCCATGGCGTACCACGTGCAAAATGAATCGGTTGTTTGTAAGCCCAAGCCTTTGAGCACCGATCCAATACAATCGCAAGCAACACAATCGTGATCCCAATTTCAATCGAACGCCCAATTTTTAAACTTTGCAACAATTGTAACAATTTATATCCCAAACCTGGCATTCCAATGAAACTTGCCAACACCACCATCGCCAAACATTGCATAATCACCTGATTAACACCAATAATCAGTTCAGTTCTTGCACTTGGGATCCAAACATGGCGTAACAACTGCCATTTATTGGTTCCACACATCCGACCATTTTCAACCAACTCTGCTGGAACTTTTTTCAAACCCAAAATAACCATTCGGATCATGGGTGGGGTGGCAAAAATGATCGTAACAATTGCACCGGCTTTCGGCCCCACTCCAATAAATACTACTACCGGAATCATATAAGCAAAATGGGGTAGTGATTGCGCAATATTCAAAATTGGATTGAGAATACGTTCAAATTTGTGATTTCTCCAAGCCAAAATACCAACAATCAACCCTAAAAATACACCAAATGGAACCACAACTACAAGCACCGATAAGGTTTCCATTGCCAATTTCCATTGCCCTAAAAGAGCAATCCACACAAAAGTACCACCCGATAAAAGCGACAAACGCCAGCCCCTTAATGCGTGACCAAGGATAAAAAGCGAAGCAGCAACCACTGTCCAGGGAATCTGATCGAACCTTGGCCAGCGATTTTTACCATAAAGCAAATTCGAAACCACATCGATCAACCATTCAATCACTGCAGCAAAGTCACGTGTGATATAGACAAGACCCAAATCATCCTTAATAAAGAAAAATAATCCGTTAATCCAATCGGCAAAAGGTAACACCATCCAATCTAAAGGGCGTATTAAAAAGTCGGGGAGTATAATCTTAAATATAGCCAACACAACAGCCAAACCAATAACCCCATAAGCAACATTTTGCTGATGAGTATTGGATTTTATATCAAATGGTACCTTCATAATCTTTAACCTAATAAAATATCTAACATTTTTTCCCGCGAAACCGCACCAATAATTTTCTTCTTATGATCACAAACTGGGATAATTTCACGGATATCATTCATAAGATCATGAGAAACATTATGAATAGGATCTGTCGCCTTAAATGGAGCTTCCTTATCCGTACATTGTAATTTTTTATCTATAAGAGCACCAACAGTTACGATTCGTGCTTGATAAACTTCCTCAGTAAAACGCTTAACATAATCGTTGATCGGGTTCAGTAATAGATTGGCTGGCAGGTCAATTTGTTGAATCGCACCATCTTTCATAATCGCAATCCGATCCGCTAGACGCAGTGCCTCATCAAAATCATGCGTAATAAAAACAATCGTTTTTTTAAGCATCTGTTGCAACCGGATAAATTCATCTTGCATATCACGCCGAATTAAAGGGTCTAAGGCGGAAAAAGGCTCATCTAAAAACCAAATATCAGGTTCGATAGCCAATGAACGAGCAATCCCTACCCGCTGTTGTTGTCCACCCGACAACTCCCGCGGAAAATAATTTTCTCTACCCTCAAGCCCAACCAACTTAACCATCTCAATGGCACGGGCATAGCAATCATGTTTGTCTTGGCCACGCATCTCAAGTGGAAAGGAAACGTTTTCAAGCACATTACGATGCGGTAACAAAGCAAAATTCTGAAACACCATCCCCATTTTGCTACGCCGCAACTCAATCAGATCCTGTTCACTCAAAGCTCCTAAATCCTGCCCTTCTACCATAATCGTACCTGAAGTAATATCAATCAATCGCGATAAACAACGCACCAAAGTTGATTTCCCTGAGCCCGACAAACCCATAATGACTAGAATTTCACCCTCAAAAATATCTAATGACACATCATGCACTGCAGCAATATAGCCATCATCTTGAATGCTCTGAAAATCAGTATTCGCATCGCATGACTGCATGTATCGGTCTGGATTTTCACCATAAAGCTTCCAGATACCCCGGCAGTTAATAACTGCTGTTGAGGATTCAGATGATGTTTTAACCATAGCGAGCACCCCTTCATTCTTATTTTTCGATGATTAAGGTAATTTTTACTACCAAAATATTATTTTTATATTAATGCCACCCCACCTTAAAAATGAGGTGGCATTAATGATTAGGTTAAGTTTCTAAAGCCATTTTTTCCAAGTAGCTTCATTCTTTTTTAACCATGCGGCTGCAGCATCTTCTGGCTCCATTTCATCCACATCCACTAAACGTGCCATTTCAGCAATTTGTGGATTGGTAAATGAAATTTTCTTCAGAACCTTATAAGCTTTTGGCCATTTCTTTTTCATCCCATCCCAAGCAGCTTTTTTCAAATAACCATCGGCTGGATTGCCACAATCATAAGTTTTCTCTGGATTGATTCCCAATGAAGCATCGTCCTTACATCCTTCAAAATGTTTCGGAAATTCAACAAATTCACCAGGATACACGGCTTCAACGAAATTGGGTGTCCAATTAAAAATAACCACAGGACGGTCAGCTTTTTTTGCTGCATCCAACTCGGCCCAAAGAGCCGCAGCTGAACCTGCATTAACAACCACAAAGTCCATATTCAAACCTTCAACCCGTTCTTTGTCATGTTTCAACCAATCCACTGGACCCCCTAGAAAACGACCTTTTTTACCGGTTTCAGGAGTTGCGAATTTGCTGGAACATTCGTTCAAGGCTTTCCAATCAGGTAATCCTGGGCAATGTTTTTCTTTTACCCAAAGTGGATACCACCAATCTTCACGCGTTACCGCATTATGATCGCCCGCATCATGCAGACCACCTTTTTTTAGAGCCTCTTTAAAAGCTGCACCAAACGCACCTTCCCACACTTCAAGCTCTAAAGTAACATCACCTAAACGAACTGATTCATAAACAGCTTGTGAATCAGTCGAAACAAATTCAACATTATTACCCGCTTTTTCAAATATTTGTCCGACAACATGTGACATCACAATTTGGCTAGACCAATTGTGAGTTGGGATGATGATCGGCTCTTTACTATCGCGCGCAAATGCAGATGTTGACAATACCAACATTCCCATCATTGCCAATAGCTTAACCAACGTATTAACATATCTCATGATATTGCTCCTACTTCTACTATAAGTTTAAGGAAACTATATATTTAACACCTTAAGTTCCAATGATCCAGTGAATTCAAATTAAAACCACCATACAACAAAACCGTAATACTTAATATATATTCTCCAAGTTAATAATCAGGGTATAAAACCTTTGATGGTTTATTACCCCATTTCCACAAAACTTGCAATCGCAATATTTTGTAAAAATTCTTTAAAAATTTGTGACCATTGTCACACATTTTCCAGATCCTGCATAATTGGCTGATTCGTTGTTGAAGTAACCCAATCAGGACAAAAACTAATTATGACAACATCTTTGGATAAATTCGGATTAAACATATGATTATGCCACCAGCTCGCCTGATAAAAAAAACTATCTGTCTGCAACTGCTTTGCCTGACAGCAAAGCGAATATTCCTGAGTATAGGCACTGAAATGAAGCCGACAAGCTTGACTCGCCAAAATTTGCCTAGCCCCTACTGATTCAGGCGCGAAAACTGCCGTCAGCTGATCAGAAAATTCATCTATATGCTGATAATAATATTCACTAAAAAATTTCAAGGCCTTATCGCGTCGTTGCATCAAATCATGTGTATGCCTAACAATATGCCTGAGCTCAGGTAATTTGGAAAAATCATCTGTTTTATTTAAAATCGTTATAATATGACCGAGCGATCTGCCTTGAGAAGCCTTATTAGGGTCTAAAGTCACAATTGGCATCATCCCATCGCTCGGTCGTCCATCTTTTTCACGCACAGATATTTGGCGCACTCGACATTGCCAACGTAAAAACGACTCTTTAAGCCTTTCACCATACACAACATCTTTCATACATTAAACTCCGTAACCATGATATCGTAACTGCTCAACGCTTAATATAAGCATGACGCAATTTTACCAAAGGATGTTTCTTCGACATCTGAAATTTCACCAACAATTCCCGCGCAATCATATCACGATCTTGCTGATTATCCGGCAATGAAATTGTATCGGGCACACGCACCCAACCATTAATATTACGGTCAAAAACTGCGGCATTGCCATCCTCATACCCCATATGAATATCTTCTAGCCAATTTAGATCTACCCAACCCATCACTTCCAAATATTTTTTTAAGAAAGGGGTAAGACAATCATAATCTGGTACCAAATTTACATCATAACGATAGCCAATATGTTGGCCAATTTCTTTTTCACGTTCGCTCTCCAAGCCTTCCTTATCTTCCAGGAATTGATCCACACCTTTCAACTCAGAGCCACGATATTCTTTTCCAGCCATTTGTTAATCTCCTCTTCTACAGATGATGATAATCTTCGATCCCGACCGTGTGATTTGTTCCTGCCAAAGGAACTCCTGCAATTGCCGAAGCTTCCATTGTCAGAGCTGCCAAATCTTCTGGTTCTAAGGAATGTAAATTAGTTTTTCCACAAGCACGGGCAAATAGTTGCGCCTCAATGGTAAGGGTATGCAAGAAATTATAAACCCGTTCGGCCGCTTCATCAGGATTAAGCCGTTTACGAAGTACTGGATCTTGCGTTGCCACACCCACCGGACAACGTCCAGTATGGCAATGGTAACAATAGCCCGGTTCTACACCCATTTCTTCTTGAAAATTCGCTTCATCAATATCCTTATTGCAATTAAGTGCCATCATCATAGAATGCCCAAGTGCAATCGCATCGGCTCCCAACGCAATGGCCTTCGCCACATCGGCACCATTACGAATTCCACCAGCATAGACCAAACTAACTTGGCCTCTTTTTCCAAGATCATCAATGGCTTTACGTGCCTGCCTAATTGCAGCCATCCCCGGAACACCCGTATCCTCTGTTGCCAAATGTGGCCCAGCACCAGTACTGCCTTCCATGCCATCAATATAGATACTATCTGGATCGCATTTCACTGCCATACGAACATCATCGTAAACGCGCGCCGCACCTAATTTAAGCTGAATAGGAATTTGCCAATCTGTAACTTCGCGAATTTCTTGAATTTTCAATGCTAGATCATCCGGACCCAACCAATCAGGATGCCGAGCCGGAGAACGCTGATCGATACCAGCTGGCAAACTCCGCATCTCAGCTACCTGATCCGTAACCTTTTGCCCCATCAAATGGCCACCCAAACCTACTTTGCAACCTTGACCGATGAAAAATTCACACCCATCTGCCAACATTAAATGATGTGGGTTAAAACCATACCGCGATTGAATACATTGGTAAAACCATTTTGAACTATACCGTCTCTCATCAGGAATCATCCCACCTTCACCCGAACAAGTAGCCGTACCAGCCATCGTGGCTCCACGCGCCAAAGCTGTTTTTGCCTCATAGGAAAGTGCCCCGAAACTCATTCCAGTTACATAAACTGGAATATCTAACTTCAAAGGGTGCTTGGCCCGAGGACCAATAACCGTTTTCGTTTCGCATTTTTCCCGATACCCCTCAATTACAAACCGAGTAAGTGTGCCGGGTAAAAAGGTTAAATCATCCCAATGCGGTATTTTCTTAAACAACGAAAAGCCCCGCATCCGATAGCGACCCAATTCCGCTTTAATATGAATATCATCAATCACATGAGGTGGAAAAACAAAAGAATTTCCCAATCGATTGACATCTCTATTCAAGGTTTTTTTAACTTTGCTCATATCGTTTCCATCCATTCTACAAAATTATTTTCTTTTCACTAGGCTCAAGATTATCGTAATTCCACAATTGCCTACCGGCAACAATTTTTGTGAAATGCTTAACACCCTTACTCGGCAACAAATCATATTGCGTTAATTTACGCTCCAGCCACGCTTGATCCGAACTAGTCAATTCTTCTGGCACTGCATCAACCCCACAAGATTTAATTTCACCGCCAACATAAATTGTTCCATCATACATGGAATCACCAAGATTCTTACCCGCATTCCCACATACAACCATTCTACCACGTTGCATCATAAAACCCGAAAGTGCCCCAGTATCACCGCCAACGATAATCGTACCACCCTTCATGTCAATACCGGTACGCGAACCAACCGAACCTCTACACACCAGATCACCACCACGAATGGCTGCACCAAAAGTAGAACCAGCATTTTTTTCGACCAAAATCGTACCAGACATCATATTTTCACCGCACGACCAACCAACACGACCCTTAATGCGCACATTAGGACCATCAATAAGTCCAACACCAAAATAACCTAGCGAACCTTCAAAAGTAAGGTTAAGTCGACTAAGAATCCCCACACCCAAAGAATGCTTACCACGTGGATTTTTAATGACAATACTTCCATAACCTTGCGACATTAATTCGCGAATTTTGCCATTAACCTTTATGGTTGATAGATCCGTTGTATCCAATTCAGTGCGTTTATTGTAATCAACATCTGCCGCCCAAGGATAAAGATAATTCTCTTCCTCATCTGGATTAAATTCAATAAACAGCGAGCGACCCGTTAATTGTTCGCTCATCATTCCCAACGCTTGAACCCGTTCTTCCTGGCTCATTGCATCAAGTTTAGCATCATTTACGCTTGCCATACACGTATCTCCTCATCATAAGGGTCACAAGTATCAATTTCTTCTGGTAAAATAGCACGAATTGCAACTTCTTCTGATGCCATCGCAACCAAATCGTCACTCTCATATAACACCAAAGGTTTCGCTGCCATACTATCTTTTGCCATGCCTAGCTGATTATGAGTTGCCACCAAATAAGTAAACACCCCATCAATTTCTTCTATCGAGCGACGCAAACTATCTTCCAAAGTTTCACCCTGAGACAAGTTGCGGGCCGTATAAACCGCCAATAATTCAGAATCACAATTCGACATAAAACGATGTCCCTCGCGCTCTAATTCACGACGCTTCAACCAATAATTGGTGACTTGTCCATTGTGAACAATCGCAATATCATTATAAGGAAATGCCCAATAAGGATGCGCCGAACGAATATCTACATCCGACTCTGTCGCCATTCTGGTATGACCAATCGCATGAGTCCCTTGGAAATCTTCCAAGCCATAAAGCCCACTTACCACAGCTGCATCACCCAAATCTTTAATTAATTCAAGTGCGTTACCAAAAGAAAGAATTTCCACCCCTTCAATTTCCTCAACATGTTTTGCCATCGCATAATTATCACCCTTAAAGGTTAATAAATAGCGAAGCGCGCAAGAGGTGACGCGTTGCTTAGACTTTACAACCACCTTATGAGTTTTTAGCCGCTCTTCAATTTCTATAATGCGGGCATCAATAATATCTTCGATCCCACGCCCTTTCGCAATATCTTCATTTTCTGCAACCTTAATTCGCATGATATATTGGTCGTTAGAACCATCACTACCATAAACCGCAAAACCAGTAGAATCTGGCCCGCGATGCTTAAGAGATTGCAACATCGAAGTCATCTGATTCCCAACACCAGAAGCCTTACCGCGATGAATCAACCCAGCAATTCCACACATCCCCCATTACTCCTTTTCCAATTCATTGTTCAAAATTAATTACTCTAAAATCTTACGGAAGGCAATTAAGATAAGTATCCACATCCCATTCAGTAACGGTATGGTTAAATCTTTCCCACTCGTCTGTTTTATATTCATGGAATAAACGATACATATCTCCAGGCATACCCGATTGCACCACCTTATCTTTCGCAAGGGCTTCTAATGCTGCCCCTAAAGTCATAGGTAATTTTTGAACTTCCTTACCGGATTCCATCGCCGCATAAATATTACGCTCTTCTGGTTTACCGCAATCAATCTTATTATCCAATCCATCATCCACCGCCACAAGTATGGTTGTGCCCATCAAATAAGGATTTACCATTGAATCCACCGAACGAAACTCAAAACGACCCGGTGCAGAAATACGCAGACCTGTCGTTCTATTTTGAAAACCCCAATCTTTAAAGATTGGTGCCCAAAATCCAGTATCCCACAACCGACGATAACTATTGACCGTAGAACAACCAATCGCAGTTAAAGCGTCCAAATGCTTTACAATGCCACCAATAGCGTGCTGACCAATAATTCCCGGCATTTGCGGATCATCACCCGATGGCATGAAAGTATTTTCACCACCAGAAGAATAAGTGAAAACAGCTTCGTTAGCTGGAAGACCCCCTGATTTATGACCGAGCATTTTAATTTTATCTTCACCACCCTTCCATAAGGAAATATTATGGTGACAACCATTAGCGGAAACACCCATAAAGGGTTTCGTCATAAAGCAAGCAATTAAACCAAATTCACGCGCAACCTGTGCACAAATTTGCCGATAAGTCGATAATCTATCCGCATTACGCAAACAATCATCATAAGTCCAATTTAATTCTAATTGACCCGGTGCATCCTCATGATCTCCTTGAATAATATCCAAGCCCATCGCACGAGAATATTTAATTACCTGCATATAAACTTCACGCAAACTTTCAAATTGATCAATATGGTAGCAATATGGTCGCGAAAATCCACCATTGGGATTGCCATTTTCATCTTGTTTCAGCCACATCATTTCTGGTTCAGTGCCACAGCGTAGATGCATGCCATGCTTATCTTGAAACTGCTGATGCAACCGTCGCAAATTACCACGTCCGTCTGATGTTAAAAAAGCGCCAGGATCCTGGCGCTCTTCGCGATTTCTAAATAAAGTACACCATACACGTGCAACTCGCTTATCCCATGGTAGTTGGCAAAAACTATCTGCCTCTGGAATTCCAACCAGCTCAGCTGCCTCAGGGCCATAACCAATATATTCATCATGGCGATTTTGAAACAAATTCACCGTAGCCCCATACACTAGTTGAAAACCTTTTTGTGCAATCGATTCCCAATGATCAGCGGGAATACCCTTCCCACAAATCCGACCCGTTATCGAAACAAACTGTAAATATAAATATTCAACACCAAGAGAATCAATCTGTTTTCGCACCTGCTTAATCATATCGGCACGCCCGGGTGCCTCCACAAAACTTTCAATATCCGTCATATTTACTCCTAATTTCCAAATAAAACAGCGATAAATAAGATACTACTGTAACCAAAATGCCCACCGCCAATCACAATCAGTACTAAGGCGAATCACACTTTAAAGGACACCCTAATGAAGAAAGTAGGATATGTCAATTAACTTATGAGAAAAATGTTTGGATCAATAAAATTTATAACCCAAAATTATATCCATCACCCCATGTGAGTCGCATGATAACTACGCTAATCTCCAACTGAAAAACGATACCCAGCTGGGTAAAATTTATAATCACTACAAAATAAACTCTATCATTTCCCCTACACATAACAGAATCTCCCTGCTAAAACCCCTCAGTTTATTTTCAAATAACCGTTTTTCAAAAAAATCAAACGCACTAAATTTTTTAATCGCTTCTGTGATTTCAAATAAAATCTCGCAAACATGATATCTTGCGAAAAAAATTTTATACAGCTTCTATATTTCACTTTTTTTAAAAATCTATCCAATTTTTACACTTACTAGTTGTAATTATAGTCCTAATATTGTTAATTTCTTGTCAAATCAAAATCTTACTATTTATGCAGTATTTTGGTGTTTCATCTCCCAAAAAACCTATACATACCGCTTAATGTAACTTTCATATCAAATGAAATACCAACATGCTCGTATATTCTGGATATCACCCAATAATAACGAGCCAACTGTTCATTTTGATACCTTCCGTAGCAATGCTTGAAAAAAATCAAACTACTTAAGCAAACCATATTACTTTTGGGAAAATGATCAACAACAGCTTGTGGTAGCGGAGCGGTTTTGATTTGTGGTATTCTACAAAATGATGTTGCTCTTAGTTTTGAATCTGTTGAGATTACCATCCCCCCCTTGAATAATAATATGCGGGGGGATTTTAAGGGGGGTGGCCATCGGCTGGGCCACCCTTGATTATAAAAAAATAGCGTTTAACGAGCGGGATTTACCCCTTGATCATAGAGATATTGAGCGATTTCTTTGCAGAAATCAAAATTCTGCTTTTCGGTATTTTCTAGCTATTAAAGTAAAGAGCAAGAAAATCAGAACTATTGCGCTCTAACCCATCTTTGGCATGATCATAATCGCGTGTAATTTTTTCGGGTAAATTATAAACATCCGCGCCATATTGCACCATAAGCTTAAAAGAATTCAAAATATCACCGCTAGAATCCTCTTTATACTGGTAATGCCAAGCCAACAGTGAGGCAGAAGTATATTAATAAAAATCGTAATAATTGGCAGATAATCTGGTAGGGTAAAGATTAGGATCTGCACCATATTCCAGCAATATTTTGGTAGTGGCTAAATTTTCTGGAGTTGGCTCTTCGATCATCCGATGCAGTAAACTATAGTTATCATAATCATCATTATTAATATCTTGCCCACGGTTAATAAAAATTCTATTACCGGAAAATTATGGGCTTGAAGAGCACGACGAAACGAAGCAGCTGCAGAATATTTCGTATGTTTTACTAGGAAATCAAAAATTTCCGGATTAGAATTATGGGCGGCAAAATATAACGGGGTATCGGGTGTCATTAAGCTCTAACCCTTCTGCAACTGCCTGTTTCACTTGTGCTAAAGTTACGGTTGCCAAAAATTGATAATCACTCTCTTTTGTAAGAATGCCAATATTATACAGATATTTCGCAATTTTCTTACAAGCATCATAATGATAACCATTTTCGTTATTAGGATACAATTCAGCATTAATAAAATATCTTTTCAATAAAGAAGACCGCATCATTTTTATAATTTCTTTCACCATAAATTTGGCTTCCACCGCCACCATAACCTCCATAAAGATATTCATTAAATAACATTATCCAACCTGCCCCCATAGGCTAATAATAATTCAAATAGGGCTAATAATCTTATTCGTTGCTACAATATGTTCATCTGGAGCATCATAACGGGTAGCAATGATTTGTGAGTAAAGTGGTAGGTGTTGCAACAATGTCAAAATTCTCGCCATAAGAGAATAAATACGTATAGAAATTAGGATCTGCACCATATTCCAGCAATAATTTAACTTTGTCTAAATCACGATTCTCTACGGCTCGATGCAAAGTGGTGTAGTCTTCATCATCAATAATATTAATATCTGCGCCAGCTTCCAGCAATAATTCAATTACCGGGATATTTTTTCCATTGATGGCGATGGCCAAAAGATCGGGAGTGAGGTATCGTTTTGCATAAACATCATAATAGCTATTTGTACTGGGAGTTTGTTAGAGTAAAAATTTGGCAATTTCAGGGTTAGGATTTTCAGCAGCATAATGTAGCGGTAAGAAATGCCCCTTCATAAGATCTGTTCTTATATTCATACCCTTAGGCAAGGGCATCCTTGACCTGTTTTAGCGTGGCAGTTTTCAGAAAATGATAATCTGATTGCTGTTGATTGGCATGGGCAACTACCATGATAAGGGCAGAGATACCGAATATAATTTTCAACCATCTATATTCCATCTTTGCCCTGTATCTTCATAAAAATTGTAATCCCTATTTAAAATTACCAACAATCTTAATCAAAATTAATGTTTGACCCTTTATGTTGTGCATTTAAGTCTTTTTTAATTTTTTTAAGTGTTTCTTCGGTATGATTAAGGACATTATTTAAAAGTCTGATGCTACTTTCTTCTTTAAGTTTTATCGAGATTTCTTTGCCAAAAATTAAAATCCCTTTAATTACCTTTAACTTTGCCATAAAGCATGGTCCTTTCTAAAAAAAATGCTAGCTTTGTATGAGGGAAAATTCGCATCATCAAGAACTTTAGTAGTTAGAGAGAACGCCGATTTTGATCAGATAATTATCAAAGAAATCAAAATTGGCAAAATTGCCTTTCTTATTTTTTGCTTTCACATCAGCGCCGTATTCGATTAAAATATCAATCATAGCAATCGTTTCTTCATAAGTGACATTACTAGTGGGCTCATATTGTTCATCTTCACTACATCCGCCACCTTCACTACACTCAATATAATGTTTTTCCCTATCGTATATTTGGTGTACGTATTTTCCATGAACAGCCTTAAAAAATGGGGTTTCACCATCATCATCACGGGCATTTACATCCGCCCCGGCATCTAGCAAAAGCTTGGTGATTTCAGCATTTTCAGTGTTATGCAAAGGCGTTTCTCCGTTAATACGATTACGGGCATTCGCATCTGCCCCTGCACTTAGTAACAGCTTAACAATTTCAGCATCGCGAGCCCAATGCAAAGGCGTATATTCCCAATAACTTTTGATATTCACATCTGCCCCCTCTTCAATTAAGAAAATCGCAATCTCACTCCTTCCAGCAAGAAGAGCCCCAGGTAATAAAGTTTCACCATTTTCATCTCTGCTATTAATATCAATGCCCATTGCCAGTAATTCTTGAATATCAGCAAGGGTAGCGGTTTTCACATCAAAATAATATCTTATAGGATCTTCAATATCTACAATTTCTTCCGCTTGCGCTATAACAAAAAAAAAGATTCCACCCATAAGAACACCCGTTATGAGTATGTTTATTAGCAAATTTGCGTGTTTGCTTTTTACCTTTAATTTTGCCATAAATTATTCTCGTTTTCTAAAAAGATGCTAGCTTTGTTCATACAAAACTAGCATAAGTTTGCTTACATAACAAATAATATTTATGAAATATTTACTTACTTAAAATGCTGTTAGTTGTTTCTAAGATTTTTTTATATTCTGCTTTATCTTTTTCTGCTATTTCTGCTTTTTCACTCGCAGTTTTATAAAATGTAGAAATTGAACTTATTGCCTCGTTAATTTTTATCATTGCCTTATTCACATCAGCAATGTTTTTTACGCATGGATTATCATTATTCCGATTTTTTGCTTCTAAAATTGCCGAGCGCATCGCCACCAAGGCGGCAATATCGCGTACCTTATCAATATTATAAATATTAGGATATTTAGAATCTTCAGATTTCTTTTTTACTGCATTGTTAAATGAAAGATGGTATGCTTTAAGGTGGCAGTGATGTGCGACTATCTGCGAAGTGCTACGATATGGTGCGATGAGGTTGATTCCTGAATAGATATTAAACTGCTATAATTACCTATAAATGCTTATAAACAAGGCTTCTAAGCTGTAAGGCTTGGTTTAAGATTATTCATAAACTGCCATAAAACGTGCTTCAAGTGGCTTATTTTTTTGCTTTTGCAACATGGCAGTCTCGAAATTTAGAAAACTAAAAAAAAACTTTTAAACCCTATATTTTAGGGTTTTGATTTCTAACATGGCAGTCGAAATCATCTTAAGGTGGCAGTTTAATTCTGATTAATCCTAAACATTTTCGGGATATTCATCCCAAGTTTTTCCGCGCCATTTACGACCTGTTTTTTTCTTATTAACACCGCCCCATTGCTTAAAGAAGAAGGCTGTGCCAGTTTTTCGGCATAATGCTTCAATTTCAGCTATCCATTCATCATCCATATTTCGTGCCGAAGGGCCGCTCTCGCCACCTATAATTGCCCAATCAATCGCCGTTAAATTAGCCTTAGATACCGAAGCTAATAAGGGCTCAAACGATACAAAGCGGATGGTTGCCGGCATAAGTCGTAATTCATCAAGCCTGTCAATATAAGCGTTGCTCTCAACACTTACGCCGATCCAGATATGCGCAGGCAATTGATAATTATATTTCATCAAAAATTCTCTAGCGCGTTCCGGGCGTTTAGTTAAAATTTGAAATTCATGCCAATCGGCTTTCAGCATCGTATTAAATGCTTGTTTAATAAATTTATCGGGGACGGCTTCATAAAATAAATCCGACATAGAATTAACAAATATTTTCGCGGGTTTACGCCATTTTAGGGGTTGTGATAACAAATTTTCATCAAAACTGGCTTTTCCGGTCCAATTGGCTTTACCTTCACGTTTAACAGTGCCAATATAAAGTGGGTGTTGCATGGCTTGCAGGCGTTCTGCCATTCGAATTGCATAGCAATTTTTGCAACCTGGCGAAACCTTAAAGCAACCTTTCACTGGGTTCCATGTGCGGTCAGTCCATTCAATTTTGCTAATTTCACCCATTTATTACCTCTTATAATTATTTTTTAATTGATTAATTAACACTTTAATCGTTTGTTGATCATTATCAGAAAGTTTTTTTAAATCACGATACATTGCAACTAATCCAGAATCCTCATCAGAAGCATCAGGATTTTCACCAACCAAATCAGCTATTCCTACTTGAAAAAAGTCTGCCAATCTTTTGAGAAGGTCAAGTGACGGATTTTTTGCTTTGCCAGTCTCTAAATCCCAAATATGAGTTTTGGATGCACCTACCCTAGTCGCAACATCTTGAAGAGAAATAGATTTTTTAAGTCTTAATTGTTTTAATCGCAATGCTAATGACACTTCTTTTAATTCGTAATCGGTATATTGTTCTCTATTCATAATCGCTATCCTTTTCTAGCAATTTTCTACAAGGGGGAATCCATACAAGACTGGTATTTTTTTGTGGATTTTTCTCCCAAACAAACCACGCATAAGCTGTTGCGCTTTTAATTTTGCTATCAAGTCGCCCTTTTACTAAAGGTACGCGTTCGGCAAATGGGGCAAAGATTGTGGGGGGTGTTTGAGAAAATAAACGGTTATATCGCCCTATAGATTCTGTAAAATTACCGCGACAAAACATGGCAACGCCATCGGTGGCAAGCCCTAACGATTTTGAAATAAAACCCTCAGCTTTGTTAAAAGGGGGATTTGTAATTACCCATTGGGGCGGATGGCAATAAAAATCATCGCTTAAAAAATCTTTTACATTAGCTTTTTCATAGCCGTAATCGTGAATGTCGGCGGCATAGACATTTTCAAAATAATCCGCTAAGGTCTCCGCCATATACCCCCTGCCGCCAAGCACGCTTTTATTTGATAAAGTGCTATTTAATACATATTTAATCAGGGCGCGCGTTGCCCAGGGCGGGGTAGGAAAATCATCTAAGCCATCGCCAATTTCATGCCGTTGCGCCATTATTGCGTAGGATCCTTTGGGTATCATTTTCAAATCCTTAAATTAAAATTAATTGGTTGTTATTTTCGGTTTCATACTCAAGATTCTTGCAATGAATTTTCAAGAGTAAGCCACGCATATGCGCTTGCCAATGGCATAACGGAATTTCCGCAACTTCTAATTCTGTCCACCCTGTTGGCAAACCCATCATCCATTCGGTGAATTGAGGGTTTAAAATCATCTCTAACTTTTTGCCATTTTGGGGAGTCGAGTCTTGGCGCGAAAGGGGGCATCCATTCCACATGTGTGCGACTTGATCCCGCAAGGAGGCAGGCATTTTTCTTTCTAATCTCTTCTTGAAAGTTTCCTCGCTTAGCACCCCCCCATCGCCTCTGTAGCTTTTATGGTGCGCCATAATAAATAATCGCTCTCTTTTGTGAGGCGCACCAAGCTCCTCCGCGCTGAACAAGCCAGCCGCAACTTTGTAACCCAAACATTGAAGATCTTTTGCGACATCGTAAAATCCATTAGATAAATGTTGGCGGACATTTTCAAAGAAGCAGATTTTTGGCTGAATTTCCCTGATAATTCTTGCGATTGCGTTCCACAAATAGGCGGGGTCGTTTTTGCCAAGTCGTCTACCTGCTGCGCTGAATGGCTGGCAGGGGTATCCGCCAGCAATGCAATCCACGATTCCACGCCATGGCTGGCAATCAAAGGTGGCAATATCCGCTCAAATAGGCGCGCAATCCAAGTTTCCTGCTTGCATTTGTTTTGCCAAAATTTCGCAGGCATATGTTTCCCTCTCCACGTAACATATAACGCGGCTGTTTGGCTTTGCCAATTTAATTCCGAGTTCGAGTCCGCCGATCCCGGAACATATTGATAAAATTTTTGGGGAACAAAAATCCACAATTTAAATATCCTTTCGCAACCACTTTCCAAACCTGACGATTAATTTATCGAGGGTTTCATTATCTAAATATCTATGGTTCATGCCGTAACCATTGCGGTCACACCAATTATCGAGTGCAAACCGGCTGGCATTGCTCTTCACTTTATCTTGCCAAAACAATTTTTCCCATTGCGCCCGCACGATGTAAATTCGTGGATTTTCATCGTCAATGAATTGCACTTTACCCTCGCGCGCCAGCATTGCTTTTAAGGCCTCAATGGCTTTATACGCCACTTGTGGGGTCATCCAATTTTCATGGTCAACCTTAATTTGCCTCTTTACAAAGGCGCGAATGGCATGATCGCTACGGTTTTCAACCACCCCTAACCAATATGCAGAAATCCAAAGCGCGCGCAATTTTTTCACAACCTCATTGTTTGGTAGGGTCGAGGTTGTTCCCCCCTTGCCAATAATCTCATCGATAACCTTGTAAATTTGCCCTATTTGCATTTTGCCGGCAGAACTTGTATTTGTAATTCGTTTGTACAGTGCGCGCTTGCTGGCATCATCAATGCCATTATTGTTAATTTCGATGTGCAATTTAGCCAGGGCTTTGCGCTTTTCTGGGGAAGCTGGAGATTTTGCGGGTGTTTTAGCCATCATTATTTCCTTTCAATATTGCGCCGATAGCAGAATAGCCGGCTTTATCGAGCCAGCTATCGCTGTGCGCGGGGTTGTTCATTAAACGCGCTGTTTTTAGCGCATCCAAACATAAAGCCACTTGTTGTGGCTTAATTTTTGCGCGTAAAATCACGCTCCACAGCTTGGCAATTTCGGCAAAATGCTGGTTAGGGTCGCCATAAATCGCCCGCGATTTCAGAGTTTCTGCTAAATCTTGGCAAAAATCCTTATCTAAGGGTTGCTTGGCGGGGGGCACAGAATGCTCCCTGCCTGTATTTAGTTGCTGGATTCTGGCTTTCGCCCATTTCGGGCAATCAATATTAACACCCGTATCATCAAGGGCATGTTGCCATTTATCATCTTCTTCCCGCTCATTAATAATTCGCGAGATTGCACGCGCCAAAAGATATTTTTTCAAATGAAATTCAGCTATCATTTTTTCTCTAAATTTTCAAAAAGGGTGTATTTTGGCTCAAAATATAACGCCACTTCGCCAATTGCGCCGTGGCGTTGTTTTTGCACCGATAGAACGGCTTTATTTTTTGAATTTATTAATAATTCATTATGTTTTTCCTGCCTAAGCGCAAATTTTGCATCACTTTCAACATCGCGTTGTTCGGGTGTTTTGCGTTCAAGATAATATTCAGCACGATACAAAAACATCACCACATCGGCATCTTGTTCAATTGCGCCAGAATCTCGCAAATCAGAAAGTTGGGGGATCGGCGGGTCGCGTTGCTCTACCGCGCGCGATAATTGCGATAATACCAAAACCGGAATATCTAATTCTTTAGCAAGGGCTTTTAAGCCTTGCGATATCGATGTAATTTCATTTACTCGTCCATCATATTTGCCGCCCGCTTTCATTAATTGCAAATAATCGATAACGATTAAATCTAAACTTTGGCGGCGCATTAATCGCCTAGCCCGCTGCCTAATAATCGCCACATTTATGGCGGGTGTTTGGTCAATAAAAATGGGCATTTGGTCGATAATGGCGGCGGTTCTGGCCAGGGTAGAAAATCCACGCGCAGAGATATTGCCGCGGCGCATATCATCGCTGGCAATTTTACACGCGCCAGATAAAATTCGTGCCGTTAATTGTTCGGCACTCATTTCCAGTGAAAACACGGCTACGCGTCCGCCTTCGATTTCTTCATTATCAATATTTTTAAATTTGCTAGCAACATTATAGGCAATATTTAACGCTAGTGCGGTTTTGCCCATGCTGGGGCGGGCAGCTAAAATAATCAAATCGCTTTTATGCAGCCCGCCCAAAATTTTATCAATATCATAAAATCCGGTGCTAATGCCGCTAATACCACCTCCGCGTTTAATTGCTGCGCTAATATTTTGAATTGCTGAATGTAAATGGGTTTTAATATTAATTAATTTCGCGCCATCTTCGCCTTTTTCCGCCAATTCGAACAGAGCAGTTTCTTGTTCCTCAAGAATTTCATTGCCGGTTTTAGTAACATCGCCAGATTGTGCAATTTCAACATATTGTTGATTTATTAAAATTAATTCGCGTTTTAAGGCAAGGCTGGCAAGCGTTTTGGCATATTGTCCAACAGAGATCATTGAAAATACATTATTCGCCAAAGTCTGCAAATAATTATCCCAATCAGCATCAAGATGTGGAATTTCTTTTAGCAAATAAGCCAATGTATCTTCGTTTGCAGTTAGCCCTTCAGTCACTAATTTGGATATTTCCGTGAAAATAATACGATGAACGTCATGATAAAAATGGCTTGGCTGACTGATATCAACAATTTTTTCAAAAACCTTATTATTGCGCAAAAGCGCGCCTAGCAAAGCGGCTTCAATTTCGATGGAATAAGGCATGGCAGCAGGCGCAGGTTTTTTAAGATAATCAGCCATTAATCAACGCATCTTCTTTTACTTCGATGGCGAAAGTCTCACCAACTGATTTAATCGTAACCCCTGTAATTTCGCGGGCGCGTTCAGGGTTCGCCAGCATGGCATCTTTATCTATTTCTTGCTTGCTACGGATAAAATCTATATAGCCTGCACCCCTTAAAGCGGCGATAACTTTGGCAGCATTAGTTACCCTAACGCTTGGCGGTGCGGTCCGCCAGTAAACCATGCCGGCAATCAAATCGGCATGTTTAACTTTGCCGCCACCGGTTAAATCATGGCGGTTGGTTTCGCACCAAGCCTGAATGGCTGACTCTAATTGCGCCATGCGTTCGCGGGCGTGGGTAGTTTTCTCGGCACTCTCTTCGCGCGCAGCGGCGATTAAATCATTCATGTGAGTTTCTTCACGTGTAACTTCGCGTTGGCAATTGCCAAGTTCAGTGATCATCGCAATGCACTCATCTTTTGATTGCGGCGCGGGAATCGCCAATGCTTTGGTTTTTTTAGGTTTAGCCATTATTTTTCACTTTCTAAATAGTAGGTTATTTGGGGTTATTTTGCAGTATCCTGCATTTTGTTTAAAATTTGCATGAAGGTTTCTTCCTGCACCTTGGCAACCAAGGCTAAATTTCGTAAATCCATGGCAATATCTAAAGTTTCTTGTTTTGAAACAAAGCCATTTTCATGTGCAAGCTGGTCCATCAAATCGGCATATTTTGTTAAGGTTTTAAATAAAAGTTGCGGATCAGCCATCACGCGTCCTCCCTATTTGGGCAGATTTTGCAAGCATTAAAAAGCTGAACGCGTTGCGGCGAGGCAACGCTAAAACGTAGCTTTTGATTTTTGTTACAAGCCTCTATGCCGATTTTTCCCAAAACGGGGCAATAATTTTCACCATCCATTAAAATTTCTTGAACGCGATTTTTAACAGCATTTAGGTCGCCCTTATAATGACCCCCAAGCACCAGTGATATAGTTGCGCTAGAATAGCCAAGTTTTTTTGCCACTTTATTTTGGCTACTCCCCTTACACGCAGAGCGCAATATTTCAAGCCAATTCATTAGCTTTGCCTTTCGTTCGCACCGCGATCATGTCGTTATTGTTGGGGTCAAATAACATGCCATCGCTTCTAATCTCGGGGGGGTCGCCCCCCGTATTTTTAATTAATTGAATATTTTTATCAGGGCAATTTAAATATTCGCCCGTTTTTAGATCACGCAAATAACGCATCATTGTGGTGCGGGGAATCTTCTTTTTTCGCCCAATATTAATAAGGCTAAAAAGCTTATCAACAGTGCAATTATTTAACATGCGCAAGCTCCGCCAAATTACCGCTTGCGCGCTCTCTTCAATGGGCGTGCCGTTTTGATCAAGATGCGGTGCTTTCGCACTGGGCGCAGTTAATTTCCAAATCACCATCCCTTTATGGGGGTGGTTCGGTAATTTGCCCAAGCGTTTAACTTTGCGATTTTTAGCAAATATTTGCAAATGTTCGTCAATGCTACGCTTGCGAATGGGGGTGATGGCACTGAGATCGGGGATGGTAAATAATAATTTACCACCCTGCGTTACCTCTTGTATTGCTTGCCAGATAGCTTGATAGCCTTTTTCGGTGATAGCCATTTTAATTACCCTTTTAAACGCGCTTTTTCAAGCGCAACAGTGGTGGCAGATGGTTTTTTTACATTGCCATTTATATCAAGTTCTATTTTTTTACGCGCTAAGGGGGTGGTTACTTGTAAATCGATGGGTGATTTGCCATCAGCTGTTAAAGTAACTTTATTTAAGCCATTATTTTTGGCATGATTCCGCAAAAGTTCAATCGATGTTACTACGCGGCGTACTTGCCCGGTGGATTTTTCGTGGACGCGTTTCATTAATTCTGGGCAAATTGCAATATCTTTCGAGTATAATTTGGCTAATTCCTGGCAATCTTTTACAGTTACCCCTTGGGCAGGTTGAAATTTTAAAATCCTATTATGGAAACGCTCGCTTTCTTTTAGATTTTTTGGCAGATTTTCTTCACCAATCAAAATAATCGGTGTTTTTGCGCCATCATGGATCTCACGAATGAGATCGCACATCTTTCTATTCACCAAATAATCAGCTTCATCAATTATTAAAATTCGCTTTTCATAGCTTAAAGCCTTGATAATTTTTTTCACCAATTCGTGCAAAGTATCATTTTTTGGAAAATCGATATTTATGGCATCTAAAATTTGCTTGCACAAAACTTTAGGCGTCCAGCTCCAACCCACATGGATGTTGGCGGCACCATATTGATTTGCCCCGCAAGTTGCACTAAAGGTTTTGCCATAACCGCTAAAGCCGTGGAAAGTGGCAATTCCTGGCAGATGCGATGGGCGCGTTTTCAGCGTTTCAATCAATTGATTAAAGATTGTAATATTCCCCAAGGGTGCCATTCGCACCTCCTCGGGTGTTGTTAAAAATGTGGGGTTAATTTCAGTCATAATACGCCTTCTAATAATTTGGGTACTAGGTGCAAGCTTGGTACCCTGTTTTTTTTAAGTATATTTCTTGCCAAATATTTTATCCATGAGTCTCCAACAAATACTCCTGACCAAAAGTCTCTTCCATCATTTTGAAAGATCTATAGTTTGGCGATTGCTGATAAATTTTTAACCATTGCGCATCCTCAATATTGATAAGCTCGCCATTTGCGATGGTTTTTTCCAAAGCTTTAGATCGTTGAAACAAAGTGGCAGGGGTTGGCGCAATTTGCACCACATTAGCGGTTGAATTTTCAGCTGATTTTTGTTCAGATGCTAGTTCTGGCGCAATTGTCCGGTTGCTGATTTTTTGTGATTTTCTAGGCAAAACATGCAAATTATTCGGCGGAATTTCGCCTTCAATAAAGCCATGCTTAATCGCATGTTCACGCCGTTGGGCATGTTTAAAATTTTCTAAAATTTTGTAAAAATCGTCATTATCAATCTGTTTTGCGGCATGGGCGATTTCGCGCTTGATCTCTTTGTTATGCGCGCGCTTGGTGGCTTTGGCAATATGTGCCACCGCCATGCGGTTAATACCTTCAAGCTCGGCATTATAAGCGGTGAATAAATATTCGCCATTTTCAACCCCAGATACGTAGATTTGCCCCATATCTTCTAAATCCATCGCCACTTGTACAGTGTGTCCCATATAAAGATCTATCTCATGGGCTATAAAATAATGCCGATCCGCGCGAATACCTTTTTTGCCAATAACGCGGGTGCCATCACCACCGGCTAATTTTGCAAACAAATAATGCATAATCGTGGGATCTTCCAAAGTTTTAATCTCACCGGTATAATTGGCTAATCTTTCAGCGGGCGAGCAACCAATCCCTTTGTGGAATCCCTGATAATAATCCTCTGCCACCCAATTGCTGGCGCGCCGCGCCAATTCATCGCGGGTTAATTTTACTTTGCTAAACCGATCAATTTTTTCACCATTCGCCCGGGCGTTGCGATAGGCAAAGCTCTGCCTGTTTTCAATTTCAGTTTTTTCGGTAACATTATGCCCGGCATAACCGGGGTTCAGGCGCATAAAAGTGTCGTTAATAGTGCCGATAGCGCGTTCGATTCCGCCCTTTTCATGGGGTGAATAGGGGTTGGTTAAATCAATATTAATCCCGGTTTTAAACATAGCGTGCTTAAACCATTTGCTGGTGAAATCGCTACCATTATCGGTGCGCAAGCGTTCGGGCATGCCCCATTCGTTAATTGCCCGCCGAATTAACCGTAAGGATCCGTGGGTGCTGGGTGAATCTGTAATTTCTACCAATAATCGCCGTGCATACATATCGGCGATCACATAAATATTATATCTGCCATCATCGCAGATCACATCGGCGGGGCTAGCATCGATTTCCCATAATTCATTCGGGCGGGTAAGGTGGGCATACATTTCGCCCAAAGACAGCGCATATTTGCTGCGGGCTTTATCGGGGTTGCGTAATTTTAGCGCATCTGCGGGGTTTTTACGTGCCCAAGCATTAAACCAGTTGGCAATTTGGCGCGTTGAGGGAATTTCTTGAAACCCCTTTGCCAATAATAATTGATGGATTGTTTTGCCTGCCAAGCGAGTGCGCGTAAAATGCGCGATAATCTGGGTTTGTAGGTCGCGATTTGCATCAATAATGCTAGTGCCTTTGCGGTTGCCAAACTTGCCGGCAAGGCTTTTGAAATCGCCAATATTAACGGCTTTGCGCCACCGTAAAACACTGGCACGCGAAATATTAGTAAAGGCAAAATCGCCTGTAATTTTTCCCGAATTAAAATCATCTACAAAAGCGTCAATTCCTGCCATAACACCAATTTTATGCGCTAATAAATAAGCGTTAAAAGCGTTGGCAATATCGGCGCGCGCGATACCGCGATCAATAGATTTAGGCAAGGTAGCAATGGTGGGCGAGGGGTTGCCCATATTGCTACCTCTATCAGCTGGTGGTAAGGCTTTGCCGGAACCACCCTCCTGATTCTGCACTCTTCCCTTTAGATGATAATTGGCGGGGGGGTTAAGGGGGGTGTCGCTCGGCGCGACATCGCACCCCCCTTTATAAATTGCAGGGATTTTATATTCGGCACCCCCGCCCTGATCGCGGCGAATTTGGCTTTGCCAGCCATCACGCTTGGCTTTATCGACAATAGCCCGCCGGGTTTTGGGCAGAGTGGCGATTTGCAATTTTGCAATTTCACCGGCAGATAGCCATATTTTGGCACTATCTGGCATTTAACTTTGCCTGTAATTTAGCTTGTTTTTTAGCTTGCATTTCAAAATTATGTAATTGAGCTTTTACATATTGATCTAAAATTTTGCGAATATCTCGGGCTTTAACCTCGGCAGAGGGTGAATTTTTAAGGGCATAAATCTCAAATAAAGGTATACGATTGCCAAATTTGTAGACACGCCCAAGCCAATAATTGCCCTTATCTTCTATTTTTTGGCAGAAATTCATGAGGTTATGGCTTCCACAAAAATTAAAAGTCCCCAGAAAATACCCCACACTACGATGCTGAATAAGCAATATATGAGAAGAAATGTAGCGATAATATCGCGTAGGCAGATCTCGCCAGCAACAATTTTTAGTCTGAAATATTTCTCTAAAAATTTTAAGGGTATTTTTTGTGGTGTAAGGATATGAAACAAAAGCAATATGCCAAGATTAATCACGATAGTTGGTAGCATCACCGATATAAATGTATGGATTAGGTTCATTTCAACCCCCTGCCAAGATGGTTAGCCACAGGGCTGAATTAAGTAACAAGGTGGCGGTGATGTAAAAAAATATAATAAGGTCAGCTAAATGATCTCGGCTGGTGGGCATAAAAAAAGCACAAATAATATTTGTTAAAATGCCAGAATGCAGCAGATAATAAAAAATGCAGGCAAACGCACCATTTAACGCAAGGGTGGCGATGATGGTAATCGGCATCATCTTTCACCCAACTCGATGCGCAAGCCAGCCCATTGCATAAATTCATTTCGTGATTTTTGGTTGGCGGGACTCCACGCTTTTCGTAAAGCTGTTAATTGCACTTCTACCGTTTTCTGCTGATGCCCCAATTGGGCGTTTCGTAGCCGATTTGCTTCAAACCCTTCCGGGTCGGCAACACACATCTCGGCAATGTAGGGTTGCGAAAATTCTTTCGGGTCATCAACCATCAGCCGCACAATCTCGGCTTGTTTGGTATAATCGCCACAATAATTAGCAATTTTGCGCAACGCGCCATTGCTAAAGGGTGTTTTGGCTTTTTGCAAAGCTGCTTTAGTTTCCGCACCCAAATTATTATACATCGCGATGTCGCGGTTGATTGTAGAGGGGGAAAGCCCAGTTAATTGTTGAGTGGTTTTGCTAAATTCGGCAAACATATCTAGCGTTTCGGAGCGTTTACCCCCCGTATGTTGATTACCTCTATCTCCGCCATGTGGCTTTCCGTTAATTTCAACCCAAATTTCTTTGCGCTCAGTTAAAAACGTTGCCCGATCAAGCGCATTTAATTCATGCCGAATTAAATTGGCGTCGATCTCGGCAAGTTTGGCTTGTTCAGGGGTAAATTCAACAATCTCGGCTTTAATTTCGGTAAAATCCAATAATTTGCAGGCTGCTAGCCGATGCGCCCCATCAATTAAAATATATTCAGGATTATGATGCGGGGGGTTAAGGGGGGTTATCGCAAGGTGCTCTATACCCTCTTCGAGGGGCGGGGCTCCGTCTTCAGCACCGAGAAGCGATACCGCACCCCCCTTATTATAATGCACCAAAACAGGCTGTAACACGCCGTTTAGCTTAATATTTTCAGCCAAAATTTCCACATACGGTTGGCTAGTTTCGCGCAACCGCGGCGGAATTTCAATATTGACAATTTTTATGGAATCAGACATATTTATTCCTATGGACGATGAATCATTTCAACTTTTAGAACGCGTGGAGATGTTGCGCGATCTTGAGGATAAAGAGAAAAACAGATAGGGTTTTTAGTCGGCTCTTTTTTAATTTTTAATCTCTCTTGCCGTTCCTCAAAGCTTACCTCGTAAGGGGCATAAGGTTTATTTCCCATCACATTTCGCCTTTTTTCATTACGAATTTTGATTTTCAAGAAGGGGTAGCTACGGTAAAAGTAACAGTGAAATTGAAACTTTAAGCCAGATTGTTTTTTTAGTTTTTTCTGGGCTTGCCGCTCAGCCTCCAAATCCTCTAGGCTTGATTTGCAAGGGTTACGCAGCATGGTTTCAGATATTTTTTTTCGCTCTTGCCGTTCTTCGAAGCTTACCTCATGTGGGGCGTAGGGTTTATTTTTCATTAGATTTCCTTTCAAAATATTCGTTTAAAGCCTCAACCACCAAATCACCAAATGCGTCTTGCAAGGTTTTGCTATTTTCTAAATATTGAATTCGTCCCCAGCCGCGAATATTTAAAGCCAAATTACCATCAGCATCATAAATATAATTGCCAATTGCGCGATAAAATGGCGGTTTATATAGCGATAATGCGGGGTTTTTCATCACACATTCTCTTTTTTATTACGGGGGAGTGCGCTGGCACCCCCCACAAGTTTTTGGGTGTTACCTGCCAGCGCAGGTTTTCGGGGAAGAAAATTATCAGAATTTTGTATGGTGGCAGGGCTAGAGGGTACGGAAAAACCAACCCCGCCAGAAACTTTTGGACGCTCAATATCTTTTGGCCATGCTAAATTTTCGGGCCAATTATCCGAAAACCATTGAATGATTTTGTTGTAAGAATTTAACGTGATTCCTCGACCTGCTTTTAACCGAATAAAAAAACTTCTATCATTCATGACAATCGCGGCAACACTAGTTTTACCTATATTGCGGTGCAAACAAAAGAGATTTGCTAAAGTTGTAATATTTTTTGAAGTAATCATTCTCTTAATTTATAGGAAAAATCATACGCAGTCAATATGAAATATCCTATATTTTAATTTTTACTTTGTCTTTTTGTAGGATTTACCCTATAATGCCAAAAACGCACAATGCGTTTTTGGCAAGAATAAGATGCTAAAGAATATTTCAGAATTTATTGAAAATAGAATTAAAATTAATGGAACTAATCCGAGAGCACTTTCGCTTGCGGCAGGATTAACGCATTGCGCGGTTCATGAATTGATAAGTGGCAAAACTAAATCTCCATCATTTAAAAATATGAATTTAATACTAGAAGCTCTTAATTGCCGGTTAGAAATTATCACCCCCGAAAATGATAGCATTGCACTTTCTGCGCCGAAAAAACAGATAACACCTTCACGCAATGTTGAATTACGGGGTTTAACCCCCTGCGGCGGTGGCGAATGGTTTGAATTTGATCATGGTAGAATTCAAGCCAAATGCCCACCAGATTTAGAAGATCCAGATGCTTTTGCCGTTATCACCAAAGGCGAATCATTGCAACCTTTTGGCATTTGGCCAGGGTTTCTATGTTTTTGTTCGCCAAACACAAAGCCAAATCCTGGCGATATTTGCATGATTGAACGAATCGATGGCTTAACTACGTTAAAAAAATTTGCTTCCGATGATGGGCTGGTTCAAATTTTTGTGGAATATTCGAATTCAACAGAAAATTACGCAGGTATCACCCAAAAGCTTTTTGAACTAAAAATGGATAAAAACATGATTCACCGCCTATCAGTAGTAATGCACATTATTACCCGCCCCGTTTTCAGATAATGCACTATTTTTTAGGAATCATCTTTCTTGCTTTTAGGGCTAAAAACCACTATTATTTCAAAAAATTAATTACAATTATAAAGGGAAAAAACTATGCGTATCTTACTAATCATCATATCATTTTTAACGTTAGCAAATTTTGCTAATGCGGTAATGTCGTTACCGTTTTCTAATCCATCCAAATTTCTACCAAAAGATGCTTTTGTGTGTTATACACTGGAAAATGCAAAAATTATTTATGCTGCATCTTCTGGGGGAAAAGAAGATTTAGAAAAATTTGCCGCGCTGTATGTGTCCCCAGAAGATTTTGATTTTTTTGATTAAGATGCACCTGCGGAGATCATTTCCGCAGGAAGGTGAGCATGGAACTTATAGAGATTCAAATTAATCATCTATATCTATATCTTTAAGTTCGCGGGCAAAAATGGCAGCATCTATGTCATCAATATAAATTTGGCAAGCGATTGCCATTTTATCAAAAGCTATTTTTTGGGCAACATCACTGGCGATATCAAAACAATTAATAAATATTAAATAAATATCATCATTTATAAATTGCAAATTTTTCATATTCAAATGCAATTTTTCTAGCATTCCATCCGCCGCCACCAAATCGCTATCCACCATAATTGCCACGCAATGTGGGTAATAATTATGATACACACAGCTTATCATCATGGCAACATTTGGGTCATCGCCCATATTATACGGTTCGCTAATGGCTACTTCGGATAATATAGGAAAAAGCGAGTTATTTTTGCCCTGCACGTTTATCTTTTTTAGCTTTTCTAACCCCAGCAAGCTGTTTTCAATTTTTTGATAAATCAACCTAACAGGGCCAGATGGTGCGACTTCGCCCCCCTCCCACCGCCGCACGATGCGATCATCTTTTAAACCTAAAAAATCAGCCATTTCACGTTGGCTAAACCCTAATGTTTTGCGTATTTTTTGATAATTTATTTTATTTTTCCTATGGTATCGTTAAAAATAATATCCACTAAAAATAAAGGGGGATGCTACTACCCCCCTTTTTTCGGATGATGTAAATTATTCGCGCGCTTCTTCAATAGCTTCTTGCAATTCGGCGTGAATAACGCGCAAAACATGGTTATTTGCCATTAGCGTGTGGATTTCGTCAAAATCAACGTTTTCGTTGCCAACCTCGCTTTCTTGCACCTCAATCGTAAAAGCATCGGTAATTATTCCGCGTTCAGATAAATCAAAACTTTGATATTTGCGATGGCTGTTTTCAAGCACAAAATCAATCGGATCAATAATTTGATCTTCTTCTTCTAAATCTTCTTCAATATCTAAATAACCATTTTCTTTATCAATTTCTACGATAGAATCAAACATCTCACCTACTTTTTGATTAATGAAAAAAACATGATTTTCTTGCAAAAACTTTAATGTTGAACGGGTGATTGATTCGCAATCAGCTGTAATCAACAGGCGATGCACCCACATGGCATTACCATTGGGAAAGCTGTATATTTTACCATGTTCAAAATTACTTTTGCCAAAGCTATCTTCCGCCGCTTCGGCTGTGGGGCATTTTTCCCAATCATTGTGCAAAATAACGCTAGATATTTCTATATTTAACTTTTCTGCAATTTCAAGTTTTAAAGCCGAAGCATCTTTTTTGGCGAAATCATTGCGCGAACCGTTATAAATTTTACCATCTAAAATGCCTTGTAAAATTTCATTAGCGTCAGCTTTTGATAGTTGCACGCCCATTTCAATGGGGAAATCATCATTTTCTTGAAATAGCGAAACCACCTCATCCACAGCGATTGCTTTTTCAGCCAATAATTTGGCTATAAACCAAATTTGTTTACCGGTTGCTGGGCAACCCTCGGCAATATCGGAATAATTATTCAAGATATCTTGAATTTGTTTTTGCTCGGTGATGATAATATTTTTTAGAATTTTCATTTTAAATTTCCTTTTTATGTTAAAAGTGGGCAATTTGCCCATCAGGTTCAGCTAGATGCCTTGCTGATGATTTTAATATAGGGCATTATGCCCTATATTGTCAACAGTAAAATTCAATAAAAATATCTTTTTTCAAAAAAAAGTGCTTTTAGATGATTTGACAAGCCCGCAAGCCATTGCTAGAATCAAAAGATGATTCCCCTATACACAGAAATGGCTAATTTGCTTGGCGAAAATGATGCGCGCCAGATTATTCAACGGTTGGGCGGGAATCGCTTTTATGTGCCGTTTCCAAAAAATCTAACGCGCAATCATAAATTATCGCAAAAGCTAGGGTTTCACCGTGCCAAGCGATTTTGCAAAGCCTTTGCTGGCGATATTTTAGATATTCCCAAAGCCCCCGGCATTAGAGCATCGCAATTAGTGGCGGTGTTGGATCGTGCAGGTTACGATTCTGCTGAAATCGCGTGGTTGGCAGGCATGGATCGCAAACATATCTGCCAAATCTTAGCGATGCCTCAGCGCAAATTTTCAAGTGATTTTTCCCCTAAAATTTGATTCAGATTTTTACCCATAAAATAGCCTAAGACACCCTGTATAATTTAAGGCATGATTCCACATGCTGACATCCTTAAAAAGAACCTGCCGGATGGGCAGATTTGGCAGGTCGAAACCGACCCTCTGCTAAGCCATATTATTGCCAATTTAGGTAGTACATTAGATGCTGCACAAACGCGAATTAATCAGCTAAAATTTGAAATGTCGCCCCTTACAGCGAACGATCTTTTAGCTGATTGGGAAGCCGATGCTGGCATACCCGATTATTGCTTTCCGCTAGCAAAAACAGATGATGAGCGCGGGTTTGTTTTACGGCGCAAAATTTTAGAACGGCAACCCACCACCAAGGCTGGCATTGGGGCTGAACTTGCTAAAATCGATATTGCGCTAAGTGATGCGCGTGGGCAATGCACGGTTACTTTGCCTGCCACAAATAAAATCTATGCGCGTTGCGCACGATCGCGTTGCGGCAATGATCGGTTGTTACAATATTCGTCAGGTGAGCATGTAAAATGTTGGTTAAAGCGCATATTACCAGCGCATATTTTCATAAAATTTAAGGCAAAAATCTAATGTATTTATCTGACCATTTTAATGTGTCTGAAGCTGAAAAAAGCCAAACAGCCATTCGCCAGGGCATCGATAATTCTGTGCCTAAAGCATTGTATGAAAATTTGAAATTGGTGGCGAATAATATTTTAGAACCCATTCGCGATGAATATGGCGAGCCATTCTCACCACAAAGCTGGCATCGCTGCCTTGAATTAAATAATTTTATTGGCGGAGCAGAAAATAGTTTCCACCTGTTAGGGCTTGCCGTGGATATTGAGCTGTTAGGCTGGGATAATGCTGATTTTGCCAAATGGGCAAGCGAAAATCTGTATTACGATAAAATAATTTTAGAATATTACCAAAAAAACCAACCAAAATCTGGCTGGGTGCATATTCAATTAATGCCCAATCTTGATGATAATCGGATGAAATTTTTAACCTTTAACGGAATAAATTACGAGAGGATAATGTGATGATGCATAATTTAATATGTAAAGGGGGGCATTATAAACAAGGGGGCGCGGAATGCCTAATCGGCATAGCCCCCTTGACCCCCGCTCCTGTCTCTTACAACAAGGCGGCGCACCCCCCTTATAAATATAATCATGAAAGGATTATTTAAATGTTTGCAAAAACCATTGCCAAAACTGCAGGTGAAATTGCAGGCAAATATTTTGATAGCAAAAGCAAGGGGGCTCAGCTTGCTAGCGAGATTGAAAACGCTTTAATTACGGCGCAAAGCCAGGTGATTATTGCCGAGGCTAAGGGGGGTTGGTTGCAACGCAGCTGGCGACCATTATTAATGCTAACGGCAATAATCATCATCTTTAATAATTACGTTATCTTGCCTTATGCGCGCGCATTTGGGCTAGATTTACCGTTGCTAGAATTACCGGCTGGGCTGTGGGCTTTGCTGACCACAGGGGTTGGTGGTTACGTAGTGGGGCGCAGTGCCGAGAAAATGCTGCCAAATATTCGTGGTGGTAATGAATAATGGATAATTTTTTAGATTTGCTTCGCTATTTGTGGGCACCCTTGATGGCGTTTTTTGGGTGGGCTTTTTGGTCGTTCAAAAAAGCCACAATTTCGCGCGATGAGGTAAATGAAATGATGCGCGGCATGACAGAGCGCGATCGCCGCATCGCAAAGCTTGAAGCACAAGTTGCCACAAAAGAAGATGTTGCCGAACTTCGCAACGAAATTCATCAAAATCAATTAAAAATCACCGCATCCGATGTGCGCCAAGATACGCAATTAACAAGTATCGTTCACGCGCTTGCGCGTGTAGAAAATTATCTATTGGAAAAAACAAAATGAATTATCATGATTTTATCACCGAAGATTTGCGATTATGTTTTTTAAAAATGTTACAGCTCGCCCCCACCCAAACGCTAAATAATCAGGTGATGGCAACGGCTTTATTCAGGATGGGCTTTAATTTGCCCACGCCCAAAATCCATTCGGTGGCAAGCTGGCTTGCCGATGCCGATTGCATTCGCATCGAAACTTTATCGCCCTTATTTATCTATCACCTTACCGCGCAAGGGGGTGATATTGCCGATGGCAAAAGCCATATGCCCGGCATTGCCAAAATCGTAAATTTTTAAAGTAAAATAATGCCGAAATCTAGCATCGAAAAATTACCTGAAGAGATCCGCCAAGCCGGATTTGCGCTGTTAAGCCAAGGCAAATCAATTAATGAGATAACCGCGCATCTTAACAAATTAGGCAGTGAAATCGGCACTGAAATTAGCAGATCTGCGGTTGGGCGGTGGACAAAATCTGCCCGCAAATTAACTGAGGATTTGCGCAGATCGCGCGATATGGCGATTGGCATTGCCAATCAATTAGGCGAACAATCGGCAAATGATGCCACAACGCGCTTAATTAGTGAACAATTGCAAGATATAATGATGTGCATTTTATCTGATGCCGATGGCAATATGCCAACCAAAGATATCGAACGAATTGCCAAAGCCCAGCACAATATTAATCTTGCGCTACGCGGTTCGCAGCAATTAATTACCGAAATCGAGGCACGATTAAAGAAAAAACAAGCTGATGCTTTAACCAAAGCCGAGAAATCTGGCGATATGCAAGCCGATGCCACTATAATGGCAATGCAGATATTGGGAATTTAAAATGCCATCACCATTAATAAAATTTTTACCCTATCAACAAAAATGGCTAGATGATGATTCTCGCTTCAAGATTGGTATGTTTGCCCGGCAAACCGGCAAAACATTCACAAATTCAGCGGCAATTGTTAAGGATTGTTTGCAACAGGAAACTGATGGTAAAACCGCGCGATGGGTGATTTTATCACGCGGTGAACGCCAAGCAAAAGAGATGATGGATACCGGAATTAAACCGATGGTGAAGGCGTTTTACGAACTTAAAAATGCCCAAATGCCTAAAATTTTGGAAAATAATTATAAAACTGAAAATGCCAATTATCGGGCTTTAGAAGTCGAGTTGCCCGGTGGCAGTAAAATCACCGCCTTGCCAGCAAATCCTGATACCGCCCGCGGTTTTTCGGCAAATGTATTTTTAGATGAATTTGCATTTCATCAAAATTCGCTGGCAATTTGGCAAGCGTTGTTTCCGGTAATTCCAAAGCCGGGGTTAAAAATTCGTATTGCTTCCACACCAAATGGCAAGGCAAATAAATTTTATGAATTAATGACTTCTAAAGATGATGAATGGTCGCGGCATATTGTTGATATTTATCAGGCGGTAAATATGGGATTAGATCGTGATTTAACCACGCTTAAAAAAGCTATTGGCGATGAAGATGCATGGGCGCAAGAATTTGAACTTGAATGGATGGATGAGGCGCATAGCTGGATTTCATTCGATTTAATCATGAGTTGCGAAACCAACACAATGCCTGCCATTACGCAAAAGCCATCGATATTTATGGGCATAGATGTTGCCATTCGTAAAGATTTATGGGTATTGGTTATTTTAGAAAAGCAAGGCGATGTTTTATATATGCGCGATATTATTGCAAAAAAAGGCATTAAATTTGCCCAGCAAGAACATATTTTAGCAACTGCCGTACAACAATATAAACCCACACACATTGCTATTGATCAAACCGGCATGGGCGAACAAATCACCGAGCGCGCCAAGCAAGCTTACGGCGAAACCCGCGTTGAGGGCGTTTTATTTTCGGCACCCAAAAAATTAGATATGGCAAGCCTGATGAAGCAAAAATTTCAGGATCGGCGCATTCGCATTCCGGCGGGTGATCAAAAATTACGCGCAGATTTACATGCAATTAAAATGCAGCCTTCAATATCTGGCGCGCCGCGATTAGTGGCAGATGGCAAAACCGATGGGCATGCTGATCGGTTTTGGGCTATAGCCTTGGCAATCTCGGCAGCCGAAACCGCGCCATTTAACCCATATGGCTATCAAGGGGTGCGTGGAGCGGCATCTGATATTACCGGCAATACAGAATCCGTATGGCAACAAATGCAAGGATTTTGGTGATGATGGCATCATTATTAGCATATTTTGCAAAACGCATTTTAAGCGGTTCTGGTAGCGATGGGCTATTTCTAGTTAAAATGCCAGCTTGCTTAAAAATACCCCGTTTAATTTTTTGCCTTTACCCGTTTAATGAAGGGCATGTTTGATGAAGAAACAAATCCAAAAACCCGAAATGCAAGAAATCGCCACCGCTGGCGGTTTAGACGATATTAGCCGGTATTATAGCGGTGCCCCGCACGATGCTGATTATCGGCAATCTGCGCTTGCCAACCAAGTTGGCAACGATGAGGCTTGGCACAAGGCTGCAGAATTTGCCCGTGCCGATGGGCAAGTAGCCGCCTGTATGGGGCAACGGCATCTTGCAGTTACCTCGTTCGCTTGGGAGGTGATACCGGGCGATGATAGTAAAATAGCGCAAGATGTGGCTGATTTTATTACCCAGCAATTTGAACGGATTCGCTTCAATGATATTTCAGAAAAATTATTATGGGCGCGTTTTTACGGGGCTTCAGTTGCCGAGGCATTATGGGGCATGGAAGGTAATAAAATAATTTTGCAAGATTTGCGGGTACGGAATCTAAAAAGATTTCATTTTACCCCCGGTGGCGATGCGCTTTTGCGCACCCATACAAACCCTAATGGGCAAATTGTGCCAGAAAATAAATTTATAATTTTGCGATCAGGCTCGCCTCATTCTGATAATCCATTTGGCGAGGGGTTAGCAGATCACCTTTATTGGCCCGTGCGGTTGAAAAAGCTAGGGGTGGCAGAATGGACTTTGTTTTTAGAAAAATTTGCCAGCCCCACCATCACCGGCAAATATCCGGCGAATGCCAGCCAAGATGAACGCGATATCTTGTTAAATATTGCCAAATCGGTACGCCGCGATACCGCTGCGGTGATGCCAGATTCTATGATGCTAGAGATTTTAGAAATCAGCAGGCGTGGCGATGGCGGCTATGTAACGTTTGCAGATTATATGGATAAAACTATCAGCAAAATTATTATTGGGCAAACAATGACCACCGACGATGGCGCATCGTTAAGCCAAGCCCAAGTGCATAAAGTGGTTGCGGATCGGATTATAAAAGCTGATGCCGAATTAATTTGCGAAGGCTTAAATGATACCATTGTTAAATGGTTATGCGGGTGGAATTTTGCAAACGCGCCCCAGCCCACTTTGCGCCGCATTATGCCCGAGCCATTTGATGAAAAGGCGCGCGCTGAAACTTTGGCAACGCTTTATAATATCGGCTTTAAGCCCGATTTAAACCGCATTCAAGAAGATTTTGGCGAAGGCTTTGCAGAGAGAGATTTAAGTGCAGGAGATTTTGGTAATAAAAACCCCCCGCCCACGCAATCTACAAAAAATAATTTTGCTGAAGCTAAAGAAAATCCTGACCCCCCCTTAAAAGATAATGAGCGGGGGGATCTTAAGGGGGGGCATCGCAAGGGGTTGAGCTCGTCTTCAATCCCGAGAAGCGATGTCGCACCCCCCTTAATAAATAAGGATAATATCGATAATATTGTGGATTTGCTAGAAGAGGGGGATCGGCTAGCTTTTGCCGAAATGCTGAATCCCATGCGCAAAGCCTTAGCAAAAGCCAAAAGCTTTGATGATTTAAACCGGCGTTTAACGCGCCTTGAAGGCAAGGGCAAAATCAACAAATTAGGCAAATTGTTGCAAGCCGCCACTGGCTTTGCCCATATTAAAGCCAGTGATGACATAAAGGATGATCCCCTTGAAAAGTAATGATGCGGGGGGATCACAAGGGGGGATATCGCAAAGCATTGGGCGTACCGCCTCAATGTTGAGAAGCGATACCGCTCCCCCCTTGAAAAGTAATGATGCGGGGGGATCACAAGGGGGGATATCGCAAAGCATTGGGCGTACCGCCTCAATGTTGAGAAGCGATACCGCTCCCCCCTTGAAAAGTAATGATGCGGGGGTCAAGGGGGTTATGCCGATTAGGCATTCCGCACCCCCTTGTTAGATATGATGCGCACTTTCACCGATGCGGCTAACTTTCTAGCCCAAAAGCATAATATACCCTCGGGCGAATGGAGTGAAATTTGGCAACAACAGCACGATACCGCCTTCACCGTTGCCGGGGTGATGAATGATGATCTGCTGGGTGATTTAAAAAATGCGGTAATTAAAGCCCAAGCAGCTGGCAAAACCTTAGAAGATTTCCGCGGCGAATTTGATGATATTATCGCCAAGCGGGGTTGGTTCACCGATAAATTAAAATCAGCGGGCTATAAAAGATGGCGGACTCGGGTTATCTACGATACTAATTTGCGCCAAAGCTATAGCGCAGGCAAGCTTGCCCAAGCCAAAAGGCTAGATCGCAAATATGCGCGCTATGTGGCTATTCAAGATGATCGGGGGCGCAAAACCCACCAAGCTTGGCACGGCACAATTCTACCCATCGATGATCCGTGGTGGGATACCCACACCCCTATGAATGGTTGGGGGTGCCGCTGCTATGTATCGTACCTTACCAAAGCGCAAGCGCAATTCTATTTGGGCGATCAGGATCCTGATGCCCAAATTGCCCCGCCGATCCAAATGCACAGCCAAAGCATCCGCCTGAAATCTGGCGAAGTAAAAATTGTTACAACCCCCAAAGGCATCTCGCCCGGTTTTAATTACAACCCCGGCGCATCCATTTATAATGCCAAAACTGGTGCGGTAACCAAGCTTGCCCCAAAAGTTGCCCCTGTAAAATCTACAGCCAATGTTGCGCAAAAAATTAAGCCGAAACCTAGTACAGCCTTACCGGCAGATAAGCCGCTTGATTTTAGCAATGATAAAAATCCCGCAGCCTATAATGCCAGCAAAGTACCGCCTTTCTTTAAATCAGTAAAAGTTACTGCACACACAAGTTCGGTTTTGGAAGAATATACCGGAATTACTTACAAACCGATTAATCAGTTTTTTAGGGGGGAGCTCCCCAAATCTGAAATTACCAATTACGCTATTGAGGATATTCGTAGGGTTGCTCCCGATTTAGATAAGGCTTTTCTTAAGCAACGCCTTACCCACGGCATTGTGGTTAATCGGTTTCTTAAACTTTCAGATGCTAAAATAAAATCCTTGAAAGTGAGGGGAGATTTTACCGATAAAAGTTTTGCCTCTACCGCCGCTACCAACGCCAAGCTGGATATTGGCGATACGAATGTTCGCTTTATCATTACCGTAAATAAAGGGGATAGAGCCTTGCGGCTTAGGGAAGATTTTAGCGCGGTTAAAGGCGAGACAGAAATTCTATTACCGCCTAGTAAATATAAAATTTCCAAAATGATTCAGGGTGAAAATGGGCTAGAAATATATGCAGAGGTAACAAACCAAACTACCTTAAAACAAGCCCTATTAAAAGCCGATAAATATTACGAAAATTTAGAATAACATTGCGAAAACTAAGTATATTTGCTATAATTAGAAAGGTATAAAGGAAGGATCTCTGCCATGAATTTAGAAAAAAAACCCGTTAAAATTAACCCGCAAGAACGGTTTGTAATGGCATCCGATGGTTGCCGCACCATTGTTGAAAGTGCCGAATATGAAAAGGCGACTTATGAAGATCCGAAAATCATTGCCTATGGTATTGAAACAAACTTAAATCCCTTTGCGGATGTAGGTAAAGATTTTGACGGTTGTCATTTTTCTGGTTCTTATCAAGATTATCATTCAGGTGAAAGGCAATATGATTTTGGCGGGGCGCAAGATTATATGGGTTATATTTTAGATTTTATTGCTTTGGGTTATTTTGGCAAGAAGAAGGGTTTATTTTATGCCAAAAAACTGCTTAGCTTTTATCAGAAATATGGTGATGGCTTGGGCGACCTAACCCCCGAATATGAAAGGGTAACGAAAATCCTTAAAGCTATGAAGGAATGAAATAGCTTGATTTTGTGAATATCATATATTACAAACTCTTTTACAAGGAGATGTGAGTAGTGAAGTATAAGCAAAAAGATGGTAGTAATATTTTAGAATCTGTCATCATTAAATTTGATAATAGCAAGCCTATAGAAGTAATTGATTTTCTAACTTCCATTCAAGGATTTCAAAATCAATACAAGAAAACTTTAAAATCAGAAAATCTAAAATATACGGATGAACTAAAATTATATCTTTATGTCCGCGAAGGCTGCATAGAATTTGAATTTGTACGGCTTATCGGTGAATCTGTTAGCAAGTTTGTAACGGACAAAATTGTTAAAAAAACTTATGAAGCGATAACTACCGTTATTAGTAATATTAGCAATAATAAAAATGTTGTTGAAGATGTTGTGTTGTTAGAAAATACTAATAAGGTTTTGAGTCCTGCTAAAGTGGACGGGCAGTCCTCTATGAAATTTAGCTATAAAAATAATCAGGGCGATCATCTGAAATTTGAAACCAACGGCGTGGAAGCAAAAGAAGTTTGTGAGAGTTTGGTTGATATGATTGAGCAAATAAAAATGCCAAAACACGAAGGTTTTAATCGTGAAACTATGAAATTAGCTGTGACTTCTAAAAATATTATCAAGGCAAAAATAGAAACAATTTCAGAAAAAGAAATTACCATCATTGGAGACGATGAACTAAAAAGGAAAATGTTAGAAGAAAATAAAGAAAATCCTTTTGCAACTTATTTTATTGTAACGGGTAGGGTAAAAAGTGCGGAAGGTAAAATTATTGCCTATGATATTCACCAGATAGACGAGATTATCAAAGATGTTTGATTATTTTCCACATTTATTATCGACTTTTTTATCGATTTATACATTGGTTTTTGGGTTACTGATTAGCCATTTAATAATGGCAGATTTCTCGTATATTCTTGATAGCGAACATAGAGAACACCTTTATCAGGTATGTAAAAAAACACTTAAGTTGATTAGTATTATTTATATCGTTGTAACCGCTATTTCAATATTTGGGTTTATTTCTAACAAAAATTTTGTTTACAATCTATGTTTTGTAAGCTTATTTTGTGGAATTCTAATCACAATTATTAACCTTTTTCAATTTTATATTAAAAGCCATAAAATGAAAGAACGTTTTCTTAACGAAGAGCGCAAGCGCAATTTATTGAGAGGTTTACAAGATTAATTTTTCAAAATTAACGGGGCTTTTTAGCCCTATTTTTTTGCGTAAAAATTAGGGTAATTTTGCACCCAAAACTTGCCCTAAAATCCCCCTTAAAAATAGCCCTAAATCATGCGTAAAGTTTTATTTTTTTAATTCGCATTTTTACCCCTAAAAATGCGAAAAATACCCATTATAATTAAGGGTATGAAAAACGATAATATTCACATTTTTAATGCAGGCACGCACACCGATGGCAAGGGCAATCAGGTAACGATTTCGGTGGCTGAAATAGACGCCATCGCCTCTAATTATAATGCCGGCAATCACGATGCCCCAATTGTTTTAGGGCATCCCAAAGATAATGCCCCAGCTTACGGCTGGGTGAAAAACCTACACTGCCAAAATGGTGGGTTATATGCCAAAGCCCACCAGATCCATGATGGATTGCGCCAAGCTGTGCGCGATGGGTCTTACAAAAAAATCTCTGCCAGCTTTTATTCACCAAATACATTACGCAACCCAACCCAAAATCATGCTTTGCGCCATGTGGGCTTTTTGGGGGCTATGCCCCCCGCCATTAAAGGGCTGGATTCGGTTAATTTAAGTGAAGATGAAAATTTTGCAGAATTTACAATATTTAATAAGGAAATTCCAATGGATGAAGAAAAATTTTTAAGCAAATTAACCGCAACCCTAACAGATTTTGCGGAAAGGATTACCGGAAATAAAAATATTCATTGGGGGGAAAACGCGCAGTCGCGCTGTGCAGTCCCCCCAAACCCCATCACGACAAATATAAAGGATAAAGATATGAATGAAAAAGAACAAGCAGATTTCGCCGAAAAAAAGCAGGCTTTGGAAAAAGAACAAGCAGATTTTTCTAAACAGCAAAAGGTTTTGGAAAAACAGCAAGCAGATTTTGCTGAAAAGCAACGCTTGCAAGAATTTGCAACCATTAAATCTGGCATCGCAAATTTGCGTGATGCTAATAAAATCAACCCCGCTGCGCATGATTTGGCACTGGCTTTTGCCGAGCAATTATCAGCCGGCGATAGTGCAGATTTTGGCGAGGGCGAAAATCAATTAACCGCTTTTAATAAATTTGTAACCGAATTTGCCGATGCGGTTTCGGTTGGAGTCCCGCATTTGGGCGAGATTGCCGCCAACGAAAACGGTGATAATGCTTTGGATTTTAGCGAAGATGCAGATGCTATTTCCGTTAAAGCCACCAAGTTAATGAATGAATCGCGCGCTGCTGGCATCGAAATGCAATCTAGCGAAGCGGTTGCGCAAGTGTTGAAAGGGGGCGCAAAATGACTCAACAAAATTTATTAAAAACCTTCATTGCCGGCGGTGCTATCGCAGGTAGGCGATTGGTAGAATTTAATGCTACTGGCGATAAAGTTACCCAAGCCAATAGCAACATTGATAATATTATTGGCGTTGCCGATACCCTCACCTATAAAACCGGTGAGCGTATTGATGTCGGCATCATTGGCATCTTTGATGTTGAAGCCGGTGGTGCAATTTCTGCCGGTGCCTTTATCACCAGCGATGCCAATGGCAAAGCCGTTGCCGCGGTGGCTGATAATTCTATCGCCGGGCAGGCAATGGAAAAAGCTGATGCCTCAGGCGACATTATTACAATTAAAAATCCAAACTGGTAAAATTTAAGGAGTTTCCAACATGGCTGATAATCTAGCCCCCTTTCCCATAGATCCAACCTTAACGGCAATCTCAATTGCGTATCGCAATGATGCACAAACATTGATAGCCGATAGGGTTCTACCCAAAACCAAAGTAGGTACAAAATCTTTTGAATATCTTAACTTTGATTCCGCACAATCGTTTACGGTGCCTGATACTAAAATTGGCAGAAAATCGCAACCCAACATTGTTGAATTTTATGGCGAAGAAAAGTCAGGTTCTGTTGTTGATTATGGTCTTGATGATATCATTCCGTTTGATGACATTAATCAAGCTAAAGCTTCAGGTTGGGGGTTCGACCCCAAAGCTAAAGCGGTTGAATATTTAACGGATTTGATGATGTTGGATCGCGAAAAACGCGTTGCTAAAATGGTGCAAGATAGCACCAATTATCTAACCACGCAAACCGAAAATCTCTCGGGCGCTTCGCAATGGAGCCATGCTGATAGTAACCCTATGAGTGCTATTTTAGCCGCATTGGATAAACCATTAATGCGCCCAAATACAATGGTTATTGGCAGGGAAGCATGGACGAAGTTGCGCCAACACCCTAAATTGGTTTCCGCAGCGCAAAGAAATTCGGGCAATCAAGGCAGTATTGCACGCGCTGAGCTTGCCGAGTTGCTCGAAATTAAACAAATTTTAATAGGCGATTCTTTTGTGAATTCGGCTAGAAAAGGGCAAGCCGCCACTTTAAGCCGAACTTGGGGCAAAAATGCTGCGTTTTTACATATCAACCCAGGCAGCACCATTAGCCATGGCGCATCGTGGGGTTTCACGGCTAGCTATTTAGGCTGGCGAGTGGGCACTAAATTTAACGATATGTTGGGGGTGCGCGGCGCATTAGTGGTGCGCGCGGTAGATTCGCTTAGCGAAATCGTTACTGCCAAAAATTTAGGCTATTTATTTTAAAGACGTCATCGCGTAGGAGATTATTATGGATTTGTTAGATAGAAACAAAAAGACGGATGCTGAAATTGCTGCCGAATTGCAAAATGCCATTGCCGCGCTTGATGATGCCAATGGCGATCATTGGAATAAAAATGGCGAGCCTAATCTCACTTTTTTAGAGAGTGAATTAGGGCGGTCAAAAATTAAACGTGCTGAAGCTGAATTGGTTAGCCAGCGCAAACGAGTTATCTCTCCCTTAAATGATGATGAGCGGGGGGATATTAAGGGGGGCCATCGCAAGGGGCTGAGCTCGCCTTCAGCACCGAAAAGCGATGTCGCTCCCCCCTTAAATGATGATGGTCAGGGCAAATATATCTTAAAAGCTAATTTATCGCACGATAATATAATTTATAAATATGATAGCATTTTGCCCGATGGCTTTGCCACCAGCCAGATTGAACTTTGGTTAGAAAAGGGCATTGTCGCCCATTATAGCGCCGATAATGGTGGCAAGGAATAATACGCATAATGCCTTATATCACGCAAATTGAATTGCAAAACCGGTTCGGCGCCGATGAAGTTTTGCAACGCAATGATCCTTTAGCTACTGGCGCGGTTGATGCCGCCATGCTAAATGCGCGGATTGCAGATATTGATGCCGAAATTGATAATTATTTGGGGCAACAATATGCGTTGCCTTTAGCAACAGTGCCAGCAATGGTAAAACGCATTGCTGGCGATTTAGTGCGGCATCGTTATTTTGAAGATTCTACTGCCCCCGATCCGGTTATGAATGCCAGTAAAGAGGCTAAAATAATGCTAGATAAATATGCAAGAGGCGTTTTGCGCTTGCCAGATTTGGCTTTGGCAATTGGTGGGCAAAATACCCGTTCGATGCCGATGCTTAGCCAAACCAAAAATCGCCCTTTGCAAAAAGCGGCGCAAGGCTATCGCGATTTTGGTGATGATTTTATTAATGGCGATATCTAAATGAGCACGATCACAATTAATGGCATTGATGCGCTAAAAGCGCGTTTTCGGGTAATTGCGCGCAAAGGCGATGAAATTTTAGATGGTGCATTGGAAAGCGCGGCTGAAATTGTTACGGAAATGGGAAAACATCGCATTGAAGTTACCAAAGCATCACCTGAAGGCGTGGCTTGGAAACCGCTAAATGCGGATTATCTTGCCGAGAAAATAGCCGAAGGGCAAACAGCTGGCACTTTGGTTTTAAGTGGCGATTTGCAAAGATCCTTGATTGGGCAAATCACCGGCAGATTCACCGCCGCGGTAACATCGAATTTAGATTATGCCGAAAAACACCAATTGGGCGGCACCTTTGATGGTAAATATATCCCCGCGCGCCCATATTTGGGCATTTCTGGGGTTGAAGAAAAACAAATTAAAGCCGATTTAAACACACGGCTAAGGACGTTATTCGCATGATTGCCACCATCGAAACCGAGATCATTCACCGTTTAACGGCAATTACAACCGATAATTATGGCTGGCAATTTAATGCTGTGCATTCGTATGTTGGTAGTTTTGGTGATGATGAATATAAAAAATTAACCACCAAGCTACCCGTAGCTTTTGTAGGTTTTGCCGGCGAAAGCCAACCCCCACAAGATGAAGCAGGCGATGCAATTCGGGTTTTTCCTAAATTTAACATTGCGGTGATCCACGGCAATTTACGCAATGGCAAGACGATGCGTAATGGTGTTGAGATTGCAAATGGCAAAGATGAAGTTGGCATTTATCAGATGATGCTAGATTTGCGCGCCACCCTTGCCGATGTTCCGTGGGATTTAGATGCAACACATTTGCAACCCGGCGCATTAAGCACGGTTGCTGGGGGCAAAGCCGGGCATGGCAATGCGGCGATTATGATGTCGATAGATTTTACTACAAATTATTTACAAAAATTTATTCGTGATGATGGTGAAACTTTAACCGGGTTAGATTCTAACTGGCAACAAATGGGCGAAACTTTAGCAGAAGAAAGGAATATTGAAAATGCAGAGATTAGTGATTAAACCAGTTGAAGGCCGGATGGCTTTCGATGAGGTAGGCGAAAAATTAACGGGCACTCGAGAAGTGCCGTTGAACGAATTTTGGGCAAGGCGCATCCGCGATGGCGATGTGATCAAAACCGAAATTGCTGAGAATCCCGCACCCCCCTTAAATAATGAACCACCTGCAGAACCCCTTGCAGATACTGCCCCAACACCACCAACAACAAAAGGAAAAAGAACCAATGCCTGATTTTGTAACCATCCCCATTAATTTTCAACTACCCGGCGCGTATGCCGAATTTGATTCTAGCCGTGCCCAACGTGGGCTTGCTGGCGTTCCCCATAAAATTTTACTAATTGGGCAAAAAACCAGTGCCGGCACTGCTATGGCGGGCGAACCAATTTTGCTGGCTGAGGGTAACCTTGACGGGTTTTTGGGCAAAAAATCGATATTAGCATTAATGGCTCGCGAGGCGATTAACGCTAACCCGTATCAAGAAATTTATGCAATGCCCCTAAATGATGGTGCTGATGATGTTGCTGCTGCTTTCAAGTTGAATTTTACGGGCACGGTACTAAAATCTGCCGGTACCTTATATTTATATTTTGCCGGCAAGCGAATTCCTATCACCCTATCTGGTGGCACGATAGATACCACGATAGATGAAATTAAAACGATTTTAGATGCGCAAAGCATCTTGCCCATTGCCACCATTACCGCCATCAAAACCGCAGATGAAAAATCAATCATCATCACCATCGCCAATAAAGGCATCATCGGCAATCAATTTAAACCCTTTATTAATGCGCTGGAGGGCGAGGCATTGCCAGCCGGATTGCAATTAGTAATTTCGCAAGAAATTACAGGGGTTGGCGCGCCCGATGCCACCACCATCACCGCTGGTTTTGGCGATGTGTGGTGGACTGAGATTGTGAATCCGTATCGCACAGATAGCGGTATTTTAACCGCCATTGATGCTGTGCTAAAAAAGCGCAATGGTGGCACTATTCAAAAACCCGGCATACAATTCACCGCTATGGTTGATAGCTATTCTAATGTGGTTAATTTTGTATCTGCAAAAGATAGCGAATTTATTACCACTTTAACCATGGCGCAAGATGCCACCCCTGAATGTATTATCGCCACAATTTACGCGGCAATTGTTGCACAATCGGCAGTGAATGATCCGGCACGCCCCCTGCAAAATATTGCCTTGCCAGCCTTATTGGGGGCATCTTTAGCCAATAGATTTACGGATAGCGAACGCAATATTTTAATTGGCAAGGGCGCAAGTACGGTTAAAGTTAAAGCGCGTGATGAAATTTTATTAGAACGCGCAATTACCACCTATAAAACTAACGCGGCAGGCACGCAAAGCACCGCCTATAAAGATTTAGAAACTATCAACACCCTTACCACCTTGCGCTATCAGCTAAATAATCTATTGCTAACAAGGTATCCGCAAGCAAAATTAGGCAATGATAGCGATAATTTGCGCAAAGGCGTGGTACGCCCACGCGATGCCAAAGCCGAGATTGTGGCATTAGCGCAAAGATGGGTGAATCAGGGCTTAATAAATGATTTAGATTCATTCCAAAACGGGCTAGCCGTTGCCCGCGATGCCAATAATTCAGGGCGTTTAACGGTGCAATTGCAGCCAGAATTAATTGGGCAGTTGCGCCAAGTTTTCTCTTCCGTTCAATTCAGTAAGTAAGGATATTAAAATGATAAATTGCAATAAAAGATTTAACAGCGGGGGGTTTAAGGGGGGTTATTGCAAGGTGCTGAGCTCTGCCTTCAGCACCGAGAAGCAATACCGCACCCCCTTTATTAATAAAAAAGGATATTAGATAATGGCAAATCCAAACCAAAAATTAAATATAATCGGACTAGTGATTAACGGCAAAAAAGTTGAAGTTAATGAAATCAGCTCGCTGCAGCTTGGCGGTTATGTCCGCGAAGGCGAAACGGGTGATTCCGGGCATTTTTTTAGTGAAAAACCCAAAGCTTTTATGATGGAAGCAGCGGTTATTATCAATTCTGAGACTTCAATAGAAGAACTGCGAAACCTAAAAGATGCGGTGATCAATTTATCGTTCGATTCCGGCCAAACCTATACCATTAGCGGTGGTTGGGTAAAAGAGGCGGATTCAATTGATAAATCATCTGGCACTTTTACGCTATCTTTAGAAGGCAATGCCGCCGTAGAAGTTAGGTAGATTTTAATAACAAGGGGGTGCGGAGTTGCTTTCGCAACAACCCCCTTGACCCCCGCTTCGTGACTTTGCGAAAATCATGATACCGCACATTACTAAAAAAATAAGGAGCTAAATAAAATGGAATATCGAACCAAAACAGTTGAATTGCAAAGGGGGCTCATTGTTGGCGAAGTACAACATTTGGATGCTACCATCCGCGAGATGATCGTAGATGATTTATTGCAAATAAAAGAAGGCCAGTCTGAAATGCAATCTACCATTTCTCTTTTAACCAATAGGGTGCAAAATATTGGCACGGTAGAAAAACCTGACGAGATGATTATACGCAAATTAACCGCGATTGATTTTAATATTATTGCCAAAGCCGCGGAAGCCTTAGATGCTGAAAGCCAGCAGATGCAGGTAGGTGGTGAGGCGGGTGAAGGCGAAAAAAAGCCATCCCAACCAGGCGATTGATTTTAATGCTGGCATCAATCACGGGCTGGCAGCCCCAAGAAATTCTGCAAATGCCCCAACGCGAATTTGTGGCTTATTTGCAAGAATTGCTAGAAGCTGGGCGGTTAAAAGCCCAAATTCAAGCGGGTGAGATTGCAAAATTATTTTAAGAAAAGGCTAATAAAATGGCAGTAACCGAATTAATTAAATTAAATTTTCATTCAGATTTAGGCAAAGGGCTACGGCGCGATGCTAATGCCATCGGGCAGTTTTCGCGTAATGCCAAAGCCAGATTTAACAATGTGGCAATGGGCGCAAATAAACTTTCAGCGGGCATTGATAAATTAACCCCGCGCTTTGCTGGGCTTGCCGCCGCCATTGGGGGTGGGGCATTATTGCGCAATTCGGCAGCATTTGGTGAAAACATTACGCGATTAGGCTTAAATATGCGGATGAATGTTGAAGATACAAAAAAATTACGCACAGCTATTAACGATGTAGCGCGCACGCAAGGCATTGCCGTCAAGCGTGAAGATCTGTTGCAAACCCTAACGCAAATTCAAGTTCGTACCGGTAAATTATTATCTGGCCCAGAAAGCCTTAAAGCTTTAGCGCAAGGGCTTACCGCCACCGGTGCCAATGCTACTGAATTTGGGGAATTAGCAGCCGCGGCAATGAATTTTGGTGTTGCAGATAATAAACTTTATGATTTTTTTAATGTTATCAACGAACAAGGTAAAGATGCAAAAGCTACTTTATCAGAAATTGCCAAAGTTGCGCCACGGATCACCGCCGCCTATCAAGGCTTTGGCAGTGGCACACAAGGTTTTAAAGAACTAAACGCTTTATTTCAAACTTTGCGTTCTACCAAAGGCAGTTCAGAAGAAACCGCAACCATGCTTGAAGGCTATCAGCGCGCTTTACGCAATAGATCGGTGCAAGGGAAGTTAAAACGAGAATTAGGGGTATCGGTGTTTGATGCGGCCGGCAATCAGCGATCGGGCAAAGCCATTAATCTTGAGATTATTAATGCCATTAAAAGCAAATATCGAACCGAAAAAGAACAAGCTGATGCAATTTCAGAGATATTTAATGACGATATGTCGAAAGGGGCTGTGCGCGCTATGGTTAGTGGCGAGAAAGAGTATCGAAAATATATGAACCTTCAAATCGATAGTAACGCTTTAATGGAGGATTCCGCCATTATAACGGCAACATTTTCCGGGTCGATGATAAGTCTCAATAATCAATTTGCAGCCTTTGCTGATGAGAGTTTAGCACCATTGATGGCTAGTTTTGCTAATTTAATGAATAATATCGGATCAGCAAGATTAGACACAGCTTTTAAATGGATTACGCGCATAGCGATTGCTTTAGTGGGAATTTACGCCGCCAATAAAACATTTCAATTGGGGCGTTTTGCCGTTGGTACTGGCATAAAAACTTATGGTGTTGGCAAAAACACCTTAAACATGATGCGTGGACGTGGTTGGAGTGGTGGTAAAAACAGCATTGCCGGCAAAAATGGTGGCGGGTTGTTATCTTCAGTTTCGGGCGGGCTTCTGGGTTCTAGCCCCACACGCCCAATGTATGTTGCTATGGTTGGCGGTGGCGGTTTTGGCATGGATGGCGGCAGGGGTAAAAAAGGAATGAGCAAATTTTCGCAATTGGGCAGAATGGCTAAAATGGGTGCAGGCATTCCGGTTTTAGGCGCGGGCATCACCGCATCGCAAATTGGCATGCAGGCATTTTCAGGCGAAAAAGATGCTAAAGCCAAAGCGGGCATTCAATTAGGGGGTGCGGCAATAGGGGGATTATTGGGCGGTACAATTGGATCAATAGTGCCAGGGGCAGGCACAGCCATAGGGGCTGGCATTGGGATGACTATTGGGCAGATGATTGCAGATTCATTAGATGATAAACTAGCCCCGCATTTAAAAATTATCGCTGCTAATATTGCAGAGGGCAATCTTGAACGCAAAGAATTATCTATTGAACAAATGGATAGCCTCCGCCGCAACGCTTTGCGTGGGGGCAATCAATAATGCCCGCTTCGTTCAAAGGCATCGAATTTCACTATCAAGAAGATGTTTTCACCGCCGAGCGCATTCAAAATAAGCAAGATATTATTGGTGGCGATAGTGGTAGCCAAGATAATGGGCATAAAAATCATCGCTATCAGATCCGCGGCTTTATGGCGGGAGATAATGCCGCGTTGCAAATTCATAAATTGCACAATGCGCAAAATGGCAAGCCTGGCGAGCTGATATTTCCCGATGGCAGCCGCGTTTTAGCAAATTTAAAAAGCTTGCAACGCACCCGTTCGATAAATTCTGGCAATATTATCCATTTTGAAGCCGAATTCACCCAACATAAAATTATCAAAGCCCCAATTGTAATTGAAACTAAGCGCGAAAATGCGGTGATTGCCGGTGATATTGCCAAAGCGGAAACGGGCAAACAAATGGATAAAATAGCCGATAGCTTGGCAAAACGGGCATCGCATATTATCGATTTCGTGGGGGCGGCGGTGCAAGATTTTCTTGAAAAAGCCGAAACTATCAAGGATTTTATTGATAATCCGTTGCAAGGTAAATTTGGCACAATTCTAGGTAATGGGCTTGCCACCGCCAGCCGATTTCGCCAGGTTTTCACCCCCATTCAAGGCTGGAACGCCACCGCCATAAATGCCATTATCGATGGGTTCCGCCTTACCCCCGCAGGGGCAAATGCCGGGCGTAGCGCAACCGATAACGAGGTTAATTCGGTTTTGGCAATTCAACAAATTATTGTGCAATCGCAATTGCAAGCCATAGCCGATGCGGTTACCGCGCCTGATATTGCCATTGCAGGCAATGTTAATGAAATTGCGCAAATGCGCATTAATTTGCTAGATGGGTTGCGTGCCCAAGCCCAAGCCGAAACTGGCGTACTTGCAGATCGGCTTGCGGATCATGCCCGCGCTTTAGGGGTGTTTTTTGTGGATGAGGTAGAAAAATTAACAATTTTAGAAAATATCACAATGGCGGGTAATCAAGCCATTCGCCCCTTTTGCTTTAACCGCTATGGCGATAATTGGCAAGGCGCAATGGCATTAATTAATAACGCCAATAATTTTCAACAAAATGGGGTTTTGCTTGCCGGGCAAAGCTATCAAATACCTGCAAATGGATTCTCACAATGATTAGTTGGCGCAAACGAAAGGGCGGTGAATTTACGGGGTTAAAATCGGCTGAAATCACACTGTGCGGAATCACCCAACATACCAGCTTTATCAAATTCCCTACCATCACCAAAGCATTAGAATTGGGTGATATTATTGATATTTTCTACGAGAAAAAATCAATTCTAAAAGCTATTATAGTTGGCATTGATTATGATGGTAAGGCGGGCACTACCCGCGCTACCCTCTCGCCCCTATGGCGATATGCCGGGCAATCTGCCCCCGCGCAATATGGGCAAATGCGCAATATTTCTTTGGCAGGATTGTTGAATAATATTTTGCCCGAAAATATTAAGCTAAAAGTGGATAGTAAAGATTTCTCTGAAATTATCCCGATTTTTACCATATTGCCGTGGGGCTTTAATGTTGCCGCCATTGCTGAGAATTTACAAGATTTTGGCAAGCTGATTTACGCGCCAGATGGGCGCACTATAAAGCATTTTACCCCCAGCCCCAAAGCCGTTGCTAATTTTGTTGAAACGCAAAATATTACGCGCATAAATAGATCGGAAGCGTTATTTTCCCAAGCCAAATTTGAATTGATAAGCCAAGATAATGCCACATCTAATACAACGCGTAAAGATGCCATAACTGTGCGTTACACCTTAAATCATGAGGCAATCAATGCCGAATTGGCAGCGCAAACAAAAGCGCGCGCCTTGCGCCTTACGCACCTTGCCGATTTTGTTGAACTTGCCACCACGGCCGGCAATCAGCCACTTGCCAAGCCGGGCGATAAAATAAATATCGATAGCCATATCGCATTGGGCACCTTTGTAGTGCGCGAAACCAGCATTATGATCTCGCCTGCGCGGGGTAGAGAAATTATTTATAAGGCAATTCCGGCAGAGGTATTTCAATGAAAATCCTCAATTTTTTAGGCAAAATTACCTTAGGCAAAATTACGGGTGGCGATAATCGGCAAAACCAAATTCAAGCCAATAATCAGCTGCTGGATTCTGTTGCCAATTTACAACCCTATGGCATTGCATCGCACACCCCAAAAGATGCGCCAGCCTTGGCTATTTTCACTGCCGACCAGCGCATTGTGATTTTGGCAGGAAGCCCTAAAGATGCCCCCGAAGCCAAAGCTGGCGAAGTGATAATTTATGCAAAAGCGGGGCAGAAGATCACCCTAAATTCAGAAGGAATCACAATTGAAGCCGATGAAGTGAAAATAGAGGCGGATAGCATTAAAATCGGCAAATTAGAAATCACCCCCAGCGCGATCAAATTTAACCAAATTGCGTTAGCAAAAGTTGGCGATGCGGTTTCTACCCCAACGGGTCCTGGCACCATTACCGGAGGAGCGTGATGCAATTATCAATTGAAACTAAACAAGGCAAACCATTTTGGGGCATTATAGGTAAGGGGGGTGCGAAGTTGCTAACCGCAACAACCCCCCTTAACCCCCCGCTGTCGCAACCCTTAAAAAACAATAATTCATCGCAGGCGATTGCTGGCGTGGTGATTTTTACCAATTCTGGCAAATGGTGGGGCGGTGAAATTGGTAGCGATATTCATCTTGCTTTTCGCCAAGGCCTAACTAGCGAAACCGCGGTTACCCAGCGCGAAAGACTTGAGGAATCTTTGGCAATTTTAACTGAAAACAACCTTGTTAGTGAAATTAATATCCGTGCTTTTGCCAGCGCGGGGCGGATAAATTTTGCGATTAAAATTGACCAAAACGATATTTTAAGGATCCTTTGAATGCCGATTAAAATACTTTCTGAAAATGAGATCAAAGCCAATATGGTTGATGATTTGGTTGCCCGCACATTCGACCCATCGGTGCGCCTAAGCGCACACCCCTTAAATATTTTATCGTCGGTTTTGGCGGCAAGCCTATCAGATTTATACGGCCAGTTAGATGTGGCAATTACCAACAGCTTTGTAACCACCGCCACTGCGGTTGATTTGGATCGGCTTGGTAATGTATGGAATCTCCAGCGCGCACCCGCCACCAAAGCTACGGGTATGGTTATTTTTACCGGATCTGTGGGCGGTATCATTGCCCCAAAAACCGTACTGGCTTCAAATTCTGGCATTAAATTTTTAACAACCAACCAGCTGGCCGGGGTAATTGCAGAAGAT
>CBDBJL010000005.1:0-108270 GCA_965206365.1 Alphaproteobacteria bacterium
AAAGCTTGAACATATTTTGGGTAATTTAAGGCAAAACGGCGATTAATCATGCCTCCTAAGGAAAAACCAACAAAAATGGCTTTATGAATATTGAGCGTATCTAGTAAATTACGTAATTGCCTTGCAAATAAATCAAGTGAAACAGTTTCAGATGCGGCAACACTCTCCCCATGTCCGTATAAATCATAGCTTAATAGGCGGTAATGAGCGAGCAAGGCGGCTTTATGCCATTGCCAAAGTTGATGGTTTAATCCCAAGCCATGAATAAGGACGATAATGGGCGCATCAATTTTGCCTGTTAGTTGATAGGCAGTACCATCTTTATTGTATTGTATCATTGATGCGGAAATGATCCTTTCGCGAAAATAGGTTCTTTTGCCATAAAAATGCGTTCAATATTACGGGTATGTATTATGGCTGCGCTTGAGAAATCGTTGATTTCATTCGAGATTTTAGAGCGATTTTCCGATAAATATTATCATTTTTTCGCTAAAAATGAAGTTTTTTCGACAAAGAAAAATAATTATTCTTTACATTCTGTTGTGTAGTCATATTCTTTCGTACGGACACCGGTGAGGGGGTTGTTTTCAACAATATCGGTTGCCTCGAATCTTTTCAAGACCGCGCAAGCTGCATTTAAAGCAGATTGCAATGCACCTTCAATCCAACCGCCATAAAAAGAGATACCATCGCCAGCAATATAAAGCCCACTATCCATATCAGTTCCGGCTTTTTGAAAATCAGTGAAAATATAGGAAACATAAGTATCATGTCCGGGCAGAGGCAATTTAAATGCACCACGAGAATCAGCTTCATGCATCCACTCAATTTCGGTAACATAAGTTTCGTAATCATCGTAAAGTGGAATTAAATGACTGGCAAATTCGAGATCCATCATGGCAATATCAGCAATTAACCTTTTAGCACGGGTTTCCTTAGTAATGTTTTTCCCAATCGCCAATTGTTTTTGCGAATCATCCTGCCAGGAATAGCTGAGCAAAATTAAACCATACCCATCAGGATCATCGGGTTCATAATCTAGGCAATAAAGCCCCCTTGCCAAAGTATCGGATTGAATATTGGCAGGCAAATCATTTTTGAGCCAAAATTTATCTTTGGTGAGCATAAATATTTTATAGGAGCTGACAACATGTTGATGTTTTAGTGAAGTTCTTACTCTCTCGCGGAGTAATGGCTTGGTATCATGGGTATCGTCAGTAATATTTAAGCTAATTTGGTTTTCCCAAGAAGGAATGGTGGAGATAACGGAATCGAATGTTAACACCTCGGAGCTTTCTAGTTTAACATCAATTTTATCTGAATTTTCAACATTGTAAGAAATATTGGTAACATAACCGATCTTATGAACCTTATTCACAGATTTACCAGCAATATCGGTATCAGCCAGAGTTGCAAAAACGTTTGCGGGTCCTTTTGGTAGTAGTAATTGTTGTACTTCTAAATGATTCACCAACAGGCGCGCCATTTCCATAAAGCTAATGTTAAAAATTGGAGCAAAACCACCGCTACCAATACCTAAAGTACCAAAAAGTTCAATATCTTGGTCGCTCCAAGCGATATTATTGGGAATATTTGCAACATTTTTTTGTTGAAAAATTAAAGTAAGTGCGGAGCGAAAAGAATAGGCTTCAAAAGCATTAATCCATGTTTGCCAGGAATTTTTAGCTTGTTCTAATTGTCCTGATTGTAGATAATCAGCAATTGTATCGGGTGCTTCTAAAACTGTGCCGTCGGCAAGAGTAAAGCCCTTGGAAACCATAGCACTCCAGCCGTTAAATATTTTTAAAAACATTCCAGGGGGGGGGGTGTGTGCTTCCCAAAAATAGTTTTTGCCACGAACATGAAGCATGGTTTTCACATAACCGGGATCAGGAAAATCATCGGTATATTCAATATTTAATTTATGAATATAATGAAAAAAGGCGACTTGTGAGGGAGGAAATCGCATCGCGCCCATCTCAGCACGAATATTGGGAATATCTGTAGCAAAACGATGGCTATAACATCTACCCACCCGTATTGAGGTGTCGTTTTCCTCAGTTTGTTCAGGTGCGATTAAAGTGACATCGCTACCGCAACGTAATAATTCGTAGGCAGCGGTGATTGCTGATGCACCTTTGCCAATAATGGCAACTTTTTTGCCACTTCGATCATTGGCGATTTTGCCATTTGTATCAACGCTACGCAGAAAGCTAGCGTAATCAAACAAAACATCACTATAGGGGAAATATTTAGGGATCGTTACAGGTTTTTTTTCAACGTCACCATGAGCTGAAGGCTGGTTCTTAGAAGAGGAGAGTCTGGAGGGGCGGGGGGACATAGTCTACCTGTTTTCAAGTGTATTAAGCTAACTTTAAGTCAGTGATATTATAAGAATTCTGTGCCTTGAGTCAATGAAATTTTTACGAATGGTTGGTTAGGCAATTAATTTTTAGTCGCATTGAGGCTCGTTATATTGTCGGAATAATTTATCGATAATTGATATATTTGTGCAAGAGGTAGGTAATAATGGTAATTAAGCATAAAGCTGTTAATTGTGCGACATAGATATGAATTGAGATTTTTTGCAGTGCAAAAAGCAAGAAAGCGTTCAATAAATAAATCAAAATATAACTTGAAAATGTTTTCATATATTCCGAGCGATAATTGCCCTTGGTTTGAAATACGAAATATTTCATGGTAAGATATGAAATGTTAATACCGATAATATATTGCAGGGCAAGAATAACATTATAGTGTAAAAATTGTTGGAAAACAAAATGTAGTGATACAAAAATTGCATATCCAACAACTGTATTGGTGCCACCAACCAATAAAAACCTTATTTTCTCGGGCAATTTAAAAAATAAATTCAGCAAAAATTTGATCATGATCTTACAGCCGATCGTTTAATTTTCGTTACAGATATTCATGGATACAGAATATATATATATTCGCTTGCAGGCGCATGTAAATATTTAGGGAAATGGGTTATGGGCTGCATTTGCTCACCATATTGCGCAGATAATTCTTGCCATTTTTCTTTGGAAATAAAACTGCGTGGGAAGATGATTACATCATAATCACTCGCAATAAATTGCTTAGTTTGTAAACATTTAAAATTACCATCTTCTACGTTAGGAGGGCATTTTTGAAAAATGTAGAGATGAATTTTTGCTTGTGGGTATATACTTTTTAATAAGGTTATCACGTTACTATTATAATAATTAGCATGGATGTGGTTTTTTTTATACAAAAAAACTTTGGATATTCGCTGATCATCTAGGGGGATATTTTCTTTATAGGCCTGTATTTGGGTTTGATTTATCTTGCGCATTTGAAGCGTTTTTGCGCTATGAGAAAGCGTTAATGCAAGGTCGAAAACTATAAAAATGGTGGCTAAAATTTGCCATAATTTTGGCAATTTAAGATCTTTCAGATAAAAACAAGCAGTAAGAATAAATGCAAGCTCAGCAATGCAATAATAATAATAATATTCGTTAGTGTTTCGCAAGCTTGTCACTACCAGTGCATAGAGCAAGCCACCACTGAAAAGTGATAGCGAGAAGGCATGTTTTTGAACTATTTTAAAATTTTTAACAGTGCCAACAGCGATAAGGATCATCCCGATAATAAATCCGGGGAATAAAGGATAATTCAGAAACATAGTCCAAAGATAGGCGAGATAACTATCAGTATTGTCGGTGATGCCATAAATAGTAGGGTTTGCAAATAAAATAAGAGAGAGTAGATACAAAGAGACAAAGCTTAAGGATAACATGAGTAGACTTACTTCTAAGGGATATTTCTGCGCAGAATGGCAGGGTTTTTTTAGCAGCTCTAATGGGGTAATTTTGTTTGAAATCATTTTTAAAATCATCGATGTTGCCGCAAAGCCTGAGAAGAATAGAAACGTAGGTTCCTTAAAATACAAAGCAGTATTGGCGGTGAATAATGCGAAGATAAGATATTTATTGTGGCTGGTTTTATAAAAATGAATCACGCAATATAAGAATAAAATTGTTAAAAATAGGGTGTTACGATCATTAATAATTAAAGTAGAAAAAGGGGCGATGAATGAAGCATTGATAGCGATAAAAAGTAGCGCGAACAGCTTTTGCCATAATTTTGCGAAAGGGATAATTTGATATAAAAGAAAAACTGTAATTAATAATTGGATAAATGTGATTCCAAATAAAAAATAGTAAGAACAATTTAACCAAGCAAAAGGGAAAGCCAGCAAGTTAAATTCTTGGTGGCCAAAGGGAAAAAATCGACTCCCCCAACCTAGCTGTGGACCGATGAAATCGGCATTACATGTGCTTGCATCGATATAAAAGATACTATCGAAATGTTTGATTCCGATATCATAAAAATTAAACCACAGAAAAAAAACGATATAGCCTATGAAACAGCATAAAGCAAAATAATCAAGAGGCGATTTGGGGGTGGTTTTTTTGTTAAATAAGGGGGCAAAAAATTCGCGCTCGGCCTGATAGGAAAAATTTTGTGTGCCACGCGTGACATAAAAGGCATAGCCAATAGCAACAATATAGGTTCCCAGGATCAGGGATAATATAATGGATCCGTTAACGATAAGGGAGGACATAAATAATATAATTTCTAGTAGGAAAGTTTATAGAATATTGCAGGATGAAGATATCTTGGTTAAGAGAGGTTCTCATCGATGATATAAAGGGGACGTTTTTTCACTTCATTGTAGATTCTGCCAATATATTCACCGATAATGCCGATCGCAGTTATTTGAATGCCACCTAGAAATAGGATTGCTACCATGATCGATGGGTAACCAGGGGTTGAGATTCCTAAGAATAGTTTTTCATAAATAATAAAGCTTCCCCAAAGAAATGTAAATATGGATAGGATGAAGCCTGAAAAAATAATAATTCGAATGGGTATGATCGAAAAAGCAAATATCCCATCAATTGCATGAAGAAACAATTGCTCGTAATTACATTTGCTATTCCCATATTTCCTTTCTGGGCGGTGATATTCAATATATATTTTTTTATATCCAGGCCAGGTGAGCAAACCTTTCATAAAGCGATGATATTCTTGTAATTGGTTAATGGAAGTCACTACTTTTTTATCCATTAACCTAAAATCACCAGCATTTTTGATGATAAAATTTTTATTGGTTATTTTGGCACACAACCAATAAAATAGGCTAGCAGTTAGTTTTTTGAAGAGTGGGTCGTCTCGGGTTACTCGAATTGGAACAACCACATCATAGCCCGCTTGCCAATGAGTGATCATATCGGCAAATAAAGCGGGTGGGTCTTGGAGGTCGGCATCTAGCGGAATAATAATATCGCCACGGGCGTAATTTAATCCTGCGGTGAGTGCAGCTTCTTTGCCAAAATTACGAGATAATTTTAATATTTTAATGCGATTATCTTGCAATCGGTATGATTTTAAAATTTCAAAGCTTTGATCAGCACTGCCATCATCAATGGCAATAATTTCCCAATTATTGGTGATCGGCGTTAATTCAGCGATAATTTTTTTGAAATAATTATCGATCATACCCTCAGCTTCTTCATTATAGAACGGGGTGATGATCGATAATTTAAAATTTTTATTCCGCATTGATTCGTATTATTTTCTTATTCGTTTAATTCATATTCATGGATACAGAATATATATATATTCGCTTGCAGGCGCATGTAAATATTTAGGGAAATGGGTTATGGGCTGCATTTGCTCACCATATTGCGCAGATAATTCTTGCCATTTTTCTTTGGAAATAAAACTGCGTGGGAAGATGATTACATCATAATCACTCGCAATAAATTGCTTGGTTGAGAAGCATTTAAAATTATCATCGCCTATGTCAGGACATTTTTGGAAAATGTAGGAATGAATTTTCGCTTGTGGGTGCATATTTTTTAATAAGAACATCGTCATAGTATGATAATAATTATTATGGATGTTTTTTTTTCGATAGAAGAAAATCTTGGACATTTGAGCATTGGGATGGATATTTTCTTTATAGGCCTGAATTTGGGTTTGATTTATCTTGCGCATTTGAAGCGTTTTTGCACTATAAGAAAGCGTTAATGCAAGGTCGAAAACTATAAAAATGGTGGCTAAAATTTGCCATAATTTTGGCAATTTAAGATCTTTCAGATAAAAACAAGCAGCAAGAATAAATGCAAGCTCAGCAATGCAATAATAATAATATTCGTTAGTGTTTCGCAAGCTTGTCACTACCAGTGCATAGAGCAAGCCACCACTGAAAAGTGATAGCGAGAAGGCATGTTTTTGAACTATTTTAAAATTTTTAACAGTGCCAACAGCGATAAGGATCATCCCGATAATAAATCCGGGGAATAAAGGATAATTTAGAAACATAGTCCAAAGATAGGCGAGATAACTATCAGTATTGTCGGTGATGCCATAAATAGTAGGGTTTGCAAATCGAATGCGAAAGATATTGAATATCAAGAAAAAGCCCAAGGATAATCCTAACAAACAAATTTCTAATGGATATTTCTGCGCAGAATGGCAGGGTTTTTTTAGCAGCTCTAGCGGGGTAATTTTGTTTGAAATCATTTTTAAAATCAGCGATGTTGCCGCAAAGCCTGAGAAAAATAGAAACATAGGCTCCTTAAAATACAAAGCAGTATTGGCGGTGAATAATGCGAAGATAAGATATTTATTGTGGCTGGTTTTATAAAAATGAATCACGCAATATAGGAATAAAATTGTTAAAAATAGGGTGTTACGATCATTAATAACTAAAGTGACAAAAGGATCGATGAATGAAGCATTCATTCCGATAAAAAGCAGCGCGAATAGTTTTTGCCATAATTTTTCGAAGGGGATAATTTGATATAAAAAATACACTGTAATTAATAATTGGATAAATGTGATTCCAAATAAAAAATAGTAAGAGCAATTTAGCCAAGCAAAAGGGAGAGCCAGTACGCTAAACTCTTGATGGCCGAAGGGAAAAAATCGACTCCTCCAACCTAGGTGCAGGCCGATGAAATCGGCATTACATGTGCTTGTATCGATATAAAAGATACCATCAAAATGTTTGATTCCGATATCATAAAAATTAAACCACAGAAAAAAAACGATATAGCCTATGAAACAGCATAAAGCAAAATAATCAAGAGGGGATTTTGGCGTGATTTTCTTGTTAAATAAGGGGGCAAAAAATTCGCGCTCGGCCTGATAGGAAAAATTTTGTGCGCCCCGCGTAACATAAAACACATAACCCACAAGAACAATATAGGGGCTTAGGATCAAGTATAGATACAAGTCGGGATATATAAAAATGAGCCCAATTCCCATTGCAAGAAATAATAGGGCAAGTGATTTTAATAAAAAGGAAGACATGGCTACTATAAAATGGGCTACTATAAATTTAGGGGTTGAAGGAGGCGAAAAAAGGTTAGCAGGAAAACATAAAAATCCTTCATATAAATGATTCGTGAATTATGTAACATAAATGATTAGGTAAGTGCAAGCATTAAGGATGTGATTGATAAGTTTTTATCTAAAATTTTGAATGGTTTGGCAGATAATTTCGGCAATGTTGCGATCGATATGTCCATAAAAAGGAAGACATAATATTTCGTTGCTAGCTTGGTTGGCAATTGGCAAAAGTTGCTGAGCAGCAGATGGCAGATGGCAGTAAGATTGGTAATTGCTACAAAGTGGGTAAAAATATTTGCGAGCAAAAATATTTTTTTCGACTAATGTATCGTAAATTTTATCTCGATATGGGGTTCTTATCGGGTAATATTGCAGGCTAAGAGTTGTGTTTTTAGGAAATTCAAGTAACTTCACCCCTTGATGATTAGATAATTGGCTATGATAATATTGCCAAAGCTGGTTGCGTTTCGTAATTTCTGTCTCTAAGGTTTTTAAATTTTCCAACCCGATAATGGCTTGAATTTCATTCATTTTACCGTTAATTCCTGCAAGTATAACAGTTTCAAGTTGTTGAATGCCAAAATTTTTGAGAAGAAAAAGTTTTTCACTTAAATTTCTATCTTGATAAATCAAAGCTCCGCCTTCAATGGTATTGAATAGTTTGGTGGCGTGGAAGCTAAACATAGAGATATCACCATAAAACCCAATATGCTTGCCATTGATTTTGGTTAAAAAACTATGGGCAGCATCATAAACGATTTTAAGATGATGTTGATCAGCAATTTGTTGAATTTTCATAACATCACAGGGCATGCCATAAACATGCACCCCTAAAATTGCGCTGGTATCAGAGGTAATCAAAGCCTCGATTTTATTGGCATCGATGCACATAGTTTCGGCATCAATATCACAAAATACCGGGGTTAACCCTAGCCATTCAAGGGCGTGAATTGTGGCCGGAAAGGTGAAAGGGGTTGTGATTACCTCGCCTTTTAAGTCTAAGGCTTTCAGTGCCGTCATCAAGGCAATGGTGCCATTGCAAAATAGCGAGATCTGATCGACTTCCAGATATTTTTTTAGCTCATTTGCAAGTTGCTGAGAATAGGTACCATGGTTGGTAAGCATCCTTGATTCTAAACAAGAGGCTATCTTGGTGGTGATCTCAGCAATATTGCCAATATGGGATGCGGTAATGAAGGTTTTTTGGTTGGGCATAGATAATTGATTATAGGCTAAAATGGACTTAAAGAGGCAGATATTGAAGATAATCGCCAACTTTGATTTTTTGCAAAATATTTAGGTTGTTTTGTGTGATATTGAATAGGTAAATTTTCTGAAGTTGAGGAATAATAGATTGAATTTTTCGTAGTTTCTTGAGCATGCAAGGGTTGAAATTTTTTTTCTAAAGCTAGCTTGAAGACCTGGTTTTCGGCTTGGAAGGCAAGATGGTAGAGTAAAGCAGCATCTAAATCATCAGAATAAGGGATTTTTACTTGCGTAATAATATCGCCAGTGTTAATGCCATCATCCATATAATGGCAAGTGGCACCTGAATCTCGTTTCAAAAGAATGCTACCGTTGATCGCATGTTTTCCCCTCAAATCGGGTAAAAAAGAGGGATGAATATTGATATATTGCTTGGGTTTCATTTTCGAGATGGGTAAAATATATGGGCATTCATTGGAAAGCATAATATCAAAATTAGTTTTCTCAATTTTATCAAGCAATTCATTTTTAGAATGGATAATCTTATAATTGCAGGGATAATGAGATATTTTACGCTCTAGATAGCTGTTAGCCATAACAAATATTTCAGAAAAATGCAAATTTTGTTTTCGCATTTCGTTGAGCACAAAGTGACGATCACCAACAAAAATATATTTCATAATATCAGGTTTCATTGCAGATATTTTATAATCTTTCTGAGTAAATATTGCATGTCTTTTATAGTATATCTTTGGTCAATTGGCAAGCAACATAAATGTTTTGCAGCCTTTCTTCAAAACTATAGATTTGCTTTCGTTTTAGAACTTCTTGCCAATATTGGGGGATATAGATTTTTTGCGAAATCAAGAATTCTCTTAAAGAATGACCATTTTCAACGCATAAAGGGTAGGTTAGGGGGATAATTTTAAGGGGGAGTTGATTTATTTTTTAAGGTGTGAATGGAGATACAAAAAATTCTTTTGCCGAATTTTGGCAATATTTTTATAGTTTAAGCTTTGTAAGATTTTTTCGCTTAAAAGTGACATTTGCAATATTAGGGCTTTGTCCTAAATCGGTCTCATGTTTTTGGTAAAATGTGTAAGCACTATCCATTTCTTCACTACGCGCCAGAAGATGCGCCGTATGATAATCGGCATTATATCTTGCCAATGTGCTATTATTCAAGGCAAGTAGGGTAGATAAATAGCCACCATCAGGGATGCCAAAAAATTTACGCGGCGAATAAATATAATCAATATTAGGGGATGCTTAAGCAAAAAAGCTAAGGCATTACGCACGCTATTAAATGAAAGCAAATTTTTGTGATAAAGGGAATTTTGTGATAATTCTAACTCTAAAAAGCTACCGATTAATTTTAAGTTTTGTTCATTCATATCAGATATATAAGATGCTTTTTTTGAGAGTATTTCAAAGATTAATTTTTTATATTTTTAAGTGGTAATCAAATGATAATATTGATGCATATTCTGTACTCCGGAATATAGACCACCAAGGTGGGTTTTGGGTATAATTTCTAAAGAAGCAGAATTTTGGTCAATTGTAGTTAGGGGGAGTTATGCAATTAGCATACCCAAAGAACTTTGTAGGGATAACCTTGATGTGCAGGTAGACCATCATATCCATTGGATATTTTCAAGTTTGGAGAAAAAAATGCAATACAGGTTTGTTTGGATCACAGGCAATGATAACAATGATTACTGCTAGCGGATCCGTTTTATTTTTTTGCACTTCGCCATTGATAGCTTGGGGTTTCTTTAATTTCAGTTGCCTTGGCTGCGACGACTGAATAATCAGGGATGTCATTTAAAACTAATGCACCGGCACCAATAATACATTCTTTGCCAATGGTAATATTATCACGGATGGTTGCATTAGCACCAACAAAGGAATTTTTTCCTAAGGTTACGCCACCAGAGATCACTGCATGCGATGCAATAAAGCAATGATCTTCAATGATGGTATGATGTGCAATATAATTTCCACTCCATAAAATAACATTATTCCCGATATGAACTTCGGGTTGAATATTATTAAGTTCGAAAATAAAACAATTCTCACCAATATGGGTGGTGTTACAAAGGGCTTTGGGGCTGATATAATTGATAAAATGATAGCCCTTTTTTTTGGCTTGATAATATCTTTCTTCCCGGATCTTATTGACATTTTTATAATTTATTGGTAGGAATAATAGATATTCTGAGGGTGGGTATTGAGTTTCTAAAGTTTCAAAAGCGATAACAGGTAAGTTTTTAAAATTTTCTGCAGTGCAAAATTGTTGATCACAAGTAAAGGCAACAGGGTTATAATCACTATCATTTTTAAGATAATAAAAAGCTACTTCTGCTGTATGATGCATACCAAAAATGATAACTTTATTGCTATTTTTTAAGGGCATCATCGATATATTTATAAAGTTGATAATTACAATCGATCATTTCACACCCTGATAAAGATTCACCTTGAAGAATTCATAGATTTTTGCTTTGTAATAGGTTTGATAGCGATTAAGATAAAAGCCACAGGATAATTCATAAAGAAACCGAAAAATATAGGTTCTGAAGGGATCAATGATTCTACACCCATATAATACACCGATCCAGCATAGGCGATAAAACCAGAGGTGGGTGATCCAAAGGGGCAATTTTAATTCCGTTTTATCTTTCATTAAGCCAGCAACCCTATGCGAGAGATTATATTCAGCAGGAGAAGATATGGCAAGTGTTACTAAAAGGGTTTGCAACATTTGCCATGAAAAATATTGCTTATTCTGAATTAATGTTTTTAGGGTTTTATCTGCATAATATAATTGTATTTTTATAGGTCCAGGGTATTCTCGCTTTAATACTTTATCTATAAGATAAAATAAACGAAGATTAGCAAGATATTGTTGCATTTTAGTTAAACGTGAATGATCACCTGTGCCAGTGATCCGGTAGCATGTCATGGCTTCATCGATATAATGAATATTGCCATATTGGGCAAAAAATATGGCTGTAGCTACCTCACCATGGAGCGTTTTATGGAAATAATATTTTTTTGGCAAACCGTTCAAAACATTACGCCATAGATAGCTGCTGGTATGAAAATAATAACCACTCGTTAAATTATGAATATCAATGGTCGGTTTCGCCTCGCCTTTTTTAAGCATATTTTCTCGGTTATTCTTTTTTTCATAATATATTTGTACATTATGGGTGCAACCAATCAATGTTTTTTTAGTATCTTGCTTAAGAATACCCATTTGTTTCTGTAATTTATTAGGGTCTAACCAATAATCATCAGCATCTAGCAGGATGACATAGTCTCCGCAGGCTTTTTGCATCGAGGTTATATGGGTAAAATGGGCGCCCTGGTTTTTTTTATGGAAGAAGAGTTTAAGGTTGTTGAATTTATCGCGGTAGGTAAGAATAATATCACGGGTTTGGTCAACAGAGCCATCATCAAAAATAATAAGTTCATATTCAAAATCTACTTTCTGCATTAAAATAGATTCTAAACATTCGGTGATATAGGCTTCGTGATTATAGGCAGTAACAATAACACTAAGTTTAGGATGTAAGTTAACGGGCATTTGATAATAATATCCTAACAAATAATAGAAAATTACACAACTTTAGGTTATATCTGTTGGTTTGTAAAGGTTATTTTTCATGCTTATTGGCTGCTTTTAGCAATATATTTTTTGTTGCTTCTAGCCTTGCCTCGTTATTGAACAATTTTTTTGCTTTTAACCTCCCTTTGAGTGCTAGGGCATAAAGCAGGTCTAAATTATCAAAATAAAATTGGATTTTTTCAGCAATATCAGCAATATTGGGTTTAATAGTAACAATTTCTTCATTTTCGATAAATAAATTTCCATTAAGAGCATTCATATCTAGAATATCGGTGTTAAACATAGCCACGCCCATCAAAGATTGGTCGGGTAGCATAGGGTAGCCATCAAAATTACCCTTGTAGAGTTGAAAAGGCCTGGTGGGGGCAAGGGCTAGATCGCAATTAGGATAAAATTCTTTCAACCATTTCGTATCTTGCAGTCCGTGAAAATATATATTTTCTTTGATCTCTGAGACATCTATGTCGGTTTCATCAAAGGGGCCAATAACATGAAATTGCATCATTTTATTGTTAGGGTTTCTCAGCAATTCTTTGGCAGCTCCAATAAACAAATCATAACCTTTATCTACGCCCTGTTCTGAGTATTTAAAAGCACAAAAACATAAATCAAACGTATCTTTATCTTTTTTTGCATATTTTTTTTGAGAAAATCCTATATCAGCTTCTTCTAATGTAAAATTTGCATAGCCACCAAACAAATAGGCTATCTTTTCTTTAGCGCAGAAACCTTTATCAACAAGATAATGATATGTAATCATTTGTGTCACAATTACTGTTTTGAAATAAGGACTTTTACAAACCTCTTTTAATGCGAAATCAGAAAAATATTCTGGGTCATTATCAATATTCAACCCAAAACCACCCCCTGGGTGAAGCAGAAACACAAACGGAATTTTATTGCGATTGAAAAACGGGAGTAGCAAATAAACATTCGTTAAGAAATGAACATAAGCTAAGTTAATTTTATATTTTCTGTATTTATTTCCTAGAAATTTTATTTTATGAGCTGTTTCTGGGTAGAGAGTGGCATAATATTTCTTTCTTTTTCTAAAGGTAGATTTTTTGGTTGTTTTTAGCCAATGAATTCGCTGGCGAAAAATACGCAGATAAGGTTTTGTATAATAACCTGCGTCATAAATCGTAAAGTTGGGTATTCTTGTAAACAAACCCTGTACTTCGATATGTGTAAAACCTGCGAGTGTTTTTGTTGGATAGAGTGTGATGTCAATAATATCTTCGTAGATCGGTTTGAGGAATAAAGCTACGCATCGTAAAAACAAGACTTCAATGATTGCCCAAGGGGGCATATAAATAGCACGAATGAGCTTTCTTGCGAAATATTTTATTTTCAAATTTTTCATGTAAGAGTTCGTATATTTTTTTGTTGAGTATATCTTGTATCATGAAATGGCTCCGCGAGCAGGACTCGAACCTGCGACAGGGTGATTAACAGTCACCTGCTCTACCAACTGAGCTATCGCGGAACATTGGCGCGATAATATCGCAATGATTTGTTGATGACAAGAGCGAAATGGCAAAGGAGTGATTTTTTTAGAATAAAAAATGATTATTGATAAAAACACTTGCATTTGTGGCTAAAATTATGTTTAACTACCCTTAGGATTTTGAGGTTGCGTTTGACCTTAGATCTTGTATCCTTAAAAGGTAGAGCTTTTGTTGATTTGATATTTGTTTCCTTTGGGTAGAAAAATTTGTCCTTTTACGTTCAAAGGTGGGTTTTCCCGCCTTTTTTAATGGTAGAATCAATGGGTGGAGATACATAAAGAAGATGTTTGATCATATGCAAAAATTAGAGAAAGTTTCTGTTGAAGCTACGAATATGAGCAAACTTGATAAGGTTTCTGTTATAGATGATTCTGGGCTCTTAGCGCATATTATGCAATTTCCAGCATTGATGAGTGCTGGAAATCCATTGGCAGAAAAAATTGCCTATTTCGTGGCTTTACCCCTTCATAATCTTGGCTATTATTTAGTACGGGTTCATTTAGATGCCTTACCAACCTTGCAAATTATGGTGCGACGGTTGGATGGTAAGGTGTTAGAAGTTGCTGATTGCCAAAAAATTAGCCACGGGATTTCAGCTTTGTTGGATGTAGAAGACCCAATTGCGAGTCGCTATCATTTAGAGATTTCTTCAACGGGCATTGATTGCCCACTTTCTAGCCATGCTGATTTTCAGGCGCATTTGGGCGATGAAATTAAAGTAGAAATGTGCGAGTTACATGCGGGGTTTCGGAAAATACGGGGCATTTTAAGTGATGTGAAAACAGATGAGATTGAGATTGTCAAACGCAAAGATAATGTAAAATATTGCGTGCCATTTCGGGAAATGAAGATGGCAAAATTGGTGTTAACAGATGAATTATTACAAAAACATGTGCAGTGACGGGCTGTTTTATTGCATGATGCTTTTTTATCAATACTTAATATTTAGTTTTAGGGAGACCCTTTCATGTCGTTTCTGAAAAATGAAGTTTTGTTGGTTGCCGATGCGGTTGCACAAGAGAAGAATATCGATCGTGAACATGTATTTGAAGCTTTAGAGTTGGCGGTACAAAAAGCGGGGCGGAGTAAATATGGGCTGGCTTTAGATATTCGGGCGACGATTGATCGTAAAACGGGTGAGATTACATTAGAGAGATTTCGGGAAGTGGTGGAGGATGTAGAAGATCCACAAAATCATCTTTCTTTGGCAGAAGCTCGCGCGTTAGATCGGAATGTTGAAGTGGGATTTTTTATTCGCGATATTTTGCCTCCGATTGATTTTGGACGCATTGGGGTGCAATCTGCTAAGCAAATTATTGTTCAAAAAGTGCGCGATGCCGAGCGTGATAAACAATATGAAGAATTTGTTTCGAAGCAAGGTGAAATTACAAGTAAGATTGTCAAGCGAGTTGAATATGGAAATTTAATTGTTGATTTAGGGCAGGCGGAAGGGTTTTTACGACGCAATGAATTGATTGGGCGTGAGAATTTCAAGCGTGGGGATCGAATTCTTTCTTATATTTATTCAGTGAAGCGTGAAAATCGTGGTCCGCAAATTTTCCTCTCGCGAACGCACCCGCAATTTATGGTGAAGCTTTTTAAGCAAGAAGTGCCAGAAATTTACGATGGTGTTGTGCAAATTGTTCATTGTTCTCGTGATCCAGGGAGTCGTGCGAAAATATCGGTTATTTCTAATGATACTTCTATCGATCCAGTAGGGGCGTGTGTGGGAATGCGTGGTTCGCGGGTGCAAGCTGTGGTTTCTGAACTTCAGGGTGAAAAGGTAGATATTATTCCCTATTCAGCGGATATTGTTACTTATGTTGTGAATGCTTTGGCACCAGCGGAAATTAGTAAAGTTGTTGTTGATGAGAATACCGGTAAATTAGATGTGGTTGTGCCAGAGAGTCAATTATCGCAAGCCATTGGTAGGCGTGGGCAGAATGTACGTTTGGCAACGCAACTGACTGGAGTGGATATTGATATTTTAACCGAAGAGGAAGATGTGGCGCGTCGTGAGGTAGAATTTGCTGAAAGAAGTCGGTTATTTATGGAACGCCTTGATGTTGATGATGTAATTGCACGGCTTTTAATTGCAGAAGGATTTCAGGATATCGAAGAAATTATTGATACTAATCCGGTAGAACTTGCGAATATTAAAGGATTTGATGAAGCTTTGGCAGGCGAGCTACAAATGCGCGCCAAGCAGTTTATCACCCAGCGTGATATTGCTCGAATATCGGAGATGAAAGAGTTAAAGATGCAGGAAGATTTAATGCAGTTTGCTGGGTTAAATCATGATATGCTGGTTATTTTGGGGAAAGATTCTGTTTGTTGTTTAGAGGATTTTGCGGGGTTAGCTGCCGATGAATTGTTTGGAGCTGATGATTCCTTGTTTAAGGGGATGAAATTTTCGCTTAAAAAAGCGACGGATTTGATTACCAGGGCACGAATTCAGATGGGCTGGATTGAAGCCCCAGAGGTTGAAGCTGAGATTGAACCAGAGGTTGAAGCCCCAGAGGTTGAAGTTGAGGTTGAAGCTGAGATCAAACTTGGGAATACAGAAGAGGAGATTTCGCCTACGAAGATTGCGTTGAAAGAATTTGAAACTTTGTTGCCGAATTCTGTGATAATCGAATTAACAGAAAATTTATTAGCCCCAGAATTTCAACAAGAATCTCAACAAGAATTACCACCAGAATTATTAGGGGCGATTCCCATAAAGGAAGATGCTTTAACAAAAGGAAGTTCAAGCGGTGAAATATCAAAACCCAATCCAAAAGTGATTAGCGAAGATGTCTAAGAAGGTATTTAGGAATAAATTGGAACTAAAGCAAGAAATACAGGAGCGAGTTGCGTCGAATGATCTTGTGGGTGAGGCGGGCATTATGATGCGCAAATGCGTTTTAAGCCATAAAAATTATCCAAGAACGCAGATGGTTCGTTTTGTGATTTCGCCTCAGAAGATGCTGGTTCCAGATATTGCAGAAAAACTTCCCGGGCGGGGTATTTGGGTTTATCTAGATAGTGAATTGTTGGCGCAGGCACAGGATGAGAAGTTATTTCGGCAAAGATTGCGGCATAAAATTATTTTGCCAGAAATTCCTTTGTTGCAGCTTATTTCTCAACAGATGCAGGAACGATTGACCCAATTATTAGGTTTAATGCGTCGGGCGGGTTTGGCAGTGCAAGGGTTGGTAAAGGTTGAGGCGGGTTTGCGTAGCTCTCGTCCAGCTATTTTGTTGTGTGGGGGATCAGCCTCATTGCAAGGGCAAAGAAAAATTATTATACTGGCAGACAAACAGAAGGTTAAAATTATCTCAAATTTGCCCCGCAATATTGGGAATGATGTCTTTGATCGTGAGAATTCCCCTTATATTTTGCTATTTTGTGGGGGGCTTTGTGATAAGTTTATTTTTTTGGTAGAAAAATGGCAGAAATTAGCGATATCATCGAATACACAGGCTGAAGCTTGAGTCGAATTTTAAGTAGGATATTATAGGGATAGTATTGGATAGATCACAATGAATGAATCAACTGATAATAAAACTGAGCGTAAACGTCTTTCGTTGCAAGGGCCTGTGCCTGTAGAAGTAAAACAAAGCTTTTCCAATCGGCGTAGCAAAACAGTGCAAGTTGAGCATAAAATTGGTCGTGGGGCTCGTAAACCTGGGGGTGATCATCGGGTGAGTTTGAGCTCAGATGAGATGAATCGTCGTACTGAAGCACTGAAAAGAGCGAAAAACACTGATGGCGGAGATGTTGGCATGTTGCCACCTTTGCCAAAAGATGTTGGGCAAAAAGTTTACCCTAAGGTTATACCAGAGCGTTTAGAATCTTCACCAGTTAAATTTGCGCAAAACAAGCCAGATCTGGTGGAAACAGCAGAGATCGTAGAAGCTGTGTCGGAGCATGTGGGGAAAGAGGCAAATAAGAAACGTGCGGTGCCTTTAGCTAAGCCCATAGATAAGAAAGTAACGTCAAATTTTGTAGAAATTGAAAAACAAAAAAAGACTTTGCGTTTGAAAGGAGATGCGAAACGTCGCCAAGGCAAATTAACGATTTCCGAGGCTTTAACGGAATCTGATGGTGGTTATTCAGTAGAACAACGGGGCCGTTCCTTAGCGGCGATTAAGCGGGCGCGGGATAAAGAACGCCAACAGAATCTAGAAAAATTGAAAAGTAACGAGAAAGTGATTCGTGATGTAATTGTTCCGGAAACCTTAACGGTTTCTGAATTGGCAAATCGGATGGCAGAACGTGTGGGTGATGTTGTGAAAGCATTGATGAAGATGGATGTGTTGGTAACGCCAGCGCAAAATATCGATGCTGATATCGCTGAATTGGTGGTATCAGAATTTGGGCATCGGATTAAGCGGGTGGCTGAGGCTGATGTTGAAGATCATATTATTCGGTATGAAATTAGTGGTGATACCGAGTCGCGCCCTCCGATTGTAAGTATTATGGGGCATGTAGATCATGGCAAAACAACATTGTTGGATGCTTTGCGTAAAAGCAATGTTGTGTCGAACGAAGCTGGGGGGATTACGCAGCATATTGGTGCGTATCAAGTAACCCTTGATAATGGCGAAAAAATTACATTTTTAGATACCCCAGGGCACCAAGCTTTTACGGCGATGCGGGTGCGCGGAGCGAATAGCACGGATATTACGATTTTGGTAATTGCGGCCGATGATGGTGTTCGTGAACAAACGATTGAATCGATTAATCATGCACGTGCAGCGAAAACACCAATTATTGTTGCCATTACCAAAAGTGATAAGCCAAACACCGATATTCCCAAGATTTATAATGATCTATTGGCGCAAGAATTGATTGTTGAAACTTTGGGTGGGGATGTTTTGCATGTTGAAATTTCTGCTGAAAAGGGCATGAATCTGGATAAATTGCAAGAGGCAATTTTATTGCAAGCAGAGATTATTGAAATTAAAGCGAACTCGGCAAAGAATGCAACCGGCGTTGTTATTGAAAGCCGTTTGGATAAAGGGCGCGGAAATATGGCTACATTTCTGGTGCAAAATGGAACTTTACGCAAAGGCGATATTTTTGTTGCCGGTGGGCAATGGGGTCGTGTGCGGGCATTGCTAGATAGTAGTGGGGCGCAATTGCAAGCGGCTGTGCCTTCTAGCGCGGTAGAAGTGTTGGGTTTGCAAGGGCTATCGCTGGCCGGGGATCGTTTTGATGTGGTTGAATCCGAGGTAAAGGCGCGTGAAATTGCGGCTTATCGGCAAAGACAATGGCAAAAGAAAAATGTGCCGGTGGTTTCGCGGGGGCTAGAACATATGTTTAGCCAAATTCAATTGGGTAATGTTCAGGAGGTTGCGATTATCTTGAAAGCGGATGTTCAAGGTTCGCTGGAGGCATTGAAAAATGTGATTGAAAAAACCAGCCATGAAGAAGTTCAGGTGAAGATTTTGCATTCGGGCGTTGGTGGGATTACTGAGTCGGATATTGCTCTTGCAAACACGTCGCAAGCCTTTTTGATTGGTTTTAATGTCCGCGCGAATATGCAAGCGCGCAAGATGGCGGATCTGCAAAAAATTGAGATTCGTTACTATAGTGTGATTTATCATATTGCTGAAGATTTAGAAAAAATGGTGAAGGGAATGTTGGTACCGGAAGTTAAGGAAACTTTCTTGGGTTATGCCGATATTCTTGAAGTTTTCAATGTCACAAAAATCGGAAAAGTTGCTGGTTGTATGGTTACCGAAGGTGTTGTTCGGCGGGCATCACAGGTACGGTTATTGCGCGATGATGTGGTGATTTTTCAAGGGTTATTAAAACAGCTAAAACGGTTTAAGGATGATGTGCGTGAAGTAACCAGTAATTTTGAATGTGGGATTGCCCTTGAAAATTACGATGATTTGAAAGCTGGGGATCGGATTGAATGTTTCGATGTTAAAGAGATTCCGCGGTAAATATTAACTTATGAGACGGCAATTGCGAGTGGCTGAGGAAATTCGCCACAGATTGGGCGATTTACTCCGTGATTATTATTGGCAAGATCAGGCATTGAGCTTAGCCTATTTTAATGTGACTGAAGTGAAAATTAGCCCTGATCTCAAAAATGCGACTGTGTTTGTGTTGCCATTAAACGCACAGATTTATCAAGATGATGGGCGCAAGGAATTGATGCGGGCATTAAATGGGCATATCATTGCGTTGCGTAAAGAATTGGCGCGTGTAGCTTACCTTAAATTTGTACCCAAATTATATTTTGTCTGGGATTATGGTTATGATGAAAGTGGCAAGATCGATAAATTACTCAATAGGGTTTAACAGATGCCATCTGTAGGTGCAGATCGTCAGAAACATTACCCCAAAGATGTTTTGGAAAGCGATATTTTGCCAAATATTTGGGTGTTGACCAGTGGTGAAAATGGGATGGTGAATCAAGCGGTTGGCTTGGCAGAAGCCAGCGGTTACCCGTACCGGAATAAAAAAGTTTTGTTGCGTCGGCGTTATCGGTTTTTGCCGGGGCATATTGCTGCAAAGATTGCTGGGCTTGGAGTTCTAAACCGGGTGAGTGACCAGCTGGATGATGCCGAGATGCCCGATATTGTGATTGCCTGTGGGCGCAGATCAATCGCTGCGGCACTGGCATTGAAATGGCATAGCCCCACGCCAATTTTTCTGGTTTACATTCATCATCCACGCATTGCTTTGAATTTTTTTGATATGGTTGTGCCTTCTTATCATGATGCTATTTTTGGCAAACATGTTTACCCAACCGGGCCTTCATTGCATCGGGTAACGGAAAGAATTTTGCTTCAAGCCAAGCAAGATTGGCATTTTCCCGAGCTTGCAGCTCCGATATTGTCGGTTTTAATTGGGGGCAATAATCGTTCCTATCGTATGCGGGAGTCGGTTGTTGAATTTGCTTGTCAAGAATTACAGCAACTTTCGCAAAAATTTGGGATTGCATTATCGTTTTCGCGGCGAACACCTTTTATTGCCTGGACAATTTTTATGCGAAAATTAGGCAAACAGCCGAATATTTTTATTTGGAGCGGGGTGGGCGATAATCCGTATTTTGCGTTATTGGCGCATGCCGATGCGCTTTTGGTGAGTTCGGAATCGGTATCGATGATTTCTGAGGCAATTTTTACCGGCAAACCGGTTTATCTTTTAGAGCTTCCGGGAAGCTCGAAGCGGTTTCATCATTTCCATAATTGGCTGTATCAAAATGATTATTGTCGGCCATTTCAAGGCAAAATCGAGCTGAATTGGGGGAAATCTATTAATGACACTCACCGCATTGCGGCAATATTAAAGGCGCAATATCGCGAATTTAAACCCGACCTTAAATGAGGATTTTAGGTCGGGTTTTTGCAAAAATTATTCCTTTTTTCCAAAGCGGAATAGATAGTTAATCGATATTGAACTGATTGCTTTAACATTCGCTGCGGCTGCGACTAAACCTTCTTGGGGGCTTGTTTTCTCGCCAAGATCATGCCCTTTAATAAAATCATAGCTAAGACGAAACGCATTTCGGTTGCCAAGATTAAAATTTACTCCCGCCCCATAGGTATAAGTTAGGCTCGATGCTTTTGCGTTAATAATTTCACGGGTGTTCATAATTTTACTGGTGTTCATGACAGTTGGAGGAAGGATTTCCACGGAAGCATAGTCGTTTTCACTTTTTGTGCTTAATTTACCATAGCCAACACTCAGATAGGGTTTTATTGCAGAGCTTGAAAATTCATGCAATAGATTGGCCGATAGCATGCTATATTCAGCTGTATATTGATCAATGTAATGGATATTACCGGCATCGTTGCCGTACATAATTGTATTTTCTTTCCCGGCCCCCTGACTGCTTCGTAATTCAACAATTAAATTTGGGCGCAAGTAGCGTTCATAGGCAATATTTATGTGATCAGTTTTTTCTGGAAAGGCTGTACTTTTACCGATAGTCAAATCGATTTCATTGTCGAAGCCATATTGAATGGTGCCAGAACCGAAGCCGAATAAAACATATTGGTTATGCTTTTCCTGTGCCAGTGCTGGCCAGGCAAGGTTGACGCAAGCCCCGATCAGCAAAGTTAATTTTAGTAGATTTTTTTTACCATTCATCTCAAAACTCCATTTTCATTGCTAGTTTTTGATGCCTCTATTTTGATGCATCGATTAGAAGAATAGATCTATCAGGGGGGGGGGGCTTTGAGTCAAGGGGAGTACGGGTATTGCATGGTGAATTTACTGAGCTGCATCCTGTTGGCGTAATTTCACAAAATAATCCAATCGTTTTTGGATCTCACGTTCAAATCCATATGGGGCAGGATGATAATAAGTTTCGCGTTCCAAAGCTTCGGGAAAGTAATTTTGTCCGGAAAAACCCTTGGGATGATCATGGTCATAATGATAATCTTTGCCATAATCTAATTGCTTCATTAATTTTGTGGGCGCATTTAAGATATGTTTGGGCGGGATCAGCGAGCCATGTTGCTTGGCGGCTAGGTTTGCTTGTTTTTGGGCTTTGTAAACGCTGTTAGATTTGGGTGCGGTGGCAAGATAAATTACCAGATGATATAGGGCAATTTCGCCTTCGGGTGAACCTAATCGCTTGTAAGTTTCCCAAGCAGTAACGGCTTGGATCTGGGCATTGGGCTCTGCCATGCCAATATCTTCATAGGCGAAGCGGGTTAGGCGTCGTAAAATATAAAGGGGGTCTTCGCCCCCTGCAAGCATGCGCGCCAGCCAATAAAGCGAAGCATCACAATCGCTTCCACGCAGGCTTTTATGCAGGGCACTTATTAAATTATAATGGTTATCTTGCCCTTTATCATAAAGGGGTAGGCGTTGTTGCAATAGGGTTTGTAGCTCGGTGAGATCCAGCGGCCGATTGGTTTGCAAACCAGAATGAAAAGTAAATAAGATCTCGATACCATTAAGCAACCAACGGGCATCACCATCTGCCATGGCAATAAAAGCTTGGCGTGCAACTGGCTTTAAGGGCAATGAATTTGCCATATAAATTTCTGCACGAGAGATAATTTTTTCAAGTGCAATCGCATCTAAACGATACAGCACAAAGATATTTAGGCGCGAAAGCAAGGCGGCATTGAGCTCAAAAGTTGGGTTTTCTGTGGTTGCTCCAACCAAAATCACAGTGCCATCTTCAACGTAAGGCAACAAACTATCTTGTTGCGAACGATTAAAACGATGGATCTCATCGATAAACAACAAAGTACCGATCTGATCGGCCTGAGCTTTTTGCGCGGTTTCAAAGATTTTGCGTAAATCAGCAACGCCCGAAAGCACGGCCGAGAGTTGCCGAAAGAGTAAATTGCTCTCAAGGGCAATTAATCGTGCTAGGGTAGTTTTGCCAACGCCCGGAGGCCCCCATAGCAAAAAGGAGTTGATTGTTTTCGCATCGAGCATAATTCGAAGCCCACTTTTTTCTACCAAAAGATGGTCTTGACCGCAAATATCAGTAAGTTTTTCGGGGCGTAATTTTTCGGCAAGTGGAGTGTGATTTTTGGTGTGAAATAAATCCATAATTTGATCACCATATGATTGCAAAAAAGATAGAGGGGTTAGCGGAAAGTCATTTTGATGTTATCATTGTTACGTTCAATAACAATTTCATAGTAATTTACGTTTTGCTTTAGGGCAATGATGATATCTTTCGTTTTGTTAATGGTTGTTTGATTGATTTTTCGAATAATATCGTTAGGTTGAAAACGATAATGAACCGCTGGGCTATCGGGCTGGATATCGCGAATAATCACACCTTTGCTGAAAATATCAAAGCCAATTTCAGTGGCAATTTTTGGGGATAAATTTTCCAAAATTGCACCAGTTAAAACTGTATTGCCGGTAATTTTCGTACGTTCGCGTTTGGGGATTTCAATTGGGGGTTCTAGTTTTATGTACCATTTTTTGGCTTTGCCGGCGCGATTACCGATAAAAATTGCCTGTTTATCGTTCGTTTTTAGTGCCAAACGAAAGCGGAAATCTTGCAAAGTGGCAAATTTATAATCATCAATATGGGTAATAACATCGCGAGTTTGAATCCCGGCTTTGGCGGCCGGAGAATTGGGATAAATATCGCTCACTAGCATCCCGCCCGGATATTGTTGCTGTAAACTTTGGGCAATATCCCAATCAATCTCAACGCCTGCAAGCCCCGTCCAAGGGCGCAACAAGGTGCGTCCGCTAGCGGCATGATCGGCAACTAGCTTTACCATATTGGCAGGAACTGCAAAGCCAATGCCAAGCGATTCACCGGTTTTGCTGAAAATTGCGGTATTAATGCCAATCAACTTACCCTGCATATTAATTAATGCCCCCCCGGAATTTCCGGGATTGATTGCAGCATCGGTTTGAATGAAGGAACGATAATCGCTAATGCCTGCAGGTGCACGGGCAACGGCCGAGATAATACCGCTGGTAACGGTTTGTCCAACAGAAAAAGGATTGCCGATGGCGATCACCAAATCACCCACATCAATTTCATCAGAATCACCAAATTGTAAAAATGGTAAAGGGGTTTTCGTTTTAATTTGTAAAATTGCTAAATCGGTATGTTCATCTTTCAACAATAATTTGGCCTCATATTCTCGGTGATCTGCCAGCACCACAATAATTTCTTCGGCACCGTCAATTACATGGGCATTGGTAACAATTAAACCATTCTCACGTAAAATAACGCCTGATCCCAAAGAATTGGTAATACGTTTGCGTAAGGTGCCGGAAAAATTATCATTAAAAAAATGTCGAAAAAAAGGATTTGAGAATAAAGCAACGCGTTCGGTAACAATTTTTTTGGCGTAGATATTGACAACCGCATGGGCAGTGGTTTTCACCAAAGGGGCGAAGCTAAGCTGTAATTCGATCTGGCTATTGGGGACAATTTTTTCACCATAAGATTCTGGAATCTGGCCATAAAATATCGATAGGGCTAGGAACAAAATTAGACTTCGCGATAAAAATAGCGGTGAAAAAAGAATGAGTCGAATTTGGATTTTCAAGAGTGATCCTGCAACATTTTTTAATTTTTAAGGTTTTACGGCTTCAGCGCCACGATTTTTAATTGTAAAAAAACTACGGACATTACTAGGCAGTGCTTCTTGCAAAGCAATGGCTTCGGCAACATTTAGGGGTTCTGAGAGTGGTTGGAGATTATCTTTTTCTAACAGGTTCCGAATATTAACATCGCGTTCATCGGCTTTGGCGGCAAATAAGAAAGCAGAATCTGTGGTAACTAAAGGGGCTTTGGCAATGTTTTGTAACAAGAGACTAGCGCGAAGGCTTTCTTGTGATTTTTCGGTAGAAAAGTCACTTCTGCTTTGCGTATTAGGGGGAAGCAGGTTATAATCATCGGGAAGCGTAAGGGGGCGTAGTGATATAATTGCAAATTCGTCGGGCAGATTTGCACTGAAATGTAAGCGGTCATCACCGCAAGCAGAAAGAATGCAAGCAGTAACGACGATCGGGAAGTATTTTAGAAAAATTTTCATAGAAGTTAACCTAAGAAGGTTAGTTGGTAAAATCAAGAAAAAAATTATTTATGGCATTTTTATTTTTAAATTATTCAAGAAAATTTTGGAACCATAAGCTTGTTTGGCGAATGGTTTCGGTATTTTTTATCTTTTTGTTTTCTGGTAATCATGGTGAATTTGGAAAATTACATGCAAAAACGCATACGGGAATCTTGCAGTTAAATATTGAAAATATTAAGGTAGATCATCAACCCATTATCATTTATATTTGTACAAGTGAAGAATTTTTAGAAACTCCGTGTCGGTATAATTTTATCAGTTTTGCTGATTCACAAAAAGTTACCCTGAAATGGAAGGAAGCGCCTATGGGGGAGTTTGCGATTTTTCTCTATCATGATCAAGATGGAAATGGCAGCTTGAAGCGGGGGCTAATTTTTCCGAAAGAAGGCTACGGATTTAGCAATATTACCGGGATAATTACGTCTAAGCCTAAATTTTCAAAGGCAAATTTTAGGATTGAATCTGGGAAAATTTTGCACCAAAATATTCTACTCCGCTATTAAACTTAAATGTAATCAAGCTTTACGATTGGCGAGAATTCGCAAGCAAACGAAGAGAATTTTTCGGTAATTTTAAGAATGTTTGGGCATTGTTGTTGTTATTTTTGAAAAATTTAACAAGCCATTGATGGGGCGGAGTGTTTTGTGGAGAGTAAATTTGCGGAGCAAGAGCAAAGCCAAACCGGTAATAATAATCTGGAACGCCAGATACAAACACCGCATCATAGTTGCGTTGTTCAGCTTGCGCCAGGGTATGCTTGATTAATTTTGTGCCGTAACCTTGGTTTGCTTTATTACGGGCAACTGCTAAAGGGCCCAGCAAAAGCCATCTTTTTACACCTAATATTGGCGTTATGATGTTGCTATCTAGCTGAATTTGCCAATAACGTAGCAGGGCAATTAATTTTTCTTCTACGATAATTATATGGCATAAATCGGGTGTAGGGTTTTGCGTGCGCAATTGATAAACATCGCGGTTGCGATAATGGGCACCAAAAGCCTGATGAAGAAGATTTTCTGCGTCACAATGTGGGTAGGGGGTTTCACAAATAGGATAACTCATTGATTTATTTTAATCTTTCTTACGGTCAACTCTAAATTGAGGGTCGCTTATTCTATTGAAGTAAAGAAGCGATCATGATTGATTATAGTGCTATTTCATAACGGTTCAAGTATTTTTGTCGGCGCCGTATTTTTAATTCAGAGCCATTAAGATCTATTAATTGTTGCAAGGCTTGCTCAATGTATTGAACAATAGATTTAATGGAATTTTCGGGTTCACGATGTGCCCCCCCAACAGGTTCAGGAATAATATCATCGATAATGCCTAAATCAAGCAAATCATGTGCGGTAAGCTTTAAGGCTTCAGCGGCTTGTTTCGCTTGCTTAGCATCGCGCCATAAAATTGAGGCGCACCCCTCAGGGCTAATCACGCTATAAACCGAGTATTCTAGCATATAAATTTTATCGGCAGTGGCAAGAGCAATAGCCCCACCACTACCACCCTCGCCCATAATAACAGAAATAAGAGGAACCTCTAATTGCAAACATGTCTGCATAGAACGAGCAATGGCTTCGGCTTGCCCGCGTTGCTCGGCTCCCATACCGGGGTAAGCACCTGGCGTATCGATCAAAGTTACGATGGGTAAGCGAAATTTATTTGCCAGTTGCATTAACCGGATCGCTTTACGATAGCCTTCAGGGCGCGCCATACCAAAATTATGGGCAATCCGAGTTTTCGTGGTGCGACCCTTTTCATGCCCAATGAACATGCAGGCCCTATGATTCAGGCGCCCAATGCCGCCTAAAATTGCTTTGTCATCTGCAAAAGCGCGGTCTCCAGCCAAAGGAATAAAATCTTCTATAGCCGAGCTGATAAAATCAAGGAAATGGGGTCTGTCGGGGTGGCGTGCCACTTGAACCTTTTGCATCGGGGTAAGATTGCCATAGGTTTGGGCGAGTAATTTATCAATTTTTAACTGAAATTTTGCAATTTCATCAAGTATATTGATATTACCTTCATTTTCTAGATGGCGTAATTCTTCAATTTTTCCTTCTAATTGCGCAATTGATTCTTCAAAATCTAAAAAAGCATGCATTATTTTTCCTTTATTTTAAGGCTTTATTCAATAAATCTAATTCTTCACAACCTGATGGGCAGAGTTTTTGTAATTTTTTCAGTTGTTCTTCCGCTTTGCCACGCTCGCCGGTTTGTAAATAAAGTTCGCCCAAATATTCAATTGCTCTTAAATGCTTAGGGTTAATGGCTAGAGCTTTCCCATAGGCTTCGTGAGCTTCTGTTGTTTTCCCAATTTTTCGTGAAGAAAAACCAATCAAATTCCAATAATCAGCATTATTCATATGTGCTTCTTGCTTTACTAATTTATGCAGGAAGGTAAGGGCTTTTTCGTATTTTCCGTGATTAATTAATGTTAGGGCATGGTTCTTACGGACATCTTTGCTCGCTTTTTTATCGTTAGAAGGGTTGGAATAACCAGAACTTGGATCGTTGGTTGTTGAGTTTTTGGCAGCATAAGCGACAAAATAACAGCCATTGAATCCAATGATTAGGATAAGGCTATAGCGAAGCAGATGTTTAAGCATGGTTAAATCCTTTCTGCAATAAAGATAGCAGTTTTTGAAGTTTGCCGAATGATACAATGTAAGAGAGGAAAAGCAGGAGCCTGTTCGGCTTCATTGGCAAGCCCGGTGTTACGATGTTCAATTTCATCGGCCTGAAATTTTAGAATGGCAGCTTGCAATTCGGCGTAATCCCCCCGCTGTTTTAGCCGTTTTACTTGCTGTTCATAATGGGCATCAATAACTTCTTCTACAGCAACGGTAACCGCCATTGCGGCACGTGTGCCTAGCAAACTGGGCAAAGCCCCTAGGGCATAACCAGCAACATGCCACAGCGGAGAAAGCGCAGAAGGGCGCGACCCATTTTCAATAATGGCAGCATCAAAATAATTCAAATGTTCTTGTTCTTGTTCAGCCATATGGATAATTAATTCTTTTTTATCACTTGCCCCCAGCAGATCAATTTGCCCTTGATAGATACGTTTAGCACCATATTCGCCAGCCTGATTAACCCGAAGCATCCGAGAAATTTCAGCAGAACCCGACAAATCACCAGGTATGTTCCGTGGCAATTGCCTTGATTTTGCAAAAGGGTTCAGATATTGAACCATGATCATCATTTCTTTGTAGTGATTGTTGAAAATTTCTTTTTATCTATTTTTGCTATTGTCAACAAAGGGTAACAAAGCAAATAAAGCCAGGCCCAATGATAACAGAAAATTGAAATCAGTAAAAGAAAAATCAAAGAAAAATATTGTTCGTTGGTCGCATGCGATTGCTGAGACAGGGTTTTGGAGTAAAAGCAAAATTTCCTCAGCGGTTTTTGCTGTGGTTTTTGCTGTGCAGGAAGTAAGAAATGATTCCCAAAAACCACGTTCGACACCAATATGGTAGAAGGCAAAAATCGATGAAACCATTAAAACAAAGCCATAAAGCAACCAAAGGTTAAAATTTTTGCGCCATAACAAAGCATCGCATAATGCGATAAAAATAACAAACGACCAAGGCAATCTTTGCCATAAACATAAGGTGCAAGGTTGTAAGTCAAAAACATATTCAGCAACAAAAACAATCGAAAGCGTTAAGGTTCCAACAAGTAAAAAAAGATTACAGCGATTATGATTGGAGACAAGCATGGCAGAAAGCAGACATTATTAATGGATATATCTTAAGGTAAGGATACCTATAAGTAGTAAAAGACAGAATAATAAACTTAAAAGACCAAAATATTTATCAATAAACGTTCGGATATTCGCGCCAAACAATCGGATTAAAACAGCCAACAAAAAAAATCTACACCCACGCGCAAGGATGGAAATAGCAATGAAGGCAAGAAGATTCATTCCCGCAAAACCCGCGCTTACGCTAATTACCTTATAGGGAATCGGGCTAAAGCCCCCGGCAAAAACAACCCAATGATCATGTTGCAAAAAGAGTCGGCTGAAGGTTTGATAAAAATCCTGATAACCATAGGCACTAAGTAAGGGTAGGGCAATGAGATCGTAAAATGACCAACCAATTAGATAGCCTACGACCCCACCAAGAACCGAAGCGATCGTGGCAATAGTTGCAATAAAAAAGCTACGTTTGGGCGAGGCTAGCATCATGGGTAACAACATAACATCGGGCGGGATTGGAAAAAATATGCCTTCACAAAAACAAATAAGCACTAAAATAAAAAGGCTATAGCGATGCGTGGCTTTTTCTAACATCCAATCATAAATCAGAACGGCCCAATAAAATATAGGGATTTTACGGTTGCGGATTAATTCAATATTCATTTTAGGTTTTTTTATCCAATGAAGATGATGGTTTTTTTGGGGTTTGTTTTTTTGGAGCCGATTTTGGTGTGGGCGTTTTCGTAGTTTTGGTTGGGGTTTCCGCAGCTTTGGTTGGCGTTACTGGTGTGGCATCTTTTGCTTGCTTGATATTGTGTATTTTTTTCCATTTTTGCCATAAATTATCCATGAGCTCACCCATGAAATGGGAATGTTGAGCATCGGGGTTATTCTTTTTTCGGATATTTAATTTTTTGGCTGTATTTTGCCATAAATTACTTATGAAATTACGTATGAAATGGGTACGGTGATAATCTGGGGTTTCATTTTTACTAATATCCCATTTTTCGGCTAATTCTTCGTTGGTTTGTAAGGGGTCAATGATATTGGTTTGTAAAGGCGTTAAAGGAACAATGCTGCTTTTATAATGAATTGTAACTGAACGGACACTACGGCGGTACAATGCATAGGATAGTAATAAAATATTTCCTGAGGCGATGAACAGAAAAAATCCATCCGCGGCATATTTTGCCATAAAGCTTGACATCGCAATCGGGCCTGTCATTGAGCCAAAAGCTGTTAACAGGTACATTGTAGCGTTAACCGCAACAATTTTATTGGCAGGAACAACATCATTCGCATGGGCAAGATTAACAGAATAAAGTGGCATAATGGCTAAGGCTAAAGCAAAGATGATAAAATAAACGGCTTGCAAATTATTGAGATCGATCCCTAGCCCAAATAAAGCTAGAAAAAAGGCAACCCCAGAACCTAGCATAATTACCAATCGGCGATCAATCCGATCAGAAAGCCAGGCCATAGGCCATTGCGAAATCATAGCAGCAATAAATACCAAAATTGTCATAATAGAAAGTTGTTTTAAGTTCATGCCAATAAAATGCGCAAAAAAACCAAGTGTTGCATAAAATACGGTTTGATTCATGGTTACCAGAAAAGTTCCCACACCAGCAAAGGGTGAGAGCTTATAGAGTTCTTTAAGTGGCATGGTGCGACTGCTTTCAGGTTGGGCGGGCACTTTAACATGAACCATTAACATCGGAATGACGGCAATGGATACCCCAATAGATGCAAACAGAAATAAATTTATGCTTTCTGATGTTTCGCTACGCAACATTAGTTGCCCAGTAATAAAGCCAAAAAATTGTATGAACATGTAAAATGAAGTAATTCTGCCCCGCACAGAGTTTTCGGTAAGAGCATTGATCCAAACTTCGGTAATGATAAATAAACCCACATAGCCAAATCCCAATAATAGGCGAAAAAACAACCAAGCGACAGGATGTACGATTAATGGAAATGCCAGAATTGTTGAGGATACCAAGGCGGTAAGCGCGGCAAATAATCGGACATGCCCAACCGTTTTTAAAAAGTGCGGGGTTGTGAATACAGATGCCAGCATGCCAATATAATAGCCGGAAATAATTAAGCCAGATAGTAAAGGAGAGTAACTTTCAGCACCGGCACGATAGGCAATTAACGAACCTTGAATGGAGTTGCCAACAATGATACAGAACAATCCAATGAAAAGTGGCCAAGTGCCTAAGAAAAAAGAACGAAACATTGGTAAGAACCTAAAAAATAAAGATGGCTAAAAATATGAAGTTTAATTTCGTATCTTATAAGAATAAATAAAATTTTTATTCTCGTTTCAGATTTGAGACTTTGTTGCGCAAAAGTCAAGGATTATTTATATTTTCAGATTTCCGTGAAACGATGTAGTGGGGGGTTCAAATTTTAAGATAAAGTTTTCCTTGTCAGCTATGGCCGAAATAGGTTAAGTTTCACCGTCTTGATGCCTTAAATTTAGTAAATGAATGAAAAAATGTTAGAAGAATCCTCACAAAAAGTTATTCTCCCCGAAACCAATTTCCCAATGCGTGCGAATTTACCAATACGCGAGGGTGATATGATCGCTTATTGGCAAGAGATTAATTTTTGGCAGGAAATGCGCAAAATTTCTGTGGGGCGTAAGCCCTTTATTTTGCATGATGGCCCGCCTTATGCCAATGGAAATTTGCATATTGGGCATGCGGTGAATAAAATTTTGAAGGATGTAATTAATCGTGCGTGGCATGGTTTAGGTTACGATGCGCATTATGTCCCCGGTTGGGATTGCCATGGCTTGCCGATTGAATGGAAGGTGGAAGAAAATTTTCGGGAAACAAAAAAAGATAAAAAAGAGATCCCTATTAATGATTTTCGAGCTGAATGTCGTAAATTTGCTCAAAAATGGGTGGCGATTCAAAGTGCGGAATTTCAACGTTTGGGCATTATGGGCGATTGGCAACAGCCTTATTTAACGATGGCATACGAGGCGGAAGCAATTATTGCCGAAAATATTGGCAAGTTTTTGTTAAAAGGAATGCTTTATAAAGGAGCACGCCCGATCATGTGGTCGGTGGTGGAACGCACCGCACTGGCAGAGGCAGAAATTGAATATCGAGATTATAAATCTCCGTCGCTTTGGGTGAGTTTTCCGATTGCCAATGCCAAAACCGATGATTTTCATGATGTTGCCATTGTTATTTGGACGACGACTCCGTGGACTTTACCGGGCAATCGCGGCATTGCTTATCATCAAGATTTAGATTATGTGCGGGTGCAAGTTAATGATGCAAATTCCGCTATGCGGGGTAGAAAATTCTTGCTGGCGAAAGATTTGGTTGCCTCTTTTCAACAGGTGGCCAAATTACACGATATTGAAATTTTAGGGTCGATATCCAACAATGATTTACACGGGCTTGAATGTCAACATCCGTTATTTCAGATCGGTTATCATTTTACCGTTCCTATGCATCATGCTGATTTTGTCACTGCCGAGCAAGGCACAGGGTTTGTGCATATTGGCCCAGCAAATGGTTCTGATGATTATCAATTTGCTCTAAAACATGGGTTAGAAGTGCCAGATAATATTGCTGATGATGGCAGTTACCGAGAGAATGTGCCATTATTTGCCGGTAGGCGGGTGCTTAATGATGATGGCAGTGATGGCAATGCCAATGGTGGGGTGATTGGTGCGTTGCAAGAAGCAGGGAACTTGCTTGCCAAACAATCTTATCGCCATTCTTATCCGCATTCATGGCGCTCTAAAGCGCCGGTGATCTACCGCAATACGGCGCAATGGTTTATTGCGTTGGATAATGAAAAAAATCAAATGGAAACATTGCGAAAAACGGCATTAAATGCCCTTGAAGCGGTAGAGTTCTTTCCAAAAATGGGGAAGGAACGCCTGCAAGGTATGATTGCAAATCGGCCGGATTGGTGCGTTTCCAGGCAACGTGCATGGGGTGTACCTTTGCCGATTTTCATTCACCGCAAAACGGGCGATGTGTTGCGTGATCCAGCCGTGTTAGAGCGGATTATTGTTGCCTTTCGACAAGAAGGTGCAGATTGTTGGTTTGTGGAAGGGGCGAGTGCAAGATTTTTAGCCGATGATTACCCAGCCGATGATTATGAACAGGTGCAAGATGTCGTCGATGTTTGGTTTGATTCAGGGTCAACTTATTCGTTTGTGTTGAATGAACGTATGAAACTTATCGGCCTTGCTGATTTGTATCTAGAAGGATCTGATCAACATCGGGGTTGGTTTCATTCTTCGTTGTTGGTGGCCGCAGGGCTTCAGGGGATTGCCCCTTATAAGGCAGTGCTTACGCACGGTTTTGCCCTGGATAAGGATGGACGGAAAATGTCAAAATCAGTTGGCAACACGATTGCCCCTGAAGATGTTATTCAAAAATATGGTGCCGATATTTTGCGTTTGTGGGTGGTGAGTGTAGATTATAGTGATGATATGCGCATTGGCGATGAAATTTTGAAACGCCAGATTGATGTTTATCGGAAAATTCGCAATAGTTTACGTTTTTTATTGGGCAATTTACCCGATCAGCAAATCCCCAAAGTTGTATCTTATGCTGATTTTCCCGAATTGGAACAATATATTTTGGTAAAAACTTATGATTTGGCAGGTTTGTTACAAGAAAATTGTAAAAAACATGATTATACGAGCTATATTCGGCATATTCACGAATATTGCCAATGGATTTCTTATGGTTATTTTGATATTCGCAAAGATTGCCTTTATTGTGATCGTCCTAGCAACCCGAAACGACAAGCTGCGCAATATGTTTTGCATTTATTGTTTGATTTTTTGGTAACGCGGATTGCGCCAATTTTATGTTTTACTGCCGAAGAGGCATGGTTATCGCGCTATGGGAAAAATGCCAACCATGTCGAAGCTTCGGTATTTTTCAGAGGTTTTTCGGCGGTTCCTGCCCAGTGGCAAAATCCAGATTTACAGGCAAAATGGGCAAAGATTTTCCAATGGCGTGAGCTTGCCAATGTGGCACTTGAATTTGCGCGCCGCGAGGGTCGAATTAAATCGGGGTTAGAAGCAGAGTTAATTTTAGGAATAAAGCGCGAAAACCAAGTCCAAATTTCGGAAGAACTGCTTGCTGAAATTATGATTACGCATTCGGTAGTGATCGAAGATGTTGGACATGAAGATGTTGGGCATGAAGGCTCCATATCCAGTGCCCGAGTTGATAAAATTGTCGATAAAATTTCTGGGAACAAATGTCGGCGTTGTTATAAAATTGTAACAGAACAAAAAATGAGGGATGGGCGTTGCAAGCGTTGCCATGATGTTTACAACAGTGGTGAGGTTTAAATAGGAAAATGAATATGAATATGTCACTTTTTACTTCGGGTTCGCATCGCAGATTGCTTTGGATTATTTTGACAGTGGTGGTTTTAGATTATGCAAGCAAAGAGGCTATTTTAAGATTTCTGCCCCCGCATGGAATTTTGTTAGAAATTTTACCGATTTTTAATTTGGTTCTATTGAATAATTATGGTGCTGCTTTTGGTTTTTTAACCGGGTTTGGAACTTTGGCGAATTGGTTTTTAAGTTTGCTAAGCTTGGGGATTATTGGCGTTCTTATTCATCATATGGGGCGGTTTCATGCGAATAATTTGCATATTTTAAAAAAACCACTTGTGGCAATGGCCTTGGTGATTGGCGGGGCGTTGGGGAATTTATTGGATCGAGTTGGGCGTGGCAGTGTGATTGATTTTCTGGATTTTCATATCGGTGCATGGCATTGGCCAGCGTTTAATATTGCCGATAGTGCGATTTGTATCGGGATCTTTTTATGGGTTTTGTATGAATGGCGAGCGAGTCGTAAGGCTTCGTAAATGATTATTCGGAATATGTAGATTTTTTGTCGGGTGTTTTTAATAAAAAATCACAGAAAATTATTGTTGGTACTCAATTGTTAAGTGATGCTGAAAAAGATGCTTTGGGTGCTGATTTTATGCGCTATCCTTATATTTTAGAACATGAAAAAATCCCTTCTATTTCTATCCGTATGAATGGAGTTTCCAACAGTTAAAAACTGCGGCTTTGTATCATTTGAATTTGCAGCTTTTTTGTTTTGTTCGTAAATTTGTTAAAGCGACGCAGCCAAAAATGTTATTTGATTTGGGTTGTAATTTAGGTGGTTATTCGTTATTGGCACGCGAAGCAGGTGCAGATTATGTTGTTGGTTTTGATTTTGATGCAGGTGCTATCGATATTGCTTACGCCAGGGCGCAAACGATTTCTAATTTTCTGCCCTTAATTGCAGATGCTTCCAATCTTAGTCCCAATCAGGGTTGGAGGCAACAAGAAAGAAAGGGTTTTCAAGAACGCGCAAATGCCGATGCGGTGATTGCTCTTGCTTTTGAACATCATTTGGTGATTGCGAAAAATATACCGATGCAAAGTTTTATTGATTGGTTATTGTCGCTTGCGCCGAAGGGGGTTGTTGAATTTGTTGCTAAATCGGATGTAACCGTGCAAAAAATGCTTGCCATTCGAGAAGATATTTTTTCAGATTATACGCAAGAAAATTTTGAAAATATTTTACAAAAATCAGCAAAAATAATTATGCAAGAAACAATATCTGCATCGGGTAGAACCCTATATTGGTATGAAAGGTAATTTTATGAAAGTCGGAGTAAATATTCAAAGAATTCAATTATTGGTCCAAGCTGTTATTAATCGGGTTTCGGTCAGCCCGCCATTATTTATGGTGATCGTAAGTTTTGTTCTATTGTTGGATTTGTTTGAAAGGACAATATGGGAATTTAGTTCATATGATGCCTTTACGAGCGATTTTGTATAGATGGCAAAAGCCAAATTTAATCTATGGTTTGGCAGCGGTATTTTTTGTTTTAAATCTTAGTAGCATTTATCTTTTGAATATAAAAGGCTTTGTAGGGCTAGGGTTTTACTGGAAATTTTGGTATTATCTCTGGTTGGCTTTGTGTTTTTTATCATTTTGGCAAAAAGTGAAAAATGGTTTTTTCCTGTTGCTAGCTTCCTATCAGTAGCGTTTGTAACGCTGACGATATTATGGGGGGAGTCAACAGCTCTTATTGATAGAATTTCACTTTTTCTTGCTTCTGAAGGGTTGCCCGTCGATATTATTGATATTGATGAAGAAAATTTCACTGCACATAAATTTGTGAAAACACCTAATATTTATCTTTTATCATTTGATGCGCTGATTCCTGAGAGAATCGTGGATAAATTCTTAGAAATAGAAAATAAAGAGGTTCCAGCCTATATTACAACCTTAAAACAGCTAAATGCAAATATTATCCCCAATGTATTTTCTAATTCTAAGGAGAGCGTCTCATCATTTGCTGCGCTACTCGCTTTAGACTTGGAGTGGATTAAAAAAATTAAAGATCGGCGCGCTATAGTGATGGGGGTACAATCCAGCCCAGGCTATAAAATTTTGCAGGAGAATAATTATGAAATTCAATTCACTTATGAAACAAATTATTTTGAAACAGATTATTTTTTGGCGGTTGGAAATAACCGTAAACTGAAATTTTCTCTTGAAGAAAAAGAAAAAAGCAAATTAATTTATAAGCCAAATTATTTTTCAGTGGATGGTAAAATTATATATTTTTATGGTAAGTCGATAGGGTTTTGCACGCATGTAGTTCCACAAGTATTTTTTGGGTATTGCTCTCTTAGAAAGGATAGAAATACTAGAAAAGATATTTATGATTATAGTTTGCAACGAGCCTTAAATTTAGAAAAACCTACTTTTATAATAAGTTATTATGATTTACCCCGCCAGGCATGGCATGCAGGAAGTATGACTTTTTACAAAGATCAAGATTTGCTTAAATATAGTCAGGATTTTTTAGAAAATTCTAAAATAGTGGCAGAAGTAATCAAAAAAAATGTTGCTTTGATTCGTGAAAATGATCCTAATGGCATTATTATTATTTTTGGGGATCATGGAACAAGGGTTATAGACAGTGGCAAAGCTAGCATGATAATCTCAGATAATTGGCCATACGAACCTAAAAGCAACCTTAAAGAATTGCCCGCAGATAGCCCGGTGAGTCGGGTTGATATTATTCAGGATCGTCAGGCGGTGATTTTGGCAGTGTTAGATCCACATGGCTGCAGGTTACGTGGAGAGAAATTAACAACACTAGATGATATGATGCTTAACTTGATGGAATGTTTAAGTGGTGGCAAATCCGTGCTTAAGAATCGCGTGGATAATCAGAATAAATATATTGATTATCTTTATGATACTATAGAATGATGGTTGTAGTATTAACGATTTATTAGCAATAAGGGCTTAGTTTTAGAAGCTGTTGCTATATTAAGAGCCATGGGTTATTACATAAATTATGGTCAAGATCTCTGATATTTTAGAGCAAGATTCGATCTATGCTTTGCTGGAAGATTCTTATTCTCAGGCAGGTAATTTTCTTTTTACAGATCCTGTGGGTGAGATTATCGCCCAGTGCGAAACTCAGATCGCTTCTGCGCTAGCGCGCCTTGATGAATATAAAAATCAAGGGTTTTATTTGTGTGGTTATTTTTCCTATGAGGCAGGGTATTTCTTTATTGATCAAAAGCTTAAATCTGATTTTGCTTTGAAAACGCCTCTCCTACATTTTTTTGCTTTCAAAACGTTACATCGCTTTAGTAAGCAAGATATGGTAGAATTTCTCAATTCGCATCATGCCAGGGATCATCAGATCGGGGATCATCGCTTAGGGAAACAATCCAAATTTTGTATCTTTAATATTCAATTGAGCCAAACGCAAGAGCAATATCGCCTTATATTTCAGCAAATTAAAGAACATATTAGGCAGGGAGATCTTTATCAAATTAACTATACCCTAGTTTATAAGTTTCAATTCTATGGGAATATTTTAGATTTTTATCAACGATTGCGTAGCAAACAAAAAGTAGAATTTGCCGGCATTCTCCAATTTCCTCAAAAGAAAATTATTTCCTTATCGCCGGAATTGTTTCTTAGAAAAACCGGAAATTCGCTTGTTTCCAAGCCGATGAAAGGCACAGTGAAACGTAGCGAACATGCTGATGAGGATGCAAAAAACAGAGAATTTTTACAAAAAGATCCAAAAACGCTTTCTGAAAATATTATGATTGTTGATTTAATTAGAAATGATATGGGAAAAATTTGCCGTACAGGCTCTGTACAGGTTGATAATTTATTTCAAGTGCAAACTTTTCATACTTTGCATCAAATGATTTCAACCGTAAGCGGGAAATTGGAAGCTGACATTACATTTTACGATATTTTGCAGGCTTTATTTCCTTGTGGCTCAGTTACAGGCGCGCCTAAAATTAGAGCTATGGAGATTATTGCGCAATTAGAAACTGAAGCGCGTGGGGTTTATACCGGAGCTATGGGTTATATTCTTCCCGATGGAGATTTTTGTTTCAATGTTCCGATTAGAACGATTATGATTGATCATGAAAATCATGCCGAAATGGGGATTGGTAGTGGTATTGTTGATGAGAGTGAGGTGGATGCGGAGTTTCAGGAATGTCTTTTGAAGGCAAATTTTCTAACCTCGCTGAATCATAATTTTCATTTGCTTGAAACTTTGCAATATTGTGCGCAAAATCAAGAATTTTTGCGTCTTAAGCAACATTTGCATCGCTTATCGGCATCAGCAGATTTTTTTGGATTTTACTATTGTGATGAGAAAGTTCACAAGGCATTGCAAGCTTGTGTAGAAAATATAATGATTAGGAATCATAAAATAAGGCTACAATTTTTTCATGATGGTGAGGTTAAGCTACAAGCTTACGCGCTTGATGAACAGCCTGCAGTGCAAGTTAATCGTGTGCTTGTAAGTGAGATGAGGGTAGATCATAGATGCGTTTTTCAGTATCACAAAACCTCACATCGAGATCTCTACGAAACTGAATATCAAAAAGCCACGGATAAAGGCTATTATGATGTTATTTTTTGTAATGGAAATGGAGAAATTGCTGAGGCAAGTCGACATAATATTTTTGTGCGCTATGGGGAGCAGTGGCTAACTCCTCCGGTTTCTTCTGGAGCTTTGCCGGGGGTTTATCGGGAAATTTTTCTCCAAAAAAATCAAGCTTTGGAAACAATGCTCACATTGCAAGATTTGGTTGATAGTGATGAAATTATTGTAACCAACTCTGTAAGGGGCGCTGTTTCTGTTATGCTTGATTCCTCTGTTACGGATAGAAATCGGGAATAAGAAGGGCAATGTTACTCCTTATCGATAATTATGATTCTTTTACTTATAATATTGTTCAATATTTAAGGGAACTTGGGCAAGAAGCTGTGGTGATTAAAAATGATCGTTTATCGCTTGCTGAGATTATTGCTTTGGCTCCGCAGAAAATTATTATTTCGCCAGGACCTGGCAGGCCTGAAGATTCGGGGATTTTGCTCGAGGCTCTGTTACATTTCGCTGATTTGGTTCCGATACTAGGCATATGTTTGGGGCATCAAGCGATTGCACAGGCTTTTGGGGGGCAAGTTGTGCTTGCTAGGCGCGTTATGCATGGGAAGGCTTCGTTGATTCATCATTCGCAAACAGGCTTATTTGCAAATATTCCATCGCCACTGCAAGTTGGACGGTATCATTCTTTGATTGTGGATCTAGAAACTTTGCCGGCAGAAATTGAAATTCTGGCATGGTGCGGAGCCGAGGGTCAAGAATATGAAATTATGGGGATTCAACATAAGGATTATCCGATTATCGGGGTACAGTTTCATCCAGAATCTATCCTTTCAGATCATGGGCATAGAATATTACAGAATTTTTTAGAAATTTATCAATAAATTCAAGCAAGGATGCACAGTATGTTTTGCCCTAAATCTTGTTGGATAGATTTTTATGCTTTGCAGTAAGATCAAAGCCATTTCAGTATTGCTGATCAAGAAACATAGAGCCAAAAATGCACCAACATGAAAATAAATCTTGGTAATGATTTTTTATCGGTTGTAGTAATAGGCTTTGAAATAATTTTCCCATTTCTTTCTTTAATACCAATAACAGCTTGCTTCTCGGCAATATCTCTGCCTTTACCTTTTGCTGCCTTTTTGCCCCCAAAATAAGTTTCATCAACTTCTACAATTCCATTCAATATCTGATCATAATTGTTATTGTATGTTTCTCTAATTCTCATGGCTAAGTGCCAAGCTGATTTTTGGGTAATTCCTAAATCACTTGCTAATTTTGTGCTAGCAATTCCTTCATGTTCTATATCCTAAATTGTTGCTTGCATAATTGTATTTTTTTGGCACACATATTGATTAACCTATTGATTTTTATAGTTTATTATAATAAATAATCTTGAATGTAAAGTTGGATATGGGATAAAATAATGGAAGATTTGAATTCACAATTATTAGAACAGTTTGAACGAAAACAAGCACAGAATAATCGCAAAATGGGGAATTTTGTTTATATCTTATTAATGGGTATAGTAGCAATCACCAAAGGTTTTAATGTAGCCAGTCTTGCATTTTTTGTGGTAGGATTATTTTTGTTCTTTTTAGGATATTTAGTTTGCGATATTATTCATAAAGCTAGAGTAGTTACAATAAAAAGTGAAGTAAAGAATATTATTCTTCAATATCATATAATCATACCCCACAAACTAAACAACGTGCTCAACAGTCATTACAGGTACACTGCAACTTCCGAACAATCCTTGCAACTCATTTCACATATAGAAAGCTTGTAGAATGAAAGAATATATAATAGCTTATGATTTACATGATGCAGGTTCTGCGGATTATGGCAAAATAGAAGATGCTATTTCACGAGTAGATGATCGTGCAGAGCCTGTGCAAAAATCCGTTTGGATTGTCGTAACAGATATGAGTAGAAATTCTTTGTTTCATAAAATTGATAAATGTATAAAGAAAAAGGATAGATTATTGGTAGCTGAATTAGGTAAGGGAATAAAAGGGAAAAATTCTATTTATAATGATTAGACAAAATCTAACCCAGCCTACTACCATCATCAAATTCAATGTGTCTCTCTTTATACATTTTTTATCAGTTTTCTACCCATTGTATATTCGGGTACTTCTCCTGCATAAAAATACACTCTTAATAGTTTAGCGATATAGTGTGGTATCCATATTCTTATTGATAATTTTTCCATGCTTAAAACTCCTTTTATTTATAAAATAAGTTCATGTAGAAAACTTGTGGGAAATACTTTTATTCTTTATAAAACATTGCATATAATTGGGGTTGTTTATCATTTTAAAAGGAATATTTGGTAAAATATGGCTGTTGTTATTTCCATGAAAAGGAATAGATAGTAAAATTTATATTGATTTTTTGAATAAGAATGATTATCGTTACCAACACTAGTGATAATAGTTATTATTCGCATTAATAATTTTTATTTCCAAAGAGGTTGAGATTTATGTTCAATAAATTATTTGTTATTTTGCCGATTATCGTGATCAATTTTATCACAGCGCATGCGCTTGAGTTAGTGATTGGAGAGGAGCGAGTATCTCCCGGTATTATCTTTATTTTCGAAGGTGCGATCAAAGATCAGATTATGCCGGCATCAATCCATCTTCCCGAACAAGAAACGCATGTTCATATTGAAGCACGTTCGAATTGGGCTAAGAAGAAAACACCGGAAGGCACAGTTTCAGAAGGGTTTGTACCGTATCTGCATATAACGGCAAAAGTTACGAATCAAAAAACTGGTTTAAGTACGTTTATTGATTTGCTTCCTCATATTAATTTAATTGATAATTTTCATTACGCTCGAAACATGTCTCTACCGGGTGCTGTTTCTGATTTATATCGGGTGAAATTTACGATCTTACCCCCATCCTATGTTGATTTAGCTTTGCATAAAGATTGGATCGATAATCATGGGAAAGCCCTTATACAGAATGTTGTTTTTGAGTATAAGGATGTTAATTTCAAAGCCATTGCGCAAGCATCACGGCGATAAAATTTGGTTGCTAATAATATAGGCAGATATGATCATCTGCCTATATTTACAATCTTAATTGTTTTGTTGTTCTTGGGTAAAAATTAATCTTGCGCGATTATTTTATTAATAATTCGTTGGCCGAATTGATGTGTAGGCACTTCCCAATAAGGGGATAATCGTCCACCATCATAGGCAGGAGAGAGTCTGCCTTGTTGTAATAATTCAAGCATGCCTACATCCTCACGATTGAGATCATCCCATAATTGCAACAAATTTGCGCGTTCTTTTTGGTATTTATCTGCCATCGCCTCGTTATTTACCACAAATACATGTAATTCTTCACGCGTTAAATCGGGTGCAATGGGGTAAGAAACTAATAATGCAAATTGATCGGGAAACACTTCGGCAGCGAAATGCGGGAAGCATAAAAACCATAAACCTCTTCTTGTATCTTCTTCAGACAATCCCGGATAGTGGGGTAGCCCTTTGCCCCTTCCAGCTTCTAATTTTGGCACAATATAATCATTATAAAACACATGATTTTTCCATTCGCCGGCCCAACGAATATCCATCGGGGCAAATTTTAACAATTGGGGATGAACAGAAAAAACATGATAACCTTCCATATAATTTTCATAGACTAATTTCCAATTCGCACGCACATGAAATTCAACTTTACCTACCCAGCTAATTTGCGAGAAATCATAATTTTGGGTGCGCGCAAGCATCGGGGCTAGCCATTCTTCTAGAGGCTCGGCCTTGCCCGAAAGATTAACAAAAATACAACCATTCCACGTTTCGGTGCGAACTTGTCGGAGATCTAATTGCTCACCACCACCAGCTTCAGCAAAGCGATCAATCTTGTTCGGACCCTGAAAATGTGGGCGCGCTTGCAATGTTCCATCTAGGCGATAATTCCAAGCATGGTAAGGGCAGGTAAAACTAGATTTTCGGCATTTCTGGGTAATTAATCGTGCCCCTCGATGGCGACAAACATTATGTAGGGCTTGGATTTTACGGTTTTGAGTTCTAACAATAATCAAAGGTGAACCCGCAATTTCAATTGGTTTTAGATCTCCAATTTCCGGAATTTCCGCTGCGGCTCCGGCAAACACCCACGAACGAGCCAATATTCTTTCTTGTTCCAGCTGTAGCCATTCATCGGATCTATAAGCAACATTTGGCAGTCCAGAAGCTTGCGTAATTGTTGCAAAGGCTTGATTGTAACCTTCCATACCCAATAAATCTTGCACTTTGGTTACCATTTTTTTGTCAATCATTGTTTTATTTTTGTGCTGATTTTTGCGTTCCATGTTTTCATATCCTCTTTTTTTAGCTTCCCAAAATGACAATAGATAGTAATATATTATTATCACAAATATTGTTAGAATATAAAAAAATCATATTATTTTTATCATGAGGATTAAGCAAAAAATGATTTCTGAAATTTCTGTTTTATCGCCAATAAAGCTTATGGTAGGGTTGATCGCAAATAATGCCACAAAAAATTATGCAAATATCATAGGATAAATTCATGGATTTTGCTCCTCAATATGCTCAGATTGCGATTATTGGTGGTGGCAATATGGGAACAGCCTGTGCTTATCAACTGGCAAAACAAGGTTGCAAAAATGTTATTTTAATTGAAAAATCTGAATTAACTTCAGGCGCGACTTGGCATGCTGCAGGATTGGTAAGCCGAATGGTAGGCAATATTGCATTGGGAAAGATCCATGATGTTGCTGTTGATTTGTATAAAGAAATCGAGCAAGAAACCGAGCAAGCGGTTAGTTGGCATGGTTGTGGCTCGCTTCGGATTGCCACATCTGATGCGCATATGGCTTGGATTCATCATATTCGCGATGGTATGCTGGCACGGGGGCAAATAGCCGATATTATTGGCCCGCGTGAGTTAAAAGCATTAAATCCGCTTTACGATGTGACGGCTGCAGGGGTGATTGGCGCGCTTTATACGATGGATGATGGCCATGTTGACCCGTCGGGTACCTGTCATGCAATGGCAAAGGGGGCAAGGCAATTGGGGGTAAAAATCATGCGTCACTGTCGCGTTACGAATGTTGTGCAATTGCCTTCAACACAATGGCAAGTTAGCACGCAAAAGGGCAAAATTATATGTGAGCATGTTATTAATGCTGGCGGGTATCATGCTCGGCAAATTGGGGCTTTTTCGGGGTTAGATTTGCCGATCACTACTTTGCAACATCATTATGTGATTAGTGACAATATTCCCGAGCTTGCCAAGATTGCGCATGAAATTCCGGTGACTCGAGATGATCATTTTTGTGGCTATATGCGTCAAGAAAACCAATCCGTTTTAATTGGGTTGTATGATCGGCAAGCTCCGCAGATTGTTTGGCAGGAAGGTTGTCCGTGGGAAAGTGAAAATGCCTTGTTTGATACGAATTGGGATGGCATTATTCCTTGGCTAGAAAAGTTTTTTCAGCGTTGTCCGACTTTAAGGGAAATGGGCATAAAACGGGTGGTTAATGGCGGTATTACTTATACGCCTGATGGTTCGATGCTATTGGGTCCGGCGGCGGGTTTACAAAATTATTGGTTGGCTTGTGGTGCTACGGTTGGGATTTCTTGGGGACCGGGCGCGGGGAAATATTTGGCCCAATGGATATTGCACGGGGCGGCGGAAATATCGATGCGGGCATTTGATCCACGGCGGTTTGGCATTTGGGCGGATGCAGATTATGCGCAAAAGCGTGCGGTGGAAGATTATACTTTGCGGCAAACCATGCCCTATCCACAACAGCAACGCCAAGCGTGCCGAAATTTGCAACTTTCAGGAGCCTATCAGGCGACAACAAAACTTGGTGCATTTTACGAAGAAGCGGGTGGTTGGGAACGCCCTCGCCTGTATGCCCAACAAGAATCCTTAACATGGCATCGTAGCCAAGCTTTTGATATTATTGCCCAAGAGGTTTTGGCGGTTCGTAAATCTGTGGGGATCGGTGATTTTTCTGCCTTTGCCAAATTTAACATTCGTGGGCAAGATGCTGCTAGATTTCTTGAATATGTTTGCGCCAATCAATTGCCACAAAAAATTGGCGGGATTTGCCTTACCGCTTTGCTTAATAGGCAAGGTTGTTTTGAAGGTGAAGCCGTGATTGTGAAATGCGAGGAAAATTATTTCTACTTTGTTACCGGCGCGCCTTCTGGGCGCAGAATGTGGGATTGGTTACGTTTGCACCAATCCAAGCATGATCATATTACTGTTCAAGATGTTACAAATGACATTGGCATGATTATGCTTGCCGGCCCGCGGGCCCGTGATCTGTTACAAAAAATGGTGGATATTGATTTTTCTTCGCAAAGCTTTGAACAAAAATTTCCGGCAAATCTTTCATGGCGAACCGCACAAAAAATAACCCTTGGTAAGATCAACTTATGGGTTTTGCGATTATCTTTTTCAGGGGATCTAGCGTATGAGCTGCATGCCCCGAATCATCAGCTGGGTGATTTATGGCAAATCATTTGGCAGGCGGGGCAAGAATTTAAGATTCGCGCTTTTGGTTCCAAAGCTTTAGATTCTCTACGCATGGAAAAAGCCTATCCTGGCGGGCATGAGATCAGTAATGATGTTACCCCTGTGGAGCTTAATATGGTGCGGTTGATTGATTTTAAGAAAGATTTTATCGGCAAGCAAGCTTTACAAAAATTGCAGATTCAAGGCGCGGTAAGCCAGCTGGTTTATTTGGAAATTATGGCCGAGGGGGTTGATCTGTTAGGGGGGGAAGCCATATTCAGCGCCAAGAAAATGATTGGTTCGGTAAGCTCGGGATGTTATGGGCATTTCACGCAAAAAAATTTAGCATTGGCTTTTATTGATAAGGCCGTTTTGCCAACGATTTCCCTAGAAACTTCGCTACAAATATCTATTTTCGGCAAATTATACTCGGTAAAAATTCTTACAAAGCCAGCTTTTGATCCTGATAATCAAAGGATGCGGGGCTAAATTACAATTTTGCTGAGTTTTTAGATGATCGCTAGGGAAATTATGCTTTGGTGGTGATGAGATCAATTTTGGCAATCATCATTTCGGCCTGACGCATCGAAGCATAATCAATCAGCTTGCCTTCAAGGGATACGGCTCCTTGCCCAGTTTTTTCGGTTTCTGCCATAGCGACCAGTATTTTGCGGGCTTGGGTGATTTCGGCTTCGCTTGGGTACATTACCTGATTGGCAAGTTCAATTTGGGTTGGGTGGATTGCCCATTTGCCCTCACAGCCAATCGATGCTGCGCGTTTCGCTGCAATGATAAAGCCATCATTATTTGAAAAATCACCAAAAGCCCCATCAATTGGGCGAAGCCCATTTGCGCGTGCGGCAATTACCATTCGTGAAATCACATAATGCCACATATCCCCGGGCAATAAAGGGCATTTGCCATTGGCATCGGCGATGCCCGGTACCGCATAATCGGGGTTTAAATCGCCAATTGCCGTGGTGCGCGCATGAATTGAGGCGGCGTAATCGCCAGGGCCGAAATGTAAAGATTCATTGCGCGGACTGGCCGCAGCAATCTCGTTGATATTTTGCATGCCTAATGCGGATTCTATAATAATTTCGAAACCTAATCGTTTTTTGCGCCCTATAGCTTGTTCAATTTGCGTTACCCATAAATCGATCGCATAAATATCGGCTGCGGTGCCAATTTTTGGAAGCATAATTAAATCGAGTCGTTCAGTGGTTTTTTCTAAAACATCGACCAAATCACGATAAGTGTAAGCGGTATCAAGCCCATTAACGCGTAAAGAGAGGGTTTTATCTCCCCAATCCAGATCATTAATCGCAGCAATTACATTCAGGCGGGCCTGAAGTTTTTCATTAGGGGCAACAGAATCTTCCAAATCCAGAAAGATAATATCGGCATTTGATTGTGCAGCTTTTCGAAAAAATTTGGTTTGGCTGGCTGGAACAGCCAGTTCGCTACGGTTCAAACGCAGGGGAGCAGCGGTAATTTGTTTGAAACTCATTCCAGGCACCTTTTGAAATATTCTTTGAAATATTTTTCTTAGTTAGGATCATCGAAAAGATGAGTATAGCCAAAATTTATTGGTTTCGCATTATATTTATTTTATTAATTCAGGATAAAAAAGAAATTGTGGCGAAAAAATGATAAAGAAACCAAAAAAAGTCAGCAGGATTGAATAAAATATGGCACTATCATGCGAATAATCGTAAAAAATTATTTTAATTTGTATTTTTTGATTTGTTTAAGGAGTATAGGAATGAAGTTTCAACTTGCAATCAATATGGAGCGCATGGAGGCTGATATCAATATGCGTGATGTTTCTTGCCATACGTTAGAAATGGTGCAAATGGCTGAAGAAAGTGGTTTCGAGATTGCTTGGGCGGCAGAACATCATGCCCTTGAAATGACGATTGCGCCCAATCCTTTCCATATTTTAACATGGTGGGGTGCGCATACGGATAAAATTCGGTTAGGGGCGGGGGTTGCTGTTGCCGCTTATTGGAATCCGATTAAGCTTGCGGGCGAGGCGGCATTAACCGATTTATATAGCCGTGGCAGATTAGAATTTGGGATTGGTTCGGGTGCCTATCAGCGTGAATTTGATCGCATAGCACCAGGGTTAAAGCAAAGTGATGCTTGGCGCTATATGAATGAAATGTTGCCGGCATTGCGGGCTTTGTGGCAGGGTGATTATGAACATGAGGGCGAATATTGGGAGTTTCCGCTAGCAACTTCGGTACCCAAACCGGTTCAAGCTGAAATGCCCGTATGGATTGCGGCGCGTGCGCCCATTACTTTTGAATATGCAGTGAAGCAAAAATGCAATATTATGTCGTGGCCGTTAACGCGCCCAATGGCAGAGGCTGAACTTTATGCGCAAAGATTACAGGAAGCTATCGATAATAATCCTGATTGTCCGCGCCCAAAATTTTCGATGATGCGCCATACGGCTGCATATGCAACTCAAGCTGAAGCCAGCACTTATGTTCAAGCTGCACAAACGCAGTTAGGGCAATTTGAAACTTTGTTTAAGAATGTTGGCAATGTTAAAAATGGCTTTCCTGATGCGGTTGATTTAAACGCAATAGTCAATCGTGATGAATATAATGCTGATATGCTGGTTGAAAATTTGATGTTTGGTACCCCCGAGCAATTAATTGCCAAGATTAAAAAATATGAGGCTATTGGTGTGGATGCATTCATTTATTATGCGAGTATGGGTTTGGGCATGGCAGAACAGAAAAAATCCTTAAAATTATTCAGTGATGAAGTGATCCCAGCTTTTTCATAAATGGCGGAAGGGCATCGAAAATCGTTGCTGAGACGCGATGTTCGCCCCCTTTGCACATAGATAATGGGAATTTAAGCTATTGATCGATACTGCTTTTCAGGGCACTGGAAAAAGAAAATAAAGTTCCAGGCCAGGTTGGGTTGCCTTCATTTTCTGGCCAAGCTTGGCGATAATGGCTAGGTTTCTTGCCGAAATATTTGCGAAAAGTTTGGGCAAAATGTGACATAGAATTAAATCCACTGGCCACAGAGACATCTAAAATTGAAAGTCTGGTACTTACCAGTAAAGTACGGGCATGTTGCAGGCGTAGCAACTGGCTTAATTGAACAACAGAACAACCCATATAGCGGTTACAATGGCGCTCTAATTGCCGTTGCGATATCCCTACGGCTTTGGCAATTTCGGGCACGCGAAGAGGTTCGGAAATATGATCTTGAATTAATTGTACCGTTGCCTTAACATCAGTATGTATCGCTCCTGTGGTGCCACCAAGAGTATGGCGCTGAAATGTTTCTGCTGCGCGGGTTGGGTAATGCAGAATTTGATCGGCAACTTCAGATACCAAATGAGTACTAAGATGAGTGCCAAGAAGATACAACATCAGATCTATGCCAGCAATGCCACCTGCACAGCTTAAAATATTTTCGTTAATGGTAAATAATTGTTCCGATATTTTGAGATCACGATATTGTTCCCAAAACCCTGCGATCAAAGACCAATGGGTGGTAATATGTTGGTTATCTAACAAACCAGCATCGGCAAAAATATAAATGCTAAGTTCAAAAGCGCATAAAGTTGCACCATGGCGGGCTTGCTTGCGTAACCAATGGCAAAGTTTGGGGTACAAATTGGTATTGAAATCGTGCTCACCTGTCCAACCGCCAAAAACAAAAATAAGATCATAATGGCTCTCCTCAGAATTAATGGCAATACAATCAAGGCTCATATCATTACTTGCCGTAACCGTTTTGTTGCCAAAAGAAATATAATCCCAGGAATAAAAGGGCGTTGGTAATAAATAATTTGCAACCCGCATGGGTTCGATTGTTGTGGTTAGGCTCATCATATTAAAGTGGGGAATCAGAACAAAGCCAATTTTCATCATCGATGGTTGATTGGGTAGGGGGAGTATCGTTTTTTTTGGGTCTAAAAACGTAGCTTTGTTATTATTTTTAAGGTGCATCGTAAAATTTCTCTTCAATTGGTTAGCTGTATGAGTTTAATTTTAGGCAAAATTATTGGGGATGTCGAATAAAATTACAAAATTTCGGTTCAGCGATATTGGCTGGATCATTACATTGAAACCACTTTCTTGGTAGATAATTTCAGGGTGTTAAGATCATTAATTTTTAAAGGTTGCATTGTAACTAATATTGATCTATAGTTAGTAACGGATTACTTGATCGCATTTCTTTCTTGAAATAACTGCATAACATTGTTATGAGCAATGTAGCGTAATTAGGAGGTATACAGATGAGACAGATAATATTTTTGATAGCAACAGTTTTTCTTATTTCAACAAATAGCTTTGCAGAAGTAAAGCTAATGAAAGGAAAAACGCCCATTCCTAGGGGCAATGCCTTGCATGAAAAGGATATTACGATTAGCAATGGCAAAATCATGATCTCTCTTGCGATTGGAACACCGGGGCCTTGGGGAGTGCCATCGGGTGGTATTTTGGATGCAAGTATTGTAAGGGATGGAAAAGTTGAAATAGACAGAATAGCCCTTGTTGATGCGATACCCAATAATTGGTCTGCATGGCTAAAAGTTGATCCTAGCGTAAGAATCGTAGAAAACATGCCACAGCGGGTAGTGGTTGAAACGATTCGTGATTGGAATGGTGTGAGTATCAAAAACACGTTAACCATGATTGACGATGATGATAAGGTACATATTGAAACAGAAATGGTAAATAATACGACCAATACATTTACAGATATTTTGCCAAGTCATTCATTATGGACAGATGGAGGTTATTTTTTTGATATGCCAGGTTTAGAAAAGGCTGGCTCGAATAGTCAAAATGTATCCAAGGCTTTAACGGATTGGTCGATCAATTATGATAAAACATGGAGTGTTGTGCTTCATAGCCCGGCAAGAACCCATGCTGGGTATCAAGGTCGTGATATGCAGCACAAAGTTACTCTAAAACCTAATGACACATTCAAGTATGAATCATGGTTACAATTTTTAGATAGTGGTGATATGTCAAATGCATTGGCATATGAAATCGAGCGTAAAAAGATGCCTTATGGCATGATTTCAGGTGAAATTCGTAATGATGAAGGAAATCCTATTAAAAATGCGGTTGTGGTTGTTAAAAAGCAGAATCTGATTTATATGTGGGCTTTTGGGAATGAAAAGGGTGAGTATAAGTTTCAATTACCCGTTGGCGATTATAAACTATATGCAAGAAGTGCGAATTATGGTCCGGGCACAGAGCAATCTATCAATATTAAAAAACAAAAAACGTCGCGATTAAATTTTGAAAACATTCAACTACAAGGGAAAATTACGATTAATGTTCAAGATACAGATACGAAAAAACCGATCGGGGCGAAAATCAAAATTGAGAAAGGTTTCTCGCCCGTTGTTAAATTTTTAGGGCAAAATACTTTTTTTACCGGTCTTGAACCTATGGGTAGAACAACGATAACATTGGTTCCTGATGATTACGAGCTAGCAATATTATCGGGGACAGGATTTGTATCCAAGCCCAAACTGGTAAAAACCAAGGTGAAAGCAGGAGAAACCAAGAATATAACGGTTTCTGTTGAAACGCTTATTAGCCCGCAAAAAAATAATTGGTATGGTGCCGATTTACACCATCATTCGGATATATTAGATGGTTATACGTCACCAGGCTATGTATTTAGGGCACAATTGGCACGCAGGTTAGATTTTATCTTGTTAAGTGACCATGATGATGTATCTCATCATCATGAAATGCAAGATTTATCACAAAAACATCAGCAAAAGTTTTTACCATCGTTGGAAATATCACCCAGTTGGGGGCATATTGGTGCGGTAAATATTCCGTTAGGTCAGGAAATGACAATCGATACGAATATGGCTACGGTAAAAGATATTTTGAAAAATGCGGATGATATCGGTGCTGATTTGGTGGTAATCAACCACCCATTTATTCCTTATGGGTTTTATACCGCGCTAGAAGAAAATTTCTTACCTGGCGGTTATGATTCAAACTTTGATTTGGTAGAAATTAATTCGGCATCGCCAAACAAAAATTGGGATAAAGTGGTAAATAAACTTTATTCCTATTGGGATTCTGGTGAAAAATATTTTCTAAGTGCTGGAACAGATTACCATGATGTATGGAATGATCCACAAGCGGATATCAGAATGTATGGTTATGTTCCGAAAAAATCCAAAAGCGATAAAAAGTTCAAAAAAGCATTTATGCGTGCTTTAAAAGCAGGACATGGCTATGCCAGTTTAGGTCCGATTATCATGCCCGAAATTATGTTTGGAGAAACCGTTAAGCATGGAAAAGGAAAGCCATTTAAGCTTAACTACAAACTACAAGCTGTTGATGGGTTAAAGGCAGTGAGATTGCGGACCAATAAGGGTGAAATTGTAAAAGAACAAAAATGGGATTCAGGCCCAATTGCACAAAATGTTAGCTTTACCGTAACAGCTAAAAATAATTCATGGTACGCCATCGAAGTGGAAGATAGTGATGGCAGTTATGCTTGGAGCAATCCGATTTGGGTAACAATAAAATAATGGCACTAACTTATAGGATGGGGTGCAGAGGAAATAATGCGCAGCCGAATGGTTGTTGCATCCTCTGCCACGATCATTGCGGGGATAGCTCGTTGCACCCCTCGTTACGATCATTGTAAGGGGATGTGATGTCGTTTCTCGGTGCTCCCTTGCCACGATCATTGCGGGCGGATACCCCGTTGCACCCCTCGTTACGATCATTGTAAGGGGATACGATGTCGTTTCTCGGTGCTCCCTTGCCACGATCATTATCAGGGGAGACGATGTCGTTTCTCGGTGCTGAAGCCACCTTGCCGGCATCTCGCTGCTATAATTAATAAGGAGCGGTTTTTGAGGGCAAAATCAACCTAAATCTTGTTATTGCCAAAAGAGATTATCCAGAAGAGATTGATAGTTGAATATAATGATACAACTTTGGATGAAATAAAATACCCAAAATGGTCAGATCATGTATATTTTTCCTTGTCTTTTGGATATGAAGCCTTTATGCTAACGGTGGAAGGTAAGCGATCTTCTAGGGCATGACAACCCTTTTCAACGTAATGCGGTCTTCAAACAAGGATCGTTAACATTTTGTTTTCTCTTACTCGTTAGGGTCGGGGAGACGGCGTTGTAGAATAGGTCATAGCGTGATGGTTATCAACAAAAGTGCTGTGGCCTTTTTTCATTATATTGATAGGTTTGTCAGCTCCCTGGTCGCTGGGCGGGGAGAATTTGCTTGTAAACCTTCCAAACTAGTGGTTTATTGTTAGTTATTTTGTATGGAAAAATTATGAAAAAATTACTTTTATTTTTAGTATTCATGGGGTTGTGTTTTGGCAATTTTGCAATGGCACAGGAAAGCAAATCTGCAAAAGCGAAGCAATTCTATATTGGCTATCATTTTATGCCGGTTACGCATGTTAAATATACTGAAGAAGATTTTGCGGAGGACAATGCATTTTTGAGGCCTTTGGGTTATGATAGTTTTAATTTTGAACAGACTCGCAGTTCTGCGGGGTCAGTATTCTATGGCGGTAAAAAATTGTCAGAAGAATTCGCGATTGAACTGGGATATAGGGATTATGGCAAGAATGAAGTAGTTTATACTGCGGAAGATATTGGTTTTAATACCTCAGGACATTCGAAGCTTCGGGCTTGTTTGTGACGGGAAAATATATTTTCAGCTTACAAGGTAATTTTAATCTCTATGCGAAATTAGGCTTCGAAAGCTGGTCGAGTACCGATGCTCTAAGCGGGAGCAGTGACGACTCATCATTTACTGTGTTTAATCAAGCAAAAAATGATAGCGGGATTGCGCCATTGTTTGGTGCGGGGATCAATGTTAAAGGTTTTCAAATTGAAATCGCACCCAGAACTTTCAAGGATGAAGATGGTGGCTATGATTGGGTTAGTACATTATTGCAAATTGGCTATGCGTTTTCATTTTAAGTAATCATGTAAATTTAAGGGGGGATGAAATAATGCCCCCTTAGCAACCCTTGCGCATTATCAATTCAAGGGGTGTCTAATTGTTGGGTGGCAACGACTAATTTCATAAATTGATAAAAGGCCGTTGTCGCAGGTGATTTTTCTGAATGTTTTGCCCAAGCCATGCCAATCCCCATTGCCGGAATAGGATCATTGATTGGTAGCACTTCTAAACGTCGTCCTTCAAGTGACCAAGGGCGATAAACCATATCGGAAAGAATGCTAACGCCCATATTATTGGCAACCAAATTACGCACAGCTTCAACAGAAGTGGTCTTAAAAATAATATTGGGTCGATAAGGTGTTTGGTTCCAATAACGAAATGCGGTATTGCTCGCTTCATCGATGGTAAGCATTATATAAGGCTGCGTTGCAATATCTTGTAGAGACACTGTAGCTCTGGTCACAAATTTATGCTCAGAACTTACCCATAATTGACGGCGAGATTGGATCAAATTCTTGATTAAAATATCTTCTTGATTGATAATATTTGCACTTAGCATGATTGCAATATCGTAAGTGCCGTCAATAATGCCTTTTTCAATTTTTTCTCTACTGGTTTCCACCAATTTAATGTTAATATTGGGGAAATTATAATTAAAGCGCATCAAATAGATCGGTAAAAAATAACCGATCACAGTATAGGTTACTGCAAGTTTAATGGTGCCTTTAATCAACCGATTAGTTTGACTAGGCAAATGCATGGCTTCTTCTACGCTAAACATTATTTGTTTCGCGCGTTGCAAAAATTGCTTGCCTTCAAGCGTTAAAGCAACGCCATTTGTGTATCGTTCAAAAAGTTTGATGCCTAATAGTTCTTCTAACTTTTTAATGGAAATGGTAATTGCAGATTGTGAAACATGTAAATCTATTGCCGTTTGTGATATTTTTCCAGATTCTGCAGTAGCAATAAAATAGTGGATTTGACGGATCGTAATGCTCATCTTATTTTTTTATAATCCTTATTAAAATTTTATATATCTATTCGTAAAAATTTCCAAAATAACAATCAAGCTATCCATAATAGCAAGCATTATATAAATAAAATTAATATAAATAAACTAAAATCAATATTTTCTTTTTGGCTTATTCTTTCCTATGATGATCGACAGACCTAAGTTTTTTTGCCATTATGAATGAAGAATGATTAGGGGGTATATTAAGCTTTAATCTTGTGATTACAAGCGGAAATAAAGTTTATTAAGGAGTTTATTATGAATATTAAATTGCGATGCTATGGCGCGTGGATGGTAGCATTATTTGTTTCGATATTTGCCGTTAATGCAAATGCTCAAGAGAAATGGTATCCATTTCCAGTTGAGGTTTGGAACACTGCATTCGACATGGAAAGTGCGAGAAGTTCGGTGCAGTATAAGCCTTTACGAAAAGCCAGTAAGGCTTGGGACATTTGTGTTTCTTTCCCGCATATGAAGGATGCTTACTGGACAGCGGTTAATTTTGGTGTTGTGGAAGAATCAAAGCGCCAAGGCGTTAAAATGCAATTGGTTGAAGCTGGTGGCTATACGAACCTAAGCAAACAAATTTCTCAAATTGAGGATTGCGTTGCCGGGGGCGCGAATGCGGTGGTTATTGGTGCGATTTCATTTGATGGTTTGAATAATTTGGTGAAAGAAATTCGTGGGAAAAATATTCCCGTAATCGATGTGATTAACGGAATGTCTTCTAAAGAACTTTCAGCAAAATCACTAGTTTCTTTTGGTGAAATGGGCTTTAAGGCCGGTGAATATGTTGCCTCGCAACATCCTTCGGGCAGTAAACAAGTGAAAGTTGCATGGTTTCCTGGTCCTGCTGGGGCTGGTTGGGTTGAAGCTGGTGATGCTGGTTTCCAAAAAGCTGTCGTTGGCAGTTCCATTAAGGTTGTCGAGACAAAATATGGTGATACTGGTAAGGAAGTACAACTGAAATTGGTAGAAGATACACTTGAAGCGCATCCAGATATTGAATATATCATTGGTACGGCAGTAACTGCCGAAGCAGCCGTTGGTTTGTTAAAATCACGTAATCTTGCTGGAAAAATTAAGATTATGTCGTATTATTTCACCCCTGGTGTTTATCAAGGCATTAAGCGTGGGCAAATTTTGGCAGCACCAACGGATTCACCGGTTATTCAAGGACGCGTTGCGATTGATCAAGCCGTACGGATATTAGAAGGTAAAAAATATAAAAAACATGTTGGACCAAAGCTTTATATTATAGATGCAAAAAATGTTAATAAATTCGATCGGGATTCTTCTTTGGCTGAAGAACGATTTAAGCCTACTTTCAAAGTTCAATAATTTATCTATATTGAATGATGAAGCAATAAAATGATTAGTAAACAAAATACTAACAAAAATATGCGTGCGGTCGCTTCTAAAAAAGATAAAGTTGCGACCGTACCTCTTTTAGAAATGAAAGAGGTTAGCAAAAGATTTCCGGGTGTTTTAGCGATCGATGACGTATCTTTTACTCTGAACAGGGGTGAGGTGCATGTGTTGTTTGGTGAAAATGGTGCTGGGAAATCAACGATGATTTCTATGATTGCTGGTGTTTATCAACCAAATAAAGGTGAAATTTTATTTCAAGGAAGCCTTGTGCAATTGCGTTCAGTATATCATGCTAGGCTTCTTGGGATCAGTGCTGTTTTTCAAGAATTTTCTCTTGTGAATCAGTTAACAGTGGAACAGAATTTATTTCTGGGTGCTGAACAACAAAGATATGGATTGCTTAACAAACGTGCCTTGCATGACGAGGCGAGAAAAATTATTACCCGCTTAGGATTCCCTCTTAATCCTAAACAAAAAGTTTCTCAACTTTCACGAGCGCAACAACAAATGGTTGAAATTGCCAAAGCCTTTCGCTCTAATCTTTCCGTTTTAATCTTAGATGAACCCACTGCATCTTTAACGCAGCGCGAAACAGCTCAACTTTTTCAACTTATTAAGCGCGTTACCGCTCAGGGGGTGGGTGTTATTTACATTACCCACCGCATTGCCGAGATTAAACGCATCGCCGATCGGGTTACAGTTTTGCGAGATGGAAAATATATGGACACTGTTGATGCAAGCAAAACCAGCGAAGTAAAACTTGTAAAATTGATGACAGGTCGGGTGATTCATGAAATTTTCCCGAAAATTAACGGGAATCCAACCCAAGAAATTTTGACCATTGATAATATTTCGGTGGCAAATACCCATGTATGTGGGGTCTCGCTTGTTGCGCGCAAAGGTGAAATTGTTGGGTTGGCGGGGCTTGTGGGTGCGGGAAAATCAAGGATAATGCGGGCTTGTTTTGGTCTGGAAAGAATTACATCTGGATGCGTAACTTTTGATGGGGAAGTAGTGACGGGAAAATCTATCCGAGCCATGTTGGGGCGAGGTTTCTTTTATTCACCACCAGATCGCCATCATGAAGGCTTGGTAATGGTAAGAAATTGCCGAGAAAATATCATGTTGTCGGCTTTTTATTTACCCGATTATCAAACGTTAGGTTTTTTGAATCGAGCGCAAGAATCTGTGACTTCGCAGGAATTAGCGAAGAAATTTCAATTATATCCTTTTAAGATTGAACGTGAGGTGGAACAATTTTCGGGAGGCAATCAACAAAAAGTAATGTTAGCAAGATCTTTAACACGATCTGTTAAGCTTTTTGTTTTCGACGAACCTACCGTTGGCGTTGATATTGGCACCCGAGTTGAGATTTATAAATTTATTGCACAATTGGCCCAATCAGGTGCTGCGGTGATTATTATTTCGTCTGATTTGCTCGAAGTTCTTAATCTTAGCCATCGCCTCTATGTGATACATCGTGGGCGGGTGCAAGCAGAATTAACCGGTAAAGAGCTTACAGAGGAAAAAGTGCTCCATAATTTTTTTGATCAGGAGGTAGCGTAAATGAATGCTCGCTATTTTACAAGGGGGGTTTTGTGTGGCAAAAATTGTTAAAATGAAAAAAGAATTTTCAATCGGAAAACAAACATTTATGAATAATGGGATCAATTTTAATTTCAAAAAGAGTGTGAAATTATTTTTAAGTTTGCTAACGCAAATTTTTGTTCGCTTGGGGGTTTTGCCATTTTTATTATTGATTGCGGTGGTTATCTTTAGCCTATCATCCGATAATTTTCTGTCCGGGCGAAATTTGTTAAACGTTATCAGGCAGTCCTCTTATTTAACGCTTGTTGCTGTGGGGCAAATGTTTGCCTTACTTACGGGCGGATTTGATTTGTCTGTGGGAACGATCGTTGCGGTAACATCGGTGGTTGGCGCAACGGCAATGGTTTGGTTTTTACATGTGATGCCAGAATCCATAGGCTTGGCGATAAGTTTTGGCATCATAGCCGGCATTATGGCAGGGGCTTGTATTGGGGCGATTAATGGCATTGGAGTTGCTGTTTTTGATGTTTCCCCTTTCATGATGACACTTGGCATGTCGTCGGTAGGGTTTGGCATTGCTTTATATCTAACAGGTGGAACACCAGTTTATGGTATGCCAGTTGAATTTAGCAATTTTCTAGGGTTTGGAGATTTATGGGGAGTTCCGGCACCGGTTATTGTTGCGATAATCACGATATTTTTTGCCTATCTGATCACAAGCTGGACCCGATTAGGTCGGTATTTTTATGCTGTGGGTGGCAATATTAAGGCAGCAAAGCTATCTGGCATTAATGTAGGGTTAACCTTATTTATCGCCTATTTAACATGTGGTGTTATTGCCGCAATCTCAGGCATGCTCCTCACAGCCAGGCTAGATACGGGGGAAGCGAATATTGGTGGCTCTATGCCTTTGGAATCAATTGCGGCATGCGTTATTGCCGGTGTCAGTTTAAGAGGCGGTGTTGGGAAGATCGAAAATGTTGTTTTGGGGGCATTATTTATTGGATTGCTGCAAAATGGGATGAATTTAGCGAGGGTAGAATCTTACTTGCAAATTGTTGTGATTGGCGCTTTGCTGATTATTGCGGTGATTACAGATAAATTCCGCCTTCGAATTATGGCAAATATGAGAGATTAAATGATGAATATCAATATTAACTGTGATATGGGCGAGAGTTTTAGCTTGTATAAAATGGGCGATGATGAAGCGATTATGCCATTTATTACCCAAGCCAATATAGCTTGTGGATTTCACGCTTCAGACCCAAATCACATGTATAAAAGTGTGATGCTTGCCAAAAAATACAATATAAAAGTTGGAGCGCATTTTTCTGTTCCAGATTTATTAGGATTCGGACGTCGAGAAATGAAAATTGATCGCGAAGAGATGGTTAATATTATGATCTATCAAATCGGGGCGTTATGCGGGTTCTTAAAATTTGCAAATATGCCACTTAGCCACTTAAAACCTCATGGTGCACTTTATGGTATGGCTTTCACATATGAACATATTGCCCATGCGATTGCAGATGTGGCAACATGTTTTGATGTTCCGGTTTTTGGATTGGCGGGCACATTGCACGAGCAAATTTACACTCAACGTGGGTTGAAATTTTGTCCTGAATATTTTGTAGATTTAGATTATGATGAGGATGGGAAATTATTAATTACCCGTGAACATGAGGCTGTTGATCCAATAAAGGTAGGAGATGATTGTTTAAAGGTTTTACAAGAGGGCAAAATCACCAGCGTAGGTGGGAAAGAGATTGCGATGCAGGCAACTACATTTTGTGTACATTCCGATACTCCCAACGCCATAGATATTGCGAAGGTTGTGCATAAAATTCTACAACCTTATTTAGAGAAAACACATAATTCATTAGAAAAGAGAGAGATATTATGAAACAAATATTGTCACCATTGCCGGGTATATTTTATCGGAAACCTTCGCCCGATGCAGATTGTTACAAAGTTGAGGGCGAACAAATTCAGGTGGGCGATGTTGTAGGTTTGATTGAGGTGATGAAATCTTTTTATGAGGTGAAAGCAGAGACATCCGGAAAAATTCTTAATTTTCTCGTTGAAAATGAAGGTGTTGTGACAGCAGCACAACCTTTAGTAGAGGTTGACACATGAATTTTGCATTTTTTTACAATATTGAAATATGATGATCCAAACATTACTGATTGCAAATAGAGGAGAAATTGCGGTTCGCATTATTCGCGCTGCCAGTGAGCTTGGAATCAAAACTGTGCAGGTTTATAGTGCGGCTGATGAAGATTCTTTAGCGGTAAAAATGGCAGATATTGCCGTTAATATTGGTCCCCCGCAAGCTGCCAAATCTTACTTAAATGTTGAGGCTATTTTGGAAGTGGCCAAGAAGCATCATGTTGATGCGATTCATCCCGCTTATGGTTTTCTGGCTGAGAATGCGGGTTTTGCCGATGCGGTGCATCGTGCCGGCATGATTTTTATTGGTCCAGATGGAGATATTATTCGCCAAATGGGTGATAAAGCGGCTGCCAGAATTATTGCCAAAAAAGCTAATATTCCAACAGTTCCAGGAAGCCATGGGCAGATCGATATAATGGCACAGGCAAGCGAGATCGCCAAAACCATAGGATTTCCTGTTATGGTAAAAGCAGTTGCTGGTGGGGGTGGGCGCGGGATTCGAATTATTCATTCACTGGAAGAATTTGACCGTTTGGTGCCTCAAGCAAAGGCAGAAGCGCGAGCAGCGTTTGGCGATGCTGGATTGTATATTGAGAAATTTATTGCTAAGGCACGCCATATCGAGGTGCAAATTCTAGGAGATGGTGTGGATGTTATCCATTTGTTTGAACGCGAATGTTCGCTACAAAGACGAAGGCAGAAAATATGGGAAGAAGCCCCTTGCGTTATTTTACCGCAAGATCTGCGTATGAAACTTTGCAATGCTGCTGTTTGCTTAGCAAAGAGTGTAAACTATAAAGGGGCGGGCACAGTTGAATTTCTTTATGATGATGAGACATGTGACTTTTATTTTATTGAAATGAACACGCGAATTCAAGTGGAACATCCCGTGAGTGAGATGATTACCGGGATCGATATCGTTCAGGAAATGATTAAAATTGCTAGCGGGAAAAAACTAAGCTTTACCCAAAATGAGGTAAATATCAATGGCCATGCAATTGAAATCAGGGTTAATGTCGAGGATCCTGCCAATAATTTCATGCCATCCTTAGGGGTGATTTCCGAGCTAGATTTGCCCAACGGTCCGGGAATTAGATTTGATGGCATGATCTATAATGGTTATTCGATACAGCCTTTTTATGATTCCATGGTGGGGAAATTAATTGTTTGGCAACGCAATCGCCCAGCAACCATTGCGCGACTTAAGCGTGCCCTTAATGAATTTTATATTCAAGGTGTGATCACAACAATTCCCCTATTTCAAGCCCTTGTTAATGAAATTGATATTTGTAATAACGATATCAATACGCAATGGCTTGAATCTTGGCTGGAAAATAATTTCAATAATGAGACAAAAAAGGAGAATGATTAATGATGAAAACCAGATATTCCCATGGGGGTGACGAGCATATTTTTGTTGAAATTGATGAGGAAATGTCACTTGAAGCATTTTTCAAAAGCCTGTCCATGACCAATAGCATTCGAACTTCAAAAATCGCCGGAGTTACAGAAATTTGTGCGGCAAATGCCTCTTTTCAAGTAAAATTTAACCCTGATATAATTCATTCTGAACAGATGCTTACTGAGCTGAAGAAAATTGAACAGCTGGCAGAACAGACTGATTATGTGATTGATACTCGGATCATTGAAGTTCCAGTTTATTATCAAGATCCTTGGACCTATGAGACATTGATGCGGTTTCGCGAAAGGCATCAAGATCCGACCGGGACAGATTTAGATTATGCTGCGCGTATTAACGGTTTTGCTAATGTTGATGCCTTTATCGAAGCGCATTCTGCCTCGCCATGGTTCGTTTCTATGGTCGGTTTTGTTGCCGGATTGCCTTTTATGTATCAAATGGTTGAGAGGAAACGACAAATAGAAGTGCCCAAATATGTTACGCCCCGTACCGATACACCGAAACAAACCGTTGGTTATGGTGGGTGTTTTTCTTGTGTTTATTCAGTTCGCGGTGCTGGTGGGTATCAAATGTTTGGCATTACGCCGATGCCAATTTATGATCCTAATCAAGAAATCACCTACTTACAAGATTTTATGGTACTGTTTAAACCTGGGGATATTGTCAAATTTAACCCCATTGATCGCAAGCAATATGAGCAAATTTTAACCGATGTTGAAAAGGGTCAGTTTACACCGAAAATGGCATCGGTGACTTTTGCATTAGATGATTTCAATCAAGATATTAATGGTTACAACGAAAAATTAACGGAGGCTCTCAATGGCAATTAAAATTTTATCACCTGGATTGGCAACGACAATTCAAGATTTAGGCAGGCCCGGTTATTTTCATCTCGGAATTCCGCTTTCTGGCGGTATGGACCGATTTTCACTACGCTGTGCGAATATGCTTGTGGGCAATGATGAAGGTGCTGCATTGTTAGAAGCGGTGTTTATGGGGCCTGAAATTGAATTTGAAAATGATGTCATTGTTGCCGTTACTGGGGCCGATATAACACCAAAATGCGATGGGGTTGTGCAAGAAGGCTGGCGTGCATTTCCAATGAAGGCTGGCTCGATTTTATCCTTTGATTATCTAAAGACCGGGGCACGTATCTATATTGCGATTTCCGGGGGAATTGATGTTCCAATCGCACTTGGAAGCCGTTCTACCTATACACTCGGCGCGCTTGGTGGGTTTGAAGGGCGAGCCTTAAGAAGGGGAGATCAATTGCCTTTAGGCGATGGTTTGCATCAGCAAACTGCCTATAAAAACATTCCAGAAAATCTTCGACGCTTGCCAAATAATCCTTCGCAATTAAGAGTTTTACCGGGGTTATATTGGCACCGTATTACTGAGGAATCGGATCGAAGCTTTTTTGCAGATCAATGGATGGTTGCCCCCGAGGCAGACCGCATTGGTTATCGTTTTAAGGGAGGCAAGCCACTTGATTTTGTTTCGAGAAAACAACCTTTTGGAGCTGGCTCTGATCCTTCTAATATTGTCGATGGCTGTTATCCCTATGGTTCGATTCAAGTGCCGGGTGGCACTGAGCCGATTGTTCTGCATAGAGATGCGGTTTCAGGAGGAGGTTATTTCATGTTGGGAACGGTAATTTCAGCAGATATGGATTTTATTGGGCAATTGCAACCCAACACCTCTACGCAATTTATCAAAACGGATATGGCGCAAGCACTTGAAGCACGAAAGGAAAGGCAAAAAATGCTAGAGAATGTACGCCAATCATTAAATTAAATTAACCAAATAATAGAAAGTAAAAATCATGTATAATCCATTAGCCATTACTTTATGGTCTTCTCGCTTCGAGAACCATAGGGTTCAAAATATTTTTCTTGCAATTCTAGGCTCTATTGTGCTGGCAATATCAGCAAAAATTGCAATTCCTTTTTACCCTGTTCCTTTAACAACGCAAACATTTGTGTTGTTGGTAATGGCAATGGCATATGGTTGGCGATTAGGCACGGTAACCATTTTGTTGTATCTGGCTGAGGGTATGTTGGGGTTGCCTGTTTTTTCTGGTACGCCAGAAAAAGGAATCGGACTTGCCTATATGATGGGAAGTACGGGGGGATATTTGTTTGGATTTGTGTTGGCAACAATGCTATGTGGTTATCTCGCCGAGCGAGGTTGGGATCGGACAATCGCAACAACAGGGCTTGCGATGCTATTGGGTAATGTTGTGATTTATATTCCAGGATTGCTTTGGCTTGGCATTTTACTTGGTTGGGATAAGCCCATTCTGGCGTGGGGGCTAACACCCTTTATTTTGGGAGATCTTACCAAGATAGTTCTGGCAACGGCTTTATTTTCACTGAGCTGGCGTTTTATTAAGCAAAAAAATACCATGCACAAATAACAATGTGTTTATTTGCATGATGATAAAGGAGTTCGTAGGATGAGAGATAATAATTTTTTGACAGAAAATAATGCCCGCTACCTTTGGCATCCCACAGCGCATCCTGCTGATAGTCTTGCCAATGCCCCCACCATTATCACTCAGGCCAAAGGCGTTAAAATAATAGATATTGATGGGCATGAGACCATTGATGCGGTAGCCGGTTTATGGAATGTTAATTTGGGTTATTCTTGCCAACCGATTAAAGATGCAATCACCGCGCAACTAGAGGCTTTGCCTTATTATTCGGGGTTTTATGGCTCAAGCAACGATAAAGCTATTGAGTTCAGTTACATGTTGCATAATTTTTTTGCACCTGATGGGCTGACCCGCGCCTTCTTCACTTCGGGTGGTTCAGATAGTGTTGATACTGCTTTGCGACTTGCACGCCAATATCACAAAATTCGTGGTGAGAGTGGGCGTTTTAAATTTTTTAGTTTGCAAAAAGGCTATCATGGTAGCCATTTTGGGGGCGCATCGGTTAATGGCAATGTTAATTTTAGAACACAATACGAGCCTATGCTAACAGGGTGCTATCATATTCCGGCACCTTATGGCTATCGTAATCCTTTTCATGAATCGGATCCGAAAAAATTGGCGCAGGCTTGTTTGCATCTACTAGAATCTGAAATTGCGATGCAAGGCGCAGAAACGATTGCAGCTTTCATTATGGAGCCAGTATTGGGGGCGGGTGGGGTGATCCCTCCTGATCAAAGTTTTATGCCGGGGGTACGAGATCTCTGCACACGCAATGGAATTTTGTTAATTGCTGATGAGGTGGTTACCGCATTTGGCAGAACTGGAAGCTGGACAGGATCTAGGCATTGGGGGGTGCAGCCCGATATGGTCACTTTGGCGAAAGCCATTACCAGTGGTTATTTTCCGTTTGGGGCAACGATGTTCAATGATCAGATCGCAGAAGTTTTTGAAAAAGATGAAACAGAAAAAGGCCTAGTTTCGCATGGTTATACCTATTCAGGACACCCTGTTGGGGCGGCGGCAGCGATTGCTTGTTTGCATGAAACCGAACATTTGCAAGTGGATAAAAACGCAAAAGCACGTGGTACGCAATTATTTTCCGGGTTACAAGCTTTGGTAAAAAAACATGAAATTATTGGTGATGTGCGTGGTGGACATGGTTTGATGTGTGGAATTGAATTGGTTAGCAATCGTGAAACCAAGCAAACCGTTGATAAATCCGTTGCCCTTAATTTGCATCAAGCGATTTATCGTCAAGGGGTAACCGTTCGCCCATCAGGACCGAACATCATTCTTTCACCGCCACTGATTATAACCGCATCTGAAATTGAAACTGTGATTGATGCGATTGATAAAGGATTAACAGCCTTGTAAATGCGGAAGCTATTATTTTTTGGTTTTATCTCCGCAGCATTAGAAATATTTATTTCTCATATATGCTATACTATGCCCCCTATTTTCTTCCTATAGGGGGTATTTTTTTGGCAACTTTTAGATTATTGAAATCACTCAATGATGTTTGCTGTTTATTCATTTGATTGCGAGAGTTGAACCAGAAACTCTTGAATCGTATCTTGTAATTGGCTGACTGCGGTTAAAGTATGTTGCACTGAGCCCGACATTTGCTGAGATTGCTCTACGGTATTTTCGGCATGCTCAGAAACAATGCCCACTTTCTGGTTTATTTCTTCGGTGCGGCTAGCCACGTTCATGCTGGTATGTAAAATTTCTTTGGTAGTGGCAGATTGTTGTTGGGTAGATGCTGAGATCACTCCGATACTATTATTGATCACGTTAATTTCATCATTAATAACATTCATTGCCGTTACAGATTGCGAGGCAATAGCCCTGATTGCACTCACTTGATTGGCAATATCATCTGTGGCTTTTGTGGTTTGATTGGCAAGGGTTTTCACCTCGCTGGCAACCACAGCAAAACCTTTGCCACTTTCCCCTGCGCGTGCAGCTTCGATGGTGGCATTCAGGGCCAGTAAATTAGTTTGGTTGGCAATATCGTTAATCAATGATACAATATAACCAATTTTTTCTGAAAGAGCTGACATGTTTTGCACTATCTCGTGGGTATCATGCACTGCATTAGAAGCTTTTTCCACCGTAACCAATGAACTTTTCATCTCGTCGCTAATTTCATTAATTGAAATCGACATTTGTGAAGTTACCGATGCGACCAGCTGGACATCTTGACTGGCATTTTGGGTGATTTTAGAAATTTCACTAGAATATTTATGGGATTCTTCAACTGCTTTTAGCACAGATTGGTTGGATTGCTGCATATTTGTGGTTACGTTATTCACCCATTTTAAGAGCTCAGTAACATTATCTTTAAATTTTTCGGTGAGTGCATTTATTCGCTTTGAGCGCGTTATTTCTACAGTATCATGTTTCTCTTTTTCGAGTTGATAGGCTTTGTTGGCAACCATTTGATATTTAAAAACACTGACTGCATTCACCATATCACCAATTTCATTTTTCTGTTTTAATCCATTAATATCAATACTATCATTGCCGTCGATTAAACTATTCATGGCATTGGTAAGGCTTACGATTGGATGAGAAATGGTACGCGAGGTCATTTTTACCATAAAATACATCATCACGCTAATGACTAAGGCGATCTGTAAAATAATCAATTGGATTTTCGATGCATTAATCAGTAAGATTGATTTTTTAATTTCGGAAACAATGATCTGTTTTTTGCCATGAAAATTGATACTGCTAAAAGTCTGCAATACCGTTTCACCATGATGCCCAATAACATTATACACACTATCTTTCGCGGATGTTGTTGTTGGTAATAACGCGTGCTTTAAGGATTCATTTTCCGGAAGTTTCTCTTTCAGCACCACCTCTTTTCCTCCTTCCGCATAGCGCGGGCGGGTTAGATAATCGCGTTGATTATTTATCAGAAATGTGGCTTCACCTTTATTTAAGGTGCTAACATCGCCCATAATATGTTCCATTTTGCTATGAGGAATTTGAATAATGAACACACCTAGCAATTCATCATCTTCATCATAATGTACAGGATGCGCTAAAAACGAAGCGGGTGCATTGTGGCTAGGGGCATAATTTTCCCAATCTGCATAGGCGATGCGGCTACCAGAAGCATCTGCAAGTGCTAAAGCTTCACGAAAAATCTTACCGAGGCCTGTATCTTTAAATTCTCCTGTAAGCAGGTTTGTACCAAAATCTAACTCTTTAACAACAGAATAGATAACATCACCTTGAACGTTCACTAAAAACGCATCATAATAACCATTACGCTGTTGAAATTCGCGAAACCATGGATGATATACAGAATGAACCCGACTATAGGAAGAAGCATCTCCGGCATGATCTAAATTTTGTAAATTCCCTAACGCATTAGGGTTATTGTCAATGTATAATTCTTGCAAAGTCTCAGTAATAACAGCAGGATTTTGTTCATCGTTTGCATCAACAAAAACTTGCACCGCCTCATCAAGAATTCCCAACGAAGTTCTTGCAGTTTCACTAACTGCCATCAGATAGATATTATTATCCAAAGCTTGTAAATATTCTTCCAGTGCAACAAGGCGTTGCTGGGTAAGTCGTGATAACGTCTCTTGAGTGAGCGCAACTGTATCGCGGTAAGTAAGGTAACCTACTGTGCCTACGATCATGAGTGTGCTGATGAGTACCAACCCAAAGGTGAGTAATTGAATCCTAGCATTAATGCCCATATTGCGAAATAAGGTTGTTAGGGAACCAAAGATTTTTGTTTTTTTATCTGACACTGCTACTTTACTTCGGCACTCGTGTAGAGCTCGTTTCTTCTGCCAATAACATAAATTGATACTTTTTACATGAATGATAATGGGGTTATTATAGCAAAAAACACCCACAAAATACAGAATAAAAAGCACAATCATCTGGCGCGATAATTTACCGGCAATTAGAGCACACGCATATTAGCTTTGCGCATCAAACATAGTAAATATATACGATTAAGTCTACAGAAAATAAGTTTATTATTTTCTGTGTCATTTTTATAATCACCCGAATCATCGTAAAATCGTTTGAAGTTTGAGGATAACGCATGCTTCCATTACAATGGATATAATTTTGCATATTGCTTTTTCCCCGAGCTGATATAGAAAAAGGGAACTTTCTTATGAAGAAAGCCCCCTTTTATTTTTTTAATATCAAAAAACAATTGGTTCTATTTTCCACTATGTTGTTGATATTTTTTTCTTTCAGAACGATTACACGCCCATAGTAAAATAATACCACCGACAATGCCAAGAAATGTACAAAAACCAGGCACCGGTCCCCCAGAACCTATGAACATAATATCTGTTACAACATTCCAGCTTGCTTCATCAAATGAAAATCCCATTATCTTATCCTTTTCAATATTCTAGAAATGTTAGGGGATAATCACAACAATTATGATTATCCCCATACATATTGATTTAATCGTTTGGTTTCGGTGATATTGGAATGCCTTCAGGATAGCCTTCCACTGGTACTTTCACCGGATCTAATCCATGAATTTGTGCATCTTCTGGGACACGCAACATTCCGCATTTATTCAATATCCATGAGGTAATATAACCAGGGATCAAGCCAAGAAGTAGGAAAACAAATGCACCAAGAATCTGTCCGCCTAAGCTAACCACTGGCACACCAACATCACCTTGCAATGCCGGATAACCCCATCCAAAAACACCAAACATAATTACACCATAAACGCCCATTGTGCCATGAACAGAAACGGCTCCAACGGCATCATCAATACCAAAACGCTCCAACAAAGTTGCAGCAGGTTTTAATAACCAACCTGCAGAGAAGGAAATTAAAATAACCATGCTTGGGAAATACACATCCAAACCAGACGCTACCGAGATAATTCCAGCCAATGCACCCGACATCATCCAGAAAGGATCTTTGGTTTTCAACCAAGCACCGACAATACCACCAGAGATTGCCAAAATAATGTTAAAGCCAAGCGATGATAACGTAATTGGTGTGCCATAGATCGTGGCACTTTTATCACTAAACCAGCTCCAAGCCTCGCCCGGTACGATCACACAAGCCATTAAAAACCCAAAGAAACCAGCAAGAATTAGCATCAACCCAACCAAAGTAAGGGGCATATTATGCCCTTTAATATCGTTAGCCGAACCATCAGCATTAAATTTACCGACCCGAGGACCAAGATTAATCAACACACCAAGTGCAAAGAAACCTGCCACAGCATGTACCAAACCTGCTGCGCCATAATCATGCACACCAAATTTTGTAACCATCCAGCCATCAGCATGCCAGCCCCAAGCGGCCGCAACCACCCAAGCAAACGAACCCAAGACAATCGCGCAAATCACAAAACCAACCGTTTGAATTCGCTCAATTACCGAACCCGACATAATCGAAGCGGTGGTCGCAGCAAACATAGCGAAAGCTGCCCAAAATACGCCCGATACTTTATCGGCAATATTCGGACCCATCGCAGCCACACCATCACCCCAAGCAAGAGCAATAGAATTGGCATAAGCCCAACCGGAAATTTCTGCCGCGCCCATCGAGAAAGTAAGCCCCGTTGGCATCGCCCAATAAATCCACCAGCCGAAATAGTAAAATGTAATAATAACAAATGCAAAAGCCAGAATATTTTTAATCCCTGAAGATAAAACATTCTTCACCCGAGTTGCGCCCATTTCATAAGCAAGAAAACCCGCATGAATGAGTATCATTAATGCGACAGTGATAAAATAATATGCTTCGGCGAAAATCGTATTCGTAACACTCGCTTTCAGCATTAAAGTTGCTATTTGTTCTTCCATGGTAACCCTCCATAATGTAAGTCTTCTGCAAAACTATCTTGAAAAAAAATAAAAAACAAGAGATAAAAAAGATACACACAAAAATAAAAACAATATTTTGATTTTATGAAATTTTTCCCGATAATTTACAAACTCTGAAAAATATAAATTTTATTGTATTTTTATTTTTTCAACTATTATTCAGTAATAACGAAAATATATTCGACTCTTAAATTATTGTAATTACTGATTTTAATATGCCCTAAAGATATTGAAGTCCTTAAAATATTGAATTTTAAGCTTATTTTGATTTTTAATCATTCATGATTTAACAATTCTCATGTAACGAAGTTTTCGCCTGAAATCATAGAATCACGGTTTTTTTTACAATCTTAGAACAAGACCTCGTAGAAAATATTAGTGGCATCATTTTTGAGTATAGCGATAAATGAATTTATTCTAAAAAACAGAGTTGCTGAAAAAAACTTGCAACTTGGGCAATAATTCGGTAACAATGCCCGCATGATTATTTTCACTTGTTTTTATCGTTCGAAGCCATGGGCATTATGGGCATGGGGCGGCTTACTGGTTACGATTTTTTTATTGGCAGTTAATGTTCGAATTTCGGTATTTCTGAACGAATGGTATCGTGATTTTTATGATCTTATTCAAAAGCCCGAGGAGAATACGCTAGAAGATTTTTGGCAGCAAATTCTACTTTTTGCCTATGTGGTTTTTCCGTTGGTTTTCATTAATAGTTTTGCTAGCTGGTTTAATCGCATTTACTTGTTGCGGTGGCGCCAGGCGGTAAATTATGCCTATATTCCATTATGGCGTAATGTTAAAACTGAAATTGAAGGGGCATCACAGCGGATTCAAGAAGATACTTATCGGTTTGCCCGCATTGTGGAGAGTCTGTTTTTGGATGTTGTGAAGGCGCTTTTTACATTAATTGCTTTTTTGCCTATTTTATGGGGGTTAAGTCAAGGAGTTGTTTTACCGCTTATTGGCGAATTTGCGGGCTCGCTTGTATGGTTGGCTTTGTTTATTTCGGTGGGTGGGTTAATTATTTCATGGCTTGTTAGCATCAAACTTCCGGGGCTTGAATATAACAATCAAAAGGTAGAAGCGGCTTATCGCAAAGAATTGGTGTATGGTGAAGATGATAAGGTAAGCCGGGCCTCAGAACCGAAATTATATGAATTATTTTTTGGGATTCGCTTAAATTATCAAACCTTATTTATGCATTATGCTTATTATGATCTTTGGTATATCTTTTTTAGCCAGATGGTGGTATTAATTCCGATTTTGGTGGTGGCACCGCAATTATTTGCGGGCACAATTACATTGGGTATTATGTTTCAAATTAACAATGCTATGGATAAGGTTTATGATAGCTTTGCGGTAATTTTAGATAATTGGATTACGATTACCGAGCTTCGAAGTATCTTTAAGCGGTTGCGTGAATTTGAAGCAAATTTAAGACGTAATCAATGATTCCAATCCTGAAGAGATTAGGAATACTAAAAAAATATGGTTATTTTTATGAATTTCCCTAGTAATTTCTTGGCATGTGCAAGGAATTTTCTTAAGCTGTTGAGATGAAATTTTCTGCGAGCCAACAAAATACAGAGATTTCTGCTAACATTGCACCATAATCTGGTTGGCATCGAAGAATATGGTATCATTGCATCAGAAATTGTTGTTCCTTGCCTAATCGAGAAGTACGAACTCCCCTTAAAAGATATAGCGATTCAAGTGGCTTTTTGTTCAATTGCAACAAAAAAGCAATTATTCACAATTAAAAAGCAATTATCAGTAACAAAATGGCAATCTACTCACAAAATTCTTGCAATTGATCCTGCAAGTAAAAATTCTGATAAAAATCTAATGAATCAACAACTTATGAGAGGGAATTCTGTTTATAAATTGTTCTATAGCAAAAGAAAATAATTTTTGTTGATAAATCATACTTGCCAAAAAAATGTAACGGTGATCCCTTGAAGGAACATAAAGAGTTTTATGTGAATAAAATTTATTGAAGGAAAAATTACATGCCACCGATTACATTAACGCGGAAAAGTCAAAATTTATTAAGTTCTATTCGCAATCGGCGTGATCTACCAAACCAACGTGAATATGATGAATGCTATAAAGAGATCCTCTCTAAAGAAGGAGCTCTAACTTCAAGTGAGAAAAATTGCTGGCAACAGCATAAAAAGGAAACGGAGAATTTTAAGAGGTTACGCCATGACGAGCAAAATCTTTTAATCGAGATTACAAAAACTCCCAATTGCCTTAGCACGAAGCACGAGCATTTATTGTATAAGTTAGGTCAAGCCAAGCGCAATTTAAGCCCGCATCATCAAAAAGCGATTGAGACGGTTCAGAAAAAGCAGAGCGAGTATAAGGTTTTTTTCGCAAGCTTACCGCCAAAAGTGCGCAATACCATCGAGAAATGCGAGCGCAATCAGTCGCTAAATGAAACTGAGACACTTGTTTTGGCGCAACATGTAACGGGGAAAATCGATAAATTACCCAATAATCTTGTGGAACCGATAAAAAAAGCAGTCAATCAATTACCGCCATCAGTTAGTGCTACCAAAAAGGATTTTCATGTTTCTAGTTCTGCGCAAAATAAATCCTGCATTTTGGTGGATCCAAAATTGCTACAGCTAACCGTTCAAATTTGCGAGCAAGTGATTAGAGAGGTTCAAAAGGCAAAATTTCATGTTCCTGAAGCTTACGAAGCTGGTAAAATTTCGAGTTTTAACCACCACGAGCGAGAAGCATTTCTGAAGAAAAATTATGAAAAGCTTGCCAAAAGAAAGCAAAATTCACAATTTGGTGAGGTTCGGTATAAATATACCCCGTTTGGAACCCATGAGGGCGTTGATTACTCAATGCATGATCATGAAAGCGGGATCATTATCTATCCTTATTATAGAAAAGGTGCGATTGTGATTGAGATTCACGAGGGTCAAAGCAACCCAGATAATAATTATATTCAGATTGCAGAAATTGCAGACGACACCAACGAAGATGGTATTTATATCACCACCTATCGGCATATGCGTCAAGTTTCCAATCGAATTATCGTAGGCACTTGGCTTAAAGGGGGCGAAGCATTGGGCGATTATCGTAAAATCGTTACAGCGGTTACAAATAATGATGCCGAAATTACTACAGAAAAGAAGGGTTCACTACAAAACATTAAAATTTATAAAAAAAGTAAACATTTGCTGTATGTAAAAAAAGGGCAAGTTAGAACTCAAGCCAATGTTAAGAATGGTTTTTCTAATGATTTTCATTTCCAAGTGAGATGGGATAAGGATAAATATGTTATTTATAATGAACATTTGCATATTGAAAAAAGATATGTGAACGGCACGAAAGTAACTGAATTTTTGCAAGATGGAAAAATTAACAAACGTGAAGGGCTGGATTTGGTTTCCGCTGCTAGGAAGGCGAAAGAACATAAAAACGCTGCAATTCAAGAAGGGTTTAAATTTTTTGTAGCCGATGCTACGGGGAAGATTCCTGGAGGCATTGCGATCTTTACTCACGGTGAACCTGATTATGATAAATATATTGCCTCTGCCAAAAAATTCTTAAATGCAGTAAAAACTCCAGAAAAAGATAAGGGAACAAACATTGTTCGCGATATTGCCGCCTTGGTGGCGATGCGCTCGGCAATTTTAGAAGCAAAAAATCGGAATAATGATAATCCATGCATCAAAAACACTGTTGATGTTAACACAACCTTTACAAAAATTAAACAAGCACTTGAGGTTCTTGTTTTATATTATAAAAAGGATAGTGAGGTTGATAAAGCCGTTCAAAAAATTATAGGCAATATGTGAGTAAGAGTTTGTTAAATTGAAAATAAATATTAATTGCTAAATCAAAAAAACTTATGTTATCTTCTTCTTGTAGGGTGTTTGTAAAAGAAATACCCCGCCGTAAAGTTATAGTGTCCCGCGAGGAAATGGTGCATGGCTTCCTTATGAATAAAGGCGAAGATAACATTCTCTTTGAAAGAGCAAATCATGATTACAATCAAATATCTATTCGCTTTGCTAGTGATGGTCGTAATGGCTTTGCCCATTTTGGCTCAGAAGGTTGAAGAAATAGATTCTCGATACCCTAAATTAGGGGATGCTGATTTTACAAAAATCGCAACCCTTGCCAATATTAAGAAGTTGCTAGGTAATGGTGTTGATGTTAATGCAATTGATGAAGATGGATATATACTTTTACGTCGTGCTCAAGATGTTGAAAGTGTCAAACTTTTGCTGGATGCTGGGGCAGATGTGAATGTCAAAAATAATTGGGGCGAAACGCCTCTATATAATGCCCCTAATGCTGAAATTGCCAAGTTTTTATTAGGTGTCGGGGCAGATGTGAATACAAAAACTAAGAATGGCGAAACGCCTCTGCATAATGCCCATAATCCTGAAATTGCCAAGCTTTTATTGGATGCTGGGGCAGATATTCATGCAAAAACTGATATTGGAAGTACACCTCTACATTATGCCAAAAATGCTGAAATTACTAAACTTTTATTAAAAGCAGGAGCAAATGTGAATGTGAAAAGTAATAGTGGAAACACACCTCTACACAATGCTCCAGATACTAGGAACATTAAACTTTTACTGAATGCCGGGGCGGATGTGAATGCGAAAGATAAATATGGAGAAACAGCTCTCCATAATTTTTGGGGTATTGAAGCTATAAAGCTTTTGCTGGGTGCCGGGGCAGATATAAATGCCCGTGGTAATGTTGGAAAAACGCCTCTGCATCATGCGGTTTTTTATGCACACATTGCTTCTGCGAAGCTTTTGCTAGATGCCGGGGCAGATGTAAATGCCCGTGATGATGATGGTGAGACCCCATTTTTTAAGGCTGTTTATGGAAAATACGTACACCAAATATACGATAGGGAAAAACATTATATTGAGTGTAGTGAAGGTGGCGGATGTAGTGAAGATGAACAATATGAGCCCACTAGTAATGTCACTTATGAAGAGACGATTGCTATGATTGATATTTTAATCGAATACGGCGCTGATGTGAAAGCAAAAAATAAGAAAGGCAATTTTGCCAATTTTGATTTCTTTGATAATTATCTGATCAAAATCGGCGTTCTCCTTGATCCTAGAGTAACAGATGATGATTATATGGATGAGAAAAATGCAACTCTTTTAGATATTCAAGAATTACTGGCAACGGACATTGATATTAATATCAAAAATAAGGTTGGCAACACCTTTTTATATTCTGCTCTTCTTCACAGAAGGGATAAGATTGCGATTTTTTTGATTGAAAAGGGGGCAGATGTGAATGTGAAAGGTGAAGGTGGAAGAACGCCTTTGCATTTGGCGCGGGATGCTGAGATTACGAAATTACTGATAGATGCGGGGGCGGATGTGAATGTGAAAGGTGAAGGTGGAAAAACGCCTTTATATTATGCCGATAATGCTGAAATTACCAAATTATTGCTGGATTTCGGGGCGGATGTGAATGTAAAAACTAAGAATGGAAGAACGCCTCTGCATAATGCCCGCGATGCTGAAATCACCAAATTATTGCTGGATTTTGGGGCGGATGTGAATGTAAAAACTAAGAATGGGGAAACGCCCTTAAATAATGCCCGCGATGCTGAAATCACCAAGCTTTTGCTGGATTTTGGGGCTAAATAATGTGAGTGTACGTAGTAGTATTAACGGAGAAACGCCTTTGCATTGGGCTAAAAATGCTGAAACCACCAGGCTTTTGTTAGATGCCGAAGCAGATGTAAATGCCTGTGATGATGATGGTGAAACCCCACTTTTTAAGGTTATTCGCGGGAGATACGTGTACCAAATATATGAAGAGCAGGCATATTATGTTGAGTGTCGCGAAAAAGATACGTGTAGTACAAATGGAGAATATAAGCCCACTAGTAATGTCACTTATGAAGAAACGATTGTGATGATTGATTTTTTAATCGAATACGGTGCCGATGTGAAAGGGTTGCATGATCGTGATGGGAACTTTGGTACTCGTTCTTCTCTTCTTGAGGATTATCTAATTGAAATCGAAATTTCCAAAAGCCTAAATCAATAACTTTAAGGAGCGTGCAGGCTTACGCCACAGATGTAGAAGCCAACATTGCCATTTCAAAATTATTAATTGCACATGGTCCTAAGCCTCATGCTGTAATGATGGCAAGGGTGCTCATTATCTGGGCGATATTGTTACAAGCAAGAGTGCTTGTAATGATGTTAAGGGTTGCTAGAGAATATTAGAAATTTGCCAAATCACTAAGCACCACATTTAGAAAATAGGTGGTGAAGTTTGTCAATTTACCGAGAAAATTCTTTGAACTTGATATTCATACATGTTTTCCCCCGCTACATTGTTAGAGGATACAAAAAAGCACCCCCTAACAACATATTTCATTACCAGAAAGATAATTAATTCATAGAATTATTTTTTCTTTTCGGTATCATGATTCGGGTTTATCTGCCGAGACCGATTATCTTGAGCCTTTTTGTAGGCAGGGTTATTCTTGTTTTTTTGATTAGCGTGATTGTCAAGATTTTCTTGCGATGGTTTTTTCTTCTTATCATCAGCCATAAGTATACTTCAAAAATTAAATATTAATTACAAAATTACAATCAGAAGATTTGTAGCAAAACTACAGATCCGCTGGTGATCAGGGAGTTGATAAACCTATTAATATAATGAAAAAAGGCCACGACGCGTTTAGTCATAACCATTATGCCATGACCTATTTTATTACGCCGTCTCCCCAATCCAAAAGTATAAAAACATTTTCGGCAGGTATAGTCGATTATATTAAAATTAGGGGTTATCAAGCCCCAGAAATAGTTTAAACCTATTCCCAAATTCAGTATGAAGGTTTCATGCGTAAACCACAAGAAAAAATATGGATAATATGATTATTTTTTTAAGGGTATTATGAAACAGCGATTTGATGGGTGTAGCAAATTTATGAAAACCGCTCGCCTTATTATGCCGGGGCAATCATGCTTCATTTTTCGTGGCATTCTTGTATCCCGCGCTCATTATAATTTAAGGGGATCGGGCTGTTTGGTTCCTCAGATCTTATGATTTCAATCTTGATAGGAGGGATCGATTTTATCAAGCATTCTTCGTAAAGCTGCCCATTCATATTTGCCCGGTGGAAAGGTTTGATATTGGTGATGAGCAGTTTCCCAAACCGCATTTGTACCTTTGCATAGTGGCAAACCTGTTGCCCGTGCAGCCAGCATTACTTTGCATGCGCGTACCAAATAATGCATATACATGAAGGCTTCGCCCGCAGTTTCTCCGGCAGTAATAAATCCATGATTGCGTAAAATTAGGCATTTTTTTCCCGCAATATTTCTCGCAATGCGCTCGCGTTCATCCAATTCTAAAGACATGCCCTCCCAATCATGATAGCCAATTTCACCATACATGGGTGCTGTATCTAGTACCAAGAAATCTAAATTTTCTTGTAAGGCTGTTACCGCCAACACTTCAGGTGCGTGGGAATGAAACACCACCTTCATGTGATGATGTTGATTATGAATCGCGCTATGGATAACAAAACCTGTGGTGTTGAGCTCTTTTGGACCGAACAAAACATTGCCTTCGCCATCAAGTTTTATCAAGTTACTGGCGGTAATTTCAGTGTTAAGCAAACCAAATTGGTTCATTAAAAAATGATTTTTAGTACCGGGAACGCGCATGGTAATATGGTTCCAAATCAAATCATCATAGCCAAAAATATTGGCGAGGCGATACAAAGCGGCTAAATCAATACGGGCTTGATACTCTTCTTTAGAAATTTTTGCCATAACCCGCCTTTTTACGATAGTAAGCCATTTGCTTGTACGAGATTAACAGCAACCATTGTGCTTTATTTCTTGGCAAGATGCAAGAAAAATGATAGGGTTGCTCCGCTATATTTTTGAAAGGAAAAAAATGTTTGAAATTGTACCTCATACGCGTTTGCGTAAATCACCTTATTTTGATGCCACAGTGCAAGCGGGCGTTAAAGGTTTCGTGCCTTACAATCAAATGCTGTTGCCTTTGGGCTATGGTGATATGGATGCGGAATATTGGAAATTGATTCAAGGCGTTCAGCTTTGGGACGTTGCTTGTGAGCGACAAATTCAGTTGAAAGGCAGAGATGCTGCGCTTTTGGCACAAATTTTAACTCCGCGAGATCTTTCGCAATGCAAGGTGGGGCAAGGAAAATATGTCGCTATTTGTAATCATCGAGGGACGATTATTAATGACCCGATTATTTTGAAAATTTCTGATGATTGTTATTGGCTTTCCATTGCTGATTCTAATATCTTGTTTTGGGCGCGTGTGATTGCCGCTGAACGCAGTCTTCAGGTTCATATTACCGAGGCTGATATTGCTCCGCTTGCTGTGCAGGGTCCAAAATCTGATGATGTTATGGCGTCGATTTTTGGTGATTGGGTGCGTCAGATTAAGCATTTTTGGTTTCATGATGTTGAGATTGAAGGAATTACATTGAAATTAGCACGTTCGGGATGGTCGCGCCAAGGTGGTTTTGAACTTTATTTAATGGATTGTACTCAAGGGGTGAAATTATGGAATTTGCTCATGGAAGCCGGGAAGGGCTGGGATATGGGTCCGGGTTATCCAAATCCGAATGAGAGAATTGAAAGTGGTTTGCTTTCTTGGGGTGGGGATAGTGATGATGATACCAATCCGTTTGAAGTGCGGATGGAACAATATGTAGATTTAGATGTGCCTGATGATGTTGTTGGCATTCAAGCTTTACGGCAAATTAAGGCGCAAGGCATTAAACGCCATCAGTTGGGGGTAATTCTGGTAGGGGAAGAACCTCAACCTAGCCATGATGAATGGTATGAGCTGTGGCAAAATAATAAGAAAATAGGGGTTATGACCAATGGTGTTTATTCGCGTAGGTTGCAAAAAAATATTGGTTATGGGCTGGTATTGCGCACCGTGAAGAGTGGGGATCGGGTTGTTGTGCATAAAAAAGGTGAGTTGATTTGTGGTGATCTAGTGGAATTGCCTTTTCTTTGATGGTAGGAAAATGGTTATTACAAAATAATATTTCTATGGTTTGAAATTCATGATAACTTTGCCACGCTTATATTTTATAAGTTACGATTAGGTTATTCTTCCGCATTTTCACTCTATTTTTGAGCATTTTCCCATTGCATTTTTTATGATAATGGTAACGAAATATCATTTTTTCGAAGCGATTGCGAAATGCTCACAATGGTAATTTATGAATTTGACTCTATTTGCGGGGTTGATTGTGCATGATGGTGCCTGGCATCAGCTTATGGAGATCGTCGTAAATGATCGCCATGAAGAAAAGCGCAAATAATAAGCGTAATAAAAATGATTACGGTTTTACCAAACCATGCGGTAAGAATAGATGGTTATGAATATCGAAAATGTTGCTTGTGGTATGGCGTATGGAGATTTGTGTTTATTCATTTGGGGCTGGATTACTTTTTGCTTGCAAAAATCTATCAATGGGATTTATGGATAATAGAAATTTTTTCTAAGAAACCTCTTACTATTTTTTCTAGTGAAGTAATCGTGTTGACACTTTTACCCATGTAATCAGACATGCTTTTAGATTTTTGTAATGTGCTTTGGGCATATTCGCTAATTTTATTCACTTTTTTACTGGCATCGATGGTTCCGCGTGAGGCATTACGGCTGAATTGTGTAATTTCGCGTGCTGTTGTGGCTTGCTGTTCTACGGCGGTTGCAATCGAGCCAAATATTTTTGTTATCGTTTGAATTTCATTATCAATGAAATGGATCGCGTTTACGGCCTGCGTGGAAACATCACGAATGGCGGTGATTTGCGTGGAAATATTTTCGGTAGCTTTCGTTGTTTGGGTAGCTAAAATTTTTACCTCATTGGCAACCACGGCAAAACCTTTGCCATTTTCCCCAGCTCGTGCTGCTTCAATAGTGGCATTCAGGGCAAGTAAATTTGTTTGTTCTGCAATATCGTTAATCAATGTGACAATATCGTCAATTCCTTTAGATAATACCGACATATCCCGCACAATCTTATCGGTTTTATTGATGCTTTGTGCGGCTTTTTGTACAGAAATTCGAGAAGTTTGCATTTTTTCACTAATTTCAGTAATCGATGATGCCATCTGGGAGGTTGCCGATGCTACCAGCTGAACATCCTGGGTGGCATGTTCGGCAACCGTAGCAATTTCATCTGAAAAATCATGGGTCATCTGTACAGCTTCGCTTACAGATTGATTTTCCGTTTTCATTGTCTCGATAATTTCGCTGACATCATCAAGCAAATTTTTGGTATCACCTTGGAATTTTGTTGTTAATGTTTCAAATTGTTCAGTGCGCTCATCGTGTTGTTTTTCTTTGAGCTTTTTTTCGGTTTCTTTGGCAATTAGCATTTTTTTGCGAAAAATATCCATTGAACGAGCAATGATGCCAACTTCATCTTTCCGATCCGTAATTCTTTGAATGCTATCTTCGTAATTCCCCTCACTCATACGATCCATAATTCGCGTTACGATTAATATGGGTCGCGTTAATGTTTTCGCAAAGGTTCGCACCATCAAGATCATGATAACAAGAAGGACGAGAGTGATCTCGATCAGCGTAATTGCATGTTTTTTCACTCTAGTGATGATCGTATTATAATGGGCTTCGATCACGAAAACATGCCTTGTATCAAAAAAATTAACGAGCGAAAAAGCTCCAATTACATCTCTCCCTAAATAGTTATTATATCGCTCAATTTCTATCACTTCTACTTTGCGTGTTTCTTCTAAAGCCAATATTATATCAGGATGTTGGGGAATTTTATCTTTTAAGGGTTTGATTTTAGGGGATAATCTGGGTTGCGTTAAAAAAGAAAATTTATCATTAATTAAAAAACTGTTGATATCATCCGTTAAACCTTTGCCATCAGAGACAATATTAGCAATTTGATCTAGAGGAATTTGAAGAATAAATACACCCAAAATATCACCATTGACATCTTTGATCGCCTTACTTAAAAATGCGTTTTCTTCGCCGTTCTTCGGTTCATAAGGTTTTAGGTCACTATAGCCTCCAAGTGTATCTAATGTTTCTACGGCACCTTGAAACGCTTCTGCCAAACCTGAATTCGCCCATTTGCCATCCACAAGATTGGTTGCAAAATCTTTTTCTTTGAAAACGCTATAAACAACATCGCCTTTTGGGGTTACAAGAAATAGATCATGATAATGGTTTCGCTGTTGAAATTCAAGGAACCAAGGATGGTATTTACTATGATATTGGCTATAGGTGGAACCATCTTTTGCATCTTTTAATTCCCATTTCTCGCCTTTAGGATAATCATTGTCGTAAATGTAAAGCTCTTGTAATTCTTCGGTGAAATTTTCCGATGGCGCAGATGTTGCAAAATCGATCATAGACTGAATAACCATTTTATTTAAAGCCATCAACATGGCATCATTTTCTACCTTTTCAAGATATTTATGTAATTCTTTCACGCGATGTACCGTAATCAAATTAAGTTCTTCACGAAGAATTTTAACAGCATCATTTATCGAAAAATAGGTTATCGAGATAATTAAACAAATGGCTGTTATTACCATGAGGATCATGGAGTAAATTTGTATTTTTATAGATATCGCTACGTTACGAAACATGGATATTCTCCCTTTAAATTTCTTAATAGAATATTCTACTTATAATAGATGTATTCACCAATTAACACGACTAATGTAACTATAGCATACAAACATTAAAAGTCTATACAAAAATTTTATCCCAAAACGGTATCGTTATTTTGAAAATTTAATAAGATAAAACAATGGGATAGAGGAGAATTTTAATGAAAATGGGATCGTATATTTATAAATATTTTGATATCATTTTATATTTTTTAGGAAATTATTGAGAAATTATATCGACTTATGGGTGCCATTACGCTATAGATAATTTGTATTAGAGCCGTTATAAGGGTAAATTAGGTGTATTAAGAGTTGGTTTCTTTGGCGTAGTTTTTCATTGAAGCATGCGCAAATTATTAAAATTTAATGGATAATGGAAATTTTTTCTAACAAATTCCTCACTGTTTTTTCCAAAGAATTAATTGCACCCACACTTTTATTCATCGAACTAGACATGCCTTCAGATTCATTTAATGTGCTTTGGGCATATTCGCTAATTTTATTCACTTTTTGGCTGGCTTCAATGGTTCTGCGTGAGGCATTATTGCTGGCCCTTGTGATTTCACGGGGCTGTTGCTGCTTGCTCTTCTACGGCGGTCGCAATCGAGCCAAATATTTCCGTTACCGCTTGAATTTCATCACCAATAGAATGGATCGCTTCCACGGCCTGCATGGAAACATCGCGAATGGCGGTGATTTGTTTGGAAATATCTTCGGTAGCTTTTGTTGTTTGGGTCGCCAAACTTTTCACCTCATTGGCAACCACGGCAAAACCCTTTCCGCTTTTCTCCGGCCCGTGCCGCCTCGATCGTGGCATTCAGGGCAAGTAAATTTGTTTGCCCAGCAATATCGTTAATTAACGAGACAATATCGCCAATTCCTGAAGATAATACCGACATATCCCGCACAACCTTATCAGTTTCAGTTACAGTTGTTGTCGCTTTTTGCACAGAGACTCGAGAAGTTTGCATTTTTTCACTAATTTCAGTAATCGATGAGGCCATCTGGGAAGTTGCCGATGCTACCAGCTGAACATCTTGGGTGGCATGTTCGGCAATCGTAGCAATTTCACCGGAAAAATCATGGGTAATTTGTACAGCTTTGTTTACAGATTCATTTGCCATTCTCATGGTTCCCATAACTTCGCTAACTTCATCGAGTAAATTTTTAGCATCATCTTGGAAATCTGTTGTTATACTTTCAAGTTGTTCAGCGCGCTCCTCGCGATATTGTTTTGCAAGTTCTTTTGCTTTCTCAGCTTCTAATGAAATTAGCATTTTTTTGCGAAAAATATCTATCGAGCGGGCAATGATACCAACTTCATCTCTTCGAACCACAATTTTTTCAATGTTATCTTCGTAATTTCCTTCACTCATATGATCCATAACTTTCGTTACGGCTAATATGGGTCGCGTTAATGTTTTCGCAAATGTCCGTACCATAAGGATTATGATAATGAGAAGGACGAGAGTGATCTCAACCAGCGTAATTGCATGCTTTTTTACCCTAGCAATGATATTATCATAATGGGCTTCGATCACGAAAATATGATTTTTACCGAAAAAATCAATTATCGAAAAAGTTCCAATTACACTTTCCCCTAAATAATTATCGCGTTTGCTCATTTTGATAATTTCTTTTTCGCGTCTTTGTTCTAAAGCCAATACCATATCAGGATGTTTGGGAATTTGATCCTTTAAGATTTCAATTTCCGGGGCTAATCTGGGTTGCGTTAAAAAAGAAAAATTTTCATCAATTAAAAAACTTTCGATATCATCCGCTAAACCTTTGACATCAGAGACAATATCAGTAATTTGATCTAAAGGGATTTGAGCGATAAATACACCCAAAATATCACCATTGACATCTTTGATCGCTTTTCCTAAAAATGCGTCTACTTCGTCGTCCTTCGGTCCATAAGGTTTTAAGTCACTGTAGCTTATTTCAAATTTATCTGCCACTTCTAGCGCACCTTGAAATGCTTCTGCCAAACCCGAATTCGTCCATTTTCCATCTACAAGGTTAGTTGCAAAATCTTTTTCTTTGAAAACGCTATAAACAATATCGCCTTTTGGGGTTATAAAAAACAGATCATGATAATGGTGTCGCTGTTGAAAGTCGGTAAACCAAGGATGATATTGGTTATGGTAATCACTATAAGCGGAACCATCTTTTGCATCTTGCAATTTCCATCTCTCATCTTTGGGATAGCTATTATTATGGATATAAAGCTCTTGTAATTCTGCGGTAAAATTTTCCGATGGTGCATATGTTGCAAAATCTCTCATAGCTTGAATCGCCATTTCGTTTGTAACCATCAACGAGATATCATTTTCTATATTTTCAAGATATTTATCCAATTCTTTCACGCGATGCACCGTAATTATATCAAGTTCTTCATGAAGATATTCAACAGAATCATCTATAGAGTAGTAGATTAGTGTGCTAACCAAACAAATGGCTGTTACTAACACAAGAATCATCGAACAAATTTGTATTTTTATAGATATAGTTGCGTTGCGGAACATAGAATATCCTTTTTCTACTTATAGTAGATATTTTTCGCAACTAACGCAACTAACGCGACTATAACATATTAATCTAAAAAGTCTATTGTTATTTGAAAAAAAGTAGTGAAATAGCGGGTTATTTTACGAAAAATGGGAATGATACGTTTGTGAGTTTGGCAATTATTTATGGTGTAATTTTATATTTTTTTGCAATGATTGCGACATTATGCCATGGATGGCTCTGTGAGCCAAAGTCGTAGTGAGGATGAGAATTATATCTCCTTAGAGTTGGTTTTTTTGCGGTATTTTTGAACAATCACATGCCAAATTCGTAAAATTAATGGATGATAGAGAGTTTTTCTAGGAAATTTCTTACCGCTTTTTCCAGTGATGCGATCGTGCCGACACTTTTATCCATGGAATTAGACATGCCCTCAGATTCAGTTAGTGTGCTTTGGGCATATTCGGCAATTTTATTTACTTTTTGGCTGGCCTCAATCGTTCCGCGTGAGGCATCATTACTCGCCTTCGTAATTTCATGTGCTGTTGTTGCTTGCTGTTCTACGGCGGTTGCAATTGAGCCAAATATTTCCGTTACCATTTGAATTTCATCATCAATGGAACGAATCGCTCCCACTGCTTGCACTGAAACATCACGAATGGAGGTGATTTGTTTAGAAATATCTTCGGTGGCTTTTTTCGTTTGGGTGGCTAAATTTTTCACCTCATTGGCAACCACAGCAAAACCTTTGCCACTTTCTCCAGCTCGTGCTGCCTCGATCGTGGCATTCAAAGCAAGCAAATTTGTTTGCCCAGCAATATCATTAATCAGTGAAATAATATCACCAATCTCTTCAGATAAAACCGACATATCTCTGACAATTTTATCGGTTTCACCTACGGTTGTTGCGGCCTTTTGTACGGCTACCCGCGAGGTTTGCATTTTTTCACTAATTCCAGAAATTGATGATGCCATCTGAGAGGTTGCGGATGCAACCATCTGAACATTTTGGGTGGCATGTTCGGTAGCTGTAGCAATTTCACCCGAAAAATCACGGGTAATTTGTACTGCTTCGCTTACAGATTGATTTGCCTTCTCCATCGTTCCGATAACTTCACTGACTTCATCGAGCAAAATTTTGGCGTCATCTTGGAAATTTGTTGATAAATCTTCAAATTGTTCAGTGCGTTCCTCGCGACGCTGTTTGGATTCTTCCTTTTCTATTTGTAATTTTTTTGCTTTAATCATTTTGTCCTGAAAAATATTAACTGCACGCGCAATGTCGCCGATTTCATCGGTACGATATGTAATGCTTATAATATTATTTTTATAATTACCCCCAGTCATATTCCGCATGATTTGGGTGATCCTAATGATCGGAGTTGTTAATGTTTGAGAAAATACTTTTACCAAAATTAGCATAAAAATAATAACACCTATTGTTATTTCAATAATGATGCTTAGCAAACGTTTTACTTTGATGATGATTGTATTATAATCGACTTGTGAGACTAGGACATGGTTTTTCCCAAAAAAATCGATAATTGCAAATGTGCTCAATACGTCTTTTTCGGAATAATTCTTGTGTTTATTCGGATCATTAATCAGTTCTCTTGAGATAATTTCTTCGCTGAGGGCTGATTCTACGTCGGAATGTTCTGGAATTTTATCTTCTAAAATTTTGATTTGTGAAGCTGATGAGGGTTGCGTTAAAAAGTAAAAATCTTCATTAATCAAAAAGCTATCGATAATGTTACTTTCGCTTTCATCTTCTACATCTGTAACAATTTCTGTGACGTAACTTAAAGGGATTTGAACAATAAATACACCTACAATATTATCATTGCGATCTTTGATAATCTTGCTTACAAATGCGGCTGCTTCGCCGTGACTGGGTTCATAAGTTCGCAAATCGCTATAGCCTTCTCCAAGCTTATTTGCTGCTGTTATGGCAGCATGAAATGCTTCCGCCAAACCCGAATTCGCCCATTTGCCATCTACAAGGTTGGTGGCAAAATCTTCTTCTTTGAAAATACTATAAATAACATCGCCTTTTGGGTTTATAAGAAAAATGTCATGATAATGGTGTCGCCGTTGAAATTCAGACAGCCAAGGATGATATTGGTTATGATATTGGCTATAGGTGGAACCATCTTTTGCATCTTTTAATTCCCATTTCTTGCCTTTAGGATAATCATTGTCGTGAATGTAGAGTTTTTGCAAATCCTCCGTGAAATTATCAAATTCGGCAACAGAGTTGGTAAAATTTTGGACAGCATTGATAATGGTTTCGTTAGTAGACATTAAAAGGACATCATCATGAATTGACTGGATATATTTATTTAACGCATATCTATGGTGTAGGGTGATTGCTACTAGTTTTTCTTGTGCATTTTCGGTTGCATTTTGTATTGAAAAGAAAGCCACAGTCACAGCCACAAACGAAATACTGATAACAACTAAAATCATCAATAAAAGCTGTATCTTCATAGATATGTTCAAGTTACGAAGCATGGTTGTTTTTTTATTCCCATTCAGTATACCACAAAAACAATAACGGCCCCATTGCTGGAAGTTACTGTTTCCAAATAAATATCCGTGTGTCGCCTAGATTGCGGGAATTATTTTAAAATAAATACCTCTTTATAAGCTTTATAGTATAACATATTTCTGATGCAAGAGTTACTATTTTTTTGCAATAGATTTATTGAGATACTACGGTGCGTATGTGATGATTTTAAGGGTTTTTTCGATAAAATGATTAAGATACGTAGCATATTTTTAACAAAAACATATTTTGGTTTTATTATTAGATGTAATTATTGTGGAGCGGAAAAAATTGCGCGGAATGTTTTTTGCTGAGGACTCCTTAAATTAGGTAAAATGCTTTATCAGTGATTTTATTTTCGTGTTCAATTGATTGTTTCTTATTTATTGTTTTTATCTAAGGGTCCATTTTTTCTTAAAATTTTTTAGTGGCTTTCAAAATTTTCTGTGCCACGCGAAAGCATTGATAGGGTTTTGCCTCTCGCATCTAAACATAGGCGTAATCTGTTATATTCTAATCATTAATCTTTACCGCGATATTTTTGGTTTGCAGATAATTCCACAATGCCTCGCGTCCTTTTTCGCGGCCATAGCCCGATTTCCCATAACCACCAAAAGGGGTTTCCACCCCGCCGGCATACCATTCATTAATAAAAATCTGCCCGCCGCGGATCTGTTTCGCCAATCGCAAGGCGCGATCAATATCTTTCGTGAAGATCCCGCCGACCAAGCCATAATCGGTGCTATTGGCAATATGAATTGCTTCTTGATCCGATTTACATGTAATCATAGAGAGTACGGGGGCAAAAACTTCTTCGCGGGCAATCTCCATATTCGGGGTAACATTGGTGAAAATCGTTGGGGTTAAAAAGGCACCAACATCACCAAAAACATCGCCACCAAAGGCAGCGATTGCACCTTGGCTTTTTGCGTTGCTACACATGGTTAAGGCGCGGTTGCGTTGAATTTCGGAAACCATTGCCCCCATATTTGCACCAAATTCAGGGCGATCAATCCCCGCACCTACCGAAATATTGCGGGCCATTTCAACCACGGATTCCACCAATCGATCATGAAGTTTTTCTGGAACAATTACCCGCGACATTGCCGAACAAACTTGCCCAGCATTAAAATAAATGCCCCAACGAACATCTTGGGTAAAGCTAGCAATATCGGCATCATCGCAAATAATGGCTGCCGATTTTCCGCCCAATTCCAGCACGCAAGGTACAATATTTTGCGCCGCTTGGGTGGCAATCGCACGCCCAGTAGCAACCGAGCCGGTAAAGACAATTTGGTTAACATCGCGATGCGCAGAAAGTGCAGCACCAGCATCGGCGCCTAATCCGCAGATGATATTAAGAGAACCTTCAGGCAATTCAGCATATTGTGCGGCTTTGGCGAAGTAATAGCCGCAAGCTAGCGGGTCAAGCTCGGGCGTTTTAATTACGCAAGCATTGCCTGTTGCCAATGCGGCAGCAAGCGAACGTGCGGTCATCTCTAGCGGGTAATTCCAAGGGATGATCTGGGCAGAAACCCCGAAAGGTTCATACAGGGTGAAATCAATGTAATCTGCGCCAAGGGGAATGGTTCGCCCTTCGATCGTTTCGGCCTGATTGCCGTAATATTCAAAATAACGGGCGGCACCGGCAATTTCAATCTTGGCTTCCCATAGGGGTTTGCCACTTTCTAGGGTAAAAATTGGGGCAATTTCATCGATATTCTGGATGAAATAATCACCCATTTTTCTCACCATGCGACCTAATTCTACCGGACGCATATTCGGTAAAATTTGGCTTTGATGGCAGGCCTTTGCGGCTTGCACTGCACGCGTAACATCGCTTGCATTCGCTAAGGCTTGCTGGGCAATGGGTTTTGCTGTGGCGGGGTTATCCACGGTAATTTTGCCAGCATTGCCGTCGCAAAACTCACCATTAATATAATTTTGCCAATAGGGTTTGATCTCAATCATGAATTGCCTCGCGTATCCATTGTTGTAAGGTTTGAACTGAATGTTCAGAATTAACGCCATATTTCGGGTCAACAACTAGCGGACCCGGGTTATAACCACGGCTATGCAATCCGCGATGCACAGATTCCACCAAAGTAATATCCTCGGCAACGGTAGTTTGTCGATCTTGAATGGCAAGGTTTCGAACAATGTCGCAATCTACTCCATTTAGGGAATACCAACCGCGCCAAACCACAACATGATCAACATCAATGGCGCGCCAATGATAGGTGTTGAGCTGGTTTCCAGGATAAACTTGAAAAGAAAATAACGGCCATAGAAACCATGAAGAATATTGATCTGCATTCTCGTTAGTTTCTAAATCAACTTGATAAGTCATTTTATCCAAATTTTGGCATTCGGTTGTATGGCGCAAACAATAGCCTTGGGGCATGATATTATAGGTAGAGGGTTTGACCACCCCGGTTGAGAAAGTGGGATGATTTAAGGTACAATGATAACATTCTGAATAATTTTCTACAGAGGTTTTCCAATTACATTTTTCGGGAATTTCAACCCATTCTAGCGGTGCCAAATCTTGATATTGCGGAATGAAGCTGGCAAGCTCGGTGCGCACATTGGGAAACCATTCATCCATAGGTTTGGCATTTTCATCTAAATTGACAAAAATAAAGCCTAGAAAAATTTCCACTTTAACTTGCGAGAGACAAATTTTATCTTTGTTAAACCCAATCACTGCCTTTATGTTCGGTCCGGAACGTAATTTTCCAGTGAGTTCATACACCCATGAATGATAAGGGCAAACAATAAGCGATTGGTTGCCGGTGCCTTGAACCAGCTGATGGGCGCGATGTTGGCAAACATTGTAAAAGGCACGAATTTCGTTGTTCTTATCTTTCAGGCAGAATAAGCTTTCCCCAGCAAGGCTAAAGGTGAAATAATCACCTACTTCTCTTAAAGCCGAAATATGTCCGGCAAATTGCCAAGAGCAGGCAAATAAGCTTTTCTGTTCATGAGCAAAAATTTGTGGATCCGTATAATAATGTGCTGCCAAGGAATAAGTGGGTTTATCGATGATGTTCATTTCGGGTTACCCTTTGCTAAGCATCTTTGGGTTCGTGATAAATACCAAGGCGATGGCGTTCAGCATGGAATTTTTCGATGTTGGCAATGATTTTTGGGCTGGCATCGGCGATAATAAAAGCCATTAAGCTTTCTAGCAAAGCGGTTAAGGCAACCGTTGAAGGAAAAAATTGGGGGGTATCAGAATGAACAATAAAGCGATGTTTCGCGCCGAGTAAAATCGGTGAGGCAAGGCTATCGGAAATGCCGATCAGAGTAACTTTATGTTGTCTGGCTTGTTGCACCGCTTGGATAATTTCGTGGCGATAAGGTTTGAAAGTCATGGCAATTAACACATCCTGATTACAGATGCGGGCAATATCATCGGTGGCAATGCTACCCGCACGGGGAATGGCATGAACATTATCAAGGGCCATATCGGCAAGATAGGCAAAGCTATGTGCTAGCATATAATTAATCCCAACCCCAAGCACAAAAATCTTTCGTGCTTTCATAATGCTATCGGCGGCTTGTTGCAGATCAGCTGCACAGCTTGTGGTGAAAGTATTTTCAATGTTCCGGATGGCACTTTCGGCCATATCGGCATAAAGTGCCCCTAAATTATCTTTTTGAGCCAAAGTTTGTAACCATTGGGCACGGTTGGTAAAATTATGATTGCCCTTACGGATCTCTTGGCGGAAAATTTCACGAAAATCCTCATAACCGTCAAATCCAATTGTGCGGGCCAAACGAACAAAACTGTTCGGGTTAATTCCTGCCAAATCTGAGAGCTCGCGCATAGAGCTAACGGCAATTTCATAATGATTTTCCAGGATATAAATTGCAGCTTTGCGCAATTCGGGCGTTAAATTGCCGGCGCAATCTGTCAAAATCTCTAAAACATCTTGGATATTTTTATTATGATCAGCGACGATATTCATTTCTTTACGTATAGCTTTACGAATTTAATATTCCTAAACTTTCATATGATATTGCCAAATTCTTGACCAATTTTTCGCAAGGCAAGATAGTTTTGGTACAAAATTATTATTTTATATTGACTATTATACATTTGTACTATTATGATGGCAATAGGTTTTTTTGCGAAAGAAATTTTTAGGAAGAAATTAATCGTGCCTGATACAGCCAATTTATGTAAATCTATTCCTTCATCTGCGGAAATTGTGATTATAGGGGGGGGCATTATGGGTTGTTCATTGGCCTATCACCTTGCGCATGAGGGTGCGAAGGATGTTGTATTGTTAGAAAAATCCGAACTTACTTCTGGGTCGACATGGCATGCTGCCGGGCAAATTACGCATTCTACCTCTAATTACGGTTTGGGGAAATTTGTTGGCTATAATATTGATTTATATTCAGGTAAGCTCGAGCAAGAGACGGGGGTCTCGTCAACATGGCATGGTTGCGGCTCGCTTCGCCTTGCCTATAGCCAAGATGAAATGGATTGGCTACACCATAGCCTATCGGTAGGTAAGGCACTTGGTTTTACTATGGAGTTGGTGTCTAAGGCAAGGGTGGGTGAGTTGCATCCATTTTACAATTTAAGCGGTATTTTGGGGGCACTACATACCCCTGATGATGGGCATGTTGATCCTTCTGGGGTAACTCAATCTTTTGCGACCGGTGCGCGCAAATTGGGTGTTAACATTGTGCGGCGGTGTCGGGCAACGAATATTCACCAGCAAGGCAATGGTGAATGGCGAGTTTCCACTGAAGGTGGCGAGATCAGATGTTCGCATTTGGTGAATGCAGGAGGTACTTATGCACGGCAAATGGGAGAATGGAGTGGCTTGCAATTGCCGATGACCTCTATGACTCATCATTATTTTGTTACCGAGACTGTACCAGAATTTCAGAATTTAGAGGTTGAATTGCCAGTTATTCGCGATGATAAATATGTTTCTGGCTATATTCGTATGGAACAAAAATCGGGTTTAATTGGGATTTACGAGAAAACCAACCCCAATAGTGTGTGGGAAGATTTCTGTCCGTGGGAAGCCGAAAATGAGCTGTTTAACGCTGATTACGAGCGCGTTATGCCTTGGTTAGAAAATGCGATGGCTCGGATGCCAATCTTCGCTGATTTGGGTATTAAACGTGAGGTTCATGGGGCAATTTCACATCCTCCAGATGGGAATCCGCTGGTGGGCCCGGTTGCCGGGGCAAGAAATTATTGGTGCTGTTGTGGCACGCAAATTGGAATTGGCTGGGGGCCGGGGCTTACGCGTGAGTTGGCGCGTTGGATTGTGCATGGTAGTAGCGATCTATCGATGCGCGATTATGATCCCAGGCGGTTTGGGGGTTATGCGAACAAGGCTTGGCAGGTGATCAAAGCACGTGAAGATTACTGCCTACGCCATGAAATTCCGTTTCCGCATTTTAATCGGTTTGCCGGGCGCCCGATCAAACCCAGCCCGCTTTACGAAATTTTACAGGCACAAGGTGCGGTTTTTGAAGAGGTTTTTGGGCATGAGCGTCCGCGTTGGTTTGCGATCGGGAATGTTTCTGCGCAGGATGTTTATTCGTTTCGGCGCAATATTGTTCATGATATTGTTGGGGCAGAGGTTAAAAATGTGCGCGAAAATGTTGGGCTCATGGATATTTCGGCATTTACGAAAATAGAAGTGGTTGGCAAGGATGCAGCAAAATTATTGGATCGATTAATTGCCAATAAACTTCCGCAAAAAGTTGGCTCGATTGTTTTGACCCATTTGTTAAATTCATGTGGCCGTATTGAAATAGAGCTTACCTTGGTTAAATTTGCTGTAAATCGGTTTTATTTGGTTTGTGCGGCTTTTTTTGAACAAAGATTACGAGATCATTTGGAATTTGCCATAGATGATGAGCAAGTTGAGGTGGTTAATCGAAGTGATGATTGGGCGGCACTGGCTTTGCAGGGTCCAAAATCACGGATGGTGCTTGTAGCCAACACCGATAGTAGCTTAAGTAATGCTGATTTTCGGTGGCTTAGTGCTCAAAAAATTGCAATTGCGGGCAAAGAAATTTGGGCATTTCGGCTTTCTTATGCGGGTGAATTGGGTTGGGAAATTCATGGTGCACGTTCGGATATCGGAAAAGTTTATCAAGGGCTTTGGCAAGCCGGGCAAAATCATGGTATTGTTAATTATGGTTCTTTTGCGATGAATGTGATGCGGATGGAAAAAATGTTTAAGGGTGCAGGCGAGCTAACAAATGAGGTAACTTTGCCCGAGGCGGATGTGATGCGGTTTGTGGCGTTGGATGCTAGCAAGGGTGATTTTCGAGGCAGAGCACAAACGCAGCTTAGCCTTGAGACGCGCGAGCAAGGGAAAATGTCATGGCTATGTGCTTATCTTGCCATTGAATCTTCGATTGAATCTGGCTCTGATGAAATTGAGGCAGATGGGCATGGTGGTGAGGCAGTATTCGCCCAAGGATTTGATCAGGGGTTAGCTCAGGGGAAATCTGTGGGCGTGGTAAGCTCGATTGTTTATGGGCATAGTGTGGGGAAAATCCTGGCTTTTGCTTATCTTAAACCAGAATTTGCGAAAATTGATACCGTACTTGAAGTGATGATTATGGGGAAAATTCGCCAGGCAATTGTGCTTGGGGATGCTGCCTATGATCCTGGAAACGAAAAACCTCGTATGGATTCTTCAAGCGAATTTTAATGATTAAGAGTAGAAAGAGAAAATTATTATGAATCCAAAAATACTTGAAAAAGAGATACCGGCAACAATGCGCGCTTTTGTGCTTATGGGGCATGGCGATATTAATAATTTGGTGTTCCATAAGGATTGGCCAACACCGAAACCGAAAAAAAGTGAGGTTTTGTTAAAAGTCCATGCTTGTGGCTTGAATAATACCGATGTTAATACGCGGCTGGGCTGGTATTCAAAAGCGGTATCTGAAGCCACTACCGGTGATGGTTATGCTGAAATTGATAATGCAGATTCTTCCTGGGGGGGGATGGCAATCACTTTCCCTAGAATTCAGGGGGCAGATGTTTGTGCAACGGTTGTGGGTTTGGGTGTGGATGCTCCTCTAGAATTATTAGGCAAACGTGTGCTAATTGATGTGTGCATACGCGATTGGGACGATCCGCTGGATATCAATAAATGCCATTATTTTGGTTCTGAAATGAATGGCGGTTTTGCCGAATATACTGTTGCGGATGCCCGTAATGTCCACCCGATTACATCAGATTTAACTGATGCGGAATTGGCAAGTTTTCCAACTTCTTATATTACGGCTGAAAATATTTTGAACCGAGCCAACGCGAATGTCGGCGATATTATTTTGATCACTGGAGCATCGGGCGGGGTAGGTTCAGCATTGATCCAATTGGCAAAAAGACGAGGAGTAAAGACTGTGGCTTTGGCAAGCGAGGAAAAGCATGCTGGTTTGTTGCAATTAGGCAAAAAATATGGAGCCGATCTGTTGTTGCCACGAAAACCCGAGGATTTAAAAGCGGCGTTGCGCGCAACCATTGGCAGAGAAACAGTGTCGATTGTTGCTGATGTTGTTGGCGGTGATTATTTTTCTACTGTGATTGATGTGTTAGAACGGGGAGGACGTTATAGTTGCTCAGGTGCGATTGCCGGTCCGATTGTATCGTTTGATTTGCGCACCTTTTATTTGCGGGATTTAACGTTTACGGGTGCAACAATTATGCCACCGGGTGTTTTTGCGCATTTGGTAAATTATATTGAAAATGGTGAGGTTAAGCCGATTATAGCAGAAACCTATCCACTGGAAGAATTGCATCAGGCACAACAGAGTTTTATAGCAAAAAAGCATGTTGGCAATATTGTTGTTACCTTATAACGGGTGAAGGATGCGAATAACAAAAATTACAGTTTGGCAAATTGACTTACCCCTGAATAAACCTTACTGGCTTTCTGGGGGGCGACTGAAATTTGAAAAATTAGATTCTACTTTTGTGCGCATCGATACAGATCTTGGGCTATCAGGTTGGGGCGAAGGTTGCCCGTGGGGCAACACCTATCTACCGGCTTATGGGGCAGGAATTCGTTCTGGCTTTGAAATTCTTGCTCCGGCTTTGTTGGGGCAAGATCCATGCGCTTTGGCACAGATTAATCGGGTTATGGATTTGAATTTGCCGGGGCATCTTTACGTGAAATCGCCTTTGGATGTTGCGTGTTGGGATCTGCTTGGGCAGTTTACGAATATGCCTTTATGGCAGTTGATGGGTGCCGATGAAGTGGTTCCTGTGCCCCTTAATTCTTCGATATCAACAGGCACACCCGATGCTATGCTTGCCGATATTCAGCTTGCGGGTGCGAAAGGATATCGAACGCATTCGGTAAAAATAGGGGGTGATGATCCTAACCAAGATATTGTTCGGATACAAACCGTTGCACAAAATGCCCCGAATAATGAAAAGATTACATTTGATGTTAATCGCGCTTGGGCTCCTGGTATCGCTTTGCAAGTGTTGGGTAGCGTTGCTACGCGCGGTTGGATTGAGCAACCTTGTGAAACTTTGGCGCAATGCGCGCATGTTGCCAGCCATGTGCCACAACCGATCATGCTGGATGAATGTATGTATGATTTTCAAACGCATCTCGAGGCTTGGAAAATTGGCGCATGTCAAGGGGTGAAAGTGAAACCTAACCGTGTGGGTGGTTTAAGCAAAGCGTTGCAAATTAGGGATTTTGGGATTGCGGTTGGCTGGCAAATGCATGTAGAAGATTTGGGGGGCAGTGTTTTGGCAGATACGGCAGCAATCCATTTGGCAATTTCATTACCAAAGGTAAACCGTTTGGCAAGCTGGCTATGTCACGAGCATTTAACGGTCGATCCGGTTATTGGGCAAGGGGCAAGAAATCAAGCGGGATTTGCGATTTTGTCTCAGCTTGCTGGGCTTGGTGTGAAGGGGGATGAAAATCTTCTTGGCGAGCCTGTAGCCATTTATCAATAGCCATTTATCAATAGCAAAGGGGAGAAGATGAAAATTACAAAAATTACAATTTGGAAAATCGCACTTACCAGCCATGTAACCTATTATATGGCTGAGGGCAAAACTTGCGATCGGGTAGATTCTTTTATTGTTCGTTTGCAAACAGATGAAGGCCTTTCAGGTTGGGGAGAGGTTTGCCCAATTGCGGGTTATTTGCCGGCTTATGCGGGTGGGGTTACCGCCGCCATTGAAAATATGGCACCGATTATTTTAGGGGCAAATTCTCTTGATTCCTACACGGATCCGATCGGAGTTGAAGCTTTAATGGCTCGGTTAAATATGCATTTAATGGGGCATCCTTATGCGAAATCGCCTATTGATATTGCGCTTTGGGATTTAACTGCGCAACAAGCCAAAATGCCACTTTATTGTTTGCTTGGGGGGCGGAGGCAAAAAAATTTACCGCTTTACCATTCGATTAGTTGCGTTGCGCCTGAAGAAATGCAGCGCATGGCACAGAATGCTTATGCGCAAGGGATGCGCCAGTTTCAGGTAAAATTAGGGGTTGATCAGGATTGGCGCACTGATATTGCAAGATTGCGTGCAGTTCGCGAGGCAGTAGAGCCCTCGGCTTTGGTTTTTGGTGATTGGAATATGGGGGCAACGCGCCTTGAGGCGGTTCGTGTTGGGCGCGAGGTGGCGGATCTGGATCTGATGTTCGAACAGCCTTGCAAAACTTTGGAAGAATGTGCGGCGGTGCGTCATATTACCGGGTTGCCAATGAAGATTGATGAAAATGCCCATGATTTGGCATCGTTGCTTCGTGCTGATCAATTAAATTGCTTGGATGCGGTTGCGATTAAATTATCAAAATTTGGTGGGATTAGTGCATCGCGACGTGCGCGTGATTTATGCGAGCATTTAGGTGTGATGACCTGTATTGAAGATGTTTGGGGAAGTGATATTGTCACTGCCGCTTTGTTACATTTGGCAGTGGCAACTACGCCGAAAAACTTGCTAAATAGTTGCGATTTGTCGCATTATGTCACTCCGCATATTGGCGGTAAAGGGCAATCGGATTTGCCGATGCGGCATCAAGGTAGAATTGCACCGCCTGAAGGGATCGGGCTTGGGGTTACGCCTGATTTGGATATTTTGGGCAAGGAAATTGCTATTTTTGATTAAAGATAAGGAAAATAAGATGTCGAATTTACAACAAACCGATTGGGTTAAGCGAGCTTACCAGGTTCTTCCCGGGGGAACATTTGGGAATTTTGATTCCGCTACGGTGATTAGCAGAGGGGATGGTGCCTATGTTTGGGACGAAGATGGAAAAAAATATATTGATTATCTGATTGGTTCCGGCCCGATGTTGGTTGGGCATAACCACCCCGAAGTTAAGGAAGTAGTAAGAGAGCAGCTAGATCAAGGGTGTACTTTTTTTACGAACAATGCCCGCGCTATTGAAATCGCCGAAGCCATTTGTGCTGGGGTACAATGCGCCGAACAAGTTAGGTTTGTTACCAGTGGCGGTGAAGCAGATATGTATGCGATACGTTTGGCACGAGCTTTTACCGGTAGGGAGAAGATTTTGAAGTTTGAAGGTGGGTATCATGGCATGTCAGCGGAAGCACAAATGAGCCTATCACCAACAAAATTGGTGAATTACCCAATGGCTGTTCCGGATTCTGCGGGGATCTTAGAGGCGGTGCGTGATCGTATGTTAATTGCGCCATTTAATGATCTTGCCATGACCCAAAGCTTGATTGCGGAATATGCAAGTGAGATTGCTGCCATTATTGTAGAGCCGTTGCAACGAATTATTCCGCCTGAGCCGGGGTTTTTAGAAATGTTGCGTAAACAATGTAGCAAACATGGGATTATTTTGATTTTTGATGAGGTGGTTACCGGGTTTCGCTTGGCTTATGGGGGCGCGCAAGAGCTTTATGGCGTGATTCCTGATATCTGTACCTTGGGAAAAGTTATTGGTGGTGGCTTCCCATTAGCGGCGATTGCAGGTAGAGCCGATATTATGAAACATTTTGTCAAGGATCAGGTGGGAGATGAGGGTTTTTTAATGCAATTAGGAACATTAAGTGGCAATCCGATCGCCGCTGTTGCTGGGCTGAAAACCATGGAAATTTTGCGGCGTGAGGGGAGTTACGAAAGGCTCGCCTATTGTGGGAATGCGATTATGGAATCTTTTACGCAACATTTGGGTAAGGTTGGGATTGCGCATCAAATGTTGGAGTTCCAAGTTTATTTGATGTTGTCTTTACCGAGCAAAAAATTGTCAATTATCGCGATACATTGGCTGGTGATCGGAAACTAACCGCACGGTTTAATCAGCTTTTGCATCAGCAAGGCGCATTGAAATCACCGGCAAAAATTTATACGAATCTTGCGCTCAGTGAGGATGATTTACAACAAACCTTTGATATGATCCAATATGCTGCGCAGAATTTGCTGATTTCAAAATAAAGGGGTTGAAGATGGTAAACCCCTTGCAGATGCCTTACAAACGGAAAAATTTTTTTCTTAAATCATCGAGTGATATTGGCACCTATGACTCGGATCAGAGCCGATGAAACCACGCTTGCACCCACAGCTCTTAACGCTGAATATTACACGCAAAGAGCGAGCTCGGGCGGATTGCTGATTACCGAGGCGGTACATATTTCGCCTGAAGCTACCCCAATTTGGACAATTTATCGCAATGTTCGCGAGAATGGAGGGCAGGTTCCAGGCATATGGACTGATGCACAAATGCTTGGTTGGAAACAAGTGGTAGAGGGGGTCCATCGTAAGGGCGGAAAAATTTGCTGCCAACTTTTGCATGCGGGCAGAGTGGCCCAACCTAGCATTGGCGAGCATCCGCTTGTGAAAGGGAGTCAAGCCCCTTTGCCACCAGTATCTTCTTCAAATTTGCCTATTATTGTGAAAGCTGAAATTGGCAATCAATATAATTGGGATCAAGATGCAACCCCACCACGGGCCTGAAAACCGATGAAATTGCTCGAATATGTCGTGATTACCAACATGCGGCGCGGAATGTGCAACAGGCAGGCTTTGATTATGTTGAATTGCATGCGGCTCATGGTTATTTGCTGGGATCAATTTTTGTGTGATGGCGTAAATCAGCGTGAAGATCAATATGGAGGATCGCTTGCGAATAGGTGTCGATTTTTGTTTGAGGTGGTTACTTCATTGATTGAAATATTTGGGGTAGGCAAGGTGGGGGTGCGGTTATCGCCCTTATATCGAGATGAAATTACCGAAAAAATTAAGCAAAGTTACTTTGGCGTTACTTGTTCTGAAGCTAACAAAACCTATGATTGTGCTGTGGCAGGATTGAATGGTTTTGATTTGGCTTATTTATTGCTTACTGAACCACGTGTGGGAGGGCTTTCCCAAACTGTTGAACAGGAAGAGGCGTATTATTATCCAATGGCAAATCGCAAATTGCGTGAAATTTATCAAGGAACTTTGATCGGCGCAGGTGGTTTTACACCTGATTCCGCGGCTCAGGCGGTTGCCGATGGTGTCTATGATTGTATTGCTTTTGGACGTTGGTTTCTGGCAACCCAGATCTGCCGAAACGGATTTTTGCCGGATATCCGTTGAATATATATCATCGTAGTACATTTTACGGGGGAGGACAAGAAGGCTATACCGATTACCCTACCTATCATAATGCTACGAAAACAGCCAATAATTTTGCTCGGAAATATCGATTAATGCCACAATCTGCTATTGTGAGATCATTGGCAAATGCAAAAAAATAATCGTAAATTTCCTAGGTTATTAAGGTTGAATCAATGAAAATTGAGTGGAGGTGATGAGGGAATTTTCTAGAGAAGATTTCCAAGAAGGATTGATTAAATCGTTGCATTCTTTAGGAGCGGGCTTGCGTTTTTAGTTTAAATAGCTAGGATAGCATTGATTGTCCTTTGTTTGAGGTCTTTAGTTTTGGGCGGGATACTTTTTAGAAGATTAGGTGTTAGGGGAATGGCATTTTTTAAGGTGGTTATTTATGGATAAGAACATAGATATGAGTAAGAATATAGGTATGGATACAGATAAGCCTGTAAGCGTAGATTCAGAGGTTGGAAAAAATAAGAAGAAATTTTCACTGACGAGCGCAGGTATTTCTGTTCAACTTCAAGTATTGATATGCTTATTGGTTTTCGTGAGTACGTCGGTTTTAATGGGGACTGTTGGGTATTTTTCTAGGCGTAATAATTTAGAACTTACTTCATCAAAATTACAGATTTCTGTTGAACAATTGGCGGATTCTTTTGAATTTTATTTTCAGCAAATTACGGTTGATGTTGATTTGATGACAAAGAATCTTGTATTGAAAAAAGCGTTACAAGAATTTGACTTTGCATTTTATGATTATGATGATCCGATGGTCGAGTTTCAGAAACTTTATCTTATAGATAACCCATTTCCAGTGGGTGAGAGGCTTAATTATAATGCTGCCGATGATGATTCGCTTTACAGTAGTACCCATCAACAATTTCATCCATGGTTTCGTGAATTTCTTAGCTTAAAAGGCTTGGCAGATGTAACTTTGATCAACTCTCAAGGTGATATTGTTTACACAGTCGAAAAAAACCTTGAATATGCAACGAATATTGAAAATGGGGCATGGAGCGAATCAGGTTTAAGACAGGCCTATAAAAAAGCCGTTGAATTGGCAGAAGCGAGTGGAAGCAGATTGGGGCGTTGAGGATGTGGCTTACATTGATTTTATGCGTTATGAGCCCGATAATAATATTCCCACAGCCTTTTTATCAAAAGTTATTCGAAATAGTAATGATAATATCGTTGGTGTATTTATTGTTCATCTTGATTATCAGCAAATTAGTAATGTTGTGGGGGGAACGGGTAAATTTTGGTGAGTATAGTGAAAGTTTTTTGTTGAATAAAGATTTACTGTTTATTACTCAACCCCGTTTCAGCGATGAAGAAGTCGTGTTGTCTGCAAGAATTCCAGATGATAGTGGGATTGTTGCTAAAATGTTACAAACTGGGCAATCAAAATCAGATTCAGGGGTTATTTTGCAACGCGAGGTTATCAAACAAAGATGTGATGCAGGTTTATGCCGTGCGCGAGTTAAAAGAGGTTCCCGTTGCCATTGTGATTGAAACAGACTATGAATCGATCGTGACTGAAGCGCATAAATTGCTGTTTCTGATGCTTAATCTTACGCTTGGTTTGCTGGTTGTGATGTATTTTTTTGTGAGAAGGGTTTCAAAAACAATTTCGAATCCGATTGTTGCAGTTACCGTGGCGATGCATAAATTACGAAGTGGAGATTTGGATGTTAATCTTTCTTCTTTGAAAAAAATGGGAGAAATTGGTGAAATTGTCGTAGCGGTGGAGGTGTTTCGGGAAGAATTAGAAAAAAACAAGCAATTGCAAGAAGAAAAACAAAACGCTGAGAATTCTGAAGAAAAAATACGATTGCGAGAGCGTGAAAAATTGATCCAAGATTTTCAACATGATGCTCAAGAATTAATAGATTCAGTAGGTACGGTGACTTCAAACATGCAAGAAGCTAATTTGCAAGTGGCAAATGCCGCCAAAGAGGCAAAAGAATTTTCGGGTCACATTGCAGCTTCAACCCAAGAAGCTACCAAAGATGTGGAATTGGTAGCATCGGCAACTTCTGAAATGGCAACATCAATTTTTGACATTAGCCATAAAATGAAAACATCTTTGGTGGCTGTGGAAAATGCTACGAAAAGTATTGGAAAGACCGATACCGTTGTGAAAGATATGAACGAGCTATCAGCAAAAATTGGCGATATTGTATCTTTGATTAATGATATTGCCGGGCAAACAAATTTACTTGCGCTTAATGCGACCATTGAGGCAGCACGCGCGGGTGAAAGTGGGAAAGGTTTTGCTGTGGTTGCCAATGAGGTTAAGAATTTGGCAACACAAACGACAAAAGCCACGGAAGATATTTCACAACAAGTTAGTGCTATTCGTAACATTTCGGCGCAAGCTGCCGATGCAATGACAACTGTACATGGCGAAATTCAAGAAATTAATGTGATTATTGGAGGTGTTTCTACGACGATTGAACAACAAGCTTCGGCAACTCAAGAAATTACGAAGGCAAGTAGTAATGCCTCTTTGTGCACGACAAATGCGAATAAAAAAGTGATGCAGATTGTCGAACATTCTGGGGAATCACTGCAACAAACGGAAAAAATGTCAACATCAGTATCTGATGCTGATGTTGCGATTACAAGTTTGAGTAATTTGGTTGAAACGTTCCTGAAAAAAATAAATATTCACGAAAAATGAGATATTTTTCATGATCATAATTTGATACCTTAATGTCTTGTTGTTTCGACTAACGGTTAGTGGCTATTGATTTTTTACTTTTAAACTTATTTTTTTAACATTAATTTTTTAACATTAATTTTTTTAAGGGAGTTTTTTCAATGATTTTTTCACGTAGAAATATATTGCAACAAGGTGTTGCCGGGTTGGGGATAGCCGCCTTAGGTAGAAACTTTGGCATGCCAGCCAATGCTGCGATTAGACAGCTGGTTATTGCCTATAATGTAGGCTTGTCTTCATGGGATCCAACATTGGGTTCTGGGTCGGTTGATCCTACCCTTCAAGGGATGTATCAAACGGTTTTTGATTTTTTTATTTACCAAAACCCGGATTTATCTTTTGCACCAGGCTTGATTACAAAATGGGGTTGGAATGATGATCGTAGTAAAATTATGCTAGAAACTCGTCGGGGCGTTAAATGGCATGATGGTTCGGATTTCACCCCAGAGGATGTTGTTTGGTCGTTAGAACGTGCAGCGGATGAGGCTACGGGCAACCCGATCCAGGTTGTTTGGAAGAATATTGCTAATTTTGAAATTCAAGATCATGTAATTACTGCAGACGTTAAATCTTTTGATCCGGTTTTATTTAAGTGGATGTCTTTTTTCACCCGGTTTTGTGCTTCCCAAAGCTTATTATACGAAAGTCGGTAAAGAAGGTTTTGAAAAAGCTCCAATCGGAACTGGCCCTTATATGGTATCGCGTTATGAAGCCGATAATTATGTTCGCTTGCGTGCTAACCCTTATTATTGGGGAGCTCAGCCAGCCTTTAAGAATGTAACGATTAAATTTATTCGAAATGCTTCTGATCGAATTGAAGAAGTTAAATCAGGACGTTCTCATGTTACCCTGGAGATCCCTTATCAAGAATATGATAATTTAATTAAATTACCAAATTTAAGCGGAACTGTCACCCCAATTTCCGATGTTGGTCTGTTATTTGTTAATGATATTGGCGTGATGAAGGATCGTAATGTTCGTCTTGCTACCCATCATGCGATTGATAAGCAAAAACTGGTAGATGAGTTGCTTAATGGTTATGGTGTGCCAATTGATACTTTACAAACCCCAGAATATACAGCTTTTGACCCAGACACGAAGGTGGGTTATGATCCAGAAAAAGCGATTGAATATCTAAAAGAATCGGGGTATAGCGTTGATAATCCGGTTGAATTTACGATCCAAACCACACGGGGTTCTAAACCCAAAGATTATGATATGATTCAGGCGATTGTGGCAATGTGGCGTGAAGTTGGCATTAAAGCGAAAATTGAAATTTACCGAGCGGCTCAGCATTTTTCATTACGTGCATCGGATAAATTGGCGGAAACGGCTTTTTATAATTGGGGGAATGCGATTGGGGATCCTTCCACTTCTACTGGTTTTGCTATGTTTGGTCCTGGTGAACATTCTGTTTGGGATAGTCAGGATTTGATTGATGCGATCGGACCGTTATGGGGTGAGAAAGATGAGGCGAAGCGGATTGCAGGTTATAAAGCTGTAGATAAACTAATTGCAAGTGAAGGCTATGTGATCCCGCTTTTACAATATGCGCAACCGGTTATTTATGCAACAGAGTTACAATTTGTACCACATCTTTCGGGTGTTGTGCGTCCTGATTTATTTTCAACGTAAGGTTTAAATATAGCTTAACCATTGAATAAAGGCAATTTTCCCTGAAAAGAGTATCGATTGAACATTGCTGTTTTCTTCGGATAGCTTTTGCTTGAGCTCACTTTTGCTCAATCGGGTTGAGGTCAGGTCAATAGGGTGGCAAATACTCAAGAGTAAAGCCTGCCTTTGTTGATCATGGCTTGCGTGTTCTGCCGTTTGTGGAAAGTGGCATTATCCATCACAACAACAGCATCTTTGGGCAGTAAATCCTGCTCAGTCCATGCATGGAAGTGTTGATATTATGGTGAAACAAGAAAACAGTGAGCAGGTAACATAGCACGATCACATTGGTGCGGCCCTTTCGCCCCAATCCTGAGTGCCATAACAACGTTTGCCATGCTCGCTATAGCCATGGGTACGCGGCATGTCATGAGCAAAACCGCTTTCATCCAGACACATAATGGGCTTGCCGTCTTTTTGATGTGCTTCAATATTTTGTCTGAAGCATTGCCGTTTGTCTTCGTCCGCCTTCGGATGCTTCAAGGCTTTTTTTATATGTCACATTGATCTTTTTCAGGGCTTGATGAATGGCATTTTGATGCACGCGCCGTTCTTTCACTTGGTAAGCAAGCTCAATATCCTGTCTGAGAGCATCAAGGCTTTTTTATACATACGCAGATACGCTTTGGGTTGGACCAACGTGTCAAACTGGTCACTCCTACACAAAAGCGTTGGGCAGCTTCTTTTAAAGGTCAGCTTTTCCTTCAAACGAACTGATAAAACATGACGACGAAATTCTACAGAATAAATCATAAACCTATATACCCAATATTCATTGGTATAGCTATAATTGAATATTGGAATGTTTCTGATGGGGTTTTTGCAGATGGGGTAAATTTTACGATGATATTTTCACAATTTAAACTTGATTTGTTATTAAATCTATGCTATTTATAGTAATTAGCAGCTGTTATAGCTTTCTGTCTATGGTAGCTGGTTCGAAAATTATTACCAACTTAAGTTGGTAATACAAATAGATTGTAGGAGGATTTTTTCAATGATTTTTTCACGTAGAAATATATTGCAACAAGGTGTTGCCGGGTTGGGGGTAGCCGCCTTAGGTAGAAACTTTGGCATGCCAGCCAATGCTGCGATTAGACAGTTGGTTATTGCCTATGGTTTAAGCATAGATTCATGGGATCCAACATTGGGTTCTGGGTCGGTTGATCCTGGCCTTCAAGGGATGTATCAAACGGTTTTTGATTTTTTTATTTACCAAAACCCGGATTTATCTTTTGCACCAGGCTTGATTACAAAATGGGGTTGGAATGATGATCGTAGTAAAATTATGCTAGAAACTCGTCGGGGCGTTAAATGGCATGATGGTTCGGATTTCACCCCAGAGGATGTTGTTTGGTCGTTAGAACGTGCAGCGGATGAGGCTACGGGCAACCCGATCCAGGTTGTTTGGAAGAATATTGCTAATTTTGAAATTCAAGATCATGTAATTACTGCAGACGTTAAATCTTTTGATCCGGTTTTATTTAAGTGGATGTCTTTTTTCACCGGTTTTGTGCTTCCCAAAGCTTATTATACGAAAGTCGGTAAAGAAGGTTTTGAAAAAGCTCCAATCGGAACTGGCCCTTATATGGTATTGCGTTATGAAGCTGATAATTATGTTCGCTTGCGTGCTAACCCTTATTATTGGGGAGCTCAGCCAGCCTTTAAGAATGTAACGATTAAATTTATTCGAAATGTTACGGATCGAATTGAAGAAGTTAAATCAGGACGTTCTCATGTTACCCTGGAGATCCCTTATCAAGAATATGATAATTTAATTAAATCACCAAACTTAAAAGGGGCTGCAACCCCAATTTCTGATATTGGTTTGATATTTATTAATGATATTGGCGTGATGAAGGATCGTAATGTTCGTCTTGCTACCCATCATGCGATTGATAAGCAAAAACTGGTAGATGAGTTGCTTAATGGTTATGGTGTGCCAATTGATACTTTACAAACCCCAGAATATACAGCTTTTGACCCAGACACGAAGGTGGGTTATGATCCAGAAAAAGCGATTGAATATCTAAAAAAATCTGGGTATAATAAGGACAATCCTGTTATTTTTACAGTGCAAACAACCCGGGGCTACAAGCCCAAAGATTATGATATGATTCAGGCGATTGTGGCAATGTGGCGTGAAGTTGGCATTAAAGCAAAAATTGAGATTTACCAATCTTCTCAGCGCGTGAAATTGCGTGCAGAGGATAAATTGGCAGAAGCTTCTTTTTATAGTTGGGGGAATGCGATTGGGGATCCTTCCACTTCTACCGGTTTTGCTATGTTTCCTTCTAGCGGGCAGTCTGTTTGGGATAGTCAGGATTTGACTGACGCGATCGGACCGCTATGGGATGAGAAAGATGAGGCGAAGCGGATTGCAGGTTATAAAGCTGTAGATAAATTAATTGCAAGTGAAGGCTATGTGATCCCGCTTTTACAATATGCGCAACCGGTTATTTATGCAACAGAGTTACAATTTGCACCACATTTTTCGGGTGTTGTGCGTCCTGATTTATTTTCTTTATAAATTTGGGTGATTGCGAAATTGTTTGAATATATTTTGTGTTGAGCAGTTTTGGTTGGTTTATGAAATAGCTTGGTTAGGGGGGTAACCAAGTGCTTTGGTTTAGGGGAGTTTGTGAAGCAATTAGAGTTGAAGCTTATCGCTATTCGTGAATTAGCATTTCATGTTAAATATTTTACATTGATTGCAACAGATGATTCAAAATTGCCTAATTTTTCAGGAGGGGCACATCTAAAAATCTCTCTTCCCGGTGGTGATGATCGTTCTTATTCATTGATAAGATTTACGCAAGAAGAGAGTTTACACGCAGCTGTTGCCAAGTATTTTATCGCGGTTAAGTTAGAAGAAGCTGGGCAAGGAGGCTCAAATTATATGCATTCTCTCAGGGTGGGTGCTGTTGTGCGTGCTTGGATCCCAGAAAATGATTTTCCACTTATATCCATGGATACGCAGACTCAGCCTACGTCGAAAACAATTTTGTCGAAAACAATTCTCATTGCCGGAGGGATTGGCATTACCCCGATTATTTCTATGGCAACAGAATTAAAAAATGCTACCATGCCCTATCATTTGTATTATTCGGGGCGCAAACAATCAGATCTGATTTTTCGAGAGGAATTATGCATTCAACATCAAGATTCGATCAGTATTTACGCTGGTGATCTTGGGCAGAAATTAGATTTAGAAAATATTCTGGATGCGAATGAACTCTCAACGCATATTTATGTTTGCGGTCCGAAACGGATGATTGAAGCTGTGCGTGAAAAGGCTTTGGAAAAAGGCTTTGCAAAAGAAAATGTGCATTTTGAACTTTTCACCAATCCTACCGCTACAAGCGGAGACAAGGCTTTTGAGGTTGAGTTAAAATCAACGGGGCAGGTATTTGTAATTCCGATCGGGAAAACCATTATTGATGTTCTTGAAGAAGCTGGGATCGATTTGCTGTATGATTGCCAAAGGGGTGATTGTGGGATTTGTAAGACAGATTTAGTAGAAGGGGTTGCAGATCACCGTGATGTTATTTTAAGTAATGACGAAAAACTTGCGAATAATGTTATTCAAATATGTGTTTCTCGAGCGAAATCTGCTAAGCTGGTTTTGGATTTGTAATATAAGCTTAGGAGATCAGAATGAGTGATCGTTATTGTACGATAGAAGCTATTCAGGCTTTGGTGCGCCCAGCTGAGGTGCATCGTGATTTATATATTAATGAAGAGCTTTTTCAGCAAGAGGTAAAGCATTTATTTGCCAATAGTTGGCTGTATGTTGGCCATGATAGTCAAACGCCAAAACGGGGCGATTATATTACGGCAGAGCTTGCCACCAATCCGGTAATTATGGTGCGGCATACGGATGATAAAATTCATGTGCTTTATAATCGCTGTGCGCATAAGGGCACAAAAATTGCGATTGATCGTTTTGGCAATACGGGTAAGTTTTTTCGTTGCCCTTATCATGCTTGGTCGTTTAAAACTGATGGTTGTCTGCTTGCGATTCCGATGAAAAAGGGGTATGAAAATTCGGATTTTGCGAAAAGCGAAAGCGCGCAAGGTTTGATGCCGGTAGGAGCAGTTAAAAATTACCGTGGTTTTGTTTTTGCTCGGATGAATCCCGAGGGGATGGGTTTTGATGAATTTTTTGGTGATGCGTTAAGCTCAATTGATAATATGGTGGATCGTTCTCCGGCGGGCAGGTTAGAGGTTGTGGGTCCGCCTTTGCGCTATATGCATAAGTGCAATTGGAAGATGCTTATTGAAAATCAAACAGATACTTGCCATCCGATGGTTGCCCATGAAAGTTCTGCCGGAACAGCGATCAGAATGTGGGATGAGTTAGAAAAACCCGAAGGAACAAAGCCACCGATGGTGATGGAAGCGATTGCCCCTTTTATGTCATCTTATGAATTTTTTGATGAAATGGGGATGCGAACTTGGCCCCATGGCCATGGGCATAGTGGGGTTCATCATTCCATTCATTCCAAATATTCAGAAATTCCCGGATATTTAGATCAAATGATTGCTTCTTATGGGAAAGAACGAGCTCAGGAAATTTTGGGAGAAAGTCGGCATAATACAGTTTATTTCCCGAATATTATGGTGAAAGGACCAATTCAACAATTGCGAATTTTTATTCCTTTGGCAGCGGATAAAACATTAGTAGAGAGCTATATTTTTCGTTTGGTAGATGCACCAGATCTGTTATTAGAACGCACGGTAATGTATAATCGTTTGATTAATGCACCTTCTTCTATGGTGGGTAATGATGATTTAGAGGTGTATGAACGCGCTCAGGAAGGTTTGCAAGGCAATGGGTTGGAATGGCTAAATTTTCACCGTCTTTATGAAGAAAATGAAGATTTCACCAGCGAAGCTGTTAAAATGGGCACAACAGAGCGGCAGATGCGGAATCAATTTCATGCTTGGGTACAATTTATGACAATGTCGATGGAGTCAGGTTTATGAGTTTTCCAACAAAAGAAGATTTGATTGATTTTATTTATGATGAAGTGCGATTATTGGATGATAATAATTTTTCGAAATGGCTTGAATTATGGCATGAAGATGGCTATTATTGGATGCCTCTTGATTATCAACAAAGTGACATCCAATATGTAACATCGCTGCTTTACGAAGATTTATTTATGTTGCGGTTGCGTGTAGAACGTTTGAATGGTGCGCGGACTTTTTCGCAGAAACCAAGAAGTCGCTGCCATCATGTAATTCAACGTCCGCATATAGAACAGATCGATGTTGCCAAGGGTATCTTTATCACGCAGACATCTATGAATTA
>CBDBJL010000006.1:0-10497 GCA_965206365.1 Alphaproteobacteria bacterium
AAGCGCGGTTATAAGATCTAAAAGATCTTCTTGTTTTTTTGTCGGTAGGCTGAACCAAACTTCTCTCGGCCAGAATTCGAATGACGCAATTTTTGTCGAGATGCAGACCTCCAGACGGCCAAATCGTGTTCGGGACTTTGAATCACGCAACCTGTGATGTTTATTCGCCAAAAGCTGTTGAAACATTAATACAGGGAAAATGTTACGGATATTGGTTCCTTTAATGGGTGTAAAATATTTTTTTTTTCGGTTTAACCAGCATTTGTTCTGTATATATTTAGAAGGCATGTCCGAGTTGACGGTCTCTGGTGATGAACAAGATAGTCTTAATTTGCAAGTGTTTTTTCGCCAGAACCCACGGTCGTTGGTTTATTTTGAATTTTGCGCGTATCTGCTGTGGGTTCAGGCAATTAAAGCGAATTCTTTGGTTGTTTAATCGAAGCAAATTCAGAGATATGAAAGAAAATTAAATATTTGCCGAGGTAAACAAAAGCTTGCGCGGCCATGGGCCGAGCGAAAATCTCGGATTGTGTGACTCGCGTGACTACTTTACAGACAAATTAAATTTTGACTTTTAAGAACGATTTATTAATAGCTTCGAGCCATGGTGCAATCATTGCACCATCGCTAAGAGCGATGGTGCAATGATACAGTTTGTTTTGATCACGTGATGTGGTGTCTATAGTACTCAGTGAATCATCAAGGGCTGCTTTGGAATATGCAAAGCGTTGCAACAGTGGTCCTAATTTTTTTTAAGCGCGGTTATAAGATCTAACAGATCTTCTTGTTTTTTTTTTTTTGTCTGTAGGCTGAACCAAACTTCTCTCGGCCAGAATTCGAATGACGCAATTTGCGTCGGTGGCTTCGGCCAAATTGTGTTCGGGACTTTGAATCACGGAACCTGTGATATTGGTTCCTTTAATGTGTGTAAAATATATTTTTTTCGATTTTTCCAGCATTTGTTCTGTATATATTTAGAAGGCATGTCAGAGTTGACCTCTCTGATGATGAACAAGATAGTCTTAATTTGCAAGTGTTTTTTCGCCAGAACCTACGGTCGTTCATTTATTTTGAATTTTGCGAGTATCTGCTGTGGGTTCAGGCAATTAAAGTGAATTCTTTGGTTGTTTCATCGAAGCGAATTCAGAGATATGAAAGAAAATTAAATATTTGCTGAGGTAAACAAAAGCTTGCCCGAACACGCAGTTCTAAAATTAGCCGTGGATAACGAAAATCTCGGATTGTGTGACTCGCGTGACTACTTTACAGACAAATTAAATTTTGACTTTTAAGAACGATTTATTAATAGCTTCGAGCCATGGTGCAATCATTGCACCATCGCTAAGAGCGATGGTGCAATGATACAGTTTGTTTTGATCACGTGATGTGGTGTCTATAGTACTCAGTGAATCATCAAGGGCTGCTTTGGAATATGCAAAGCGTTGCAACAGTGGTCCTAATTTTTTTTAAGCGCGGTTATAAGATCTAACAGATCTTCTTGTTTTTTTTTTTTTGTCTGTAGGCTGAACCAAACTTCTCTCGGCCAGAATTCGAATGACGCAATTTGCGTCGGTGGCTTCGGCCAAATTGTGTTCGGGACTTTGAATCACGGAACCTGTGATATTGGTTCCTTTAATGTGTGTAAAATATATTTTTTTCGATTTTTCCAGCATTTGTTCTGTATATATTTAGAAGGCATGTCAGAGTTGACCTCTCTGATGATGAACAAGATAGTCTTAATTTGCAAGTGTTTTTTCGCCAGAACCTACGGTCGTTCATTTATTTTGAATTTTGCGAGTATCTGCTGTGGGTTCAGGCAATTAAAGTGAATTCTTTGGTTGTTTCATCGAAGCGAATTCAGAGATATGAAAGAAAATTAAATATTTGCTGAGGTAAACAAAAGCTTGCCCGAACACGCAGTTCTAAAATTAGCCGTGGATAACGAAAATCTCGGATTGTGTGACTCGCGTGACTACTTTACAGACAAATTAAATTTTGACTTTTAAGAACGATTTATTAATAGCTTCGAGCCATGGTGCAATCATTGCACCATCGCTAAGAGCGATGGTGCAATGATACAGTTTGTTTTGATCACGTGATGTGGTGTCTATAGTACTCAGTGAATCATCAAGGGCTGCTTTGGAATATGCAAAGCGTTGCAACAGTGGTCCTAATTTTTTTTAAGCGCGGTTATAAGATCTAACAGATCTTCTTGTTTTTTTTTTTTTGTCTGTAGGCTGAACCAAACTTCTCTCGGCCAGAATTCGAATGACGCAATTTGCGTCGGTGGCTTCGGCCAAATTGTGTTCGGGACTTTGAATCACGGAACCTGTGATATTGGTTCCTTTAATGTGTGTAAAATATATTTTTTTCGATTTTTCCAGCATTTGTTCTGTATATATTTAGAAGGCATGTCAGAGTTGACCTCTCTGATGATGAACAAGATAGTCTTAATTTGCAAGTGTTTTTTCGCCAGAACCTACGGTCGTTCATTTATTTTGAATTTTGCGAGTATCTGCTGTGGGTTCAGGCAATTAAAGTGAATTCTTTGGTTGTTTCATCGAAGCGAATTCAGAGATATGAAAGAAAATTAAATATTTGCTGAGGTAAACAAAAGCTTGCCCGAACACGCAGTTCTAAAATTAGCCGTGGATAACGAAAATCTCGGATTGTGTGACTCGCGTGACTACTTTACAGACAAATTAAATTTTGACTTTTAAGAACGATTTATTAATAGCTTCGAGCCATGGTGCAATCATTGCACCATCGCTAAGAGCGATGGTGCAATGATACAGTTTGTTTTGATCACGTGATGTGGTGTCTATAGTACTCAGTGAATCATCAAGGGCTGCTTTGGAATATGCAAAGCGTTGCAACAGTGGTCCTAATTTTTTTTAAGCGCGGTTATAAGATCTAACAGATCTTCTTGTTTTTTTTTTTTTGTCTGTAGGCTGAACCAAACTTCTCTCGGCCAGAATTCGAATGACGCAATTTGCGTCGGTGGCTTCGGCCAAATTGTGTTCGGGACTTTGAATCACACAACCTGTGATGTTTACTCGCCAAAGCTGTTGAAACATTAATACAGGGAAAATGTTATGGATATTGGTTCCTTTAATATGTGTAAAATATATTTTTTTCAGTTTTATCGAGGCGTTAGATTCTGAAGAGAATTTTAAATACACTAATGGAATATGCTGACATTGCCGGTTTAACTTTCGCTACGATGACGAATAAAATAGTCTTAATTTGCAAGTGTTTTTTCGCCAGAACCCACGGTCGTTAATTTATTTTGAATTTTGCGAGTGTCTGCTGTGGGTTCTGGCAATTGAACTGAATTCTTTGGTTGTTTCATCGAAGCGAATTCAGAGATATGAAAGAAAATTAAATATTTACTGAGGTAAACAAAAGCATTGCCAGAACACGCAGTTCTAAAATTAGCCGTTGATAGCGAAAATCTCGGATGGTGTGATTTTGACAACTTATGATGTTTATTCGTCTAAAGCTGTTAAGGCGTTAATGTGCTCAAAATTATGAATATTCTATGCTTTCTTTTGTGCGATATTATCGTTTCGTTGGAATTCTTTCATGTCCTACATATCGGGAAGAAAAAGTTCTAGGTTAAGACCATTACGTCATCAAGGATTTCACAACTGCTACCACTGATGGTGCAATCGAGGATTTCACAATAAGTGATGACGCAATAAGAGACTTAAAGAGTTCGTGCGTAGTCGTCGTTCACGTGATGTGGTGTCTATAGTACTCAGTGAATCATCAAGGGCTGCTTTGGAATATGCAAAGCGTTGCAACAGTGGTCCTAATTTTTTTTAAGCGCGGTTATAAGATCTAACAGATCTTCTTGTTTTTTTTTTTTTGTCTGTAGGCTGAACCAAACTTCTCTCGGCCAGAATTCGAATGACGCAATTTGCGTCGGTGGCTTCGGCCAAATTGTGTTCGGGACTTTGAATCACGGAACCTGTGATATTGGTTCCTTTAATGTGTGTAAAATATATTTTTTTCGATTTTTCCAGCATTTGTTCTGTATATATTTAGAAGGCATGTCAGAGTTGACCTCTCTGATGATGAACAAGATAGTCTTAATTTGCAAGTGTTTTTTCGCCAGAACCTACGGTCGTTCATTTATTTTGAATTTTGCGAGTATCTGCTGTGGGTTCAGGCAATTAAAGTGAATTCTTTGGTTGTTTCATCGAAGCGAATTCAGAGATATGAAAGAAAATTAAATATTTGCTGAGGTAAACAAAAGCTTGCCCGAACACGCAGTTCTAAAATTAGCCGTGGATAACGAAAATCTCGGATTGTGTGACTCGCGTGACTACTTTACAGACAAATTAAATTTTGACTTTTAAGAACGATTTATTAATAGCTTCGAGCCATGGTGCAATCATTGCACCATCGCTAAGAGCGATGGTGCAATGATACAGTTTGTTTTGATCACGTGATGTGGTGTCTATAGTACTCAGTGAATCATCAAGGGCTGCTTTGGAATATGCAAAGCGTTGCAACAGTGGTCCTAATTTTTTTTAAGCGCGGTTATAAGATCTAACAGATCTTCTTGTTTTTTTTTTTTTGTCTGTAGGCTGAACCAAACTTCTCTCGGCCAGAATTCGAATGACGCAATTTGCGTCGGTGGCTTCGGCCAAATTGTGTTCGGGACTTTGAATCACGGAACCTGTGATATTGGTTCCTTTAATGTGTGTAAAATATATTTTTTTCGATTTTTCCAGCATTTGTTCTGTATATATTTAGAAGGCATGTCAGAGTTGACCTCTCTGATGATGAACAAGATAGTCTTAATTTGCAAGTGTTTTTTCGCCAGAACCTACGGTCGTTCATTTATTTTGAATTTTGCGAGTATCTGCTGTGGGTTCAGGCAATTAAAGTGAATTCTTTGGTTGTTTCATCGAAGCGAATTCAGAGATATGAAAGAAAATTAAATATTTGCTGAGGTAAACAAAAGCTTGCCCGAACACGCAGTTCTAAAATTAGCCGTGGATAACGAAAATCTCGGATTGTGTGACTCGCGTGACTACTTTACAGACAAATTAAATTTTGACTTTTAAGAACGATTTATTAATAGCTTCGAGCCATGGTGCAATCATTGCACCATCGCTAAGAGCGATGGTGCAATGATACAGTTTGTTTTGATCACGTGATGTGGTGTCTATAGTACTCAGTGAATCATCAAGGGCTGCTTTGGAATATGCAAAGCGTTGCAACAGTGGTCCTAATTTTTTTTAAGCGCGGTTATAAGATCTAACAGATCTTCTTGTTTTTTTTTTTTTGTCTGTAGGCTGAACCAAACTTCTCTCGGCCAGAATTCGAATGACGCAATTTGCGTCGGTGGCTTCGGCCAAATTGTGTTCGGGACTTTGAATCACGGAACCTGTGATATTGGTTCCTTTAATGTGTGTAAAATATATTTTTTTCGATTTTTCCAGCATTTGTTCTGTATATATTTAGAAGGCATGTCAGAGTTGACCTCTCTGATGATGAACAAGATAGTCTTAATTTGCAAGTGTTTTTTCGCCAGAACCTACGGTCGTTCATTTATTTTGAATTTTGCGAGTATCTGCTGTGGGTTCAGGCAATTAAAGTGAATTCTTTGGTTGTTTCATCGAAGCGAATTCAGAGATATGAAAGAAAATTAAATATTTGCTGAGGTAAACAAAAGCTTGCCCGAACACGCAGTTCTAAAATTAGCCGTGGATAACGAAAATCTCGGATTGTGTGACTCGCGTGACTACTTTACAGACAAATTAAATTTTGACTTTTAAGAACGATTTATTAATAGCTTCGAGCCATGGTGCAATCATTGCACCATCGCTAAGAGCGATGGTGCAATGATACAGTTTGTTTTGATCACGTGATGTGGTGTCTATAGTACTCAGTGAATCATCAAGGGCTGCTTTGGAATATGCAAAGCGTTGCAACAGTGGTCCTAATTTTTTTTAAGCGCGGTTATAAGATCTAACAGATCTTCTTGTTTTTTTTTTTTTGTCTGTAGGCTGAACCAAACTTCTCTCGGCCAGAATTCGAATGACGCAATTTGCGTCGGTGGCTTCGGCCAAATTGTGTTCGGGACTTTGAATCACGGAACCTGTGATATTGGTTCCTTTAATGTGTGTAAAATATATTTTTTTCGATTTTTCCAGCATTTGTTCTGTATATATTTAGAAGGCATGTCAGAGTTGACCTCTCTGATGATGAACAAGATAGTCTTAATTTGCAAGTGTTTTTTCGCCAGAACCTACGGTCGTTCATTTATTTTGAATTTTGCGAGTATCTGCTGTGGGTTCAGGCAATTAAAGTGAATTCTTTGGTTGTTTCATCGAAGCGAATTCAGAGATATGAAAGAAAATTAAATATTTGCTGAGGTAAACAAAAGCTTGCCCGAACACGCAGTTCTAAAATTAGCCGTGGATAACGAAAATCTCGGATTGTGTGACTCGCGTGACTACTTTACAGACAAATTAAATTTTGACTTTTAAGAACGATTTATTAATAGCTTCGAGCCATGGTGCAATCATTGCACCATCGCTAAGAGCGATGGTGCAATGATACAGTTTGTTTTGATCACGTGATGTGGTGTCTATAGTACTCAGTGAATCATCAAGGGCTGCTTTGGAATATGCAAAGCGTTGCAACAGTGGTCCTAATTTTTTTTAAGCGCGGTTATAAGATCTAACAGATCTTCTTGTTTTTTTTTTTTTGTCTGTAGGCTGAACCAAACTTCTCTCGGCCAGAATTCGAATGACGCAATTTGCGTCGGTGGCTTCGGCCAAATTGTGTTCGGGACTTTGAATCACGGAACCTGTGATATTGGTTCCTTTAATGTGTGTAAAATATATTTTTTTCGATTTTTCCAGCATTTGTTCTGTATATATTTAGAAGGCATGTCAGAGTTGACCTCTCTGATGATGAACAAGATAGTCTTAATTTGCAAGTGTTTTTTCGCCAGAACCTACGGTCGTTCATTTATTTTGAATTTTGCGAGTATCTGCTGTGGGTTCAGGCAATTAAAGTGAATTCTTTGGTTGTTTCATCGAAGCGAATTCAGAGATATGAAAGAAAATTAAATATTTGCTGAGGTAAACAAAAGCTTGCCCGAACACGCAGTTCTAAAATTAGCCGTGGATAACGAAAATCTCGGATTGTGTGACTCGCGTGACTACTTTACAGACAAATTAAATTTTGACTTTTAAGAACGATTTATTAATAGCTTCGAGCCATGGTGCAATCATTGCACCATCGCTAAGAGCGATGGTGCAATGATACAGTTTGTTTTGATCACGTGATGTGGTGTCTATAGTACTCAGTGAATCATCAAGGGCTGCTTTGGAATATGCAAAGCGTTGCAACAGTGGTCCTAATTTTTTTTAAGCGCGGTTATAAGATCTAACAGATCTTCTTGTTTTTTTTTTTTTGTCTGTAGGCTGAACCAAACTTCTCTCGGCCAGAATTCGAATGACGCAATTTGCGTCGGTGGCTTCGGCCAAATTGTGTTCGGGACTTTGAATCACGGAACCTGTGATATTGGTTCCTTTAATGTGTGTAAAATATATTTTTTTCGATTTTTCCAGCATTTGTTCTGTATATATTTAGAAGGCATGTCAGAGTTGACCTCTCTGATGATGAACAAGATAGTCTTAATTTGCAAGTGTTTTTTCGCCAGAACCTACGGTCGTTCATTTATTTTGAATTTTGCGAGTATCTGCTGTGGGTTCAGGCAATTAAAGTGAATTCTTTGGTTGTTTCATCGAAGCGAATTCAGAGATATGAAAGAAAATTAAATATTTGCTGAGGTAAACAAAAGCTTGCCCGAACACGCAGTTCTAAAATTAGCCGTGGATAACGAAAATCTCGGATTGTGTGACTCGCGTGACTACTTTACAGACAAATTAAATTTTGACTTTTAAGAACGATTTATTAATAGCTTCGAGCCATGGTGCAATCATTGCACCATCGCTAAGAGCGATGGTGCAATGATACAGTTTGTTTTGATCACGTGATGTGGTGTCTATAGTACTCAGTGAATCATCAAGGGCTGCTTTGGAATATGCAAAGCGTTGCAACAGTGGTCCTAATTTTTTTTAAGCGCGGTTATAAGATCTAACAGATCTTCTTGTTTTTTTTTTTTTGTCTGTAGGCTGAACCAAACTTCTCTCGGCCAGAATTCGAATGACGCAATTTGCGTCGGTGGCTTCGGCCAAATTGTGTTCGGGACTTTGAATCACGGAACCTGTGATATTGGTTCCTTTAATGTGTGTAAAATATATTTTTTTCGATTTTTCCAGCATTTGTTCTGTATATATTTAGAAGGCATGTCAGAGTTGACCTCTCTGATGATGAACAAGATAGTCTTAATTTGCAAGTGTTTTTTCGCCAGAACCTACGGTCGTTCATTTATTTTGAATTTTGCGAGTATCTGCTGTGGGTTCAGGCAATTAAAGTGAATTCTTTGGTTGTTTCATCGAAGCGAATTCAGAGATATGAAAGAAAATTAAATATTTGCTGAGGTAAACAAAAGCTTGCCCGAACACGCAGTTCTAAAATTAGCCGTGGATAACGAAAATCTCGGATTGTGTGACTCGCGTGACTACTTTACAGACAAATTAAATTTTGACTTTTAAGAACGATTTATTAATAGCTTCGAGCCATGGTGCAATCATTGCACCATCGCTAAGAGCGATGGTGCAATGATACAGTTTGTTTTGATCACGTGATGTGGTGTCTATAGTACTCAGTGAATCATCAAGGGCTGCTTTGGAATATGCAAAGCGTTGCAACAGTGGTCCTAATTTTTTTTAAGCGCGGTTATAAGATCTAACAGATCTTCTTGTTTTTTTTTTTTTGTCTGTAGGCTGAACCAAACTTCTCTCGGCCAGAATTCGAATGACGCAATTTGCGTCGGTGGCTTCGGCCAAATTGTGTTCGGGACTTTGAATCACGGAACCTGTGATATTGGTTCCTTTAATGTGTGTAAAATATATTTTTTTCGATTTTTCCAGCATTTGTTCTGTATATATTTAGAAGGCATGTCAGAGTTGACCTCTCTGATGATGAACAAGATAGTCTTAATTTGCAAGTGTTTTTTCGCCAGAACCTACGGTCGTTCATTTATTTTGAATTTTGCGAGTATCTGCTGTGGGTTCAGGCAATTAAAGTGAATTCTTTGGTTGTTTCATCGAAGCGAATTCAGAGATATGAAAGAAAATTAAATATTTGCTGAGGTAAACAAAAGCTTGCCCGAACACGCAGTTCTAAAATTAGCCGTGGATAACGAAAATCTCGGATTGTGTGACTCGCGTGACTACTTTACAGACAAATTAAATTTTGACTTTTAAGAACGATTTATTAATAGCTTCGAGCCATGGTGCAATCATTGCACCATCGCTAAGAGCGATGGTGCAATGATACAGTTTGTTTTGATCACGTGATGTGGTGTCTATAGTACTCAGTGAATCATCAAGGGCTGCTTTGGAATATGCAAAGCGTTGCAACAGTGGTCCTAATTTTTTTTAAGCGCGGTTATAAGATCTAACAGATCTTCTTGTTTTTTTTTTTTTGTCTGTAGGCTGAACCAAACTTCTCTCGGCCAGAATTCGAATGACGCAATTTGCGTCGGTGGCTTCGGCCAAATTGTGTTCGGGACTTTGAATCACGGAACCTGTGATATTGGTTCCTTTAATGTGTGTAAAATATATTTTTTTCGATTTTTCCAGCATTTGTTCTGTATATATTTAGAAGGCATGTCAGAGTTGACCTCTCTGATGATGAACAAGATAGTCTTAATTTGCAAGTGTTTTTTCGCCAGAACCTACGGTCGTTCATTTATTTTGAATTTTGCGAGTATCTGCTGTGGGTTCAGGCAATTAAAGTGAATTCTTTGGTTGTTTCATCGAAGCGAATTCAGAGATATGAAAGAAAATTAAATATTTGCTGAGGTAAACAAAAGCTTGCCCGAACACGCAGTTCTAAAATTAGCCGTGGATAACGAAAATCTCGGATTGTGTGACTCGCGTGACTACTTTACAGACAATTTTAAGAACGATTTATTAATAGCTTCGAGCCATGGTGCAATCATTGCACCATCGCTAAGAGCGATGATGCAATGATACAGTTTGTTTTGATCACGTGATGTGGTGTCTATAGTACTCAAGGGCTGCTTTGGAATATGCAATGCGTTGCGACAGTGGTCCTAAAGATACATTTTAATTTTTTTAAGCGCGGTTATAAGATCTAACAGATCTTCTTGTTTTTTTTTTTTTGTCTGTAGGCTGAACCAAACTTCTCTCGGCCAGAATTCGAATGACGCAATTTGCGTCGGTGGCTTCGGCCAAATTGTGTTCGGGACTTTGAATCACGGAACCTGTGATATTGGTTCCTTTAATGTGTGTAAAATATATTTTTTTCGATTTTTCCAGCATTTGTTCTGTATATATTTAGAAGGCATGTCAGAGTTGACCTCTCTGATGATGA
>CBDBJL010000007.1:0-44513 GCA_965206365.1 Alphaproteobacteria bacterium
TCATTATCGTTGGCAATGAAGCTATGGCAAAACAATACAAACCGATTGCGCGGATTGTTGGGGTAACAGTAGCGGGGGTTTCCCCCGAGATTATGGGGATTGGACCCGTAATTGCGCTTGAAAAATTATGGCAACAAACCGGATTAACGAGCAAAGATATTGATTTGTTTGAATTGAACGAAGCTTTTGCGGTACAGGCACTTAGTGTTGTGAAATTGGCAAAGCTTCCTATGGAGAAGGTTAATGTTAAGGGGGGTGCTATTGCGCTTGGGCATCCTTTGGGGGCTTCGGGGGCGAGAATTTTGGTCACTTTAATTCATGCTTTGCAACAATATCAATTGCATCGGGGCATTGCAACGCTTTGTGCCGGTGGTGGTATGGGGATTGCGATGATGATAGAGCTGGTGTAGTTGGTGGTTCTTCATCGTCCAAAAAATCCTGAGGCAACACAGATGGCGCAATTTGCCAAGGCGATTGCTGCGCATTATCATTTTGCATATCATGAATATGCTGATCTGCATCAATTTTCACGAGAACATCCAGAAGAATTTTGGCATTTTTTTGTTTCTTATCACAACATTCAAGGGGATTTCCCTCCCACATGTACTGATATTATTACTGACAAGGAGACCATGCGTGGTGGGCAATTTTTCCCTACTGCGCAAATAAATTTTGCTGAAAATTTGCTCAATCATGCCGAGCAAAGAAACAAAGATGTTGCCTTAACATTTAAAAGTCACGTAATTACGCAGACCCTCACTTGGCAAGAATTAAGCGATAGGGTTTCCTTGCTACAACAGGCACTGAAAAAACAAGGCTTTGGTGTGGGTGATGTTGCTGCGGGTTTTTTACCCAACGCACCGATTGCCGTGATTGCAATGTTGGCGGTAACATCACTTGGTGGGGTGTGGACATCATGTTCGCCTGATTTTGGTGTAGATGGGGTTTTAGATCGGTTTGGGCAAAGCACCCCCAAGATTTTATTTGCCACAGATGGTTATTATTATAAGGGCAAATGGCAAGAGATTTTGGCAAAAATTGTTGAATTTACGGCGACAATTACTTCTATTGAAGCGATGATCATCGAACCATTTCCTGCAGAGCAAATGAGAGATCAAAGGGGGGGGGGCTTTGCTCAGGAATATGATTTAAATATGCCAAAAGCTGGCTTTTTAGATGATTTTATTGCTGATTATACGCCGCAACCTTTAGAATTTACTCGCTTAAAATTTAATGACCCGCTTTTCATTATGTATTCTTCAGGAACAACGGGCGTGCCCAAATGTATTATCCATGGGATTGGGGGTTCACTACTTAATTTTGTAAAGGAACATCGCCTGCATAGCGATATTCGTCCGGGAGATGGGGTATTTTACTATACAACATGCGGCTGGATGATGTGGAACTGGTTGGTGGCTACGCTTGCTAGCGGGGCACGGTTGTTATTATACGATGAATCGCCTTTTCATCCCGAGCCCGATAGTTTGTTTGCTTATATGCAGGCACAACAAGCTAGATTTATGGGAGTCTCGGCAAAATATATTGATGCGTTGGCAAAAAATGCGGTTAATGTAATGCAGAATTATGATTTAAGCACACTTGATTTTATTGGCTCTACGGGCTCAGTATTATCGCCTGAGAGTTTTGAATATATTTATCAATATGTGAAATCAGATGTTTTTGTGAGCTCGCTTTCAGGGGGAACCGATATTATTGGTTGTTTTGTTATGGGGGTACCAACGCGTTCGGTTTATTCTGGTGAAATTGTTGGGGCAGCACTCGGGATGGCGATTGAAGTGTTGCGAAGCGATGGCACGAAAGCTTTAACAGGTGAAAAAGGTGAGTTGGTATGCGCGCAACCTTTTCCCAATATGCCGATAGGCTTTTTTGGCGATACTGACCATAGCAAATATCATCAAACTTATTTTGCTCGTTTCCCCAATAAATGGCATCAGGGTGATTTTATTGCAACCACGCCCAATAAAGGTTTTATTATTTATGGGCGTAGCGATGCAACCCTTAATCCGGGGGGAGTGCGCATTGGCACTTCGGAGATTTATCGCGCAGTGGAAGCGATGCCATTTATCGTTGAAACCATTTGCGTTGGGCAAGATTGGCTTGGGGATGTTCGAATTATTTTGTTTGTGATTTTACAAAAAGAATATGATTTAACCGAAGCTCTTATCGCTGAAATTAAGCAAACAATTAAAACCCGATGTACTCCACGTCATGTGCCAGCCAAAATTATTCAAATTACGGAAATTCCGCGTACCCGTTCCGGAAAAATTACCGAACTTGCGGTGCGTGATATTGTGAATGGCAACCAGCCCCAAAATTTAAGTGCACTTGCAAATCCAGAATCCTTAAAGGCCTATCAACAGGCTTACCGATTATATTTAATGGATCATTGCGATTAATTGACCCCGGTTTCATTGTAGAATGTTAAAGGTGGTTTTTTCTTTGGTGAAGAAGGTTTTGTGATGGTAACAATGTTGGAAAAATTGGGGCAGGATGTTATTCATGCGATCGTGGATGGTTGGTATCAAAAAATATTGGCAGATGAGTTTCTTAATGGTTTTTTCAAAATATTAATATTAAACATCTCGCCCGCCAGCAAAATGATTTTTTTGCATTTGTTTTGGGTGGACCTAGCAATTATTTGGGTAGAAATATTCGTGAAGCCCACCAACATTTACGCATCAAAGAGGAACATTTTCAGATTGTGGCTGGGCATTTACAAGCGACGCTAGAAGAATTAAATGTGCCAGAGGATGTGGTTGCTGAAGTTATGAAAGTGGCGGTAAGCGTACGCAATGATGTCTTAAATATTTAAGTTTATCAATTGAAGGTGATGGTTGTGTTTGCCACTTTGGTGAGAAATATAGGGGTGTTTTTATGAATTTTCGGGCAAGGCTAAATTATAAGAACCAAAAATCTGATCCTATAGATTCCATCAATAACATTGCAACTCTTTTTGATTTATTAGAAAATATCAGTTCAGTGACTCAGGAAAGCGAAACCTTAAAAAAAGCTGTGGAACTGACCTTAAACAGAATTTGTAGATTCACCAAATGGTCTATTGGGCATGCTTATTTTGTTGATTTAATTGATGATGTGTTAATAGCCAAATCGTCAGGTATTTGGTATTTAGATGATACAATTAACTCAGCAGATATTTCCGACTTTGTTGCAATCTCAGAAACCACAAAATTTTCTGAAACGCAGGGTATGGTGGGGAAAGTTTTGGCAACCCAGAACCCTTTTACAATTGAAGATGTTACAGTGATGAATAATTTTTCCCGTGCGGAAGAAGCGAAACGAAATTCTGTGAAAGGTTGTTTTGCATTTCCGGTTGTGTATGTTGGTAAGAGTCGAATTATTCTGGAATTTTTTAGTCGTGAAGTCGCAAAATTAGATGAGCAGACATTGCAGATTCTTAAATTTGTGGGAAAGCAGTTGCAATTTGTTTTAATAAGAATGGATCACAAAACGCTAATTTCGGAATTATCGTTTGAACTAGAAAAAACAGTGAAAGATATGGCTATAAAAACCGAAGATACAGTGACTAACTTGAATAAAACAGTTGCAGATTTGTTGATTTCGTTTGATACTGTCGTTAGAAATATCAATATTGGCTATAAAGATGCACATGAGACTTTGGAATATTCTGAATCTGTTATCACTTCAGTACATGAAATGTCAGATTCTATAGAAGATATTTTTTTAAGAATTAAAAATATTAATATGTTGGCTGATAAGTGTGTTGTGCAAGTGAAGCAAGCGAATAGCGAATCTGAGCAGTTGCGGAATGTGACTGAGCAGGTAAGAAATGCACTACAATATATTAAAAATATTTCCAATCAAACTAATTTACTGGCTTTAAATGCCACGATTGAGGCGGCACGTGCGGGTGATGCGGGCAAAGGTTTTGCTGTAGTGGCAGGTGAGGTGAAGAAATTGGCAAGTGAGAGTAGTGCTTCAGCACAAACGATTGAAGAGACGATAGGCAATATGATGAATGTGATTCAGTCGATTGAAACTTCGCTTGCAGAAGCAGATCAAACAGTGGTTGATATTGATAAATCTTTCGTAACAATCACGAAATTGTCGGAAGAACAAAGTATAACTTCGAAGAATATTATTATGCGTGTCAAAAATTCTTTTGAATTTATGACAGATTTATCCGATAAATTATCCTATAGCAAAGATTTTGTTGGGACATCATTAGAAAAGGCAAAAGAAATTGGTGCAGAGACGACTTCTATGGTTGCGCAAGTGACAATTTTGCGTGAATTAATCGATAGAGTGAGGGCATTTGTAATATCTGTTCACAAAAAAAGTGATTCATCGAATTAATAGCAAGAGTAGGCGAATATGAATCTATGATTGCAAGGATGGTTGTAGAATAATGGTGGCTTTAAGGTGTAAAAGCACCATACTGCAAGAAATATGAAACTTGTTCGTGAACATGTCTGTTATAAAGAATATTATCATGTGAACTCGAAACGACCAAATGATTGGGAACGCCAGCCAATTTGGTGCTTAATACTGAAATTCGGCCATCATCGACACCTTGAATAAAAATGGAGCGAACAATATCTAAGATACTGCGATGTCTATTGCCAGCAATGATGGCGATATTTTTTCCTGAAATTGTAGGAATCTTGTGAACAAATGAATCAAAATTTGTTAGGAGCTGCAATCCCGCAGGTCCATATTTTTTCAGGAAATATTTTTTGTGTAAAGTTTTTGTCATATTCGCAAATGGGAAACCTTTGTTAGGGGGTGAAATTAAGATAATGCGCCCAATGTTTGGAACATGTGCGTTGGCTAAGTAGTAGCGCGTTATAATGGCTCCCAAAGAATAGCCCACAATATGAATAATGGATGCTTTTGCTAATTGACACCGAACAACACCATCTTCTACGGCTGTGGCAAGGCGTTCGATTTTATATTTTGTTGCTGCATAGCCTATATTTTGAACATTGTAACCATCATTTTGTAAACGCTTCATAATATGTTGCATAGAATTAGCTCTGCCGTAACTACCATGTAAAAGAATCACGCACTCATCATCATGGGCAGTTTTCCTGCCATCTCCAGCTTCTAAAAAGGTTTCATCATCTGCATAGGCTTGTACAAAAGGCAACATTATGATATTAAGAAGTGTAATCATTTGTATGAAAATTCGAAATCGTTTCATTTTTTTAACTTGATATTAAAATCCTAGAAAAGGTAAAGATTGAGGATAAAAAAAGATTGAGGATAAAAAAAGATTAAGGATAAAAAAAGAAGTGGCGTTTCTAAACTTTACCCCTTGTAAATATCAACTTATCGCGAAAGTAAAGGTTGCGTCAATAGAGAAGTAAGTAGTTTTTTATATTTTTCACGAGTAAATTACACTATTTTTTGAATATAAATTCAGAGATAAAAACAAATTTGTGGAATCATTAAATATATTAGCAGTGAGGTTATCATGGATGTTACGACTAAAAATGTAGAATTTCTAGGTGCGCTTGGGTATAAGATTGCGGCAAAAATAGAAATGCCTAGGGTTGATCCTGTAGCTTATGCATTATTTGCGCCTTGTTTCACTTGTGGCAAAGATATTGTTGCCGCCAAACGGGTGTGTCGACGGCTTGCAGCAAGGCATATTGCGGTAATGCGAATTGATTTCACCGGTATCGGAGGTAGTGGCGGTGATTTTTCAGAAACTACTTTTACCACCAATGTTGCAGATATTATTCTGGCAGCAGAATTTCTTGCGAAAGAATATCGCCCCCCTGAAATTTTGATTGGTCACTCTTTAGGGGGAACGGCAACATTAGCGGCAGCTGGTAAAATTGAAAATAGTCGTTGCGTAGTTACGATCGGTGCACCCTTTAATCCTGCACATGTTATTGAGCATTTTAAGGATGAAATTCCTAGGATTAAGGCTGAAAAAGTGGCTGAGATTCAAATTATGGGTCGTCCGTTTCGGGTAAGTTACAATTTTATTGAAGATATTATGAAGCAACCACAAGCTGATAGAATTTCCGCTTTGCATAAATCTTTATTAGTGATGCATTCACCGATAGATACATTTGTAGGCATTGAAAATGCTGAGAAAATTTTCATTCATGCCCAGCATCCTCGCAGCTATATTTCCTTAGATAATGCAGACCATCTTTTAATGAAAAATGCTGAAGATGCTGCTTATGTTGCCGATATTATTGCCCATTGGGCAGAATATTATATTTGTGTTGGAGTGCAAAAATTAGCGTAAGCAAATAATATTGAGCAATATCCTTTATCGGTTGCCAAATAAATAAGTGCCGATCCGAATATGGGTGGCACCGAATTGAATGGCGGTTTCATAATCATGGCTCATCCCCATACTTAAACCAGGCAATTTATGTTTTTGTGCTAGCTGGTGCAGTAATGCAAAATAAGGTGCGCTATGTTGATCGGCTTTGGCAATGCCCATCAGCCCAATAACAGGCAATTGGTATGTTTGACAGGCCTGAATAATGAATTCATCGGCATCATGCAGTGAGATTCCAGATTTTTGGGGTTCTTGCGAAATATTAATTTGCAGAAATAATTGAATATTTTGTTTTATTTTTGGAAGCTCCTGAGCCAAAATTGGTAATAATTTGGGACGGTCGATGCTATGAATAACATCAAATAATTGCAACGCATCTTTGATTTTATTGCTTTGTAGAGATCCTAATAAATGGAGACGGCATTTTGGGTATTCGGCTTTTAGCGATGGCCATTTTTCTTTGGCCTCTTGTACACGATTCTCGCCAAAATCGGTCATTCCTGCTTGAATAAAAGGAATAATATGCTCGCGAGCCATGGTTTTACTCACAGCAATGATCTGGGTTTTCTTGCTGGCAAGGTTAGGTTGGGTTTGTTTGATTTGAGTGATTTTTGCTGTAAGTTGATCTAATTTTTCTTGTGCATTTACCATAAATTAATCTTTACTTAAATTTTTTTGTCACTATGTTAAGAATAAAGGGGAAAAGAGATAAAATCAATGGTATAGAAAGTTACGCTCGCCTAATATTTGATAGTAATTGGCAAGAAGGGGCTATATTTAGCGAATGAATAGAAATGGAATTTGAGAAATGACGGAAGAGAAAAAAAACACGAAACAAATTTCACGTCGAAATTTACTTCAAACTGGATTAGGAACAGTTTCGGGTATGATGTTAGGTGCATTTGGCGGTGCTCTTGGGCTTAAAATTCAGCAAAATCGTGATCTTAGTAAGAAGAATTTAAGTTCGCATCGGGTGTTAAAAATCTTTTTAACATGGGAAAAACATTTTCCAGGAGCTGGTAGTGGAGCTATCTCTCTGCAAAAACGAGTTCATACGCTGAGTGCGGGGCAGCTTACAATTGATTATATAGATAGTAAAGAGTTGACTACTAGCGAGATGGTAAAAAAATTTATGGCGGGTGAAGCCGACGGCATTTATTCGCTGCCGGATGTTTGGGCAAAGAAAATTCCAGCCAATTTGCTTTTCTCAGCACAACCTTTTGGACCTAATGCGGAAGAGCTGCAACAATGGCTAAGCTCTGGTGGTGGTTATGAGATCTGGCGCAATATTCACAAACCAATCGATATCATACCTTTTGCGGTTGGCGCATCTTTAGGGCAGATGGGAGGGTGGTTTTCGGATGAAATTTTTTCGGTGGGTGATTTGGATAAAGTATCGATCGCGGCCAGAGGATTGCCAGCGTTGCTTTATCGCCGTGCTGGGGCGAAAGTGTATCAATATGATGACAAGAATGTTTTTTCGGCATTGCAATCAGGAAAAATTGAGGGTGTGATTTTTGGAGATCCTGTCTATGATGAAGCTTTTGGTTTGAATAAGGTTGCCACGCACTATTTCTCGCCAGCTTTTCATGCACCTGTACAAATTTACCAACTTTCTTTAAGAACGATTCGTTGGGCAGGATTATCAGATACAGATCAAGAAATTATTCGCACAGCTGCAATGGCTGAATTACAGAGTTTAATAGCAATCAATGGTGAAGCTAATCGCTTAGCAATTCGGCGTTTGGTACGTGAACAAAAAGTTGTGTTGCGTGAATTTCCAGCTTCTATGGTGACTTCTATGGCACGTTTTTGGCAGGTTGTGGTGGCTGAAGAATCTAAGAAGAATGCTGATTTTGCTAAAATTTATCGTTCAATGCATGATTTTGTTAGCCAAAATCAGAGTTGGCAACAGCTTTCGCGGAATCCTTACGAAGTATTACGCCATAATTTGTTTTTTGCCGATGGTGCTCCCCTTAAATATTAAAGTAAAAATTACTATTGATGCAAAATAATTCTATTATAAAAAAATGTAAACAACCTTTAGTATTTTTTTTAGCTTTTATTTATGCGTATTTTTCAGATCGTGATGATTCGTTTTTTGCGAATAAAATTGCTAATAAAATAAGAATTTATCTGGATAAAATAGATTTTTTTTTAGGAAGATGGCATAAAAATCGATAATTTATTTTTATAAAGGATATTTTTAATATTTTTTTTAATTCAATTATTTGGTTTCCTAGAATCATTTATAAGTGATTCTGTTATTTTTTTCAAACAGCTAGCTCTTTTAAGCACAATAATGATTTAGTTTCCTTAGATAAGTGAACCGATTCTTTATTTGCGATATTTTTAATAATATTCTTTAATATCAATTGGTTAAAATATTTTATCGCAATATTTACTATGGATCTACGGTCTTTCTCTCGCTGTTCGTGAGTCAAGATTTTTTTTATCATAAATCGTAAATATCTCACTTGCACTTATGCCGATATTTTGTAACTCTGCTCTTGCATGAAAAAAGATTTGAATTCGCAGTTATTACGTAAATAATTATCAGCATGGTGTGGCTACGTTTTGATGAAAAATTATCAGTATTTTATATTCATTTGGCGCGGTTGAATTTTTCACTCACTCTATTGATTTTTTGATTTGAGTGATAAAGGAATTTACATAATTTTGTGTAGGTTTTGTTATTTTTGAGGTATTGAATTATAAAATGAGTTCGCATCGAGTAGAACAACAATGGACACGGATTCGTGCAATTGTTCGTGGTGAAGTAGGAGAAAGTGCCTTTAACCAATGGCTGAAAGTTCTTACTTTAGAAGGGCATAGTAATAACGCCATTAATTTGATTGCTCCCAATACTCAAATTGAACAATGGGTGAAGAAAAATTATTTAACCCGAATTCAATGTATTTGGTATTCATTAAATCCAGCAGTAGAACAAATTTTTTTAAGTGCCGCAGAAGAAAGTGAGTTGGTTAAGCCTTCCGGCGTAGGGTATAATGGTATGATGCCACAACGTATTATGCAAAATGAGGTTAGGAAATTTTCTACGAATTTGAACAAAGATTTCACCTTTAATAATTTTGTTTCTGGCAAGGCGAATTCATTTGCGCGGGATGTCGCATTGCGTTTTTCGCATTCATGGGAACGCACATTGAATCCATTATTTATTTATAGCGGTGTTGGTATGGGCAAAACTCATTTGTTACACGCCATTGCGCAAGAAACCCAAAAACAAAATGGTGATTTTAGAATTATTTTTCTTTCAGTTGAAAAATTTATGCAACATTTTGTTCGTGCTTTGCGCGAGAAGGATATCCCTGCATTTAAGGAATTTTATCATTCGGTGGATTTATTGTTACTAGATGATATTCATTTCATTTTAGGGCGTGAGGCAACTCAACGTGAATTGTTACAGATTTTCAATTTGTTGCTCGAGGAGGGGAAACGGATTGTTGTGAGTGCTGATCGTCCTGCGAATGAAATTGACGGTTTAAGCGAGGCCTTAAAATCAAGACTTTCTGGTGGGTTGGTTACCGGGATTGAAAAAACAGATTTTGAATTAAGGCTTTCAATATTACAAGCAAAATTGGCAGAGCAAAAAACGCAATTGCCCGATGAAATCTCAAATTTTTTAGCAGAAAATATTACCAAAAATATTCGTGAATTAGAGGGTGCGTTAAATCGCTTGCTGGTTCATTGCGATATTAGTAATTCTATCACCACCTTAACGCGGGCAAAAGAATTATTGCATGATTTGTTAATTAGTCACCAGCGTCGGATTACGATTGATGATATTCAAAAACGGGTTTCAGAACATTATGGTATCAAATCGGCAGAAATGTCGTCGGCGCGCCGTAGCCGAATTGTCGCTCGCCCTAGGCAAGTTGCGATGTATTTGGCAAAGCAATTGACCAGTCGCTCATTACCCGAAATTGGTAGGAAATTTGGTGGACGCGATCACACCACGGTTATGCATGCGATTAAGAAAATTGAAGAGCTAAGTATATCCGATAATGTTTTGCAAAAAGATGTAGATCTGCTGTTAAAAGTACTGAATAATTGAAAATGCAAAATAATTAAGAATGTAAATGAGAAACACACAATAAATTAAAGGCGCAACAAATTTAAGCTCTCATTGTAAATGTTAGGGTCTCATTAGGAATTACATTTTCTGTACACCGATGATTTTGCGGGTTTGCTCGATGATCGGTAGGGATAGGCTTTGGGCTTTTTCAGCTCCCTTGGCAAGAATTTGCCTTAAATTCGTTTCATCGGCTTGTATTTTTTTAATTTCTGCGCCAATAGGGCAAATATGAGCGATGAGCAAATCGCTTAGGGCAGGTTTGAATGCTGAAAATTTTTTGCCAGCCCATTTTTCAGCAGCATCTTGGAAACTAATACCACTAATTGCTGCATAAATGATCATTAAATTTTTGGCTTCAGCACGTTCGGTAAATTCGGTGATATTATCGGGTAAAGGGAGAGCATCGGTTTTGGCTTTTTTAATTTTTTCTGCAATGCGATCTGCATGATCGCTTAGGAAAATTCGGGTCATATCTGAGGGTGCGGATTTTGACATTTTGCTGGTGCCATCGCGAAGCGACATGATTCTGGTGGCAATTTTTTGCAAATCAGTTCGCACATAAGGAAAGAATTCTTGCCCGTAATCATGATTAAATTTTTGGGCAATATCGCGGGTAAGCTCTAAATGTTGGGTTTGATCCTCGCCTACAGGAACAATATTGGCATGATAAAGTAAAATATCTGCTGCCATTAAAATCGGGTAGATATAGAGCCCGATCGAAGCATTTTCACGATCTTTGCCAGCTTTTTCTTTAAATTGGGTCATCCGATTCAACCAACCCATCCGCGCGATTGAGCTTAACAACCAACATAACTCGGTATGATGCGGATTTGCGGATTGAACAAATAGGGTTGATTTTTGTGGGTTGATGCCACAAGCCAATAGGGTTGCGGTCATATCCAATATATTTTGTTGTAATTTTTGCGGGTTTTGGTAAGTGGTAATTGCATGTAAATCTACCAAACAAAATAAAGTTTCTTGCTCGGTATTTTGCATTTGCACCCAATTGCGAATTGCACCAAGATAATTACCAAGATGTAAATTGCCAGTGGGTTGAATCCCAGAAAATATACGGTCCATGTTTAAGTTTTTTTGCTAAAATTTTTCAAATCAGTAAAGGTGAACATTCCAAGGAGAATGATCGTTACCATATAGGCAAGAAATCCAATAAAAATCAAGGCAAGTAATGTAAAAAAACGCATGGGAAAGGAATATTCAATCCAAAGCTGAATATTGGGGGATAGGGTGAATAGGATTCCGGCCATAACGATGCAAGCCAGGGTAATTTTACAGAAATTTTTGCAGAGCATTGGCGAGAGAATGTAAAGCTTTCTGCGGTGCAGAATGAACATAAATACAAAAGATTGCGTAATTAATGATAGGGTAGAGGCTAGGGCAGCACCTGGATAAGACATAAGTTTAATGAAGGTGATCGCGAGGATAATATTAAGACCTGCCCCCCATAGGGTAACCAGCATCGGGGTTTTTGTATCTTGATGCGCAAATAAGATTGTGGTTTGAATTTTCAACATTCCAATAAAGGGGATCGATGGTGCGAATAATAAAAGAATCAACGCGCTTTTCAAGGCAGCATCAACGCTGAAAGCCCCGCGTTGAAATAATGTTAGCATCAGGGGTTGATTTAATAGCATAAAGGCAAGCATTGCCGGCATCGAAAGGAAAAAAGCCCAGATAAAGGCACGATTCTTGGCATCAAGACTAGCCTCTGGGTTGTTTTGATGAATATGGGTGGTGAGATGTGGCAGTAAAACGGTGGTAATGGCGATAATAAAAATGCCAATTGGCAAATGCATCATCCGTTCTGCATAATAGAAAGTGGATAAAGCCCCGGAAACTGTTGCTACAATTAGCAATTGATTAATTAAAAAATTAAGCTGAACTGTGCTTTTGGCAAGGAGCACGGGAAGCATTTTTTGCAAAAATCTCAGCAATAAAGGGCGCATCATTTTAGAAAAAGTGAATTTGAAACGCAAAGCAGCCAGCCTGGTTGCGCTGATAATGAAAATTACTTGCAGAATGCCAGCAAGTAAAACTGCCAGGGCAAGCCAAATAATAGAATCTTGCCAATAATGAATCCAAGGATGCTGGGGGAACAGGGCAATCAAGATCAAGGCACCTACAAGGATTGTGCTTAAAATTATCGGCATGATCGCAGCGGCGATGAATCTTTGATGGGCTTGTAGCAGGTTGATGAACACCGCGCTAATGCTTAAAAATAAAAAATAACCAAATAAAATACGCGTTAAGATAATTAACAGTTCAAAAGCCTGGTCGCGTTGTTTGAAATCAGGTGCCAATAATTGCATAATCTCGGGCATGAAAATCATGATAGGTAGCAAGATGATTAGGGTGACTGTAATAATGGCCCCTAAAATGGTTGCGGTAAATTCTTGTTGCGCTATGCTTTGCTGTGTGGTTTGGCGCTCGGTAAGTTTTGTCGGGGCAAGTTCGGTATAAATTGGGATGAAGGCGGCTTGAAAACCCTCTTCAATCAGTAAAGTGCGCAATAAGGCCGGAAAACGATAGGCAAACAGGAAAACATCGGCAGCGATCGAATTGCCAAATAAGCTTGCCATTAATAAATCGCGGCCAAACCCCATGATCCTGCTGATCAAGGTGAGCAGGCTGATATTGCCAATATTTTTGCCAAAGGAAGGGTTGGGTTTCATAATGATCTTTATATCGGATTCAGCCAATCATGCCAATAGAGGATTATCGTTATGGCTTGTTATGGAAATTATAGTCGTGCCCTATTAATATTAATATAGCTGTGATATCGTTTCGGTTGTTTTTTGCTTTTTAATGTTCGGGGCATGGCATTATAAAATAGAGTGAGGGATGGAAATGAAAAATTATCGTAAGCTTGTAATGCTATTGGCATTGTTGCTTTTTTCGGTTGAGGTTTATGCGCAACAAGAAGCTGAGCTTGAACAACAAATTGAATTGGCTCGTGACATTCTTGAAGCAGGGTTAAACTCTGATTATTATGGTGTTATTCGCGCTGATTATTTCGATAATTCTGATTTCAGAAATTTCCTCGGATGGGTATTTTACTAGGTTTGATGATACAACTTATCTTATTGTTCCAGAAACGCCACCGGTGGTTACCAGTAGCAAAGGTACAGAATTATTTTTGGGATCCGTCTTAAGTAAACGTTGGTCGCTTGAAATGAGTTTCAATTCTTTTGGGAAGAAAAGCTATCAATTTAAAAAAGGGGATAAATTTAAGCTGAATGGGCAAGATTATAGATTTACTGAAGATAGTGAGATGGAAATTGGTAGTATTGGCACGGGGTTGTTTTGGAAATTTGATTATTTGCAGTGGAAAAAATTTCTGCCTATGCCAAAATAGGTGGTTTGATGCAATTCAACTCTGTTAATGGAAACGGTGGCTATGAATTAGTAACTGGTTGCATGGCTACTTTTGGTGATTGCAAAGATCTTATTAATTACCCTACTGTTACCGGTAATGGTGATGAAAGTAAATTTTTCTAGCTAAATTGGCCGGCAGGTATTGAATATACTCTTTGGAAAGGGCTCACCTTGCGAGCGGAATATAACCCGGTTGCCGAAAGCACGGATGTTGGTGTTATGTATAAAAAAGCGATTGCGCGTAATTAATATCGGCGTTAAATATTATCGTGCAAATGTCGTTACCCCAAAATATTGTCGTTTGGGCATTTTTCTGGATTCATGTTGTTTGGTAAGTTGCTTTATTGTAGATTTTATTTTAAGGCAGGAATTTAAGATTTGGTGAAATTTAATCGCAATTTTGTGATACTATTGGTATTATTGCTTTTTTCGGTTGGGATTTATGCGCAAGAGCTAGAAATTCAAGAAGATGAGTATGATGTTGTAGTCGATGATCTGGTAGTGCAAGAAGATGAGCGTGATCCGGTCATTTCAGCCAGTGGGGGCGAGAAGTTCAAGAGAAAAAGGCTTAGCATTGATTATTATGGTGCTATTTTCACGGATTATTTTGGTAAGTCTGAATTACAACTACGTCCGGCTCTTGGAAATGATTTTGATGGTAGTTCTTCCTCTACCAAGGTGATTTCTGAGATGCCGGCAAGAATTACAAATGTTACGGGCAAAGAATTGTTTTTTGGTCATGTCATTAACAAGCATTGGTCGTATGAGTGGGTTTTGAACGATTTTGGCGAAAAAACTTACCAGTTTAGCGCGGGTGATAAATTTACGCTAGATGGGAAAGAATATATCTTTGCTGAGGATAGTTTAATTAAAGTGGGTGGTGATGGCGCCGGGTTGGTGTGGAAATATGATCATTTTCGGGGGCAGAAAATATCTACTCATATTCGAATCGGCGGTGTTTTATCTTTTATTGAGACGGGTGGGTCTGGTTCTTACCAATTAGTAAATTGCAGTGACAGCATTTTTTGCTCACGACAGATTGACTCGTTTACAGTGAGTGGCACCGGCTATGCGGCTGATAACCTTTTTTTTTATTTCCCTTTTCATTTATCCGTTGGTTTTGATTATGCTTTGTTTCGTGGGGTTGGGTTTACGGGCCGAATATAACCCTCTTGCAAAAAATGGGAGTGTGGGTTTATTTTACAGAAAGCCAATTGCACGCAATCAAGATCGGTTTCACGAATTTCTACAAGATATCGCGCTTCGAAAGCGTGCAAATAAGGCAGAAATGAGGCAGGATCTTGTGTCTCGAGCCATTGCCGAAAATGCAAAAGCAAAAAGATTCAGGTTTGCCTATCTGGGGATCAAACGCACAGATTATTTTCGTGATGCTGAATTTGGGCTAGAAGGTTTTATTTCCGATAGTAATGTTAGCAGCATAATTGTTCCGCAAACACCACCAAGAATTATCTATAAGGTGGGCAACGAAATATTTTTGGGTTTGGCAACGCGCAAACCCTGGGCATATGAAATCACTTATAGCGATCTGGGTCGGAAAACCGCTCATTTTAAACAGGGTGATCGTTTTACGTTAGATGATGAACCTTATCAATTCTCTACAGATACCACGCTAACGGCAGGGGGAAGTGGTTTTGGATTATTTGCGAAATATGATTTCTTCCAATATAAAAAAATATCTTCCTATATGAAGGCAGGTGGGGTACTAATCACCTCGCTTAATGCTACGATAGATGGTGGTTTTGCACGTGAAGCCAGCTGCTATGGTGGTATGGAAAGATATTATGATTCTTCTCAGCAGAGGTATCGTTATAGAATTATATATTTTCCTTGTTTAGAACATTCCCTAATCTATGGAGCTTATGCTACTGGCAATGGCAATGCTGATAATGATTTTAGGGTGAGTACACTTTTGGGCATAGAATATCAATTGTTTAATCGTAGCAATATTGCGTTACGGGCTGAATATAGTCCATTTACGAAGAGTATAGAAGCTGAGCTCATGGTTAAAAAAGACATTGTACGCAATGATTATGCCGGTAATCAATATGGAAAAGAAAATGCAAATGGGTTTCAATCTGATTATGTGGGTGTAAGCCTGGTGAATGATTATTTTTACAATACTCAGTTCAAATTAGAGAGTATCGATATATTTAGAGTTAACAATCAAAAACATATTATTGTTCCGCAAACGCCACCAACAATTACCAATAAACCAGGAAAAAGTTTATTTTTTGGTTTTCTGATCAATAAACGTCTCTCATATGAATTTATCTTAAATAATTTTGGGCAAAAAACCTACCACTTTAATAAGGGTGATAAATTTACCCTGGATCGGCAAGAATATCAATTCATCCAAGAAAGTAGCTTTATGATTAAAGGCGTTGGCGCTGGGGTCTATTGGAAATATGATTATTTGCAATATAAGGGATTTTCAGCTTATGCAAAAATCGGCAGTTACAAGCAATTTCTTGATGGCGATGTCCAAGGTGCCTATGGTTATAGATTTTGCGAAATGCCTTTTCCCTCTAGCACCCGTCGTTATTGTTACACAGCCAGCAGAGTTCTTGCGCCTTTTTTGACTGAGGCGACCGGCAATGGCAAAACAAAGCTGGCTAGAGAAAATATCCCTGCCGGGTTTGAATATAGTTTCTGGAAAGGGCTCACCTTGCGGGCGGAATATAATCCCATCACCAAGAATACCGATATTGGGCTCATGTATAAAAAACCGATTGCGTATAATCAATATCGCTAGGCTTCGCGTAAATTTCAAAAGCGTGGGTAATTTGCCAATCGGCTGGTATTGATATGATAACCCATAAAATTCTGCTATTGCTTTTCTGCCTTATTCCCTTGCCAGTTTTTGTGGGCTTGATTATAGTGAGCTATGTTTTTCTCGGTATTTTTAGTGTGGTTAGATTGTGTGCATTATTGTCGCCATATTTTTGCTTATTTATTATTTATTATTCCGGGTTATTTGCAATGGCATTCAAGGCATGCGCAAATGCGAGCCTCGTATGTGCCAATTTGTTTAGAATCTATAGATCCGAAGGTTACCCAAGAATTATTGGCGGATATTTATGTTTTTCATGGCGAAAAATTACAGATATCGCATAGATTATGGGATCCGGTGGCGGCATCGCATATTTGGCGCGAACAAATGCATAGTTTTGCTTGGCTCACCCATCTTGCTCTTAGTTCTGACCCCAATGCGCATGAACGTATGCGTTATTTGATTGCAGATTGGACGAAGCACAATAAGCAATGGTCACTGCCAGCATGGCGCAGTGATATTACGGGAACAAGATTATATTATTTGCTGGCACATTACCGAAAAATCACCCACAAGATGAGCGATAAAAATATTAAACGGTTTCATAGTTTGCTGTATCAGCATTATCGTCATCTCAAACAGGTTGCTCATTGGGAGATGCGAGGTTCGTGTCGTCTTACTGCGGAAATTACGTTGGTGATTGCGATGTTGTGTCGTTCAGAGCAGGATAATATTTTAAAATATCATTTAATTCGGTTGGTAGAAAATTTAAATAAGCAAATTTTTGCAGATGGTGGACATGTTGAGCGCAATGCGAAAACGCATAGTAAAATTCTGCAATGGCTGTGTATCCTGTATGATTTGTTTATTCGGGATCAGCGTAGCTTGCCTGAAAAAATCTCAGCAACCATTGATCGTATGGTGCCATTTTTGCGCATGATGCGTCGTGCTGATGGTGGGTTTTATATGTTTAATGGTTCTGGTGCTGGGAATAAAGCCGATATTGAACGATTGCTAGAATATGCGGTTCCAGATGGTAGATTGCCGCGTGCATTGAAATCGGCACCGCATAGCGGGTTTGAATTGCTTAATAATCAACAGATCGAATGCTTACTAGATGTAGGCGATATGCCTGATAATCCTCATAGTTATCGGTTACATGCAAGCTCGCTTGGTATTGAAGTTATGGTTATGGGGTATCCTGTGATTGTTAGCTGTGGTAGTTTTAACAATCATGCTAATCCTTATTGGAGTCACGTGCAGCGGGGTACGATGGCGCATTCTACGATTGTGGTTGGTGGGTATAATGCCTCGTCATTGCGGCGCTATGCCAGCCGTAGGGCAAAATGTATCAGTACGCGTCGCGAGGAAGAAGGACATATTTTAATTCGCGCTCAGCATAATGGTTATATCCGTTCATCTAGAACTTTAGTAGAACGTAATATTTATATGCAGGTTAGCGAGGCAAAAATTACCGGTGAAGATAGTTTGATTGCCGGTGCTAGTTATCCATTCCAGATTCGCTTTCATCTTTCACATTGGGTACGGGTGCGCGTTCAAGGGCGAGATGTTTTTTTAGAAATTGATCAAAGCCATCTTTGTCAGTTTTTTTATGAAGGTGCTGATTTTACGATTGAGCCTTCAATCTATAGCCCAGATCATGCGGTAATTTATCGCAATCGTCAATTGGTTTTGAGCGGGAAAACCTTATCGAAAAATACGATTATTCGCTGGTCGTTTAGATATTTAGGCACTGTGGAAGAAGTTACGCGTGAGTATGGCGATATTTTAGAGTCAGACAAATGAATTTGTGATCCATGTGAAAAACAGAAAATTAGGGTGGCAAGCTGAGGGAAATGTTTTTTGGCAATGCTTTTTCTAAGCGTGGTTGTTTTGCCAGGAAGTATTTTGCCGGAAAGGCTCTTTCTCGGAAATGTTCTTGCTCTTGGGGGAAAATTGCGCTACTAATATTGCGCTACTCAATTGGGTGTTTGTGATTGGCATTGATGGTTTTCATTTTGCTTTGAAAAATTGCTCAAATCAAATAGGAAGTTTTTGGTTTCAGGCGCGATGGCGGAGTGGTTACGCAGAGGACTGCAAATCCTTGTATGCCGGTTCGATTCCGGCTCGCGCCTCCAAAATAAGATTTAGCTATTGACTTTTCGTACAATATGTTACACTAGAGACTAGATACAAAATATATCTTTTAGGAGTGAGGTTATTTCGTTATCATGGGTAGTTACGCAGATACTGGTAATAAAAGCAGGATAGAGGCTTTATTGGGCATTGATCCTTTGCCAGAACAAAAATTTGATAAAGAAAAATTAAAAAAATTAATTCATTATGTTTGCCATAAATATAAGGGCGATCGTAATTTTGGTGCGACTAAATTAAATAAAATTTTTTGGTTTGCAGATAAATATTGGTTTCATAAACATCAGCAATCTTTAACGACCTTATCTTATTATATGAAACGCCAACGGGGGCCAATGTTGCCCGGGTTTTATGATTTAATCAATGAATTGGAAAAAGCAGGAACCGTTACAGTTCAAATAGAGTTGCCTCATTCTTTTCAAAAAAAAACGTATCATTGTGAGACGCAGCCTGATATGGCAGGGATTTCTGGGGAAGAAATAGCAATGATCGATGAAGTTGCCGATGCAATTATTAACCATTATAGCGCAAATGAAATCAGCGAATTATCGCATGATTTTTGTTGGTGTAATGCGGAAATGGGTAGGGAAATGCCAATTTCGATGACATTGTTGGAATTTTCGAAAGAACCAACGGCAGAGACCATGAAATGGGTAGAAGCAGAGGCACGTGACATCCAAAAAAACTATTAAGTATCATGTTAATTTTGAAAAACGAATAGGTGAGCTTTTAAAATCAAAGGTTGTTACAGATCAGTTTTTGGATTCTATGTTAAGAGCTATGGAGGATTATTTTTATTCTGGTGACCTCTTACCAAAACAAAAAGAGGTTTTGGTGGGGAACGAAATGCAGTATTATTTTACCTTGCTACTTTTTGATGTTGATTTGGATATTGATATTTTCTGGACCGATGATCGTAATATTATTACTTTTCAAAGCATTCGGGCAAGAAAAGCTGTGTAGCGGTCTGATTAAATTTTTGAGCAGAGATTTTTTGCAATCATTACAATTTATGCGAGATTTTTTTTCTTATAGGGTTTCTTGTAAATGATTTATCAGTCGGCAAAAGAACATCAAATTTGCAATTGATTGGCCGTTATCATTTCTAATTTCCCTTTATTTAGCTGATAAATTACATCCAATCGGCTGGCTAATTTATGATTATGGGTCACAATTAATCCGGCAGCTTTGCGGGCGCGTAGCGATGCCACCATATGGGTAAAAACCGCGTTGCTGGTGTCTGGATCTAAATTCCCTGTAGGTTCATCGGCAAGTAACAAAGCAGGGTTGACAATCATTGCGCGGGCAATGGCAATGCGTTGTTTCTCTCCGCCTGATAAGGAATCGGGGCGGTGGGCTTGGCGCTTGGTTAATTGCATTTGCGCCAAAATATCCTGAGCAATTAGGCTGGCGTCATGATAGTTTTCTCCGGCAATTAGCAAGGGCATCATTACATTTTCCAGTGCGGTAAATTCGCTTAACAAATGATGTTGCTGGTAGACATAGCCAATTTGTCTGCCCCGGATCTTGGCCCTGGCGGTATCGTTTAAGTGATTGGTATGGAGCGAATTTATGATCACATCACCATGATCAGGAACATCCATGAGTCCAGCAATGTGAAGCAAAGTAGATTTTCCGGCACCTGAAGGGGCGATAATCGCAACAATTTCATCCATTTTCACTTTCAGCTCTAAATCTTGCAAAATCGTTAGCAAGCCTTGTTGGGTTTGAAATGTTTTGCAAATTTTCGTAAGTGTAAGTGCCAAATTATTCATGGGGTTATTCATAGCGTAAAATATCAACAGGATTAAGTTTCATTGCTCGGCGCGCTGGGTACAGTGCGGCTAGGGTGGTAACGGCAAGTGCCATAAGGATCGTGATCATGGTTTGGGTGTTATTCAGCTGGGAAGGTAAATTTTCTAGATGATATAAATTTTGATTAAACAGTGAAATTGACAGCAAGCTTTCAACAAACCGACGCAACACATCGATATTTTGTGCGATTAAAACACCGGCAATGCTACCAAAGAACGTTCCGCTAAGCCCGATAAAGGCACCGGTGAAAGTGAAAATATACAAAATTGTTTGATTGCGTGCACCCATAGAACGTAAAATGGCAATGGATCTGGCTTTTTCTTTTACCAACATAATTTGCGCGCTAATAATATTAAGCGCAGCAATCAGTACCACCAAAGTTAAAACAATGTACGTAACGCGCCGTTCAATTTCGATGGCTTGATAAAGCGAGCCATTAAATTCAAGCCAATGCAAACTATATAAATTGCGGGGCAATTGTTGATTGATTTTTTCATTATGGCGCAAGGCAATATCAGGGTGCGGGGTCACCAATTCAATTCGGGAGACACCATCGGTTTGATTGAAAAATTTTTGCGCTTGGGTTAGGTTCATAAAAATAAAATTGCGATCATATTCAAACATATCAAAGGCAAAAATGCCACCAATTTCTACTTTCACCAATTTAGGCAAAATTCCAAAGGCGGTATTATGCCCAAAAGGGGAATAAAGCGTTATTTTATCACCAACATCCAAATTAAAATAACGCGCCATTTGGATGCCGATGAGCACTTTATGATCTGTTAAAATTTGGATAGCTTCATTTTGAGTGGTGCCTTTAAGTGCACGGGTAAAAAATTCACGCTGGGCAAAATCTTCCGGACGAATGCCTTTAATATAGGCTCCATCAGATATTTTGTTGCTACTGAGCAAAGTTTCGGATTGGATTACCGGGGTGGCAGCTAAAATATTAGGGTCTTGTAAAAGTTGCTTTTGAAGATTAGCAAAATCCGAGATTCGTTGCCCTTGATAGGCAAAGATGGTGATATGTCCATTCATGCCTAAGATCCGCTCGTAAAGATTATCACGAAAACCATTCATCACCGAGGTAACAATAATTAAAGTTGCCACACCCAAAAAAATTCCTAAAAAGGCAAATAACGCAATAACCGAGATAAAGCGTTCGCGGTTGCGCGCGCGAAGATAACGAAAAGCAATGAAAAGGGCTAATTTCATAAAAATATTAAACTTATAATTTGTTGATTTTTGATTTCTAAAATACGCATATATCTTGATGCTCTAGCTGATGCAGAGGGGTTAAGGTTATTTTATTGTACAAATGATTAAGATTCATTTTTTCTGCTGCTCGATATCATATAATCTTCAAGATTGGTGAATGGAATTTTTTCAATTTTTCCTGTGGTACGGTCTTTTATTTCAGCTTGTGATTCTGAGAATCCACGCGCACCAATGATAATTTGCAGTGGCAAACCGATGAGGTCATGTTCGGCAAATTTCATGCCAGGACGCTGGGTGCGCTCATCGTATAAAATTTCAAGGCCAGCCCGATCAAGTTTGCCAAATAATTGCTCGCAATAGGCAGTAATATCGGGATTATCAGGGGTAAGATTAATTAAAGAAGCATCAAACGGTGCAACTGATTTTGGCCAAATAATGCCCTTATCATCATGGAAAGCTTCGATTAATGCACCCACAAGGCGCGAGATGCCAACACCATATGAACCCATTAATAGGGGCACAATTTTGCCATCGGGTAGGGTAATTTCTGCTTTTAAGTCTTTAGAATATTTATCGGCAAAATAAAAAATATGCCCAACTTCAATGCCTCGCGCTTCAATTTGTTTGGCTTTTGGAACTTTTTCTGCAAAAACATCTGGCTGGTGCATATCTTCTGTTGCGGCATAAAGTTTTGTCCAACGCGTAAAAACATCGGCGCGATTATCATCCGTTGTGATCTCTAGAGGATCAAAATCTAGCAGATCAGCATGACAATAAACCGTACTTTCGCCTGTGGGAGCGATCACAATAAATTCGTGTGATTTATTGCCACCAATAGGGCCTGTTTCAGCGCGCATAGGAATGGGTTTAAGCCCAAGGCGAGCAAAAATGCGCAAATAGCTAGCAAATACATTATGATAGGTTGCTTGTGCTGCTTGCGCACTAACATCAAAAGAATAAGCATCTTTCATTAAAAACTCACGCCCACGCATTACGCCAAAACGAGGGCGAATCTCATCACGAAATTTCCATTGAATTTGGTATAGGGTTAAAGGTAATTCTTTGTAGCTGGTAATATTTTGCGCGACAATATGGGTAATAATTTCTTCGTTTGTGGGGCCATAGAGCAATTCTCGGCTATGACGATCTTGAATTCTTAGCATTTCTTTGCCATAGCTATCATAACGCCCTGATTGTTGCCATAATTCGGCATCTTGAATGGTTGGCATTAAAACTTCCAAAAAACCGGCTTGATCTTGTTCTTGCCTTACAATATCTGCAATTTTATTCAATACCCTAAGCCCCATAGGCAACCAGCTATAAATACCAGCACTATTTTGGCGCACCAAACCGCTACGAAGCATATAACGATGCGAGATAATGGCGGCTTCGGTAGGTTCTTCGCGTAGCGTGGGAACAAAATAACGGCTCATCTTAACAGATGATTTTTTCATGAGGTTTAGAAATCCTTACAAATGATGCTGATTATGCTTTATGTTTAGCGTAATTTTCTGATAATGTCATGGGTAAATTTGATGTTTTTTACAAGGTAATTGGCAAAAGAGAGAATGATGGTAGATAATAAGGTGGTTTTAATAGATGGCTCAGGCTATATTTTTCGGGCCTATTATGGGCTTCCCCCTATGAATAACCCTGAAAACATCCCCGTAAATGCGGTTTATGGTTTTTTCAAAATGATTTTGAAATTACGGCAAGATTATACCAAAAATTATATGGCGGTTGTGTTTGATCATGCCCGCAAAACATTTCGAAACGAGCTTTACCCAGAGTATAAAGCCAATCGAGGAGCCCCTCCGGATGATTTGATTCCACAATTTGCTTTGGTGCGTGAGGCTACTCGCGCCTTGAATTTACCCTTGATTGAAGCTGAGAATTATGAAGCGGACGATATTATCGCCACTTTGGCGCAAAATGCTAGCCAGCAAAATAAACAGGTGGTAATTATTTCTTCTGATAAGGATTTAATGCAACTGGTTGCAGAGAATATTAGTTTGTATGATCCGATGAAGAATAAAACAATAATGTCGCAACAAGTGTTAGAACGATTCGGGGTGTTGCCTGATAAAGTAATTGATGTGCAGGCACTTGCGGGGGATAGTACCGATAATATTCCCGGTGCAGTTGGAATTGGAATTAAAACTGCTGCTTTATTGATCAATGAATATGGTAATTTGGATAATTTACTGGCGCAAGCCGATACAATCAAGCAACCGAAAAGGCGCGAAAATTTAATCAAATTTCGTGAATTTGCCGATATTAGTCGTCAATTAGTAACTTTACAGCAAAATGTGCCAAATGTGGCAGAGGTAAAATTTAGTGTTATGTCCGATATTTTGCCAGAAATTGCGCTGAAATTTACGCAAAAGCATGGCTTCAAAAGTTTAATGCATTATTTTCAAACCCCAGATGGATCTTACGGGGTGGATTACCCAATTGGTGAGCAGGGTAGAAATTTGGAAGATTGGGTGCATATCATTCAACCGCAATGGATTTGCGATATGACACAATTGCAAGCTTTGCGCGTTGAAATCAACAAAGAAGGGATGGTAGCGTTGCATCTATGCCTTGGCAAAACAGGTGAAATTGCTGGAATTGCGTTTGTGCTTTGCCATCAGCGTCGCTTTTATTTACCCCTTGGGCATTATCGAACAAGTGATGCTGATGGTAATGAGCATGAAGTTGCTGGCTCAGAAAAAAATCAGGGAGAATTATTGGCAAAGCTATTGGAACCTGAAAGGCAATTGCAAGGTGGGCAGATCGATAAAATTGCTGCGCTTTCTTTTTGTGGGCAGATTTTTGAAGATCAGGCAATCATAAAAATTGGTTATAATTTCAAGAAAACTTGGCATCTGTTTGCATCGATCTTAGAGGTTGAGATCGTTGCGGTTGCAGATATTATGTTGATGTCTTTTGTGCTAGATGCTGGCAAGCATGGGCATAAATTTCAGGAGCTCATCAATTTTCATGCTGAAGAGCTTTCCGCCTATGGGAGAGAAGAGCGAATTTCTGATAAGATCGATTTTGCTGCTTTACCGATCGAAGAAGCGATAAGAATCGCTACAAATGATTGCGCCACCATATTGCGACTTTATCAATTTTTTTTACCGCGTTTATGTCAACAAGGTTTGTACAGCCTGTATCAAACAATGGAAATCCCTTTAATCCAAGTTTTATTTGCGATGGAATGTCAGGGTATTTTATTAGATGCACCTTATTTGCAAAAATTAAGCGCAAATTTTGCAAAGCAGCTAACTCAGCTTTCAGCAGAAATTTTTCAGCTAACAAAAGAAGAATTTAACATTGCATCTCCAAAGCAATTAGGCGTTATTTTGTTTGAAAAAATGGGATTGCCTTATGGTCGTAAAACCAAAACCGGACAATATAGTACGGATAATGACCTGCTGGACAAACTGGTCCTTGAAGGACATCTGATTGCTGGATTGCTACAAAATTGGCGTCATATTAGCAAATTGCGCTCTACCTATAGTGAAAGTCTGCCCTTGCTTCAGGCGCAGGATCTGCGGGTGCATACTGATTTTAATATGGTAGGGGCACAAACCGGACGGCTCTCTTCGATAGAGCCTAACTTGCAAAATATTCCGGTACGAGATGCGCTTGGCAAAGATATTCGCAAAGGCTTTATAGCGCCTATAGGGAAAATATTGTTATCGCTAGATTATTCGCAAATTGAATTGCGGTTAATTGCCCATATTGCCGGGCTTAAAAGTTTGATTGATGCATTTAAGAGGGATGAGGATATTCATCAATTTACCGCATCCGAAGTTTTCAAAGTTCCCTTAGATGCGGTAACCCCAGCGCAAAGGCGGGATGCCAAGGCGGTAAATTTTGGTATTATTTACGGGATTTCAGCATTCGGCTTAGCGCGACAATTAATGATTTCACGTTCGCAGGCGCAAGATTATATCAATGCTTACATGGTGCGGTATCCGGGTTTGAAAAATTATATGGAGCAAACTGTAAAACAGGCAAGCCATGATGGTTTTGTGCGCACCTTATTTGGACGCCAGATTCATTTGCCAGCGATTAATGATAAAAACCACGCAAAGCGCAATTATGCGATGCGTCAAGCGATTAATGCTCCGATTCAAGGCAGTGCTGCTGATATTATTAAGCGAGCTATGGTGATCATTCATCAAAAAATTATTGATGAGCATTTACCCGCTAAGCTGTTATTACAAGTTCATGATGAACTAATTTTTGAAGTAGGGCAGGCAGAGCAAGAGGAGATGAGTGTGATTTTTACGAAAATAATGATCGAAGCTGGTGGTGCTTTATCGGTGCCGCTTATTGTGGATTCTGGGTATGGTCATAATTGGGCACAAGCCCATTAAAGTAACCGATACAATAATTTTACAATGAATTTGATTTCAATGGATAATGAAACTAAAAATGGATGGTTATGAATCAAGATTTCCAAACTCAGTTGCAAATGTACCTATCAGCATTATTGCCCTTTTTTATCAGCCATGAACAAGGTGGGCTTTTGGTATGCGCATCTGGGTGTGAACCTGAACAGGTTTTGCAGGCACGTTTTGCAAATTTTCAGTGGCAAAATGATAGCAAACCAGCTGATTTATATTATGCGCGTTTGGCGGGTAAGGATCATGATGAAATTGAGCTTGAAGGTTTTGTCGATAACGTTTTTCAAGATTTTTGCCTTTCGGAGTCAGAACAAGAAATCCTGAAATTTTTGCTACGCTGTCTGGCGAAACTTCCCCAAAATCCGCAAATAATATTTACCGATCAAGCGGTTGATTTTACTGATAATGTGCATATGAGACCGGCTTGTTTTGCTTTTGTTAAGCTTGTTGCGCAAACTCGTCTACGGGAAAATAAGAATCAGATGCCGATTCCCTATATAGTTGCAGAAGCTCGCTTGCCTTTAGAGCAAGGCGATGCGCGGTTGCGACTTTATGGGGGTGAAGCAGGTTTTGAGCAAACGAAGGTGATCATGATTGGGGATCCGAAAAAATTTGCCCAACAATCTGATCAAGCTGTATGGATTCGGTTGCATTCGGAATGTTTTACCGGAGATGTTTTAGGCTCACGTCGTTGCGATTGTGGTGCGCAACTACAAGATTCATTGAATATAATTGCAGCAAAAGGTATGGGTATTTTATTTTATTTGCCCCAAGAGGGGCGCTCTATTGGGCTTGCTGCCAAGCTTCATGCCTATAATTTACAAGATCAAGATGCGTTAGATACGGTGGATGCGAATTTAGCTTTGGGGCTTGCAATTGACAATCGAAACTTTTTATTTGTGATTGCGATCCTAAAGCAGATGGGCATTTTGAAGGTAAAATTAATTACAAATAATCCGGCAAAAGTAGAAGCTTTAAATGCCAGTAATATTATTGTTGAAGAAGTTATTTTATTATCGAAGCATGAACATGCTGATAATTGCGCTTATTTGGCAACGAAACGAGCACGATTACATCATTATTTAAAATAATCGTTTCACCCCCCCTAAATTGGCACGGTGATTGCAAAATATACAAGAATATTTGATTAGATTTTAGGATCATGGGTGGTCAAATATTGTTAGGTGTTGTTCCAAAATTATTATCGATGTTTTGTTGAAGGGTAATTTTATTTATGTTTCGGAATCAAAAGAATGATTTTTCATTTTCGGCTTTTTATATTTTGCTTACATTTCAAAATAGTAAAATAAAACCGCCACACGGTTATTTTCAAGATTATTTTTTTCAGAATTTGTCCAATAAAAACAACACGAAATTAAGAGGTGCGGGGTAATGGGCATTGATGCCCTATTGCCCCAAATTGTTAGGCAAAAAATTGCCTTGCAGAAATTGGACGATGAAAATACGCCTCGATTTCGTGATTCATTGAAATATGACCCAGCTGGGCAGGAAAACCGTACGGGGGAGATTAGATCTTCCCCGGCGGGAATAGTGCCACAAGCATCAGGGAATGTTCTTCAATCTAAAGCTCGATTACAGCCACAAATTCCAACTGAAATTTCTGAATTTTTGAGTAATATTGCTAAAAAACATGGGTTAGAGCCTCCTTCAGAAGCGCAATTGCTCTCAGCATATAAAAATGCTGAAAGCTATAGCCCTCCTCCGGTTTATCAAGCTCCGGAAACTGATGGGGTTAAGCGTCAGAATTTACAAGCAAATTCACAACAGGGAAGCCAAGATGTTGGAGCTGGTTTTAACCTCGTGAATTATCCAAGGGATGAAAATGAAGATAAATTTCAACGTTTGCCCGATAAAATTCGCCAAGAAGCCTTTGATTATGGGCGTATGTTGCAGGCATTGAGTAAATATAGCGATAATATTATTTACTAATTCATGATTTTTTGTGAATTGTTGCAAGGCGTTGAGCGAATGGTTGTTATTTTGGGCCGTTATTGGGCTATCTTATTATCTAATAAAATAACTTGACCCTTGGGCAGATATTGGGTAAGCAAAGAGGAATTCTTTTGCTTGAAAAAAGTTAGATTTGCTTGAAAAAGTTAGATTATATGCCCAATGCGCCTAAAATATTAAACCGAAACCAAAATACTCGTTCAGCTGATCTTGTCACTGGAAATGGTGCCTTGTTCGCAGAAAAAGGGGTGAATGTCGGCAAAAAACGCGTCAATAACAAACCTTATCGCGCAGATAAAGATGCCGATGCTGTGCTTATTTTGGAAGATGGCAGTGTTTTTTGGGGGAAGGGTGCAGGTTATGTTGGCAATGCTGTGGGTGAGCTTTGTTTCAACACATCGATGAGTGGTTATCAAGAAGTTTTAAGCGATCCGTCTTATGCCGGACAAATTATTAATTTCACTTTTCCGCATATTGGCAATGCTGGTACGAATATTGATGATAATGAAACTCATCGTTCATTTGCTCTGGGGATGATCTGTTGTGGTGAGATTACGCCTGCGTCGAATTATCGTGATGATCAAGATTTTGTGCAATGGTTGCAACAACATAAATTAATTGCAATTATGGGATTGGATACACGAGAATTAACGCATAAAATTCGCAACCAAGGAGCCCCACGCGCTTTGATTGCTTATGTTCCACAAAAAAATGCCCAAAGGCAGAAATTATCGGCGCGTTTTAATATTCCAAGATTATTGGCAAAAATTCACAAATGGCAAGGTTTAACAGGCTTGGATTTGGCTGTAAAAGTTACTTGCAATAAATCCTATCGCTGGCAAGAGTTACTTTATTCATTTGATGAGCGCGCAAAAAATATGGCATCAAATGTTCATCCACAATATCAAAAAGCCGAATGGGCGCATATTGTTGCGATAGATTACGGCATTAAGCATAATATTTTGCGTCATCTGGCGGGATTGAATACGAAAATTACGGTTGTTCCGGCAAAATATTCGGCAAAGAAAATCATGGCACTTGCCCCTGATGGTATTTTTCTTTCTAACGGACCGGGGGATCCGGCCGCAACGGCTATTTATAGTACACCGATTATTAAAGCTTTGCTGAAGAAAAACATTCCGATATTTGGGATTTGTATCGGACATCAATTATTATCGTTGGCTTTGGGTGCGCAAACACAAAAAATGGCAATTGGGCATCGTGGAGCTAATCATCCAGTAAAAAATTTACAAACCCTGGCAGTGGAAATTACCAGTCAAAACCATGGGTTTGCAGTGCTTAAAGAAACTTTGCCTGCGAATGTGGAAATAACGCATATTTCGTTATTTGATCAATCTTTAGAAGGGATTGCCCTGGTGAATAAGCCAGTTTTTGCAGTGCAATATCACCCTGAAGCTTCGCCAGGGCCGCATGATAGCCATTATTTATTTCAACAATTTTCTCAGATGATTGCAAATCATATGCAAAAAAATCAGCAAGCTACTCATGAAATTAAGGCAGAAATTTAATGGTTTTGGGAAATATTTTGGCATCATCACCCAAAAGTTATCAAATACCGCCTTATCTTTTGTTGGCAATTTTATTGGGCTTATCAATGCCGGCACGTTTTATTGGGCAAGGTTTGCAAGGTTTGTTTGTATTTTTGGTTTTTCTGATGCTATTAACCCCAGCTCTTCGCCATGATGCGGTGCGGGCATTACGAGATTTGTGGGCAGAGCCACGCGCAAAAATGTTGGGTTTGTTGTTGGTTTTATTGTTGCCATCAGTATTTTTTTCAGTGGCACCGATAATATCATTGCGCACATGGAGCATTTCTGTTGTAGTTTTATTGTTTTGTGCGGGATTAAGCTGTTTTAAGTATGCTTCGGAAGCGGATAAAAAAATGGCAATCCAAATTCTTGTTGTTTGTTTGTTTGTCGGGCTTGTTTTTGTGCTTTGGGCATTTAATTATTCACCTGAAACCTTGCATAAATTTTGGTCATTTCGTGAAAATGCCGGGCTAACATCCGTAAAAAGCCCACATTATGATTATTTTATTACGCCCAAATTATTGGTGAATGGTTTTTTTATTTTGATTCCTTTATTGCTCTATTGGGGAATTTTTTATTTTACAACATGGCAATGGCGCTTTCTAAGTTTTGGCTCGGTGGTATCGCTTTTCATGTTAACCCAGCAAACAGGGAACCGCGCAGTTATGGCAGGGATCATGCTGATGCTGCTGGTTGGTGCTGGTGCGGTTTTATTATCGAAAGGCTTTACAGAAAGGGTGAATATTAGATTTGGTAGATATATTTTTTTGGCAAGTTTTTTACTAGCGGGTTTGGCAATGATTGTGGGTTATAGTATTTATTTCTCTCCCGAAGATTACCGTCTTTTCTGGTCGTTTGCGCATAATGCAACAATGATTGCAGATAAGGTAGAAATAGATTATCTCAGCTCAGAGCCAATGCAATTTCCGTCTTTTTTACCCTATGGCATTATTGAGGTTATTCGGCAAATATTTTTGTTTGAAGCTGTGCAGGTTTGGCAACAGAATCCTTTCTGGGGGATTGGCATCAATGCGACTGATGCGCATGAGGCTTTGCAAAATAAAGTTGGGAGTTATTTTGCTAATCCTAGTGCTGCTGAGGCTATGACCTATGTTCATAATCGATTTGTAGAAATTTTATTAGAAACAGGGCTGATCGGGTTTGTGCCGTTTATCATTTTCTTATTTATGGTTTTGCAAAAAAATTTAATGCGTTTTATTCGCGATAATCATGTTCCATCGCTTTTGATGCTATTGGTTCATACCGGGTATTGGGGGGCAGGTTTGTTCCAGTTTTCAGTATGGGAAGCTTGGATTATGATGATTTATATTTTCACTCTGATATTTATCACCCTATCAGATAATGTGGTGGCCGATAATGTGGTGACCGATGATACGGTGGTGAATGGTGCTCGGCCTTAGATGCGAGCTTTTCTTATAAAAATTAGCATATTTTTAGGGTTATGTAGTATTTCATTGTCAATTCATAGTCAACAAATTTACTTTAGCAAAAAAGAATATACGCAAAAGACACAATTTAACATTCATTTTGTAGATCTAGATTCCGAAAAACGAGACTTAACTTTTCTCATTGCCAATCAAAAACTTACGTTAAGTCAGCATAGAATTCCAACGTTAGAAAAGTTACAAAAATTAGCGCAAAATCAAGCGATTGCCAGCGCTCAACAAGTAGCCACAGCTAGTAAAACCATAACGGAGGCTGAATATGGGAAAATCTACGAAAATATTGTTACGCTTACGAAGGAGGCGAATGCGCAAATTTCACCATGGTATCATATTTCCTTAAAGCGTGCGGGGCAAGTAAGTTTTGGTGTTCAGTCAGTGCCAGGAAGATCGGCAAGCATTGATTATTTCTGGAAAACACCTTCTTTAACGATTAATTTGAGTGAAACGCAGAAAAGCAATGATATTATTCAGGCATTGGTTTTGAAGACCAATGCCGATCTGCCAGCGGGGGCGCGTGTGAAAGTAACCTTTAAGGGTAAGAATATTGCCATGGTTGCTGAAGGCAATAATAACACGAATCAGTTGCATGCGAATCGTGCGCTTAAAGGTTTTCAAACTCAGCTTAACCAATTATTGCAGCAAAGACAAGAACTAGGCACAATTAGCACGAAACATTTTCAGCATATTGCGGATATTTTGAATAAAAAATTGAAAGAGCTGGAAAATATCGCCAAATCACAAATGGATGTTTTTCGTGAGCAATATCGTATTTTATACAATCAGCAAGTGACAAAAAATTATCTCACCTTGGTGACGTATGATCGTCAGGATGTAATGAGGGTAGATTACAAAAAAGTGGTCGATGATTATGTTGCTGCGATGAAACCTGTTGCCCTTGCTTTGGTGCGTTCATTGCCAGAATCGGCAAATATTCGTCATTATGTCCAAACTTCGCTTAATTTTGTGCAATCCATTCCCTACGATACTTTAGAGGAACGAAATCTTCAAAGCCTTGCGGGGTTTTTAATGCCACTTGATATGGTGGCACAAAATCGTGGTGATTGTGATACAAAATCGGCGGCCTTGTTAGCAATTTTCGCTAATCTTTTGCCAACTCATAAAACAATTATGATCATTATTCCCAATCATGCGTTTATTGGTATTAATATTCAACCGAAACCTGAAGATATGGTTTACAAATACCATGATCAGGTCTACGTTCTTATGGAAGTTGCAGGCCCGGCTATTTTTCCTGTTGGACAAGTTGGGGATCGTTCGCGCAGAGGCATTGCCGGGCGCAAGATCCTAGAGGTGATTGCGATCTCGTGAATGATGAATAGAATTTTATAAGATGCAGTTAAATACAATAGAAGAAGCCATTCGGGCCACTCAATCTGGAGAAATCGTTATTATTGTTGATGATGAGGATCGAGAAAATGAGGGTGATCTGGTTATGGCGGCTGAAAATGCTCATGAACAAAAAATTGCTTTTATGGTACGCCATACAAGTGGCATTATCTGTGCCCCTTTGATGCGAGCACATGCCGAAACATTACAGCTGAACCCGATGGTGCAACATAATGATGCTCCGCTTGAAACCGCATTTACGGTAACAGTTGATTATCGAAAAGGATTGACCACAGGTATTTCTGCAAAAGAGCGATCTGCAACAATTCGGGCTTTGGCAGATGAGAAGATTACTGCGCAGGATTTCGTTCGCCCGGGCCATGTTTTTCCGTTGATTGCGCGTGATGGCGGAGTATTAATGCGTTCGGGGCATACCGAAGCGGCTGTTGATCTTGCACGCCTTGCAGGCTTATCGCCGGTGGGGGTTATTGGTGAGCTGGTTAATGATGATGGTAGCGTTAAAAAAGGCCAGCAATTATTTGATTTTGCAGTTGAGCATGGGTTGCTTATCATTTCCATTGAAGATTTAATCTCATATCGCCAACAACGCGAAAGTTTAATTTCGCGGGTGAGCGAAGGCGAGGTGCAGACCAAAATTGGGAAAGCGAAAGCGATTATTTATCAAAGTCAATTTGATGATTACATGCATATTGCTTTGATCTATGGGAAAATTACCCCAAATATGCCGGTGCGGTTGCAACGTGAAGATATTTTGCATGATATATTTGCAACTGATAACAACATTGAAAAATCTATGTTGCGAATTCAAAAGCAAGGTTCTGGGGTAATTATTTATCTACGAGGGTATCAGCAACAATATGTTTTAGCTGATTTGGAGAGTGATCATGAGATGATGGATAAGAGTTGGCGTGAGATTGGCTTAGGGGCGCAAATCTTGCGTGATCTTGGGCTGAAACAAATTTCATTATTAGCATCACAAGAGCGTCAATATGTGGGCTTGAATGGTTTTGGTATTGAAGTTGAGCAGACAATTTACTTATAAAGAGCGAGGGCTATGAGAGATCTTCTTTGTGGCGTCGTGCTATTCGCAGGTTTATCTTTAGGTTGAGGCAAAGTAGATGACAATATCGCCTAAAATTTTTGTGATTAGCTTACAGCAGGCGCAGGAACGGCAAAAAAAAATACAGGCAGAATTAGGGGAAATTCCGTTTCAATTTTTTTGGGCCAGTGATGGGCGTGCTTTAACCGATGATGAAAAAACTTTGGCACTCAGCCTTCACCCTAAGGTGATGGTGGGTAAAAAGGGTTGTAAAATGCAAAAATTGGCAAGCATATATCCTAAATTATTGCCAGGCGAGGTTGGATGTTATTTAAGCCATTATCGGGTTTTACAAAAAATTTATGCTGAAAATATCGCGATTGCGATCATTTTAGAAGATGATGTTTGCATTCAAAAAGATTTTGCTTCGTTGATTCAAAAATTTCAGGATCTTATTTATCACTGGGATCTAATTAGATTATGTGGGCTTCGGTTCCGCAAATTTAAAATTATTGCGCAAATTTCACCCTTATATCAATTCGTAAAATTATTAAATACGGCTTGTGGCGCCCAAGGCTATGCCGTAACTTGGCAAGGGGCAGGAAAGCTTTTAGATTTATTGGAGGTGATGGTGCATCCGGTAGATATTACCCTGGATCATTATTGGAATCAAAATTGGGCTGGGGGCAAGCAGATTGCTTTTTATGCCATACAACCTTACCCAATTATGCCAGCGCAGCTTCCTAGCATGATTGATTCTCGCCCAAGAGAACGCGTGCAAATAAAAAATCATGGGTTAAATTGGCAAAAAATTCAGCGTTTATGGTTGAAACATAAAAAATCTTGGCAAAAAAGATGGGCGATTCATCACCATCAGGTAAAACTGAAATCGCACAAAAAAATGGGGAGATAAATCCTCCCATTTTGCTCAAATATTTTAGAAAAATTATTGTGCAGGATAGCTTTCTTTAATTTCGCTTTTCAATTCGTCAAAAGATCTATCGGCTTGAATTTTTTGCCAATCGGCTTTGCTATTATTTTCCGAGCTAAAGGAACGTTGCAAAAGTTCTTCAAGCGCGGCATCCAATTCAGCATCTCCCATCCCTACAAGAACGAATAACCCCCCTGTGCTTGGATTTTTTGCCTGACGATAAAGCTTAGAGCCAACCAAAGTTTCGCTAGTAATCAGCTTGCTGGTAGTTGAGGCGACTCGATCTACTGTTTCAGTATCGCCAACTCCCGTAGTTTCGGCAAAATTCTTTACCATATTGGTTACTGAAACCTGGAAAGTTTGTGCCATTTGCACGCGGGCAATAGCCATAGCCTGTTGTTTTTGAAAACTTAAACCAGCATTGGTTTTTTCAAAATTGCCAACCGCTGATATTTTTAAGTTATCAAGAGATTCTGTGCAAACCCATAATGCGGCTTTTGTGGTGCCATCATCGGGGAAATTACATTCTGAAACTTTTTCTTCTGTAACCTTTTTATCACCACCCCCACAAGCCACTAGCAGCATAATCGCACTGATTATGAATACCAACTTATTATTTATTTTCATGATTTCGTAATCCTTTTTTAATGTTTCCGAGCCTGAAGATGTTTGCCTTAAGCAGATTATAGCAAACAGACAACTCTAACCTTACAGGATCATTTAGGCGGATGCAATATTTTTTATTGACAGCATGAATATATTTTTAGTAATAAATTAGAAAATGGAGGTTATTTGGTGCAAAATCAACATGAAACTGATCATAATTCTGGCAGTGAGTTAGGTGTGTTGCTTCCTAATTGGCAAGGGGCACAGCCACCCTCGAAACAGCCACTTGTTGGGCGTTATTGTGAATTACAGCCTTTAGATGTTGCGAAACATGCTGATCAGCTTTATGATGCCTATACTGGCAACGCGGATGCATCGAATTTGTATCAAGGCTGGGATTATCTGCCTTATGGTCCGTTTTCTGATTTGGATGAATTTCGCACCTGGTTGCAAGGAGATTGCTTGCAAGATGATCCGATGTTTTTTGTTGTTTTGTGCCAAAAATCGCATCAAGCTTTGGGGATGGCAAGCTATCTTAATATTAACCCTAAACAGGGTTCCATCGAAGTTGGGCATATTCATTTCTCACCCTTAATGCAAGGGACCACTTTGGCAAGCGAAGCTATGTATTTAATGATGCACTATGTTTTTGCAACATTAGGCTATCGTCGCTATGAATGGAAATGCAATTCCTTAAACCAAGCTTCCAACGATTCAGCAAAAAGGTTGGGTTTTGTTTTTGAAGGTTGTTTTCGCCAGATGTTGGTTGTAAAGGGTAGGAATCGTGATACAAATTGGTTTTCGATACTTGATTCAGAATGGAAATTTTTGCAAATTGCCTTTGAAAATTGGCTTGCCCCTGAAAATTTTGATGATGTTGGGCACCAAAAACAAAAGCTGGAATATTTTCAAAAGAAGTCATCAGGAAATTCCTAGAAGGTTGCCCCGAAAGTCCGTAATTTTTTATTGCTTTTTTTTTGATTTTGTGCTAGCAGTGTTTCTAGGTTTTTTCCTACAAATTTTTGATAAGGAAGGTTTTTTGTGAACAAACAAATGAAAACGAAAGCGTTTTCTGCGGTGACGCAGCCTTTGCATCAAGCCAGTGGTTTGCCTAATTTATGTTATACTAGCGATGAATATCATCTTGCAGAACAGAAAACTATTTTTTTATCAAGGTTGGTTTGCGGTTGGAACGATTAATGATGTTGCGAAACCAGGCGATGTTGCGCCGAAAGAAGTTGCGGGGCAAGTATTTTTACTGACGCGAGATCGGCAAGGTGTGATTAGAGTGTTTTCATAATGTGTGTCGGCATCGGGGGCATTTGTTGGTAAGCAAAAAAGGGAATATGCCCTTAATTCGTTGCCCGTATCATTCATGGTGTTATTCCCATGAGGGGAAGCTGAAAAAAACACCTCATATTGGGGGTTCGGGGCAAGATACTCATCCCGATTTTACGGCAACGGATAAAAATCTTTTTCCAGTGCGCCATGGTGTTTATATGGGAGTTGTGTTTGTTAATCCATCGGGAGAGGCTGAGGATTTTGATGATTATATTCAACCGGTGCGTGATTTCTGGCATGAATTTTCGGGTGTTGAGCTTTATTCGCATGAGAGTGACACCAGCTTTGATTTTCATTTGCGGTGTAATTGGAAATTTGGCGTTGAGAATTTTTGCGAATCCTATCATCTGCCTTGGGTGCATCCCGCGCTTAATAGCTACTCTAAACTTGAAGATCATTATAATATCGCAAGCAAAACTTACTCAGGGCAAGGAACCGTTGTTTATCAGCCAATGTTAGATTCTGCAGGCAGACGCTTTCACCAACTTACCGATTTATCGGATAAATGGCAAACAGGCGGGGAATATTTATCGATTTACCCCAATCTCTTATATGGTGTGCATAGGGATCATAGTTTTGCTGTGATCACCATCCCACAAAATGTGGATAATTGTTATGAACAAGGGGAACTTTTTTATTTTAATCAAGAAGCTGTAAGTGATGATTATAGCTCGTTGCGGCAGCGGATGATGGAGAATTGGTACCAGGTTTTCAAAGAAGATGTAAGTGTGGTAGAGGGAATGCAAAAAGGACGCAAAAGCGTGGCGTTTGATGGTGGTGCGTTCTCGCCAGTTATGGACGGACCCTCGCATTGTTTCCATAAATGGATGGCGGAAAAAATGCAAAATGTTGAATTTTAATTTCTAGATTTTCATTTTCGCGGGCAGAAAAAACATTATGTTACGTTTTGATTTTGCAAAATCTCACCTAATCATTTTAAGCCTCTGTGGCATGATATTTGAAAACAGGTGCAAAAGTAGATAATTTTTATGGAGAATATAGATGGTAGCTTCTTCACTGAAAGATGATCGGGATATGCGCAATAGTGAAGTTTTCTCTTCCCCTCTTGATCCAATGGCGATATTTGCACTCAAATTAGCTCAGGCAGAAAGCCAAGAAATTAATGATCCCAATGCGATGGCATTGGCAACGGTAGATGCTCAAGGGCGGATTACCCAGCGCATGGTGTTGCTGAAAGATTTCCATCCCTGTCAGGGGTTTTATTTTTATACCAATCTGAATTCGGCAAAGGCAAAGGCATTACAAGAAAATCATCAAGCTGCATTATTATTTCATTGGAAAAGCTTGCGGTGCCAAGTGCGAATTGAAGGAAAGGTACAAATTGTCTCTGATGCACGGGCGGATGCTTATTTTGCCTCACGCGCGCGGGCCAGCCAAATCGGAGCATGGGCAAGCCAGCAATCGGATATTTTGGCATCACGAGCGGTTTTAGAAGCAAGGATACAGGAATTGGCGGTAAAATATGAAGGGCATGATGTTCCTCGTCCGGCAAATTGGTCGGGTTATTTATTCGTGCCCAATTATATTGAATTATGGCAAGATGGTATGGATCGGTTGCATGATCGGTTTGCCTTCACCTGTATTGGGCGTGGAGATGGTGCTCATGAGCACAAAGAGTTTCTTTGGCAATATGTGAGGCTTTATCCGTAGGGGGTAATTTTAGCATTTATTTTTCTTGTGTCTTTGTGTTAGAGTGATTATTCTTTGGAAATGAGTGGGGGTGTAATGGATTTAGAAATTTTATATTGGCACTGGGCTTTGGTTGGTCTTGTACTGGTTATTTTGGAAATGTTTTTAGCCAGTTTTGCCATTATTTGGTTTGGGCTTGGGGGCTGTTTTTACCGCTATTTTATATTATATTTTCCCTAATATTTCCTTAGCGCTACAAATTTTAATTTGGTCTGCTCTCTCATTAATGATGGCAATCTTGTGGTTTCGATTGATTAAGCCGCGATCGGATAAGAAGAAATTAAGCCTCGGTAACGCCGAACAGTTGCAAGGTGAAGTGGGTTTGGTTATCCGCGTTCGGGAAGAGGGCGAACAAATAAAAGGTAGATTGCGGTTTCCGGCACCATTATTAGGCGATGATGAATGGAATTTTAACTGCGCAAAAAAAATAAAAATAGGCGATAAGGCTCAGGTAATCGGGGTTTTTGGCAATAATGTCGTCGTCAAAAATTATGAAGGAAATTAAAAAATGGATTCTTATTTACTTGTTATTATCGCTGTTTTTGCGCTAATCTTAATCTCAATTTTTCGTGGCGTTTCTAATGTATCACAGGGGACAAGGTTGATTATAGAGCGACTTGGAAAATATCATCGTACCCTTGAGCCGGGCATTAATTTTACGATCCCCTATATTGATGCAATTGCCTATAGGCTTACAACGAAAGATGTGGTTTTGGATATTCCTTCGCAAAATGTTATCTCAAAAGATAATGCTTCACTTACCACCAACGCTGTTGCTTATATTAATGTTACCAATCCTGAAAAAGCGGTATATGGGGTGGAAGATTACATTTTTGCGATTCAAACCTTGGTGCAAACGGCATTGCGTTCGATTATTGGTGAAATGAAATTGGATGAAGCACTTTCATCTCGAGAGCAAATTAAAACACGACTAAAAAATGATATTGCAACGGATATTACCGATTGGGGAATTACATTAAAAACTGTTGAAATACAAGATATTAATCCTTCCGAGACGATGCAAAAAGCCATGGAAGAACAAGCCGCTGCTGAGCGGGCAAGAAGGGCAACTGTTACGCGAGCTGAAGGCGAGAAGGAATCTGAAATTCTGAAGGCAGATGGTCGCCTAGAAGCTTCTAGGCGTGATGCCGAAGCACAAATTGTATTGGCAGAGGCAAGCCAAGTTGCGATTCAAAAAGTATCGAAAGCCATTGGTGGTGATGAAATGCCGATTCTTTATTTGCTTGGGGAAAAATATGTTTCCGCGCTACAAGAACTTGCCACATCGCAAAATAGCAAAACTGTGGTTATCCCTGCGGATATTTACCATACGATTAAAGGGATGATTGGCAAATAATTGCATTTTTTGTTGAACGGATATTGCGCATAATATTTTAATGTAGTTTTGACTTGCGCTTTATTTTGTGCGTGTTATAAAATTTCGCTTGCGCTTGGTGTTTTGCTTTGAGGGCGAAAAGCTTCTTTTTAGCGGTTATTCTTGCGCCTTGCCTATTTTTTTAGGTTGCTAATTTTAGTAGCTTATTTGTTTTAGGGCCCGTAGCTCAGTTGGTAGAGCACTTGACTTTTAATCAGGTTGTCACAGGTTCGAGCCCTGTCGGGCTCGCCATATTTTAGGCCATTTTTTACGTAACTTATCTCGCACTAATTGTAAAATGAAAGATGGTATGCTTTAAGGTGGCAGTGATGTGCGACTACTTACGAAGTGATGCGATATGGTGCGATGAGGTTCATGCCTGAATAGATGCTATAATCATCTACAAACGCTTATTGGGCGGGGCTTTTAAGTCGTAAAGTTTCGGTAAATATTATTCATAAACTACCATAAAGCATACTTAAAATGTCTTATTTTTTTGCTTTTGTAACATGGAAGTCTCAAAATTTAGAAAACTGAAAAAACTTTTAAACCCTATGTTTTCAAGGTTTTTGTTTCTAACATGGAAGTCAAAAAATTTCCTAACATGGAAGTTTTACGGGATATTCATCCCAAGTTTTACCTTGCCAAACGCGCCCGGTTTTTTTCTTATTAACGTCGCCCCATTGCTTAAAAAAGAAAGCTGTGCCACTTTTTTGGCAAGCATCATAAATCTCAGCCACCCATTCATCACGCATCTCCCTTGCCGAAGGACCGCTTTCCCCGCCGATAATTGCCCAATCAATCGCCGTTAAATTAGCCTCTGATACGCTATCCAGCAATGCTCGAAAGATACAAAGCGAATGGTTGCCGGCATCAGGCGTAATTCGTCAAGCCGGTCAATATAGGCGTTGCTTTTCAATACTTACCCCGATCCAGATATGTATCGGCAATTGGTAATTATATTTCATTAAAAATTCTCTAGCGCGCTTCGGGCGTTTCGTTAAAATTTGAAATTCATGCCAATCAGTCTTCAGCATCGTAGCAAATGCTTGTTGAATAAACTTATCAGGAACGGCTTCATAAAATAAATCTGACATAGAATTAACAAATATTTTTGCTGGTTTACGCCATTTTAGAGGTTGCGATAACAAATTTTCGTCAAAACTGACTTTCCCGGTCCAGTTTGCTTTCCCATCACGTTTAACGGTATCCATGTAAAAGCGGATGTTGCATGGCTTGCAAGCGTTCTGCTATTCGAATTGCATAACAATTTTTGCAACCCGGAGAAACTTTGAAGCACCCTTTTACTGGGTTCCAAGTGCGATCCGTCCATTTTATCTGCGACATTTCTTGATCCTTTAATCTTCAATCCCTAATCTAAATTTCAATGCAACGCGCGAAACCTCGATTTTATTAGCGATTTCTTCTATTACATTTTCATCATTTAAGGATTTTTAATTCGGAATCTGTTCTTTTAAAATATGCCATGGCATAATTAAATCTGCCGCTAGCCTATTAGCTTGGGCTTCTAGGGTGTTTGAAAAATTAGAGCGGTATAAGGCATTATCCTCAATACCATTTTCAATTTTATCCTTATGCAGTAGATAATGTGATATTTCATGGGTTAAAGTAAAACGCTGTCTAGCTCTAACTTCATGCCTATTAATACGAATAATAAAACCGGCTTCTGCTTCTTCGTGAGGGTGAATTTCACCAGATATTTTCATAGACAACGTTGCACGCTTAACAATTAAGCTTAAATCTTTTGCAATTGCTCCAAGAGGAACTTTAGGCACCTCAGGGTTTTGATATTTTTAATAATATCTCGTTAATTTCTGCCATTTAGGAGGGCGATATTCACTCATTTATTATCTTTCATTATCTCAATCATTGCATCACTAGCCATATCCTCCATCCTTTCTTTATAAATTTTTATCAAAAACCTCTTTAGGAATTGCATCTATCAATTCATCAGGAAGAGCACCATCCTTAAAAGGAAGAAAGATTCTTCTAGTTTCGGCAATAATTATTTTTTGCGCATTGCCACTCTCTATAGATTTTTTAATGACTTTTTCAGTTTCTTTAATAGCTTCAGATTTAATAATACGAAATCCGAAAAATGCTAACAAACCCGCTATAACAGCAATTGCCGTAATGATAAATGTTGCAAATAAAAGAAGCAAAGCTGCTAAATCATTGAAATTCATATCCCCGTCATATTTTATTTTTCGTACTAAGAACAGGATGCGGAGAAGCTTTAAATTTAATATCAAAATAACTAGCAATAAAAGCCAATACAACCAAAATCAATATCGTTGCAAGTCAATTATTTTTTAAAATATTTAATTAGGTACTTATCCATAATAACAAATCTATATTATCCAAATTTTGCTGTTAATACAAAATAACATTATCTACTAAAATAATAGATAATCTTTTTATAAAATCTTCCCCTGCCTTTAATCACTCTCTCTTACAATCTTCATGTGTTTTGGATATTTCTCAAGCGTGGGGCTCCTTATTTTATGCACGAGCCGTTTTTTACAGGTTTGGTTGATATTCTCAGCTTTTGGCTGGGAGGCGGTGCTATATGTCCGGGCGTTACGCTAAAAGCGTCGCGCCGTTTTTTGCGGTCATTGCGGGTCAAGAACTCCCAGCTGCAAGAGCTTTCTTGGCAGTTTTTATTAAATTAAGAAACGGAGTTTTACGATATGAAAATCAAAATATTATTATCAATGATACTTTTTTCCATCTTGCTTACAGGTTGTGCTGTGGAATCTAGCGTTACACATTTTTACGATGATGAGTTTATTCAGAAGTGAGGGCATAGTTTTTGCCATTTTGCCTTTAAATAAACAAAATGGTAGCTTGGCATTCAAAAGATACTCTCATCTAATAGAGAATAAATTAGAGTCCCTAGGGTGGATCAAATCTGATAAAAATTCCACCGAATATCATGGTTTCTTGCGCTATGGTATCGGTGATGGTAGAGAATCTATAACAAGTAATCGTGGTAGAATATCTATATTTGGATCTACAACTACTACCTATAATAAAGAGACTGTATATACTAGATTTTTGAATTTTAATGCTATAGATAAGAAAAAAGTACTTCAAGCGAGCTTGTTGGAGTTTTTGAAGCAAAGGTAAAAAGCTCAGGAAGCTCATCTTCTTTTTTGTTGCTTCTTGTTTAGTTGACGCGTTGTTTAAATATTTTCCCGAAAAAAATGGTGTAGCAAAAAGGGTGAGAACCACTGGCTGTATCTCTGAGTAAGTCTATATAATTTTTGCATATTATACGTTGTAGGTGCTCCTGTTCACCTGCGAAAAGATGATGATTCAGAAATATTTTTCCAATCGGTTTTGGTAAAGATTTTACGCTTGAAGATAATCTTCGTGGATTATCGTTATTTTAGTGCTTTTGTAATTAGCGCAGATGCGGATTGCGCTATAATTTTTTCGGGAGGTTTATATATTAGCGGGCTTGTGGTCGCTTTTGTTTTTCTGAAAGCACAAAAACCTGCAAGATTTTTCGCAGCTTTTGGGTCTCTAAGAATTTTTGCAGCCTTAGTTGCTAAGGGTTTGTTATTTTACATTTTTTTACCATTATATTCTCCTTTTCAACATTTTTTTGAAGTATTGCGTTTCATACGCCGTGCTTCACCAATTTGTTGCCCTTGTTGTAAATCGGTACCCACAGAAAGATAAGCCGAAATTTTGTTAGCAACACGCCATGTTCGGGGTGGAATTCTAAAATAGTGATATCTTTGGTGGGTCTGTTTTTTGCGAATGAAAGTTTATGTTATAGTTTTAGCTTTGCTAGATTTTGAGCAGGATTTTATAGTTTCAGGCTAGCCATGTTTTTGCGGTAATCTTGTATGCTGGTATCGGCGCCCAAAGATTTCAGGTAGTCATAAACCTCTCTATTGCTTTGTTCGCCGGCGATATGCAGAGGCGTTCTGCCCATAGCATCGATCATATTGATATGGGGGGTAAGTGGGCACGGATCAGTTTTAGGATTTTCCCGCGCATCAGTTTCATGATCTTCCGTTATCCGCGGGCAGTTTAAGTTCTCGCTAATGCGGTGCGCCTCAGGGGCTTCTAGTATGGTTTTCACATCATCAATTGTGGCGGTTTTCATGAAGTGCGGATATAATAAGCGGTGCACCCCTAACATTTCCGCAGGATAGCCTTTGGCAATAAATTCCTCTAACCAATAGGTAACAGGCGAACGGAAATAAAATGTGTATATATAGTAAGACTCCCCCATGGCAGTTTCCCCGACTCCTTTAATATCATCGGCACGATGTTTGCTACCAATGGTAGTATTATCATATTCAAAAAAATCACCTAAATAATCAGAACCTAAATATTCAGGAGGTCCTTCTTCAAACTCAAAAGCTAGCAATGAATATCCTATTACAGCTGTACGTTTAGCATGAATATCTGCACCCAAGCTAAGATAGAGTTTGATAATTTCTATGGTGGTTTTGCGAGGAATATTTCTATCCAATTTATATTTTGTATTGAGGTCATTGAGAGTGTGAGAGGTTATTTTATCATCAAACACCCACGATCCATCCTCATTCCGACTCTTTTTATGGTGAAAAGGAACCTCTAAGGCAATTCCCATTAAAACCGTAACATTATGAAAATACGAACTTATTTTACCAAAAGGATTACCCCCATAGCGCAAGAATAATTTTGCCATATCCACGGTAACTATGAAAGCAAGTGGGTTACTCTCAATATTTTTTTTTGGATAATTTTTATCTTTTAAAAATTCATTTTCAATATGGGTCAAAATTTCTTGTTCACGTATTTTATCGAAATCAACCTTACTAGAATATCTATATTCACCATAAACGCTTCGCATATAATTCAGCAATTCGTCTAGAAGAAACTCATTTTGTTCAGCATTGGCGGTTTGCTCCTGCCCATGCAATCCATTTAATATCGCTAAGGCGAATATAAAAAAAGCA
>CBDBJL010000008.1:0-106862 GCA_965206365.1 Alphaproteobacteria bacterium
CCAGACTCACAGATAAGGTTCCTTGCTGATGAGAAACTACATCAGCTTTTTCAACCCAAGCATTGCTTACCGTATAACTTTGCCCCGTATCGGCAGTAATAATAATGGTTGCATCTTCCATTTCTTGAAATTTGATCAATTCCGTACCTTCACGAATAATCACCTCCATTGACATCGCAAAAGGTTTCGCAATTCTTTGGAAATAAACGCCACTATCTGATTGCTCGGATTTGCGTTCGTAGCCACCAAGTTCTAAGGAACCAATCGAATGAATTACCATCGCTTGTCCATTAATTTGCACATCCAGAATGTAAGTTTTCGATGTGGATTCGCCATATATTCTCTCCTTTCAGAAAATATTCATTTCCCTTACAAGCCTTTACCAAGCTTGAAATATTTTACTAAAATTAATTAACGCAAAAATTGAATCGAAATAAAAATTTGCCTTAATTGACCAATCAATTCTGGCTCTAAACCAATAATTATGCGCCCAGGGTCGGCTTGATCCCGAGAAACATGGATGGTATTTTTGAAAAGTTCGATGGAATTAATCAATCCCACGACTCACCCATTCTTGAGCCAAAGCGAGGATTTCAGCTTTGATATCTTTTGGGCGCACAACACCAACACGAAGCATATCCGTATCATTGCCAATTTTTGCCCGTGGGATACCGAATGGATAACCGATTATTCATCTCGTAGCGAAGCAAATTAATAATGTAAAATACTTCTAGATCGGCAAAACTACGATCACTCACACCACTACTATTTGTTTTATAGCTTGTCAGTGCACGTTCAAGTGAAAAACTACCATCATTTTGTTGAACTGCCGTTGAAATTCCCTTTCCCAATCAAAATATTGCGCTCTGTGTCCGAAAATCTTTTCTCGGCACTGGTAGGGATAATTCCATCCAATGCAATATATTGCAATGCCCGTGCTGGATCTTGTGCAGTTTCAAAAGCAACTTTTGCCGCATAAATCGCAGCGATAATATATTCTGGCGTTGCGGAAATCACGCAATCCCAAAATACTCTCAAAGCGACTATTGCGACTTGTGGCAAATGTAATCAAAGCACTATAAAGATCTTTACGTGCTAAAAATTGAATGCCAGGTTTTTGTCGTGTGCCTCCATCACGTTGTTTTTAAAGATTGTTGCCAATATATTTAACAAAGCAAGATCACGACTAAATGGATTCACAATTTCGCTCCACCAAACATCGCCTAAAGCCGCACCCACTATCGTACTATCAACCATGCCACTGCCCGCTTGATGTTTTGTAATTGCTGCGACAAAACCGATTGGGTTGCTTTCATTATCAGCAATATTAAATTGCGGGATCTCAGTGTCGAAACTAGAGCCCTTATGCAGATAAGAAAAACGTACAATATTGCCATCTACCGTAACATTTTCAATAGAAAGATTTTTATCTGCTTGCAAAGCCGTTTGCATTTGCACGGCAATTTCTGTTGCTGTGCCTTTTACTGTGATCGCTATTTTTTTCCCATAAACATACAAAGTTGTTACTGTGGCTTGCGTAACGGATGTTCCTTCTAAGTTAATTTGCCAAATAATTTGTGTTCCTGTTGCTGGTTCTGCCAAAGGCAAAGCATAAATTTCTTGATAGGGATTAACCATAAATACGGCATCTAGCATCGTGCTTAGCATCGAATTATTGCCAAATAGCTGAGCTTGCGCACCATTATTCACAATGATTGGGGTACCAATTTTTGCCGTTCCTATTGTCGTTTTATGCCCTAACAGCAAAATTTTATGCGGAAATCCATTCAAGCCCCGTTGTGCCTTACTAGAATTAAATTCTGCAAAACTGCCTGGTAACTTAAAATCCACCGGTATCGTATAAAAATTTGTCATCCACGTTTTCCTTTCTCTTTTACGATCGTGAGATCGCCATCAACAATGCGGCGCGCCCAAAATTCATTCATAATTATATTTGTCTCCTCAATGAGGTTATCTCCATTTTCATCGGTAACCTCACGCCCTTTTACGGGTTTAACAATAATTTTCAATTTCTTTATTTCCTTTCATTTTTCATAAATTTAAAATGTCTGAAACATTTTGTGCATGCTGTAACCACCGTAAATTAAAGCCTTGTAAGGGCTCGCTTGGTTGTAAATTTGGCTCTAGGGTAAAAGTACTTTTAAATGTTAATTTCCCGGTTGCCAGATGCAAACCATTATCAATTTCTGCGGGCAAAATTTGAAACTCTACTAATCGCAACGGTTCAATTTCTAGCCCCAAAGTTTGGTTGGTTAACAACCCCGCAGCATCCAACATCATCTGGTAAATTCCAGGATTTGCCTGTTGTCTTACAGCTGTTTGATTTAACAATGATTTTGCCTGTAGCCATATTTTCAAAAATGGGGGGTAAGATGAATCCCCCCCCCATCATGATAGGGTGCATCTTTATGGCTGGCATTATGCAACCATAAAGCAGGAAATTTACGAACTTTGCTTCGAGCGAGTTCACTATCAGCTTTTGCATTTAAAATAGTTAAAACACCATAATCATAACCAAAAACCTGACTTTGTGCCTGTTGAAGCTTCGCCCGCCATAGCCTCTTCAATTTCCCCTAGCATGATGCACTCTTTTGCTAGATTATCGGATTTTCTATGCGATCTTTTCAGCTGTATTTGGCTGGGTAAATCGCGCCAATCCCATTGCCCTGAGGCAATTGCCCTAAGCATTTCGCGTGCACGCATTTCAGCTTGCTCGACTGCTTTGGGGGGATGAGGTTGAAAATATAATGCCCGTACGAGGTCAGCTGCAATTTTCACCCATAAATCAGGACATTCTGGTAAGTTCTGCAAACCCCTTTGGGATAGATAAAAATCCATTTCCGCATGGGCATCGGCAATTCTTGCCTGTAACATCTCTGCATCAAGCGTACCTGTTGCCATGGGATCATTACCATGGGTAACTTCGGCAAGCCCAAAGCGGGTAATAAGCCCTGCTTGAGTAATATATTGTTTTGCTGACATTTCGTTCTCCTTAGTTGCAATGATTACGCGATTACATTTTTCAGCAAATAGCCTGCACGGTTAGCCGCGGCAACTTCGCGACAACTCAATGTAACTTTAACAATTTCGGCACCATTGAGCCCAGCCCTTTCATCGCGCCCCCGCTTTACCAAAATATCTTCATAGGTTGCGGTATAGCCCCACGAAACTCCATGGCGCGTTCCAACAACAGGATCGATATGTAGCATCGCAACATGTTTTCCCCAACTGGATGCGAAATTAGCAGTCTCACCACGGCGTGCCATGTTGATATAGCTGGTTCCCACAAGAATTTCATCAACTTCTAAAAGCCCAGCAAGCTCTTCGCGTCCAACAAATTTTCCATTAGAATTACTGCCATATAAAGCACTAATCACTTTGGGATGGTGCCGTAGACGACTCCAAACTTCTTGGCCAATGATGATTTTATTCGGGCGTAAAAGCGGTTTATCCAAAGCCTCTAACATTGCTTTGATCGGATTGCTACTATCCGTGCTCCAAAGATTAGTTCCCGCAAGAGTGGTCTGCAAATTACTCGCATAATTATTCGTATCACTCACTAAATCAGCAAACACGTTTTTCGCGATCCAACTGCAATAAACCGGTAAGATACATTACCGAAGCCATTAAAGGATCGAATCCACGTGCACTATTTCTTGCTTGCAAAATATCATCTAAGGGAATAGAATCCTCTAATCCATAATCTAAACAAGCATCTACTTTAATGCTGGATTCAAGTGCAATTCTATTTGCGTATGAGGTTCGCCCGAGTTTCGTATCAGGAACGGTCATAAAAGTTTCATCATCATAAACAATGTAATCAAACTTTTTGGTTCCAACACCAATATGTGGCAACACCTTATCAGCAATCAAACTCGATGCTGGATTTTGATAAGCGACTGCCACGCCTGTCAGTTCTGAATCAATATAAAAAGGGGTTGTGTTTGGGGTTGTCATAGTTGCATCTCCTTTATGTTAGGCTTTGCCATGTTGTACAAGCACGCGAATAATTGTATCCGCAGTGATTGCGGAATCTAAAGCGATCCCGATTACGGCTTTGCCAGTTGTGGCGGTGATAACGCGCGATTGCTCATCCCAATGCAACAGATCGCCATGTAATACGTTTGCACCGACTTTAACTTCAGCAATACCCATCAATAAGGCATCGGCAAAAGCGTCTTTTTTTAAGTTGCCCCCAGCCAATGCAATTCCAATAGCCTTATCCGCTGATAGTTTCGCAGGTTTTAATTTGCCTTCGGAATCAAGTGCAACAATGGTTTGTTTCCTTAAATTTTCCTTGGCTTTGAATGCTTTCACAAGCAATTGTTCTGTCATTAAATTCTCCTAGTTTGTTTTGCGTGATAAATTGCCTCCACCATTGTGGCGACATTGCCTTTGGCACGTTCTTGTGCCAAAAATTTACGGGCTTCAGCACCAAGCTGATAGCCTAAAATACGTGCTTGTTGCTGGCTAGAATGGTGAGTGAAATTCATGGCGGGCATGATCGTTTCACTAAATTCTAACGCACTATTTTTTACTTCCTGTTGCAGAGCTAAAATCTGTTGAATAAAATTCTTCAGATGATTTTGCTGATCTTCATCTTGTTGTAAATTTTGTAAGAATTCACGACTTTGCTGCAATAATCGCTCTTTTTGCGCGGGTAGAATACTTCCTGCATCCAAAAAATCATCCAAGAAATCATCAGAAAGAATAGCTTTATCGCCATGTTCTTCCTGAGTATTTCTAAGTAATTTTCCATCTCTCAAATCCTTGAAACAAACTTCGAACCGGAGTTTTTCCGAAATCTTTTCGTAAATCTCTATTCGTATTGGAATCTTGCTTAGAATTATTGGAAATATTTTCTAGACTTGAGTTCATTTCATCGCCTTTCAGTGTCATCGCAAACTCCACATTATCGTGATTGTCTAATTTTTGACTAAATTGCACCTGCGATAACCCTTTCACTGCAGGCGCTACCGCGCCTAGGAATCCAACATGGCGAGGATACCAAATGCCCGGTTTTGGATTTTTATCGCTATCAGGGTGATAAAAACTCATAGATATTTTACGGTAATAACCTTTTTTAATCGCAGCTTTTAACTCACTGTTAAATTGCGCCGCATGAGCAAATAATTTGCTGCCTTGCAATGAAAATTTTTTTAATCCAACCAAAAGCAGGTTCATTATCATGCGGATGCCCAATCACGATCGGGGCTTCGCTCATCTTAGGATGATATTGCCGAACCATCTGTTTCAGCGCATCATCGCTAATTTCAATTTCTTTTCCAGTTTTATCCTTATGAATACCGCTTCGAAAAACTTCAAATATCGGAAGTGGTTTTTTCATTATCTTACCTTTCTATTTTTGTTAATATTATACATGGTTTTTGTTCATGTATTTTCAGTTGTAATTCCAGCATTATGGCCACGAGATAATATCGGGAGAGGAATGTCTGTACCAAAATTCCACTCACATAACCATTTAACCACCTGTTTGCTAAAACTTTCTGAAATTAAGTCACAATCGGCCTGTACCAATCGACTCCGCACCCGATCATGAACATTGGCTTGTGCATAGGATCCTCCTTCATCTGTTGTTAGGGTTTGCCCTAAAATTAATTTTGCAATGGAACGATCGGCATGATCTACCAGCGGGTGATATTCACCATTGCCTGTGCGTTTCGCTTCTAGAAGCTCTAATATCATAGAATCTGGAATCACTGCAGCGGTATCGCGCCGAATATTCGCTGCTGCTTCTAACAAGGCTTGCTTTTCACTTTCGCGAACTCTGGCAGCTGGGTATTTCCCAATGACTGTTGGGCTCGCATATTTTTCTAAAAATAATTGCCATTGCTCTAAACAATCATGTTTCATTTTCACGGGTGCATATAACCATTCACATAGGCCCTCTCCTCTAACCTCATCACTAGAGATACCACCTGAGGTTACGCACCAAAATTTTCTTTCGGGCAAAGCTTGCTTGGTCATCGGCTCGGATGGTGAATTAATATAAAGTTTGCCCTGAATATCAAAATTAAAATGCTGTGGGTGCCTAGGTTTAATGGCTTCGATCATAATTTTGCCTTGTTTATTCTCCCAAATGATTTCGGCAATACTGTAGCCATAATAACGAGACCACAACATTTGTTCGGTGATCCTATCAATATCTAATCGGCAAATATTTTGCCAAACAAAATCTGCGATTTCTTTCGCTTTAAGTGTTTCATTGCGCGCAGTGACAAAATAATCCAACGCCACGGCATTATAAATACGTTGTTGCATGCATGCCATCACCTGCGGATCTTTTCGAGTTTGCTTGGCTTTATGCCAAAACAAATAATCATTTTGCGTAGATTGTAGGTGAGTATCGGCAAAGGGCGCGAATGGATTAAGTTTGTGCCATGTGGCAGCACTCATAATTTCACGCGCCTGCTTTTGTGTGGGTTTCGGCGGAATTGTTGTTGTTGGCATTTATGTTCTCCTTATAAAAAATTCGCTACGCTGAATCCCCTGATAATCAACATGAAAATCATTGGTATTGGCAGCTTCATTTGCCATTGCCATTGCCCAAAATCGATCTGCATGTCCTTGCTTATGATCTTTGGCATGGCTATTTTTGGCTTTTAATATCGGTAACCCTGATGGGCTATAGGATAATTGCGGAGTATGTAAATCACGACGCAATTCATCATTGATCGGAATTCGAATAGTTCGGTTTTGAAACCGATATTTCAACAGATTTGCCAAATGCATTTTACGCGTATGAGTAAAATGAATACCTTCCACTATTGAACCGTATCTATGCTGAGCCTTTTCAAAGGGCATTGCACCCATTCCGGTTGCATCCATAATCATGCGCACCGGGTTATAGCGCATGATATTTTCATCAAGCAAGGCTTCTTGCTCGGCAAAACTAATATTATGTGCGGTTTCAATATGCCGACACCAAAGCGTATCGGCAATATTTTTCTAACACCACAATCGCATATAAATCATGTTTTAAAGAAATATCTACACCCATAAAAAATTCACCTTTATTGCTTTCATTAAGAAGGTTCTTGGTTGAAAATTTTTCTGCGCAATGATCATCTTCACATGAAATAATGAGCCCATAATTGAGCCAAGCCTGTTTATCATCAAGCCAGTTAAGTTCAAATTCTTGTTGCCATAAATAATCATCGCCGGCGCCTCGTCGTAGCATATCAATATTGCGTGGCAAACCTTGTGCAATCGCTTGATGAATATTAACGATATGGCGCGACCAAATATCAGCTTGCTTTAAGGTGTTGTTTTGATTTTCATTCTGGGTCATCAGTTGATAAAATTTGTTATTTTTCCCAGCTGGAGTCGATGTAATTCTAATCTTAAATTGTGGCGCAGAGATGATTGGATACAAAGCTTGCCAAACTTTCTGGCTGTTACGATGGAACGCAAATTCGTCTAAATATAAATTGGCTGAAAACCCTCGGGCAGCATCTGCATTTGCCGGTAAAGCCGTAATGCGTGAACCACCTGGCAAACATATTTCATTGGCTGAGAAAATTAATTTTTGCTTTGCTAAATCAGCCGATATGGGGAGTAATGCACAATAGGCTTTGGCAAATGGTTTTAAGTAATTTTCGATCATTTCACGAGCCTGACGCTCACCGCGCGACAAAATAATCCAGCGTGTTTTCTGTCCGGCTAATTCAGCATTTAAACAATCCTGTAAAATTTCGGCAGCATTGATAAGCGTTTTTCCAGTTTGCCGTGCAAACATACCAATTTTAAATCTATTTTTATCCAAAAGCCATTTTCGTTGATAGGGCAAAAAATTGATCAAGGGTTTCATTGTTGGCATTTTATTCATTGGGCTGGCTTTTCTTTCGGGTTTTCTATCGTTATATCCGTAGAAATAAGGTTAGTTTCATCTGCTTGCTTCGCCTCTTTCGCGCAATTATATTGTTCGTCGCCCAACAACCCCAAAGCCAGCATCGCTTGCTTGATGGCATGAGTTGAAGATGTTGATTTTGACAATTTTGGCGGTATCATTTTTTCATTCATTAAAATAATTTCTTTCAATGCCCGAGCTAAATGTACAGTATCAGCAGGTTTTAATTCCTGCCCTTGAATATCGCTAAGCAATAATTTCAGGATCAAATCTTGAAGCAATTCATAATTTAAGCGTAATTTTGCTCCTCCCTTTGCGGTTTTCGAATAGCCCGTTGCCAAGCTAGAAATTTTCTTTGATTCCTCTAATTTCAGTGCCAAAAATTGCAGATCAAGAACCGGTAAATCATGACAATCAGATAAATTAAGATTGTTAACCTTGACTTTTCTATGAGAGGTTTTCTTCAGCAAAGCCGTATCTTGAACCGCTTGTTTTTCAACTTCTGTATTTAAATCAGTGTTTTTCATGAATGAATTCCTGAAATCTTCAGTAAATTTTCTGCAGCATCCCGCCCACGTCGCCTAATATAAACAATAATCAACCCATCGAGGGTTTTGATATGAAGCAATTTTCTTTCTTCAAGCATCTGCAAATCTTGCAAAAATTCTTCATAGGCAACAGCATGCCCTAAAGATTTTCAGTGCCGTTTCTAACCACAGCCTCCATTCACGCTTCCCTGAGGAATATTGGCTAATATTTTTAAAATTGAAAGCCGACGATCTGCGGTTAAATAATCGTTAAACTTCATTTTTGATGCTCCAAAAGATAATTTTCAATGCGTTTCACAGCATCATTAATTGAGTGTAATTGCTCATTTTGTGCTTTTTGTGTGGCTTTGATCGCCGATATTTTCAGCGCAAGGCGATGTAAAATCAATTCGAGATGCACATTTCTCTTCCACCAAAGCAATGAATTTTTCATTACTAATCACTCTATTTTCTAACCCGCGTAAATCATCTTTTGATGCGGTAAGTTTCTTAAGTGACCATAATCCCCATAGTGCCAAAATTGTCATTATCGATGAAATCGGTCGCCATAAAGTAACAAAATCACGCCATTCCATTGATTATGTTTCCCTTCCTAAATGTAAAGATGGGGTTGCTACTTTCTCAACGATCCCGCAAGATTGAATACAATGCACTCTACCCAGATCATAAAAGGCTTCACCGCCACAATGATGGCAAGTAATGGGTTGCTTTTTCATAAATGCTAATGGCTCTGCCCAACCACTCATCTCTAAATTCATTTCAGCAAAATCGGCATTATCCATGGTAGACTCCTTTTATCTTGATTTTTTGGTATTACGCTTTTTCACATAATTGCTATAAATTTCCTGATTCATCATATCTTGCTGCGCCCGTCGTAGCGATATTTCCAATAAATGTGTATTAATCTTATCATTCGGTGAAAAAGTTGATTTTTTTGCATCAGCGAAACATTTTTTAACAATTTTCATGATCAAAGTTAAAAAGGTTGAATTCATAAATTTTATCTCCTAACGTATCCAAAGGTAATCTTAATATCGGCAGGCAATCTTCGCTGTAGGTAACAAAGCAGAACTGGGTCGTTTACTGTTGTTAGCAATCTTTCCGAAGCGCGAACCTCCCCAGCTCGGGCGTATTGGAACTGCACTTCGCTATGGTAAATTTTTAATTGCGCCGCTCCGATTTCATTTGCGTAGGCATTGGAGTCGATTTTTTTTTAAAAATTGATTTAGCCAGCTTGAGGTTGTTGTTTTGCGCTCAAAAAGTCCGCATTAAAATGTTGCGCCGCCTAAGTGCGTCATTATTGCTAATTTGCAAGCAATGATCTGGTAGACCTGTATCTGCTTCCCATTCGCTCAATAATGCACAAGCACTTTGTGGGTTGAGGTTGATTTTAAATTCTTGGAATTTCCGATAAAGCGTATCCAACTCATCACCCAATGCAAGAGCAAAACTTTGAATGTAATGATCATTAGGATTCCATACGGCTCCTTGCGGTAAAAGTTGAACGAACATGTCTCGATAACGCATAATTTGGGTCATAATTAAATTAACCTTTCATAATGATTGCCATCAAAAGTTAAAAACATACCACGATTATCATCAGGATTGGGCATTAGCTGAATATGCACCCAACCTGATTGCGCTTTGTTTTTTTGATAATATTCTAAAATAATTTTGTCGTAATCTAGATATTCACTACACCAAATTGCAAAATCATAATTATCCCAACCCAGCAATTCCAAATCAACAGCAAGCCCTTGCGTATGAAAACTATTTTTGGCACCCCCAATAAAATTATTTAACTCAGCAGAGCGGTACCAACTTTGTGGAGAAAAAGGCTCACCATATTCATCGCGAATTGGTTCTAAAATATTTTGTGCCATAATCTCTAAATTATTGTTCAAATTCTCGGGGGCTTGATTATGAATATGATTGCGCAAGGCTACGTGGCTTTTATTAGCCTCATTTATGTTAAAATGATCTGAAATATACATTATTTTCTCCATCGTAATTTATTAAATTTATGTCTGTATTTTTTTAGCAAGCTGGGCTTCTCGTATTTGACAAGCTGGGCATTGATAAAAAACTTTTTGTTTCTTGTTTTTGCTTTCACGAATCGCCATATGGGCAATTGATCTATCTGTGCGTGCCAATAATGCAATCTCAATAACAGTTTTTTCTGGATAGGCATCGCATAATGCAATTGCCGTGTATATTTTCGGAAACTAATTTATTTTTTTTGGGGAAATGAATATAAAGCCCCCCCATTTCTGCAGATAATTTCTGAAGGGAATTGATGCCAATAACCCTTGCAAGTGGGTGCTTTGCGGTAGCTAAAGTTGGAACATAAAATGCGTTTTTTATTTCGCGCTGATTATGCCACCGAATTAACCGCAATAAATTATGAATCCCGATAATATTTGCGATGCTACTTAAATTTGGATTCAAATAGGGATACGAATTTACTGGACGCCCGACGCCTCGATAAATTATTTCTTTTTCTCTGTGTTCTTTTCTCATTTTTGCTATCACCTAATATGTTTCCGGTAGAATGTTTTTCATAACTCACCATAACTTAAAAAAAGAAGAATGGTTAAAGTATTCACCATTTGTTCACCAATTTCTTAAAAAACCCTTGTTTTTCATAGCTTTCCGTGTCATCATTCTTTCCTTTTTTTCTCACTTATTTTTGCAAATTTTGAATATTTTTTTAGATTTTAAAAAGTTTTTTCATAATTTTGCAGTGTTTTTACCAGTGATTCGATATTTTTTTGTAACCTAGCATCTTTTTTATATTCTAGTGAGATCACCTTAACGCCATGCTTAATCGCTGCACTATCACGGTGAAAAAAAATTGGCTATCGTTGCATAGCTGCAATGCAAAAAGTTTCTAGATAAATACATCGCAACTTGACGAGGACGTGCATATTCCATTTCACGGCTACTGGATAACATCAAGCTTAGAGGGATACCGTAATATTTTGCAACCAATACCGAAATTTTTTGCATATCAAGCCTCGGCGTCGTTATTAAAAAACTAAGTTTTTGCTCTAATTTTTCTAATCTTTGTTCTAAAACAACACAAGTTTCACGTAAATTTTTTGCATCAACTAAATTTTGCTGTGAAGCTGTACAGGTTTTGTATAAGCTTCTCATATTCATGATATGTGGATTTGCTCTCATATCTAATTTTCCTTTACATTTTTTATCGTCAAACATCCTATTCCAGTGCTTATAGTTGCGTGTATATATATTTAGCAACTTTTAAGCCCTTATGTGGTTTATAATATGTTCTTTTATTTTTTGATGCAAGTGGCATTTGTCAACAAAAATTATTTTTTTATATTTTCGTTGTTTTTACAAGATATGTAGTTGAATTTATTGATAAATTACCCTCTTTAGAGCGGTGAATAATTCTATATTTTTGTACCAAAAGTTCTATTTTTCTCAGAAAAAACTCTTTTTTTCTTGTAAAATTCATAGAAAAATTATACTTTAAGGATGGGGTGTGCGATGCTTTTTTTTACATTTTCTAATGGTAATAATATTTGTGCGAGGTCTTTTAAAATGGCAAAAATAGATGAAACAAACGGTAATCTACCCGCAAAATGTTGTCGGTTTAAATGCTGGCATTATATCGTTGCGGGAATTGTAATATTTGTTATTGGTTGTATAATTGGAAAAATATCATTTGGCCATCATGGTCACGATTCTGGAAAATATGGGCAGCAATGGGCTGAATCTAGTATGAAATATCATGGCAACCATCATGGCAAAAGAAACCATGGCTCCATGGGCAATCTACTAAAAGTTGTAGACAAAGATGGGGATTATCAAATTACGAAACAAGAATTTGATGCGTTTTTCGAGCAATTGGATACGAATAATGATGGCATTATCAACAATGAAATTACACAATTTAAAAAAATAATTCAAGAACAGCATCGCAATAAATAAATTTTGCTCGCGAATCGATTCGAATCACATGGTTCGTTTCGATGTCGCTAGGCGATCTCTACAAAATAACTTAAAATCCAGTGTGAGTTTCAAGGAACTTTAGTTCCGTAGCACTGCTTTTACGTTGTAAAGCTTGATTGCGGTGTGGAAATCTCCCAAATTCTTGAATAATATCATGATGCTGAATTGCGAAATCCATAACCATCGAAGGAAAATCAGCGAATAATACCAGTGATTTTTTCTGTATTAAACGCGATTCGCTATGCATATAGGGCATATAAAGAAATTGCCGTTCATTTAGGTTCAAATCTTTATCAGCTCCCATGGCAATGGCTTCTTGAGCCAAAATTAATGCCATGCCATCATAGATAAACGCATTATCAAACGCTGAGGGGCGAGCTCGGATCAAGTTTCGGGTAAATTGATCCAAAACAATAATCTCAGCAAGCCGCCCCTTACTATTTTTACGCCAAGCATATAATTCACCAGATCCTGCTTGGCTATGAATATCAAAAAATAAATTTGCTATTTTTTCATCAAAATCAGGATTGTTCGAAAACCAATCTTGTATCCCGTGTTCTTGATACCAAAATATCAATATTTTTTGAAAATCAATCATTCCAAAAATAAATTTTAGCCAAATACTGCAGCTTCAATACCTTCAATCAAAAAAGTAAACCCAATACCAGCAATAACCGCCCCGCCTAAACGTGCCGAGATATTTGTTGGTATTTGAATATTATAAAATTTATTCATCGCATGGGCTGTACCCAAAATAACGCAAAATTGTAGCGCGCTAAAGGCAATTAAATAAGCAATCAACGGCGAGGCTTCGGCACCAATAATACCAGATCCATAAGCATAGCCATGGAAAACGCCTAGCAATGCTACCAAAATAGCACTTAGCTTCATAGTAATTTGTTTCCCAGAAAGTGCAACCACACCAATTAACAGCACACTGGTTGCAATGATAAATTCACTGCCCGGAATTATAATCCCACTTAAAAATACGAGACAGCCAGCGAAAGCACCGGCAATAAAAGTCGAAGGGAAAAGCAAGCGATTTTTTTGAAAAGCCGTTAAGATACCAACTGCCAAGATAAATGCAAAATGATCTATACCAATAATCGGATGCGCCATTCCCGACACCAAACCATGCCATAGTTTTGTTGGAATTTCGCCTCCCATAGGATGATGCGCAAAAGCCGGCAACGAGAATAGGCACGCGATAGATGTGATCGTAAATATTATTTTTTTCATTTTAAAAACCTTCAAATAAAAATATGAAACGCTACATTGCTATGGTTTGTATTGAGCAATAAAAACCAGCAAATAGCGCTATGCGATTATTTCACAAAGAAACCATCTCAAAATTCACCACACCATGATTTCTATGGCAGTGCCTTGATTTTGATAAGCCAAAAAAATAAATATTTACAGCAAAGACAGCCTTAAAATTTTTATTTTCGCAAATCTCTTGCAAAGATCCCATAACTTCTTTGAAAGTATGCCTGTTATTTCTACTGGCATACCCCGAACCCGAAAGCCAATCTGCAATCTAAATTACAAATAAACCTTCATCATCAGGCAGGTCTCCTGGCTTGCATTGCTATGATTTTGCAACCCTTCCCAGAAAATTCTTTCCAGTGGTTAATTCGCAATAACATATTCATCATTAAAAAATCATGAATCAATGCTTACAGTCGCGGGGGCGGCTATGGCATAGGTGATCAAGTTTCACCGTCACCTTATTCCCTTATTAAGGTACGATATTCTAATATCGTTTCCACCTGAATTTGAGAATATTATAAGAAGCACCTCGGGTTGTCAATCAATAATTCTTTAAATAAAAGATAAATTTTATTTTTATCCGAGTGCAACAATTCCAGGGAGTTTTTTCCCTTCAAGCCATTCTAAAAATGCCCCACCAGCGGTAGATAAATAGCTAAATTCATTAGCAAGCCCTGATGTTTTTACCGCTGCCACGGTATCACCACCTCCAGCGATTACTTGGCAACCTTGCTGTGCCCGTTTCGCTAAATATTGGCATAGCTCGTTACTTCCTTTGCGAAAAGCTTCCACTTCAAACATTCCCAACGGACCGTTCATAATAATGGTTTGGGCATTTTCAAGTGCCGTAATAATTTTTGTCAAACTGTTAGGGCCCGCATCCAGAATCATTTCATTTGCCATAATATCTTGAAAATTATTTACCAAACGACTATTTTCGCCAGAAATATTGGTGGCACAAATGCCATCTATGGGTAAAATAATCAATGTCTTATTTTTTTTCGCTTCGGCTTTAATTTCAGAAACCAAATCCAAAGCTTCTTCCTCACATAAAGATTTCCCGATTGGAATGTTATCAGCTTTTAAAAATACATTTGCCATCCCCCCTGCGATCACTAAAATATCGGCTTTTCGTGTAAGATTTTGTAAAAGCTGAATTTTACTAGAAATTTTAGCACCACCAATAATTGCCGCCAAAGGGCGTTTTGGAGTTTCTAGGCTTGCTGTGAGTGCAGCCACCTCACTTTCTAATAAAGGCCCTGAAAAAGCGGGTAATAAATTTGCTAAACCTTGTGTAGAGGCATGGGCACGATGGGCTGCAGAAAAAGCATCATTAATATAAATATCGCCAATATTCCCAAGTTTTTCTGTAAATTCAATATCATTCGCCTCTTCACCTGAATAAAAGCGCAAATTCTCTAACAAAGCCACTTCGCCCATTTGTAAGGATTGACTCGCCTCGGTGAGTAAATCCATCGATGTAACAAAATGTACTTTTTGATTGAGGAGTTCCGACAATTTTTGGCTGATCGGCAACAAAGATAATTCTGGAACCGTTTTGCCTTTTGGGCGTCCAAAATGACTCAATAAAATTAATTTAGCATTCCGTGCCAACAGATTTTTAATGCCGTGCAAACTGGCATCAATTCTTGTACTATCGGTAATGACCCCCTTATGGATTGGCACATTAAAATCCACACGCATCAAAACAACCTTATTGCTAACATCGGCAAGAGTATAATTTTTCATGATCCATCTTTCACAAAGGTTAAACAAATTTAATTTTTTATCATGCGCGATTTTTGTCGGCTTGACAAGAGCTGAAACTTTAAGCAAAATGACGCCACGCGGAGGGATGGCAGAGTGGTAATGCGGCGGATTGCTAATCCGTGACCGTTTGTAGCGGTCCCCGGGTTCAAGTCCCGGTCCCTCCGCCAGAAATATTTAATTTGACCCAAAAACATATTATTTTCTTGTTCTTTCGTTATAAAATTTCAAACTCGGTGGGAAAATGAGAACAAATTGTCCTTTTAAGATCGCAATCTTCACTCAAACACAGGAAAAATTTATAAAAAAATTATTTTTAACGCTAACTCTATGTTACGGATTATGTTTTGGCAATGTAACAATGGCACAAGAAGTTGAGACTGAATCTACAAACGAATCTAAAACGATAACCGAATCTGAATCTGAAGTTGAAACCGAATCTGAAGTTGAAGCTGAAGTTGAAACCGAAGCTGAAGCGAAACCTAAATTTGCCAAATATTATATCGGTTATAATTATATGCCTGTTTCGCATGAATTATTATCATTTAAGCGTTTTGCAGAAGAAAAAGCTATTTTGGCCAGCTTTGGCTATGATCATGCCAATTTAAGGCAGTCGGAAGGCGCAAAAGGCAGTGTACTGTATGCAGGGCAAAAATTATCAGAGAATTTTTCTCTTGAATTAGCCTTGAAAAATTATGGCGAGAAAACATTTACCTATATTGCAACAGAGAATTCTTCGGGAGTGACCTATAGCACTACACAAAAAATATCAATTTCTAGCGTTAATATTGGTTGTAAATATATTTGGAAACGCAAAGAAAAATTTAATTTATACGCTAAATTGGGCTCAGAAAACTGGTCAAGCACATCAGCAAAAACGATTAAAACAAACGATCCAAGGCTTGAAAATGTTTTGGATGTTTATGACACAAGAGCAACTATTGATAGTGGTGATGATCTATATTATGGGGTGGGGATGGATATTAAAGGCTTACAATTTGAAATCGCGCCACGAAATTTTCAAGATGAAAATGGTGAAGAATTGATCAGTACGTTATTGCAAATTGGCTATGCTTTTTCATTTTAATTAATCTAGCACCCGTCTCCTTAGCATATCTGGGAAGCCGAGAAGCGTATTATCTTTTTATAAAATTAAAATGCAAGGGGGCACGGGTATGGCTGATCGATATGCGAGGCAAAATCTCGCCATGGCCCCCGCTATCTTTCCTTGCAAAATCAATGAAGTACGCACCCCCCTTTAAATTATAATGGCGGGGGGATGTTAAGGGGGGTGTCCATCGGCTGGGCATCGCCCCCCCTTATAATATATGCTCAGGATCTTCGTGCGAATCTTCTAAGAATCAATCGGGATTTTAGCGCGAATCTAAGCAAAATTGATGGGTTTTCTTGCTGAAATCGAAGCTTTTGTTTGATTTTCGGGGTGAAATCGCCGCAAAATCGAGGGTTTTTTCTTCATTTTTCCCTCTGGCAATCCCTTGAATTTACTGGTTAAATGCAGAAATCGGTGAACAAATGGTGAATAACTATTTCGAAGCCCTTGGATTGCGTTATAATAGGTTCAAGATATTTACTTGAACAAAGTCATTAGGGAGAAAGCAAATGGCATTATCAAATGAGACGATAAAATGTTTCGAAACATTAATAAAACACGGAAAGGACGCACCCAAAATTGCCCAGATGCTGGGGCAATCGCTGTGATGAATGTATCGTGAAAGCCTTTGGCGAGGCCGAAAGATACAAAAAGGAATTGTCTGCCCAGACATATGAAATTATTAACCGAATATCAAGAAAAAATTCGAACCAATCAGCGAATGGGCTATAGTACAAAAAGCTGTATTGAAAAAATACGCAACAATCAGATTGAACGGCTTACTGCCCAAGGAGGTTACGCGGGCTATGGTGGATTTGAAACGTCATACCAAAAATATGCTACCTCAAATTCAATTGACTTATCATGAGTATGACAAATGGAACAAAAATTATCAAGACTGGAAGCGTAAGCAATTGCCGGCAATTCAAACTTCTCTTGGCAAAATTGAGACTGGACAGAAGCTGGGTGAATGCGAGACTTTGGCATTATGGCAACATACAAAGCATGATCAAGATAAATTATTGCCGGTGATGCTGTTCTATCTGAAAAAAAACGCATCTTCTTGGATGACTTCTCAGAATTTGCGTAGCATCATTAGATTTGGCGAGAAGCCTCGCTCTCATGAAAAAGATCATTTGGTGGATCCACAATTGTTACAAGCTGGATCATAAAAACAGCCGATTTTGTTGTTACCATAGAACATACAAAGGGAAAAGCCGTGGTTCCAGAAGCGAATAACTATCTTGCCACTCTGCCAGCGATTCGAGTCCTGATGAATATCGAACAATTATCTTACGATCATTCTTATCCAAAAATATCTAATCAATACGCTAGACCTGCACTTTTAACTGGGCAATATGGCTGAAAATCGCGTTTAAAACAACTGGTGAATACCTCAGCAGACCATCATGGCGATGGATTTTAACATGCGTGGGCATCAAATTGGAGCTGTAACTTATCAACACATAATGGGCGCGAAGCGAAGTGTGATTATTGGCAGTTAATACAACTTTTGGATACCCAAAACCCCTATAACCCAAGCAAAATCTAGATGACAAATGATAATCAAGTTAGCGCGTGGCCTACCCTGGGTAAGCTAATGATCCATAAAGAGGGGGAAGATTTTCCGGAAATTTGCGTTATCACCTATCGCCATATGAACCGAGTGCCCAACAATCTGAATGAAGGCAATAATCATCAAGGCGGGACGATATATTTGGGTGATTACCGTAAAATTGTTAACCCTGAGATCATAGAGCAATTCAAGTGCAACGCTTTGGTAGGGTCTGATGCTGACAACATTAACAATTCATGGTAAAAAGATTGATCATTGCTAGGCGAGCTGTAAGATTTGCCGACACCCAGATCTATTTGAAACCAAAAATAGTTACCCCTGATCCGGAAACTATCATTAAAACAGGAGATCTTGCTACAATCCTTAAAAAAGATTCAAACAGAGATGCGATATAATGCTTAGTGGCAATCGGGTGACTAAATCGTCAGTATTTTATTTTGTAAAAGGTGATAAGCTTCCATATGGGCTATGGTTTGGATGGCTCATCCCTATTTTTGAATATGATGATTATAAATTCGCCAAGTTAGGAATGAGCATTTTCATATTGAGACGGCAATATATTCGTGGGTGATGGGGCTATTGAAAATTTTGTTCAGGATAATGCGGATCTCAGGGTGACGAAGCGTCACCGCCTTAGAGGCAGAAATTGTAGCCTATAATCGCAAAATATCATGGCTCGAAACAATTGCAGGTAATAAGGGGTATTAGATTCTGGTACGCAATAGATAACTTTAAGGTCCTCGGGACCTTGGCTGCTGAGAGCCAGAGAATGGTTTTGTAATCTATGAGTGGAGATCCTAATGGCGAAATTAAAGGCGGCATTGCGATCTTTCACCCGTGGCACGCAAGCCTATAATAAATGCTATTACGCAATGTTAAAAGTTTTTTAACCACAATAGGTGCGAAAAGTCCACAACCAGATAAGGGAACATGATATTATTCGCGATATTGCCGCCTTGCATGCGTTGAGGTTGGCATTGCAGAAAGCAGTGGCTTTGAATCCACAAAATCCATGCATCAAAAATATTGCTGAAGTGGATAAAGCGTTTGGAAAAATAACAGAAGCTATCAAAGAATTATTTAAAGAAATACCAGAAGGCACCATAAAAACAAACATAAAAACGCAATTTCCAGGAATTAAGTTTGATCAAAATTGATAATTTATATTGTTATGTAAGCAAACTTATGCTAGCTTTGTATATACAGAGCTAGCATTTTTTTAGAAAGGGCCATGCTTATGGCGAAATTATGGCGAAGAATTAAACAAACCATCGCTGTTCTCAGCGTGATTATATTTGTTATTTTCATTGGCTGGAGAAGCTTTGTTCACTTCACAGCCTACGATGATTCACTTGCAGAAATGGAAGAAATTTCAGAGGATGAGGAGACATGGGAAACAGATCCTCTGGATCCTAGATTAGTAGATATTAATTTTATGAAAACCGCAACCTTTGCCGAAATTAAAGAATTATTGCCAAAAAATATGGATATTAAAGGTTGGACTGCTCGCATCTTATTTCATAATGCTATTCTCTATGAAAAATATGAATTTATTGCTTTTTTAATTGAAGAAGGGGCGGATGTGAATGCAAGAACTAAGGGGTGGAAAGACGCCTCTGCATTGGGTCCGCGATGCTGAAATTGTTAAGCTGTTACTGGATGGCGAGGCCGATGTAGATGCAAAAAGATAAAAATGAAGAAACGCCTCTGCATGAGGCCCGTGATGCTGAGAGTATTCAGCTTTTATTGGATGCCGGGGCGGATGTAAATGCAAAAAATAATTGGGGAAATACGCCTCTGCATTGGGCCCGCGATGCTGAAATCACCAAATTATTGTTAGATGCTGGGGCGGATGTGAATGCCCGTGATGATCTTGGAGAAACGCCTTTGCATGATGCTTGGAATGCTGGAAAGATCAGATTATTGTTGGATGCCGGGGCGGATGTGAGTGCGCACGGTTATAACGGAGAAACGCCTTTGCATCAAGTGGCTTACCGTGCCAATCTGGCTTCTGCAAAGCTTTTGCTAGATGCCGGGGCAGATGTAAATGCCCGTGATGATGATGGTGAGACCCCATTTTTTAAGGCTGTTTATGGATTGTTTCAGCAAGAAGGACGTGAGCACGAAACATATTGCATTGAAGCAGAGGATAATGATACATGTGATTCCCCTCCTGTTAGAACTGTCACTTATGAAGAAACAATTGCGATGATTGATTTTTTGGTTTCTCGCGGTGCTGAGCTTAAAGCCCTCAATAATGATGGGTATTCGGCAAATTCGTCTCATTATGGGAATGATTTTCGTAAATATTTAATGAAAATTGGTGTGTTCCCCGAACCCCGTGAATAACTTTAAGGAACATGATTATGACAGAAACAAACAAACAAACAAACCATCAAACAAACCATCGCTGTTCTCAGCGTGATTATATTTGTTATTTTTCATTGGCTGGAGAAGCTTTGTTCACTTCACAGCCTACGATGATTTCAATGATGATCAATTTCAAGAAATTGTAGAAAGTGAAACCATAGTAGAGGCTGAAGAAACAGCGCAAACAGATCCTCTGGATCCTCGATTGAAATCTTTATTTTATATGCGGACGGCAACCCTTGCTGATATTCAAGAATTATTGGCAACGGGCATCGATATTAATAGCAGAGATAAAGACGGTGGAAAGTTTATTATATGATGCTGTTTATTATGAAAAGGATGAGATTGCGATTTTTTTGATTGAAGAGGGAGCGGATGTGAATGCAAGAACTAAGGATGGAGATACGCCTTTGCATTGGGCCCGCGATGCTGAAATCACCAAATTATTGTTAGATGCTGGGGCGGATGTGAATGCCCGTGATGATCTTGGAGAAACGCCTTTGCATGATGCTTGGAATGCTGGAAAGATCAGATTATTGTTGGATGCTGGGGCGGGCATTTACGTTAATGTAAAGTCTGATGATGGAAAAACGCCTCTCCATAATTTTTTGGGTATTGAAGCTATAGAGCTTTTGCTAGATGCCGGGGCGGATGTGAATGCAAAAACTGATCATGGAGAGACGGTTCTACATTATGTCGGCAATGCTGAGAGTATCAAGCTTTTATTAGATGCCGGGGCAAATGATGTGAGTGCGCACGGTGTATAACGGAGAAACGCCTCTGCATAAGGCGGCTTACCGTGCCAATCTGGCTTCTGCAAAGCTTTTGCTAGATGCCGGGGCAGATGTAAATGCCCGTGATGATGATGGTGAGACCCCATTTTTTAAGGCTGTTCACGGATTGTTTCAGCAAGAAGGACGTGAGCACGAAACATATTGCATTGAAGCAGAGGATAATGATACATGTGATTCCCCTCCTGTTAGAACTGTCACTTATGAAGAAACAATTGCGATGATTGATTTTTTGGTTTCTCGCGGTGCTGAGCTTAAAGCCCTCAATAATGATGGGTATTCGGCAAATTCGTCTCATTATGGGAATGATTTTCGTAAATATTTAATGAAAATTGGTGTGTTCCCCGAACCCCGTGAATAACTTTAAGGAACATGATTATGACAGAAACAAACAAACAAACCATCAAACAAACCATCGCTGTTCTCAGCGTGATTATATTTGTTATTTTCATTGGCTGGAGAAGCTTTGTTCACTTCACAGCCTACGATGATTCACTTGCAGAAATGGAAGAAATTTCAGAGGCTGAGAAAATATATGCAGAAATGGAAGAAATTTCAGAGGCTGGAGACACAGACTCCCTTGTGGGAAGTGAAGCCCTTGCAGAAATGGAAGAAATTTCAGAGGCTGGAGACACAGACTCCCTTGTGGGAAGTGAAGCCCTTGCAGAAATGGAAGAAATTTCAGAGGATGAAGACACAGACTCCCTTGTGGAAAGTGAAGCCCTTGCAGAAATGGAAGAAATTTCAGAGGCTGAAGAAACATGGGAAACAGATCCTCTGGATCCTAGATTAGAAAGTGATTTCTATATCAAAATCGTAACCCTTGCCGAGATTAAAGAATTACTGGCAACGGGTATCGATCTTAATAGCAGAGATAAAACTGGCAACACTTTATTACATGATGCTCTTCTTGCTGGAAGGAGTGAGATTGCGATTTTCTTAATTGAAGAGGGGGCGGATGTGAATATCAAAAGTTATTGGGAATATACGCCTTTGCATTGGGCTCGCGATGCTGAAATTGTTAAGCTGTTACTGGGTGCCGGGGCAGATATTCATGCAAAAACTAAGGATGGCTCTACGCCTTTGCATTGGGTTGAAAATGCTGAAATCACCAAGCTTTTGCTGGATGCCGGGGCGGATGCAACTGCAAAAAATAAGGATGGAGATACGGTTCTACATTATGCTAGTGATGTTGAGAATATCAAACTGTTGCTGGATGCCGGGGCAGATGTAAATGCCCGTGATGATGATGGAAAAACGCTTCTGCATTATGTGGCTTATCGTGCCGATATCGCTTCTGCGAAGCTTTTGCTGGATGCTGGGGCGGATGCGACTGCAAAAACTAAGAATGGATATACGCCTCTGCATCATGCGACTTACCGTGCTGATCTGGCTTCTGCAAAGCTTTTGCTAGATGCCGGGGCAGATGTGAATGCGAAAACTGAGGATGGAGATACGCCTTTGCATGAAACCCATGATGTTGAGAGTATCAAGCTTTTATTAAATGCCGGGGCGGATGTGAATGCAAGAACTAAGAATGGAGAAACGCCTTTGCATGAAACCCGTGATGTTGAGAGTATCAAGCTTTTATTAAATGCCGGAGCAGATGTGAATGCGAAAGATGAAGATGGAAGAACGCCTCTGCATTATGCGGCTTACCGTGCGGATATTGCTTCTGCGAAGCTTTTGCTAGATGCCGGGGCAGATGTAAATGCAAAAGATAAATATGGAGAAACGCCTCTGCATTGGGCTAAAAATGCTGAAATCACCAAATTATTGCTGGATGCGGGGGCGGATGCGACTGCAAAAGATAAATATGGATATACGCCTCTGCATTATGCGGCTTACCGTGCGGATATTGCTTCTGCGAAGCTTTTGCTAGATGCGGGGGCGGATGTGAATGTGAAAGGTGAAGGTGGAAGAACGCCTTTATATTATGCCGGCAATGCTGAGAGTATCAAGCTTTTATTAGATGCCGGGGCAAATGATGTGAGTGCGCGTGGTGTTAACGGAGAAACGCCTCTGCATGATGCGGCTTACCGTGCCGATCTGGCTTCTGCAAAGCTTTTGCTAGATGCCGGGGCAGATGCGACTGCAAAAGATAAATATGGAGAAACGCCCTTAAATAATGCCGGCGATGCTGAAATCATCAAGCTGTTACTAGATGCTGGGGCTAAATGATGTAAGTGCGCGTGGTGTTAACGGAGAAACACCTCTGCATTATGCGGCTTATCGTGCCGATATCGCTTCTGCGAAGCTTTTGCTGGATGCCGGGGTAGATATTAATGTTAGAAATTCTTTTGGTAATACACCTTTGCATAAGGCCCGCGATGCTGAGAGCACCAAGCTTTTATTAGATGCCGGGGCAGATGTGAATGTCCGTAAATGATGATGGTAAAACCCCACTTTTTAATGCCGTTCATGGAAGCTACGTATACGAAATATATCGAAAGGAATATGAGCCCGCTAGTAATGTCACTTATGAAGAAACGATTGCTGTGATCGACCTTTTAATCGAATATGGTGCTGATGTGAAAGGGTTGCATGATCGTGATGGGAATCTTAATACTCGTTCTTCTCTTCTTGATAATTATCTGAGAAAAATCAGCGTTCCATCTAACGATTAAAGCTCCTGATGGCGAAATTAAAGGCGGCATTGCGATATTTACCCGCGGCACGCAAGCCTATAATGATGCGGGGGGATATTAAGGGGGGTATCGCAAGGCGATAATTATCGCCAAAAAGCCTTTATTTTCCGCGTAATCGCTTTAATCGAGCAATATCGCTAATCAAAGGCTGTAAGGCTTGATCCCAAAAATCATCCTGCAAAGGATCAAGACCAAAATTCTGTAACAAATTTTTATAATTATCACTGCCACCGGCACTTAGTAAGGTGAGATATTTTTGTTGAAAATCATCCCCCCCCTGTTGATACAAGCCATAAAGCCGATTTACCAAACATTCGCCAAATGCATAGGCGTAAACATAAAAAGGACTATGAATAAAATGCGGAATATACGCCCAATAAATACCATAAATATCATCATCCAGCTCAACCCCATCACCTAAAGACTCACGCGCCACCTGCAACCAAATTTGATTTAATCGCTCCGGCAAAAGTTCACCATTAGCGCGTTCGTCATGAACTCTGCGCTCAAAGGTAAAAAACGAAATCTGACGAATACAGCTATTTAAACTATCTTCAATTTTGCGCGTTAATAATATTTCTTGCTGATCTGCACTGCTTTGTTGCATCAAGCTCTCAAACACCAAATTCTCACCAAATATCGACGCCGTTTCGGCCAATATCAATGGCGTCTCTGCCAAAAGATGTCCTTGTTGGCGCGCCAAAATTTGATGAATGCCATGCCCTAATTCATGAGCAAGAGTGAGAATATCGCTAGGTTTTCCCTGGTAATTCATTAAAATGTAAGGGTGAAGGTTAGGCGTTACCGGATGTGAAAATGCACCCGAACATTTCCCTGGGCGTAATTTCGCATCAATCCAGCCATTGGTAAAAAATTCTTGTGCAATCTGTGCCATCTCCAGCGAGAAATCTCCAAAAGCTTGTAGAATAATAGTTTTGGCTTGCGAAAAATCGATCAGCTGCACATCAGCTTGTGCCGGTGGTGCTAACCGTTCCCAAAAAGGTAGTTTCTGATACCCCATTGCCTCAGCTTTCATCTGATAATAAACATGCGAACTTTGCGTGTAGTTACGCTGAATCGAAGCCACTAAATTATCGACAACATTATCTTCCACCTGGTTGCTAAGATTGCGCGATTGCACCGCATGGCTAAATCCACGCCATTCATCATTAATCGCTTTATCTTTCGCCAAAATGTTTGTAATGCGAACAAATAATTTTTGCTGTGCCATCAACCCCTTTCCTAATGCGTATGCCGCTTGCTTCCGCTTCATAGGGTCATGTCCTTGCATCATATTTAAAATTTCAGCAATATTTTTACCCTCGGCAATGCCAGCTCCAAGATCATCTTCAAGATTAAATCTTAAACCAGCTTCAACCTCATCATAAAGTTTAATCCAACCCGCTCGTGCAGTGATATTTTTATCGGTTAATAATTTTTCTTGTGTTTCTTCTAACTGATAGGGTTTAAATTGGCGCAAAACCTCAAGCCAATAACGATATTTCACAAGTCTGGGTGCACATATATATAATGTGTGTAAATCATCCGGCAATTGATTCAACAGCAACGGAAAAAATACCATCCGCCGCAAAATTTGCGTAAGATTTTCATGAGTATTTTGTTGTTGCGCGCTATATTCAGCATTTTCTAAATCCGACTGTAATTGCAAATCGGTAAAACTTGCGATTTTATCTGCCATTTGCTGAATATTTTCATAAGCAATCATAGCATCAGCCAATTGATCAGCATCAGCAAGAAAAAAATCGGGAGCCTTTTGATAGAAGCCGCAAAATTCATCAACCCTTAATTTCAAAGCCGCTAAATATTCATCGATTTCCCTTTGATTGCCAAACCCAAAATCCGACAAATCCCATTCTGGCGCGCCTAAATCTTTGCTGAAATGTTTCGCATGATTCATCGTAACTCTCCCTTTAAGGCCTTTGCAATTAATTGACAAGAATTATCGATACCATAGAATAAGAAAAACGACCCCATGCGCGGTCCTTGCTTTTGTCCCAATAAAGTTTCATATAACACCCCAAACCAATCGCGTAACGGTTCGTAATTACATTCTTTACCAATCGCATAGATTATTGTTTGCACCTGTTCAGCATCACGAATAGATTCTTGTGCCATGCGCGATAAATGATCATGCAATTTTTGTAAAGCCTCAGCATCTTTGCCTGTGGGAACAAGATATTTTTTGTTGGGTTTGATAAAATCACGATAGTAAATAATCGCATACTCAATCAGCCGATCTAAATAAGGCATCCTACTCGCGCCTTCATCTGGAGCATAACTGGCAATAAACTCCCAAATCATTTCCTTATCTTCGCTATTGCAAACATTGGTTAAATTTTGTAGCATCGCAAAACTAATCCCATCAGGCAATAATGGCAATCTTGAGTTATCCTCTTGATGAAGATGATAAATCGGTGATTCCAACCGAGCTTCCTCCGTTAAGGCAGAGAATTTTTTTTGCCATATCTAAATATTCATCCACCTGTTTTGGAATCACATCAAAATATAATCTTTTTTGCCCGTGCTGGACGCCCATACATTACCATAAAATAAGCCAAACTCTCTTCAGGGGCATAGCGCAACCATTGTTCAATAGAAATACCATTGCCACGTGATTTAGAAATTTTTTCACCATTTTTCATCTAAAAACAATTCATACGAAATCCCTTCAGGAGCACTTCCTCCTAAAATTCTAATAATTTGCGCCGATAATTTAACTGATTCGAATAAATCTTTCCCTGCCATCTCATAATCCAACCCCAAACACATACCAACGCATCGCCCAATCTGGTTTCCATTGTAGCTTACATTTGCCACCAGTAATTTGAGTCTGTACGATCTTACCCGAAGGATGTTTTCGTAAGAAATCATACCTTTTATCGCATCAATTTCTACAACTTTGCTCTGCAATACCACACCCGATTCTGCACAAATTGGCAAAAATGGACTATAGGTTTGTTGGCGTTCTGCGCCCAATGATTTCAGCATCACAGCCAGAACCTGCTCATAATTCTCTAAAATTTTTTTCAGCCCAACATCAAAATTTCCTGATTGATATTGCTCACTTGCACTCATAAATTCGTAATCAAAACCAAATCGATCTAAAAATTCACGCAATTTTGCATTATTATGCGCCGCAAAGCTAGAATATTTGCCAAAAGGATCCGGAACAGATGTTAAGGGTTTCCCTAAAAATTCTTGCATTTTTTCAGGATTCGGAATATTTTCAGGCACTTTGCGCAAGCCATCTAGATCATCGGAAAACGCAATTAATCGAGTGGGAATATCTGAAATTTGTTGAAAAGCTCGCCGAACCATCGTTGTACGTAGTACCTCAGCAAAAGTGCCGATATGTGGCAAACCCGAAGGACCATAGCCAGTTGCAAAAACGACCATCTCCTTGGGTTTTTTGGCTATGCGTTCTAAAATTTTACGAGCTTCTTGAAATGGCCATGCCTTTGCCAACATCCCCCCATTTGTAGTAATCATTGCACTTTCTTTCATTGTAAGTTACAAAACAATACGATGCGAAATTATTTCTCCACCCTGTTAATGCCGTGTTTAAGACAAAAAGTCAAATTTTGTCGTTTATCTTTTATCTTACAACAAAAAATAGTGACTCTTTGCCTACCCCTTCTTGTAATTAGTTTTGGAATTTTATCGCTAACGCAGAACGTCCACTCTCAAGAAAACACCGAAACGCAAACAAAATCTTTAACACAGAAAAAATTATTCACCCCTTATTACGCCTCCCTACGTTATCATAAAACTTTTGTGCGCTCCGGACCGGGACGTAATTATCCGGTTTTATGGGTTTACAACCAACAGCATCTGCCCTTAGAAATTATTAACCGACTCGATGATTGGTTGCAAGTTCGAGATTGGACTGGTGATGAAGGGTGGATATTATACACCCAAACCCGACGCAAACATCGTTATGCCATTGTTGTGCTTGAAGAGATATCCATGTACCAAAAAAATGATAAATCTAGCCAAAAAATTGCTCGTTTGGCTTATGAAGTTATCGGTCGTATTAAATCTTGTAATTTACAATGGTGTCAGTTAGATATTGATGGTACCCAGGGCTGGACGCGTCGTGCTGGTTTATGGGGGCTCTACCCAAATGATACAATTAATTAAAAGTGACAATCATGAATAAAGAATTTTTTACCGCACCCCGAAAAAAATACTTTGGCACCGATGGTATGCGTGGTACTGCCAATAAGGCCCCTATCACTCCCGATTTAATCATGAAACTTGCCGTGGTAACCGCACATTATTTTAAGAGTCAAGGCAAAATAACCACCAATCGAGTTATTATTGGCAAAGATACACGCCTTTCTGGCTATATGCTAGAACCTGCCCTCACCTCAGGCTTTATATCGATGGGTTTTGATGTTTTGTTGTTGGGCCCTGTGCCCACACCTGGCGTTTCCATGCTCACCCGTTCTTTGCGCGCGGATATTGGCGTTATGTTATCCGCATCCCATAATCCTTTCCAAGATAATGGTGTTAAGCTTTTTGATTCCCGAGGGTTGAAATTAAATGATACTGCTGAACTAGCAATAGAAAGCCACATGGAAGATCCAATTCCTCTTGCCAATGCCACAATGCTAGGGCGGGCAAAACGCTTAGAAGATGTTCCTGGACGCTATATTGAATTTTTAAAAGCCCAATTTCCGAAAGGGATGCGTTTGGATAATATCCGAATTGTGGTGGATTCTGCTCATGGTGCAGCTTATAAAATTGCCCCCGAGATTTTTTGGGAATTAGGTTGCGACGTTATCTCGACAGGAATTTCCCCTAATGGTAGAAATATTAATGATCAATGCGGAGCCACCCACCCTGAACATGTCAGTGCAATGGTTCAAGAACATAAAGCTGATTTAGGAATTGCCCTGGATGGCGATGCTGATCGAATTCAAATGATCGATAAAAATGGTAAACTTTATTCTGGCGAACATCTTCTGGCAATTTTAGCCAGCTTTTGGTGCAAAAATAACCGTTTGTCGGGGCATGCACTTGTTTCTACGATTATGGCAAATTTAGGCTTTGAAAAATATCTTGCATCCATGAATTTAGGGTTATGGCGCACGCAAGTTGGGGATCGCTACGTTGCTGAAAAAATGACTATCGAGGGTTGTAATTTAGGGGGCGAGCCTTCCGGGCATCTTATTATGAACGATTTTACCAGCACTGGTGACGGTGTTATGAGTGCCCTGCAAATTTTAGCCTGCCTCCGGGAATTTGGAAGAAATTTAGAGGATTATGCGCAACTCTATGAAAACACCCCTAGCTATAACCGCAATTTAAACTTTGCCACATTCCCGAAAAACCCTCTTTTCTTAACCGATGTTATCGCGCAGATTAATTCTCAAAATCAAAGACTTACCACCAAAGATGCTCGCCTTATTGTTCGAACATCGGGCACAGAACCCTTGATTCGGATCACTGCCGAAGGTGATGACAAAACTTTAATCCATGATTGCGTCGATACCCTTTATTCCTTCATCCAAAAATCAAAATAATGATCATTCTTCGATGACCGTTACCTTATTCCCACTAAATCATACCGAATCTCTGCCCGAAAAGTATCGTGGGGGTACAGTAATTATTGGCAATTTTGATGGCATTCATCGCGGACATGCCGGCGTGATTGCCTTGGCAAAAAATTGCCCCCATCCCCATTTGTTGCTTAGCTTCAGCCCCCACCCTATTGTATTTTTTCAACCCCAAAATACTCATTACCAACTTTCCAACGCCTGGCAGAAAACCTATTGGCTAGAATCTTTGGGAATTGATGCTTTAATTGAACTTAAATTTGAACAAGCTTTAGCGGAAACATCAGCGGATGATTTTATTACCAAAATTTTAATACAAAATTTAGCTGCCCATACTGTGATTACTGGCGATGATTTTCATTTTGGCAAAAACCGCACGGGCAATGCCGAAACCTTAAGGAAATATGCCAAAAAGCAAGCCTTCCACTATATTGAAGCCCAAGCTCAAAACAATCAACAAGGGGTTCGTTTTAGCTCTAGCGCAGTGCGTCAAGCCCTGAAACAAGGGAAAATGAAAGTAGCAAACCATATTTTAGGACGCCCTTATCAAATTAGTGGCATGGTGATTGCAGGTGAAAAAATAGGGCGCACTCTAGGCTTTCCTACTGCTAATATTAACCCAGGCATATATTTTCCGCCACCCTATGGCGTTTATGCCATCAGTGCAAAGCATCCCGACACTGGAAAAATTTTGCCCGGAGTTGCCAATTTTGGCACACGCCCTGTACTCGGTGGCAAAAAACCTATGCTAGAGAGCTATTTTTTTGATTTCCATGACGATCTTTACCGTAAATATATGGCAATTAATTTATGGTATTTCTTGCGCGCTGAAGTAAATTTTGCCACATTAGATTTACTAAAAATTCAAATTGCCAAAGATTGCCTCCAAGCGAAGCAAGCTTTAGCCGATCAAGATTTTACGAATCATTTTGGAATCTAATTTATGAAAATTACAATTGCTGGTGCCGTAGGGCGCATGGGACAAGAGCTATTAAAGCTCATCCATAACCACCCTGATCCTAACGTAAGCCTGTATGGGGCGACCGTTGCGAATGATGACCCCCATATCGGGCTGGATAGCTCAACCATTCATGGTGGCAAAGAAACCGGAATTCTATTATCCAACGACCCAATTCGCATTATTATGCACAGCGATGTTGTGATTGATTTCACCCAGCCTAAAGCGGCCCTCGAAAATGCCCAACTTTGCGCAAGTGCCAATGTTGCCTATATTTGTGGCACCACAGGATTTACTGCGAAACAAGACCAATTATTACAACATTGCTACACTCATATCCCGGTTTTGCGCGCCGCTAATTTCTCACTTGGGATCAATCTTATGCTTTCTTTAGCGCGCCAAGCGGCAGCAAAATTGCCTGAGCTTTATGATATTGAAATTTTAGAAATGCATCATAATCAAAAAGTTGATGCCCCCTCTGGAACCGCACTTGCTTTAGGGGAAGCTTGTGCCAATGGGCGTGGAATTTTGCATGATAGCGCAAAAACTCCGCCTTATTATGGAATTGGGACCCCACGAGAAACTGGAAAAATTGGTTATGCCACTTTGCGTGGTGGCACAATTGCCGGTGAGCATCAAGTTATTTTTGCCGGTATCGATGAAAGGCTAATTCTTGAACATCGAGCCAGTTCACGCACGATTTTTGCCCAAGGCGCATTGCATGGGGCTTTATGGTTATATCAAAAACCTGCAGGACTGTATTCTATGGCAGATCTGCTTGAAGTTTAGCATTTGATAATAAATTTTAGGAGTAAAATCTATGGGTGAGCATTTTTTTACAGAGTTAGACCGCGATCTGATTCACAATCAATTAGGTGATATTTTGCAAGGAAGCCATGGTGGCGAACTTTTCTTAGAACATTTAACAAGCGAAACTTTATTACTTTCTGATCATATTATCAAGAATGCTAGCTACGATATTTCTTCAGGCTTTGGTTTAAGAAGCGTGCACACAGATGCAGCATCTTATGTGTTTTCTTGCGATGTAACAACGCAACAACTCAAAGAAGCCGGCAAGATTGTCCGCAATATTATTCCTAAAAATACGCCAATCCAAATTCCAAACAAACAGGCTCCTAAACAAGCTCCTAAACCTTATTATCAAAATCGTTCACCCTTAATTGAATCTGATTTTGCAGAGAAAACTCAACTATTAGCCCAGCTCGATCATTATGCCCGTAGTCAAGATCATCGAGTACGGCAAGTTACGATCAGCATCAGCACTCAATATCAATATGTTGAAATCATTCAACCTGATGCGCCTATTATGATTGATCAACGCCCTTTAACGCGCTTAAATGTTAGCATCATTGTTGAGGTTGATGGTCGCATGGAACAAGGAAGCTATGGCTTTGGCGGGCGCAATAAATTGCATGATTATCTCACCACAACTACATGCGAGTTTGCTTGCGATGAAGCTTTACGCCAAGCCTTGGTTAACTTAAAAGCGATGCCAGCCCCCTCTGGCGAATTGCCTGTAGTGTTAGGAGCTGGCTGGCCAGGAGTTTTATTGCATGAGGCCGTTGGCCATGGGCTGGAAGGCGATTTTAACCGGAAAAAAACCTCATTATTTTCTGGAAAAATGGGGAAAAAAGTTGCTGCCAAGGGGGTTACTGTCATCGATGATGGCAGCCTTGAAGGTCGACGCGGTTCGATATATATCGATGATGAAGGCACTTTTGGTGCCCGCAATATTCTCATTGAAGATGGGGTACTCACTGGCTATATGCAAGATAAAATGAATGCTCGGCTGATGAGCATGCAACCCACAGGCAATGGCAGACGTGAATCTTTTCAACATTTGCCCATGCCACGCATGACAAATACTTTCATGGCAAACGGCAATCACAACCAACAAGAAATGATTGAATCAATTCAGCAAGGTATTTTTGCGGTTAATTTTGGGGGTGGGCAAGTAGATATTACCTCAGGGCAATTTGTATTTAGTTGCACCGAAGCCTATAAAATTGAAAATGGCAAAGTAACAACACCGATTAAAGGCGCAACTTTAATCGGCAATGGCATTGATGTGATGAATAAGATCTCAATGATTGGCAATGATCTACAACTTGATACCGGTATTGGCATGTGTGGCAAGAATGCCCAAAGCGTTCCTGTCGGTGTCGGGCAACCTTCGCTTAAAATTAATAGCCTTGCCATCGGTGGCACAGAATTTGCGTAATCAATGCAAAATTTTCTCGACAAAACGATAAAAATAGGTCTATCTAGTATGGTGATGGTGGCGATAGCAATTATTAACTTGAATTTTTATTTTCTTTCAATATAAGTTTGCTTGGATAGATTTAAATACTTGCATAAATCATTATAAATCTGCATAAGTAATCATGAATATACATCAATGGTGAAGAACTATTATTTTTATAATGATAAATATGCAAAGCTATACTATTAAAATTTCCAACAAGATGGAGTAATTTATGCGTTTAATTTTAACAATTTTTTTGGTTTTAATGTCGTTATCGATGAGTATTGTCCTCGGCATTGTGAGTTTGGCTTACGCCCAAGAAGAAACACAATCAATATCTTCTGTGGCTCAGGAACAAAAATTTATAACTGCGGCACGCAATGGTAATTTACAAGAAATTACTGAGCTAATCGCATCTGGCATTAAAGTTAATGTAACCGATGTTAATACTGGGCGTAATGCTTTGCATGAAGCGGCTAGCCGTGCGCATCTTGGTGTTATTGAAGTTTTACTTGCAAATGACCGAGAAATTATTGACCAGCAAGATGAGAGTGGCTATACCGCACTTCATATTGCCGTTGATAAAAGGCATCTAAGCGTGGTGACCTCGCTTGTTGATAAAGGGGCAGATATTAACATTGCTCTGGCAAATGGAGAAAGTCCGTTACATACCGCATTACGCAAAAATTACATCCCAATCGTTCGTTACCTTATGGGCAAAAATGCAGTAATTTCTGTAGATAATAAAGGCCTAACACCGCTTCATTATGCAGTTTCGGGTGGCTATATTGATATTGCTGAACAAATTTTGGCTTTAGAAGCAGAGATTGAACTCCCAGATCAACTTGGCAACACTCCTTTGCACTATGCAGCCATGTCGGGTCAACTGGATATGACTGCCTTTTTACTCCTAAAAGGTGCTGATCCCTATGTACGCAATGGAAAACAACAAACCCCTTCAATCCTTGCTAGTGGCAATGGCCATCCCCGCGTTCTCTCACTCATCCGTATTTATCAAAACGACCCCTCTTTGGCAAAAGTGGTGTTTCGCAGTAATGTCACCCCTGATTTTAGTGGCTGGCGTGATAGCTTGCCTGCGCGTATTGCCGATGGTGCTAACCAAAATGCCCTCCCTCAATTGCAAGATATGGTGACACAAATTTCAGAACGTTATTTAAGCTTAGTTGATATTACAATTCCCAGACTTATTGAACGCCCTCAGCTTCCAGCACCTTTAGATGTTCGCCAAACTTTGTTTGAATCAGATTATGAATTTGATTTCAGGGTGAATAACGAGGTCGGAGAATATAGAAATATTTTCTATCGTCTCCAACAAACCTTTGGACAAGATGTTAACAGCCGTAACGCACGAATATCTTCATTACGCGAACGCGTAGCGTTACGCCGTAGTAATCTTGATAAAATGTTGCCACTTTTCAAACGCGATGCCCTATACGAGATTATGCGTAGTTTTCGCCTTGAAGATCCTTTATTTAATGCCAGAACCGGTGAGCTTTCATTCTTATTAACGGCAACGGGTGCTGTTTATCAACAAAGAATTGCAATTCAGCCCCATGATGCTGATATTGTCGAAAAACTTTATACAGCACCGCAAAATGCCGATGTATCAGTAACCTTAATTATTGAGGCTGATTATATTGTTTTGGGTGATGTTTACATTGAATATGATGAAGAAATAATTTTTAAAGCCGAACTTGTAACCATTGATGCAGATGGCAATACCATCAGCCGTGGCAGTGCGTTAACAATTAATGGCGATGCTATTGGTAACAAAGTAGAACAAGCTTTAACGCTTGATTCTGTGTTTCAACAACAAGATCCAGATCTTGTAGTAAACGCAACAATTGCCAATGTTCGCTACTCTGATAATCGTGGTGTTCCTATTATTTACAACGATAACGTCGCTGAAGTTTTAAATGAATTATCCGATGATGATGTTGATGCCCGGTTAGATAATGATGAAGAATCTGATATTCTTACCGATGATATCGTTGCATCTTCAGAACTTTAAGAAAATATCCAGCGCAAAAAACGTCTTGTTCTCATTTTAAGATTTTATGAGCTGAAACAATCGTTCGCTGACTAACATATTCTTAACAATATGCTATTTTGTTGCTTCTTGATAGGCGCGGGAAATAAAGGCATCTGCCATATGTTTGCTCATTTGCTTCATCATCAACTTTACCATCTGGTTATAAAGCGCAGATTTCATCGTAAAATTAATACAGAGCTGGATATCTGTTTGATTTGCGGCCAAAACGGTTAATTGCCAATAAGAATCGAGCTGTTTAATCACCTGATTACCATGTATTTTCTCAGCCAAACACCCCCGCATCTCCACGCGCCCAATATCAGGCATAATGGAAACTTCTGAGGTGAATTTTTCTCGTAAATGTTGAAACCCAATTAACAATTCTACCACAATATGATGCTCACTTGTCTGCTTAGTAATACGGCTACCGTAACACCATGGCAAAAAATATTGATAATTTTCTACATCCGAAATAACTGAAAATATTTTTTCCTGAGGCAAAGATATTTGCTGGTGATCGTGATATTCCATCCATAAACCTAAAAAATCTAACGCACTCTATGCAAGCATACTCGCATTTCCTATATTTTTGCCATATTTTGCCGTGCCCGTTGCAATTTTTTAAAATCATCACCAGCATGATGCGAAGAACGAGTTAAAGGCGAGCATGAAGCCATCACAAATCCCTTGGCATAGGCAATGGCTTCTAATTCGGTAAATTCATCAGGGGGCACAAACCGCATTAAGGGGGCATGTTTTGGCGTGGGTTGCAGATATTGTCCAATTGTAATAAAATCCACATTTGCCGCCCGTAGATCATCCATAAGTTGAGTAATTTCAGAAAATTTCTCACCCAAACCTACCATAATCCCTGATTTTGTAAATGTACCGGGATATAATCGCTTTACCCTATGCAAAAGTTCAAGCGAAGTAAAATAACGCGCCCCGGGACGAATGGTTGGGTAAAGACTAGGAACAGTCTCTAAATTATGATTAAACACATCTGGTAGGCTTGCCGCCACTTTCTCAATTGCCCCTATTTTATCACGAAAATCTGGTGTTAAGATTTCTATTGTTGTCTCTGGACATTTTTCCCGAATCGCTGTAACAACGGCAACAAAAGCTTCAGCCCCCCCATCTTGTAAATCATCACGATCTACCGATGTAATCACCGCATGGGTTAAACCCATCTGCGCAATCGATTCTGCAACACGAAACGCCTCAAAAATATCAGGGGGTAACGGTTTTCCCGTTGCCACATTACAAAATGCACAAGCGCGCGTACAAATAGTGCCTAAAATCATAAAAGTAGCATGCCGTTTCGCCCAACATTCGCCAATATTTGGACACGCCGCCTCCTGACAAACCGTTACCAAATTATTCTTTGTAACAATCTCTTGAGTTTCAAAATATACCGGATGATTTCCTGCTTTTACCCGAATCCAATCGGGCTTGCGTCCGGAAAAATGATCAGGATTTTTCTGTTTTTCCGGATGGCGCAACGCCCCCGCTCTTACTACAGATTGTTTGTTCATCATCATAGCAGTATAACCCCAAGGTTTTCCCTTGTCATGCAAAAAAGCCTAATTCGCTTGTCTGCGTAAAAATGCCGGAATATCCAATTCTTCCCGACTTAATAACTCAGCACCCATTTCTGCCTCTGTCGCAATTTGCGCATCGCTAACATTCTCATCAAAAGGCAATGAAAAAATATCAGGTTGTGCTTCGTTACTAAATTCTTGTTTCTTTTTCTGCATGATTCGATTTTTTTTATCATTTTGCTTTTTTTGCTTCTGATTTTCTTTTACCGGATTTTCCTCTTGAGCGCGCAAACTTATGCCTCTACTGTTGGCTGGACTATTCATCGCTTCGTGATAGTGACTATTCTTCGAATTTAGAGGTTGTTGTTGGTTGGCAAATTCGAAATGTTCGGTTTCCCCATTATGGGCATATGAATATTGTTGGTCTGCATTTTGTTGCCTGGCAATTTTCTCATCGGCAATTTTCTTAGCAGCAATTTTCTCAGCGGCAATTTGCACATGTTCTTGTCTTTGTTGTACTTCTTCTGCGCGTTGTTGCACATGTTCTTGTCTTTGTTGCACTTCTGCGCGTTGTTGCGCATATTCTTGCCTTTGTTGCACTTCTGCGCGTTGTTGCGCATATTCTTGCCTTTGTTGCACTTCTGCGCGTTGTTGCGCATATTCTTGTCTTTGTTGCACTTCTTCTGCGCATTGTTGCGCATATTGCTGCTCTCTTGATTGCAATTCTGGCCTCGCAATCGCAGGGTTTTGCGCCATGTTCGCACGAATTTTATGCATTGCTTGAGTTGGATTTTGTGAAGCCCGCTCTATTTCTGCGTCAATTTGTGATAATTTTGCTTCCACCTCAAAAAGATTTTGTATCGCTAAATCTTCATTATTTTCTATAATTTTAGAATCATCTGGAAGCTGATTATTATGTGCAATTTGAATTTGCGCCCGCAATTGCTTAATTTTCAATTCCGCCTCAGCAATATTCATTTGCCGAACATTCCCCTTCACTGCTAAATTGTGTGCCTGTAAGTTTTGTGCCTGTAAGTTTTCGGTATGGCTTGGTGCAAAATCAGCTTGCAACCTTTCTGCTTGGGAAATTTCTGGCATTTCGCTTTTTTCAAGTGCATATTGCGTATTAATATCTTCTACCTGTTTCCCCGCGATTGAACGATTAATATTCGCTACAGTCTCATTGGTGAAATTGGCACAAATCGCATCGTCAATCACCATTTCATGAATGGGTGGCAAAGGTCCAAATCTCTTCCCTTGCAACTTTGTGGCCTCATTATTGGGCGTCGTTACCACCTCATTTGCAACCGTCTCATAGTAATTCTCCACCGGCTGCATTATTGCTGGTTGTTGAACTGCTGGTTGGGGTGTTGGCGTTTGTACCGTTGTTGGTTGTTGAACTGCTGGTTGGGGTGTTGGCGTTTGTACCGTTGCTGGTTGTTGCGCTGTTGGTTGTTGAACTGCTGGTTGGGGTGTTGGCGTTTGTACCGTTGCTGGTTGTTGCACTGCTGGTTGGGGTGTTGGCGTTTGTACCGTTGCTGGTTGTTGCGCTGTTGGTTGTTGAACTGCTGGTTGGGGTGTTGGCGTTTGTACCGTTGCTGGTTGTTGCACTGAATTGACATCAAAGTTTAATTCAGGCTCTAATTTAGGCTGCGTAGTAACTGGTTGAGACTCTTTTTTTGCTTCGATTCTGGGTTCCAATAAAGCTTCTGCCTGAAAATCGGACGCAGAATAATTTTCTTCTGAATCTGCGGGTGAAGATTCTTCTTGATGAATTGGCTCAACGCCCGTAGCAAGAATCGTAATTCTAATTTTATCTTGCATTTTCTGGCTAATAGAGGCTCCAAAAATCAATTGTGCCGAGGCTGGTGCAGCCTCTCGAATCATGGTAACGGCTTTGTCTACCTCGATTAAACCCAAATCCGAACCGCCAGAAACATTAATTAAAAAACCCCTCGCCTTGCCAATATCTACGCCATCCAAAAGCTGGTTGGATAACGCCTTTGTAGCAGCCCGTAAAGCACGCCCCTCTCCCTCCTCTTCAGCAGAACCAATCAAGGCACGCCCACGTTCATTCATGATTGTCGCAATATCAGAAAAATCTAAATTAATCACCCCAGGCAAGGTCATCAAATCTGTAATCCCTCTAATTCCTGATGCCAACACATCATCAGTCATTTTAAAGGCATCCTTAAATGTTGTCTTTTCATCCGCAATCATTAACAAATTCTGATTGTTAATAACCACCAAAATATCAACATGTTTCCCTAATTCTTTAATTCCGCGCTGAGCTAATTTTAAGCGCATATTGCCTTCAAAGTGAAAAGGCTGCGTTACCACCGCCGCAGTTAAAACACCCATCTCACGTGCATATTTTGCAACCAAAGGCGTTGCCCCCGTGCCTGTGCCCCCCCCCATACCAGCGGTAAGAAATAATAGCTGGGTATCACGCAAAACCTCTTTAATATCTTCGCTAGCTTCTTGCGCAGACCGCGCGCCAATATCGGGCTTGGCACCCGTACCTTGCCCTTGAGTAATTTCAAAACCCAATTGAATTTTTTTATTCGGCAAACTTCTTGATAACGCTTGCTGGTCAGTATTGCAAACGATAAACTCCACACCCTCCATATTCGAGCGGATCATCGAATCGACAGCATTGCCTCCGGCACCACCAACACCGATAACTTTTATTCTTGCCCGAATATTTTGGAAGCTTTGAGCCTGTTCATTTTTATCAACCAATGAAATATTAAGCACCATGCGTTTTGCAATCCCTCGAATGAAAATCTTTTCTAAAAATCCTAAGTTTCCTTAGGATTTATCCCGAATTCCTCCGCTGAATCCCCAAACGATGATCACAGATAACTTTCGTAAAATGCGACCCCATTGACTATATTTTCGTTATTTACAGGCATTATATACGCCCTTAAGAAATCGCAAAAATCTTATAATCTTGATAAGATAACCTATCCCTGATTTTTGGTAACCACCCGCAACCCCTTATGGATCTAAAATGGCCACTCGCCTTGCAACTTAACTTGCTAAACGTCTTTTTTGATTCCTGCTAGGTGATTCTTTGCTTAATTTCTTTAATTTGTCAAGCCATGAATTTGATTTTCTTTCCTTTTTTTGCATATGCGCATAATCTGGAACCTGAGTATAGGCTAATTTCAGCAATCCAAGTGCTGTAGTATAAGCCCGACTATTCCCAGAAAATGTTAAGCCCAAAGCGTGCGGAGCGGTTTGCATCAAAATCCGCCTTGATAAATATTCACGAGCAATCGGCAATAATCCCGGCAACTGCCCCCCACCCCCAGAAAGCACCACCACAGCATCTTTTGGCATTTTTGTAAAAGTTTTCGCAACATAATCAAAAATTTCTTCCACGCGTGGGGTAATAATACGGGGTAACAACATAGTAATATCTGCTCCTTTTTGGGCAACAGAACTTTGTATGCCAAATTGACTACGTTTTATCTGATTTTGTATTTCTTCTCGCCCACATCCGTTATTTTTATCGGTCATTTTGCCCACAACAAAACCTTTTTCGCATTTTAGGCTTTCCGCCTCAAGCCGACTCACCCCAAAAGCTTCCATAATATCACGCGTAATATAATCGCTACCAATATTCAACCACCGCAATTCTTGTAACAATCCGCCCTGAAACCAACCTATGGTAACCATATGCGTACCCATATTCAAAATAATCGTTTCATGATCTAATAACATGTTTTCTTGGATTACAAAGAAGTCTGCATACGAGCTTGCCACAATTTTTATAACCTCAACACCCACCAAATCAAGCAATTTTATCAGTTGCTGGTGAACATTTTCTTTCATGGCAATCATGCTTAATGTTGCATCTAATTTTGCCGAACACGCCCCAACCGGATCCGCGTGAGGCAGATCATCTAGGGCAAAAGATTTTACCAAAACATGCAAAATTACTCTTTTGCACCCCCCGACAACCATCTCATCTAGCCCTTCTTTTGCGCTAATAAAATCATCCGAGGCATTTTGCAACCAATCCTGCAATTGGGCTTGAGTTAATGCAAGAGTGCCTAATTTTTTCGTGAGATTAAATTCTTCACGATGCAAATGGGTTGCCGAGAAACTTAACAGAACTTGACTAACAGTAATTCCTGCATCTTTTTGTGCGATGGCAATCGCCGCGCTAACAGATTTTTCAGCAAGCTTAAAATCAAAAATAGATTCTCCCAAAATACCACAAGATTCCACCCGTCCCAATCCACATAATTCTATTTGCTTACTAGCATTTTTTTTCGCAATCAAACAGGTAACATAGCCTGAGCCAATATCCAACACAGCAACATGTTCATCATCCTTTTTCAGGGTTTGATGGAAAGTTGTGGTGATCATGAATGTTTGTTATTTTCTAAAACTGGTGTTAATTGATAAGGATTATTGCTAATTGCGGCACGATCAGGGGTTCGTAGATCAATTACGGAAGATTGCATCGATAAAATCTGGAACTGCGTGTCTAGCCATTCCAGCCGAACAAAAGCTTCGTCGATATTCGTTCCTGGCAAATGCACCACAATGCCATTTTCCAAATAAATACTCCACCGAAACGCCCGTGAAATTTTCGCACCAATAAATTTATTTTGTAGTGCCGGATATGATCCCAACACTGCTGCTAATAAATAAAACGATTCAGGTGCATCTGTGCCTGAAATCACCGGTAAATCAGAATAAATTTTCAAATCATCCACACTGCCAATGATACTGCCATCATGGGCAATTAAATGCATTTCTCCTTGATTTTGCCAGATCGCCTCAGGGCGATGCTCAGTCAAATAAATATGCACACTTCCGGGCAACACCCGAACAATGTGGCTGTGGCGCACCCAAGGAAGGGAATCGATTCGAAACTTCACTTCGCGCAGATTAACCGCAAATACCGAAAAGCCTTGCTCAAGCCCGGAAGCTTTTAATAATTGCTCACGCGGAGTTGCACTAATATTAAAAATTTGCACTTCCTGAAGAGAAAACCCACCATAGCGTGTAACCTTATAAAAACCATCTCCCCAAATCAGCCACCCTAAAAAAACTACACCACTCAACCAAAATATCGCGCGAAGATAATAGGGGATCGTTTTCGCATAATTCGCCCCTAACCGTTCCTGATTTGCATACGCATCACTCACAAGCCCTCTCCTAACTTTTGTTTTTTTAACTTTCGGGGAGATTCCTGTAAGGCTTGAAGCACAATTTCATCACATAAATCAACAAATGAGAGCTGATTTAATCTTGCCTGTTCTGGCACTAATGATAATTCAGTCATGCCGGGATGCGTGTTAATTTCTAAGAAATAGAGTGTATCTTCTTCAGGGGAATAGCGAAAATCAGAACGGCTTAATTGCTTGCAACCCAACACCTCGTGCGCCAGTTCAGCCTGTTGTTTACATTTTTCACTTAAAGTTTTAGATATTTCTGCCGGGCAAATATGAGTGGTAATCCCATCATGATATTTGGCATCATAATCATAAAACCCACGATTGGGAATTAATTCGGTAACGCCCAACGCACCACGCCCTTGCAATACAGCTACAGTAAGTTCCCTTCCCGGAACATAACGTTCAATCATATGCGGAGTTCTCATTTTCCATTCCCTTCGCTCATGCGATTCACGATTCATAATTATATGAACGCCCCGACTTGAACCATCACTTACCGGTTTCAGTACGTAAGGAGGCGCAAGAGGAAATTCTTGCGGTGAATCTGCATTTTTATTTATTAAATGACTTTTTAATAAATAACTTTTAGCAAATGTTATGCCAAAAGGGGTGAGAATTTTCTTCGTGAGCAATTTATCCATTGCCATTGCCCCGGCCGCAATGCCCGAATGGGTATAGGGAATTTGCATCAAGCTCAGCAAACCCGCAATCGAACCATCCTCGCCATAATTGCCATGCAAAGCATTAAAAACCAAATCTGGTGGCGTTAGCCGTAGCGCATCTACCAAATTTTTAACATCGCCATAAGCATCGTAAAATATCGCATTCCAGCCTTTTTTTTTCAGAGCATCAGCACAATTTTTACCTGAATTTAATGAAACTTCACGCTCTGACGACCAGCCCCCAGAAAGTACCAAAATAGTAGTAGAGTGACGCTGTGCAAGTGAGATTTCAACCATGCCAATATCCAACACGCCGAATTTCCCATTCCAACAAAATGCCAGAATTCATTTGAACCTGAGCGCGCACCGCTTCACCCAAATTTTCTAAATCAGCCCCGCTAGCCTTATTTTTATTAATCATAAAATTGCAATGCTTATCCGACATCATCGCATCACCCACGCAATAACCGCGCATACCTGCTTGCTCAATTAATTCCCAGGCTTTCCCATCCTTAGGATTCTTAAAAGTAGAGCCCCCTGTACGGCTACCGATCGGTTGCGTTTGCGCTCGTCGGGTTTGAATTGCCAAAATCGCCTCTGCAATTTTTGCCTGATCTCCGGCCTGAGTTGCAAAGCGTGCCTGCAGGATAATCGCACCTTCAGGCAATAGAGATTTACGATACGCAAATGCCAATTCTGCGCTTGGAAACCATTGCCGCGAACCATCAACATTCATAATTTCTACCGCTTGCAAACATGCCGCCGTATCGGATTCATATGCGCCAGCATTCATCGCCACCGCGCCGCCTACTGTTCCAGGAATCCCAGCGTAAAATTCTAAACCTGTCCGACTGCAAGTTTGTGTAAATCGTGCCAAATGTGCATCCATAACCGCCGCCCCCGCAGTGATGATGCCGGTTTCGGCATCATAATCTAACCCCGAAAACCCTTTGCCAAGCTTCAACACAATGCCAGCAATGCCACCATCGCGCACCAATAAATTAGAACCAACACCAATGGGGAAATAAGGCATATTTTTGGGTTTTTGTTGCAAAAAATTACTTAAATCCTGGGCATCTTGCGCAGTAAAAAATAATTCTGCCACCCCGCCAGTGCGAAACCAAACATGGCGCGCCATCGTTTCAGAACAACTAAGTTTTCCTTTCAGCTCTGAGAAAATACTTTGCTTAGGTTGCATGATCATTTAGCAATCATCGATTATAAAAGTTTTTGCAATTGGGCGGGCACAGTATGCGCCCAGATTGTACTAGAGCCCGCACCTAGAAAAATAATCATGTCGGTCTTCACACTATGATTCTCTTGCACGAGCCTACTTAAAACCGTTGCCAAATCTTCACCGCCTGTAACCCCAATCACATGTTTATGCCCAGAATCACTAATCGCTTGCACCAAAGAATCACGATCAACCCCCTCAATAGGAACCTCACCCGCTGGATAAACATCACTAATCAACACAATATCAGCATCATGAAACGCAGTTTGAAATTCATTAAACAAACTTTGCAAACGCGAGTAACGATGCGGTTGGGCAACCACAATTAATTGCCCATGGCAAATACCACGACACGCCTTCAACACAGCGCGAATTTCAACAGGATGATGCGCATAATCATCAATAATCTTAATCCCTGCCACTGTTCCCGTATGGCTAAAACGCCGTTTGACACCCTCAAAATTACTTAAACCATCACGAATGGTTTGTAGCTCAAAATTAAATTCCAGCCCGATTGTAACCGCTGCCAATGCATTTTGCACATTATGTTCACCATACATGGGGAGAAATAATTTTTCCAAAACCACCCCATCATATTGGGAAAAATTAACCTCAACATCAAAATATGTACCCTCACGACCAGATTGCAAATTGAAAGCCCGCACCATAGATTGCGTATTAAAGCCATAAGTTAATACGCGCCGATCTGTTAACTGTGACATTAACCGTAAAACTTCGGGATGATCTGCACACAAAACCGCAAACCCATAAAAGGGAATATTTTGAACAAAGCGTAGAAATGTCGCTTTTAAATTTTCAAAATCACCATAATGTTCCATATGTTCCGGATCAATATTCGTAATCACGGCAATGCTTGCCGGCAATTTCACAAAACTACCATCGCTTTCATCCGCCTCAGCAATCAACCATTCGCTTCTACCTGTGCGGGTATTGCTACCATAGCTATTAATAACCCCACCATTCACCACCGTAGGATCATAATTTGCAGTTTCAAATAATGCCGCAACCAAAGATGTTGTCGTGGTTTTTCCATGCGTACCACCAATGGCAATCGATTTTTTTAGGCGCATCAATTCTGCTAACATTTCCGCACGCTGAATTACCGGAATATGCGCCACACGTGCCGCTTGAATTTCAGGATTATCTGCCGGTACGGCTGAAGAAATTACCAACACCCCAATATCTTTAACATGCTTGGCATCATGCCCAATCATAATCGGAATTTCTTTTTTTCGCAATCGTTCCACATTCGCATTATCGGTAAGATCCGAACCTTGCACCCTACAACCTAGATTATGTAACAACTCAGCAATTCCCGACATTCCAATGCCACCAATGCCTGTAAAATGGACAATTAAATGATTATTCGGGAAATTAAGCATGGGGTTATGCCTCCTTTGCTAATTTTTCTTGTAGTGAATCCAAAATTAACATTACCATATTTTCTGCAGCTTGCGGATTCCCAAACCTGCCCGCACAAGCGGCTGCCATTTCAAGACGATAAGGATTCGAAAGCAGATTCATAATCAGATCTGAAAGGGTTGCAATATTTAAGTGGCTTTGCGGAATCGTCCAACCCCCACCCGCCTCAGTAATACGCGTGGCATTGATCATTTGATGATCATCAGTGGCAAAAGGATAAGGCACAAAAATCGCCGGACGCCCAATTGTTGTAATTTCTGCCAATGTTGCCGCACCTGAACGACAAATAATTAACTGAGCTTGAACCATTTCCGTACTAATATCAGTAAAAAAACTCGCAATATCCGCTGTAATATTCTGTTTTTGATAAAATTCTTTTACGGTTTCTAATTGCTCAAAACGCACTTGCTGCACAATATGTAAGCGTTTTTTAATATCATCTGGTAGGTTGGCAAGTATCGTCGGAATTTTATCACCAAAAACCCGCGCCCCTTGCGAGCCACCCACAATGAAAATTCTTATTTTCCCGGTTTTCCCGGGCTTGATATAGGGTTCTTGCGCTTTCACCATAATTTCTGAGCGCACAGGATTCCCACTCCACATAATCTTGCCTTTCGACGTTTCCGGAATCCCATCTGTAACTTCAAAAGCAGTGGCGATATAATTCATACCGGGGGCTAACAGCCGATTGGTCCGTCCTAATCTGGCATTTTGTTCATGAATCATGGTTGGAAAATCCAACAAATTCGCTGCAAACATCGTTGGCAACGAGGAATACCCCCCAAAACCAACAACAATATCGGGCCGCAAACGATGCAACAACCGCCATGCCTGCAACAAGCCAGCCAAAAGCTTTACCCCGGCACCCAAAATTTGCCAAGGTTTGCGCCCAATAATGCCAGCAGCATAAATCTGGAAAATCGGCAAAGATTGAAAAATTGTTACCATACGCTCATTACCTCTTTTATCCGTAATCATGCATATTTTGAATTTCTGCGGATGATTCTGCAAAGCTCGAATCAATGCTTCGGCAGGAAAAACATGCCCTGCCGTTCCCCCTGTTGCCAAAACCACATGAGGGACATATTCGGCTTTGCGAGGTTGATTGCCATTTTTCCTTAAATTTTCTTTTGATTCAACAATATTCATCACGATCTTTACGTATTTTCTAAAAAGTTAATTCCATTCACAGTGCCAGTCAGCCCTGCCCAATTTCGCTTTCTTGCATTTGATGCGTATTTTCATCTATTACAGACTTTCGGCTCAGTGCCAACAAAGTCCCCATCGCAAACCCCATGGCTAACATAGCAGTTCCCCCTGAAGAAATGAAGGGCAAGGTTGTACCTTTCGGGGGAATCACCCCAACAACCGAGCCAATATTAACCCATACTTGCCCGGCAAATTGCGTTAAGATCCCCAGCAAAGTGAAAACAACAAATAAATCATCACTATCCATTGCCCGCAATATCCCCCGAAGTACAATAAACGCATAAGCAATAAGCACAATCACGCAGGCCATAATGCCTAATTCTTCACCCAATACGGCAAAAATAAAATCACTTTGCGCATCAAAAAGATAACCCTTTAATGCGCCACCACCAAGCCCTTCACCCAAAAATCCACCAGAATGAAAAGCTTTCAAAGAAAGATTAACTTGTGAAAAATGATCTGCACCACTTAAAAAACCTTGCACCCGATCGGTAACATGTGGAAACACAACATAAGTGGTTACCAGCCCCAATAAGATAATACTGACCCATAATAAAATAAAAATAATCGGCATGCCAGCCACAAACCATTGCACCAAAAAAATTAACGTAACAAAAACACTTTGCCCAACATCAGGCTGTAGCAATAATAGTACCATCATGCTGGCGTAAATTCCCCAAACAAAACCCAATCCTGGCACAGGCTCACCCTTATTTTGCATCGCAAGCAACCATGCAGTAACAATAGCAAAAGCCGGTTTCGCAAATTCTGAAGGTTGCAACGTAACGCCCCATATTGCTAACCAACGGTTGGAACCATTATAGGCCTCGCCCCAAAATAGAACCATAATCAACATAATGAAAGTTGTAATTAATAAATATAACCCTAACCTTTTAATCATACAGCTATCGAATAATGAAACCACAATAATTAGCATAAAGCTAATCATGGCAAAGAAACTATGTTTTGTTGCTAAATAATAAGGTGGAACTTGCAAACGAGTTGCAATTTCTGGCGATATCGAAAAGCTAAGAACGCACCCCATCACCAAAAGCAATAAACACGTAAATAGCGACCAACCATCGAGTGATGTTAGCCAATCACGTGCCGGATCAACCACTCGCATTTTTCAGTTTCTCTACCGCATCAACAAAGACATCTCCGCGATGCATGAAATTATCAAATTGATCAAATGAGGCCGCTGCTGGGGAGAGTAAAATTGTCGCAAAATTCGCTTTGTCTGTATCCCCTTGATCATCCGCAAAATCTTTGATCGCCTGGCTGTAGGCTGCATTAATGGCTTGCTGCATAGTTTGAGTTTTCATGGCAACCATGCTTTGCGCAAAAATTTCATGCAATCTGTCTGCGCCAGAACCATAAAAAAATCCTGCTTTCACATTGCCAATATAATCATACAATCGCCGATGATTTTCATCTTTCAATTTCCCACCCGCAATCCAATAAATATTGCGATAACTCAACAACGCCATTTGCGTTGCTTCTACATTGGTAGCCTTGCTATCATTAATAAAATGCACATTATCGCAAGCACCTAAATATTCTTGCCGATGTGCCAATCCGGGAAAAGTTTCAAGCCCGGTCAAAATATCTTCACGACTCATATTATTGGCACGACAAATTATATAAGCTGCCGCAATATTTTCTGCATTATGTCTGCCCGGCAAATGGGGTAATAAATTCAAATCAATAATTTTTACGCAAGGCTGCCCTTCTTGTACTTCTAGCAAAAAATTATTCTCGCGATAAATCCCATTGCCGACGGGAACTAACCCCGAAAATAAACTAAGCTTACGCTGTTCTGCAAGCATTGCCCCGGCGATGCCAAGCCCTGTTTCACTACTTACCCCAATAATCGCTAAATCATCTTCTGCTTGATGCGTAAAAATTCGTAATTTTGCGTTAATATAATTTTCCATCGAACCATGATGTTTCAAATGATCTGGCGTAATATTAAGCAAGGCGGCTTGCCCAAAGCGAGCATAACGAACATGATGCAATTGATAAGATGAAAGTTCCAACACATAATAACCACCCGCACTTAACAGCGGTAAATCCAAAACAGGTTGCCCCAAATTGCCACCGGCAATAACTTCAAGCCCAGCCTGGGCCATAATATGCGCAACCAAAAAAGTTGTGGTAGATTTACCATTAGTGCCGGTAATCCCAATAAAATTACATTGCGGTGCCGCTTGATAGAGTAAATCAACATCACTTAAAATTTGGCAATCAAACAAATTGGCTCGCAAAAATGCCACATGATCATCAGGAATCCCCGGAGATGGCAACAAGGCATCAACATCTTGCCAAGAAAACGTATCATTAATATCACAAGGGCGCAAAGCATAATGTTTTTCCATAGCCACGCGATGCGCATGATTATCATCCCAAATCTTTACTTTGGCACCCGAAAGCAAAAAACTTTCAACAGCTGCCCTACCGCTAATGCCCAATCCCACTACAAAAATTGTTTTGCCGGAAAAACCTGGTAATTTTTGTCCCACGAACTCTTCATTCTCCTGATATTTTAGCGTAATTTTAAAGTTGCCAGCCCAATGAAACCCATAATCACGGCAATAATCCAAAACCTAATCACAATCGTTGCTTCTGCCCAGCCACGCTTTTCAAAATGATGATGCAGTGGTGCCATCGCAAAAATACGTTTCCCCAATAATTGAAACGATGCTACTTGAATAATCACTGAAACAGTTTCTAGAACAAACAAACCTCCAATAATACCCAGTACGATTTCATGTTTTGCCAACACACTTACCATGCCTAGCGCACCACCAATGGCAAGTGCCCCTGTATCGCCCATAAATATTTTTGCTGGCGGAGCATTAAACCACAAAAAACCTAATGAAGCCCCCATCAAACTTGCACAAAACACTGCCAGCTCACCCGCATCACTAATATAAGCAATGCCTAAATAAGTTGCATAAACACTATGCCCTGCCAAATAAACAATCATACCCAAACAACCGGTCGCAATAATCACAGGCCCAATTGCCAACCCATCAAGCCCATCGGTTAAATTAACGGCATTGGCAGAACCCACAATCACAAAAGCAGCAAAGGCCAAATAAAACCACCCTAAATCTAGCAAGAAATTTTTAACAAAGGGAAAAGCCAAATGATTTGCCAAATCGGATATAGAAATATATGCCAACAAACTGCATGCACAAACCGCAAGCAATAATTCAATCCCCAAACGCAACCGCGCCGAAAGCCCTTTATTTCTACCCCTTACCTTATGGCGATCATCCACAAAACCAATCAGCCCAAAACTTGCAGTAACAAAAAACACAAGCCCAATATAAGGATTGCTTAAATCTGCCCAAATCAATGTACTTACCAGCATCGCAATCAAAATCATTAACCCACCCATTGTTGGTGTTCCGATTTTTTGCAAATGCCCCTCAGGCACATCTTCACGCACAGTATTGCTGCCCTTTTGTTGCGCTTTTAGCCAACGAATAATCGGACCGCCAATGATAAAGCATACCAATAACGCACTAATAAAAGCCCCACCACTTCTGAACGTAATGTAACGAAATAAATTAAAAAAAATATTAATATCTGAATATTGACTAAGATAAGCGAACATTATTTTATTTTATCCTTTTAAAAATTAAAAACATACCTAAATTATCAGCGCGCCAATTGTGCAATAATTTCTTGCATCCGCATGCTCGCGGAACCTTTCACCATCACAAGATCATCAGCTTCAAGATTATCTAACAATTGTGTAGATAACGCACCTACATCACAACTATAAATACCGCGCTTCTCGTTGGGAAGCAAATCATATAGCTTTGCCATGGCTTTGCCCACAAGATGAACTTGATCTAACAACAAGCAATGTTGATATAAATCTTGATGATAAAAATCAGTTTGCGTGCCAAGCTCTAGCATATCACCTAATACCGCAATTTTTCTTGCCCCCATTTTGGGGTAGGAAGCCAATGCGATAATTGCCGCCTGCATCGCATCTGGGCTCGCATTATAACTTTCGTCAATTAGGGTAATATTTCCGGCTTTACATTTGCCTGCACGAATATTGCCTCGCCCCAATGCGGGTTGCATTGCCGAGAGATTCTCGGCAATTTGCATAAGAGCTAATTTTGATTCATTTACACTATTTACGCCTCGCATAAGATTGCGCGTAGAATCGACAATCAAACCAGCCGCATAACCTGCTGCCATAATGCTAGCAAAAATTTGCCCCCATTGGATGCCATGAACAAAACTTGTAATTCGATAATGGATTCCACAATGGATAATGGTAAAATAATAAATTGGCACGAAAGCATCAGATTCAATTTCACCAGCTTTTGCGACCGAATTTTCGATACCGCAAAATTGAAAATCAGCATCTGGCGATGCTCCAAAACTAATAATATTCAATTTTTTTTTCTTAGCTTCCTCTGCCAAAACCGCAAAATAATCACTATCACGTGGCAAAATCGCAAAATAATGCTCGGAATTGCCCGGATCATTCATCGAGGTAAAAATTTCGCTCTTCGCATGCGCAACAGCCGTTAAAGATGCAAAATGTACCAGATGCGCAGGAGTAATCGCGGTAATGATCGCGATATTCGGGCGCACCATTTTTGTTAAATCGGCAATTTCTCCGGAATGATTCATTCCGATCTCAAAAATTGCCACTTGGCTATCCACAGGCATCAACGCCAAAGATAACGGCACCCCAATATGATTGTTAAAACTCAATGCCGAACTATAGGTTTTCCCATAGGGCATGAAAATCCGTTGCAATCCATTTTTAACCGTGGTTTTCCCAACACTCCCCGTTACGCCAATTCGAATTACTGGGTTGGGTTGGCGTAAATTTTTCTCGCTTGCATAATGCGCAATTTCGCGTAAAGCCTTAAACGAATCCGCTACTTTAATATCCGCATTTTCTTGCCCAAGAATTGCTGAAGCCTTCGACTTACGTGCCGCTGCAATAAACTGGTTCCCGTCGCGAGCCCCCTGCAGAGCCACAAACAAATCACCCTTGATGATTTTACGACTATCAATACCAATCCCATAAATTTCTAGATCACCATGATCACCATGGGTGGATGCCGTAATTTCAGCAATTTGTTTGCTCTGCCATAGGGGCAGAACTGCATTAAAATCTCTTGCCATTTCTCGGGCGCAAACTGCATCATCAAACGCCACTTTCCCGGTATTTTGAATCTGATAATCTTCATGCCCTTTCCCGGCAATAAGCAATAGATCCTTGGCTTTCAGCCCACGTATCGCGGCTTGAATTGCCATTTCTCGTCCAGCAATATTATCGGCATGATCCCCTATACAGGCACTAAGCACTTCAAGCCTAATTTGGGCTGGATCCTCATGGCGCGGATTATCGTCGGTAACAATAACATGATCTGCATATTGTGTGGCAATCGCCCCCATTTGCACACGTTTCCCCGAATCGCGTCCACCCCCACAACCAAACAAACAATGTAATTTTCCTACTGAAACCTCATCTGCTAGCTGATTACAAGCCTGCATACTATCGCGCAAAGCCAATAGGGCTTGTTGCAAGGCATCGGGCGTGTGAGCATAATCTATAAAAATTTGCGCCCCATTTTTCAGCCTTGCCACAGCTTCTAATCGCCCCCATACGCTGGGCATAGTGCATAGTGCCTCAGCAATCACAGCGGGCTGAACACCGGTTAAATATGCCACTGCCGCTGCCGCAATTGCATTCTCCCACTGAAACCTACCTTCAAGGGGAAATTGAATCGCAATTTGCGTGGCTTGCAATTTCAACTTTGCATGCAAAATTCCCTCTACTCGCCGACAATCAAGCATGGCAAAATCATTATCAGCCGCAAAGCCATAGCGAAATAAGCGCGTTTTTGTAGCGGTAATCTGTTTAATCTGCTCGCTTTGTTGATAATTCTCACAAATTAAAGCAATCCCATCTGATTTTAAATTATCCGCGAATAAAATATGTTTGGCATCTCGATAAGCATTGAATGTTTCGTGGTAATCCAAATGATCTCGAGATAAATTTGTAAAAACACCAATATCCACTTTTATTGCCGCAAGCCTTGATTGCTCTAGCCCATGGCTCGACGCCTCCAAGGCAACATAATCAATATCTGCATGGGCAAATTGCGCCAATATTTTTGCCAAATCAACCGCATCAGGCGTGGTTAAATCACAGCTTCCTACACGCTGATTGCCATGATAAATGCCGTGGGTACCCACCGAACCCGCTTTGCCACTTCGCGCCTCTGCCTTTTGCCCATAATTCCAAATATGACGCAAAAACCACACAATCGAACTTTTCCCATTCGTACCCGTAACCGCAGTTACATGTTTCACAGATTCACCATAAAATTCATTTGCCAACAACGCATAATCGCGCCGAACATTTGGGCTTACCCATACGGGTAAAATATCGGTTGGACAATCAGCATCTCCCAAAACATAAATTGCCCCGTTGGCTTTCGCATCTTTTATATAATAAACGCCATCTCGGGCCGAATCCGTACCCGTCGAGCTGGGCAAAGCCGCAAATATAAAACCTGCTTTTACATATCGACTATCGGCAGTAATGCCGGTAATTTCTGTTTTCACTGCACAAAATTGGCGCATAATATCTGAATATTTCTTGTTGTCTGCCATTTTTTTAACGCGACTCTTGTGGTTGCATTGGAAGAAAACCTAATCCCTTTTGCACTGCAACATTTTTTTCGTTGGCAAAAGCAACATGCGTAAACGGTATCATCTGTTGAATAATGGCTTTCACCACCGGAGCCACCACGCGCGCGCCACCCACAATCCCACTTTGATTTTTCCCTTTCGGATCATCCAGCACAAGATAGATAAGATATTTGGGTTGATGCATCGGAAAGGCTCCCAAAAAAGAAGAAACCGAAAAATCTGCACTATATTGTAGCCCCAAAGAGGTTTCCACCAATTTCTCTGCTGTACCGGTTTTGCCACCCACATTATAACCTGGAATCCTAGCATTTCTGCCCGTGCCTTCTTTTACCACCAAATACATCATTTGGCGCACAGCACGCGATACCTCAGAGCTAACCACCCTGTGCCCCAAACCAGACTTCGCGCTCAGCTCAGGGATATGCAATAAAGTGGGTTGACGCAAAATTCCATCATTGATAATCCCCGAAACCGCACTGGCTAGATGCATCGGACTCACCGCAATACCATGACCAAACCCAATGGTCATCGTGCTAAGTTCCGTAATTTTCTTGCCAATGATCGGCTTGCTTTTCCCTTCAAGCTCAATGGGTAGCATCTCTAACAAACCCAATTTTGCTAAAAATTCTCGTTGTCGCACTCCACCAACATCACGTGCAATTAAAGCCGCACCAATATTAGATGAATGCACAATTATATTTTTCAAACTATAAGGGTATGCACTTAGATGCAAATCAGAAATCACTTTCCCATCATGGCGAATCGGACGCGTGGTGTCGTAGATTGTCTCTAAGGTTGCAACGCCACTTTCAAGCCCCATTGCCGCCGTGATTAACTTAAAGGTTGACCCCAACTCATAAGAGGGTTGGGTAACGCAATTAAAATATTTATCGGGTGTAATGCTTGCTACATCATGCGGGTTATAGGTGGGAAAGGATGCCATTGCCATAATCTCAGCTGAATCCACTGCCATAATTACTCCGCAGGCTGATTTCGCACCTTGCACCTGAAAGGCTTCTTGTAGCGCATGAGTCAAAATATATTGCATCCGAATATCTATCGAAAGCTGAAGCGATTCTTCACCTTTACTCAAAAACGAATTAAATTTCAGCTCAACACCACTTTGCCCTAAATTTTCATTATCCACAAAACCTACCAAATGTGCGGTCATTTCTGCAAAAGGATAAATTCTACCTTCCTTGCGCAAAGTATAAATCCCAGGAATCCCTAATTGTCGAACCTGCCAAACCTGTTCGGGCGTTAAGCGATTACGAATTGGAAAATGTGATAACCTACGAAACTTATCACGCAATTTCTGCGGATCCAAACTCGGAAATAAAGCGACTAATTTTTGAGTTGCTTCATCAAAATCAACATTGGCACGTATCATTAAAGGAACTTCTGCATTTAAACTTTTGATAATGGCTGCACTTGCCAATAATTTCCCATGCCGATCAATAATATCACTGCGTAATGTTTCCGTAACCTGAGAAGCATTTCTGTTTGAAAGATCTGAAATAGACAGAAAAGGCAATAAGACAATCCGAACCCCCAACCCCAAAAATGCCAGCCCCATCATAATCCATATCAACAACAAACGCGCCCGACATAATTCTAGCATCTGGTAATAATAGTAACCACCACCGCGATGTGGCGTTGCGGTGACTGTGTCTAGGAACCGCCCAAATTGATTATCTTCTGTTCGTTTCATTTGCCTGAATTCTGTTGCTAGGTAGTTTTTTTTGTAGAAAAATTGAATCCGCCTCTATGATTTTACCCTGATGCTGCCATTTTAATAGGCCATCTTGAGCCAAAAACGGAATGTAAATATTCTTAACATTAGGAGATTGCAGATGAGGTAAATTTTGTTGACTTAATTTTTCAATCCGCTGAGGATGTGATAAATATTCAATTTCAGCTTGCAAATTACGAATATTTTCTTCTTCGCGTACAATCTGTAATTCATAATCACGAATCTGCACCTGTAGACGACTCACACCACGGTTATTCGCTAAAACCACCAACAATAACCCAACCCCTAAAATCAAAAGGCAAACAACAAAAAATTGATTTAATCTATTTACCATTTCTGTCCCACACGCATTCGCGCCGAACGCGCCCGAGCATTGCGCTCAATTTCAGCTTCATCTGGTAAAATTGCCGATTTCGTCAATAATTGATAACCTTTTTTCTTGGCAATTTCAGGCAAATGGCGTGATCTACCACCTTCGCCTCGCAAATGGCGTGCGATAATTTTATCTTCTAACGAATGAAAACTAACCACAATTAATTTACCGCCCGGTTTTAACAATTGATCAACGCCCAATAAAGCTTGCGACAATGCATTTTTTTCTTGATTAACCTCGATTCTAATCGCTTGAAAAGCCAAAGTCGCCGGATGCCTACCAATTTTATGATGTTTGCGCGCAATGGCACGCGCAATAATTTCAGCCAGTTGCACCGTATCGGTAATTGGTTTCGTTTCACGCCCACGCAAAATCGCATGAGCAATCGATTTTGCAAATTTAACTTCACCTCCACGAGCCAACATTGCCATTAATTTGGCAGCGTCCCATTCATTCACAATATCCACCGCGCTTAATCCCTGTTTCGACATTCGCATATCTAAATGCCCTTGTTGATGCAACGAAAACCCGCGCCTAGGATCATCTAACTGCCGAGAAGAAACCCCTAAATCAAACACAATCGCATCCACCATTTCTATATTTCGCCGTTTCATTTCGGGCACAAGGTTACGAAAACTTGCATCAATAAGATGCAAGGATTTATGTTTTTCCTCCATTTTTCTTAATTTTCCCATCGCAATCGCCTCAGGGTCGCAATCAAATGCGAAAACCTGCGCCTGACGTTGCAAAAATGCCACACTATAATGTCCGTCACCATAAGTCGCATCAATAATTTTATCGTGGGATTGAATCTCAAGCCATGCCAAAACTTGCGTTAACATTACTGGTACGTGCGGAAAATCTCGTAAAAATTCTACCTCTGCTACCATAAACCCTAATTTCACACAACCAATCTGGGCAATAATGTTTCATTATCGCCAACCCACCGTTCAATGATAGCCTGATTTCATCGAATCTGCAAGCCATTGCGAACAAATCTACAAATCAAATCATCCTAAGCGTAGGCTTCATTGCTCTTCCCTAAAAATCTTAAAAAATAACCCCGAATCAATTGATAAAGCAAAATTCAAGGGGACAAGCAAAATCTCCCCTTGTCGCGCAATTTTATTTATCCTATATTGCATCTTAAAAATTAGGATAATTTGGAGAGTTTTTTCATGAAAGCACGCCCTTTTTCTGCAGAAAAACTGCATGACATTGTTGAACGGGTTGAACGGCTTGAAGATGAGCGTCGTGCGATTGGCGAAGATATTCGTACTCTCTATTCCGAAGCCAGGGGCTTAGGTTTTGAGGTAAAAATTATTCGCCAAATGGTGAAATTACGGCAAATGGATCGCTCTGATTTGGCGGAGGCTGATGAAATCATCACGCTATATCGTAGTGCTTTGAATTTATAGCCACAAAGCTTAATCTTAAAAAAGATTCGTCATGCTTGAAATAAAAATTGTGAATTGTGTTTTTATCCTGGGCTTGTTTGAAAAAATCACTTAACGATAACGTGTTTATGAAACCCAATGCCTGAATTGCCTGAAGTTGAAACTGTACGCCATGCTCTTGAAAGTTTTATCGGCTATGAAACAAAATTAATTAACGGTGAAATCACCCGCCCTAATTTGCGCTTTGCCTTCCCCGAAAATTTTATCGCCCGCATGCAGCAAACAAAAATTACAAAATTTGATCGCCATGGCAAATATTTACTTCTGCATTTAAGCAATGATTTAATTTGGTTAATCCATTTGGGAATGTCGGGGCAAATCCGCTTAAACCGCAATATTGCGGATCCTAAAACTCGGCACCATCATGTGAATTTAATCTTTAGCAACAAGAAATATCTTTCCTTCTATGATCCGCGTCGCTTTGGTTTTATGGATTTATTTCCGACAAATCAGTGGGCACAAAATCGTTTTCTGGCAAAACTTGGCTTCGACCCGATCACAACCCCAAACAATATGGCGACAGCTTTATTAACAAAAGCACGCGGTTGCCAAACCCACATGAAAGGTTTTTTGCTAAATCAAAGCAATATTGCTGGAATTGGAAATATCTATTGTAGCGAAACCTTGTGGCTAGCAAAAATCCACCCTGAGCGCCCAGCAAAATCGCTAAGCAAAAAAGAATGGCAAAATGTAAGCCAAGCGATTAATGAAATTCTGCGAAAAGCCATTAAGGCTGGAGGGTCGAGCTTTTCTGATTTCTCACATCCTGATGGCACTTTAGGCTATTTTCAAAATCAATGGCACGCCTATGGCAAAGCCGGCGAGGCATGCCAACGTTGCCAAAAATCACCAATCAAACGCATCATACAAAATAACCGTGCCAGTTTTTTTTGCAGTCACTGCACTCCAGAAATATAAAATATCGAAATAAGAAAAAATTAACCCGAATAAAATTTAACCGGCTACACGCACCAATTTTCCATTTTGCACATGCAAACCGCATTCTTTCTGGACCTCATCTTCCCACCACCAACGACCCGCACGCTCATCTTCATTCGCGGCAATGGCCCGCGTACAAGGCGCGCAACCAATAGAAGCAAAACCTCGATCATGGAGAACATTATAAGGAATTTTTTGCGCATGAATATGTGCCCAAACTTCCTCTGATGACCAATCAATCAACGGGTTGAATTTTAGCAATTTACGCTCAACATCCACCGCAACAATTGGCATATCGATACGATTTTGTGATTGCGAAGCCCGTAGCCCCGTTATCCAAGCCCGAGCCCCCTGAAGCGCGCGCCCCAGCGGTTCAATTTTTCTAATCTCACAACATTCTTTCCGATTTTCAACCGTATCATAAAAAGCATTAACGCCCCGATTCGATGTAAATGCCTCTAAATCAGTATGATTAGGATAGTAAAGCTGAATCATATTGCCCGACAATTCTTGCATTTTCGCCAAAAGCTTATAAGTTTCTGGAAATAACCGACCCGTCTCTAAAGTGAAAATTTTGATCTCAGCCATTTTCTCAGCCAACAAAACACTGGTAATGATCTGATCCTCTAAACCTAAACTCGTAGAAAAAGCAACCATGCCTTCCACGCGCTCACGAAATACAATCATCCGTTCACACAAAGTTAGCGGAACTAATTCCGCTTGTAGATTAGCAACAAATTCTTGTGATAAAATATTGTCCATAGAAAACCCCCATCCATATTTAATTCACTAAATATTAAATTTTCACTTATCCCAAGTTTCCACGCAGTCCACGTTGGTAACCTGTTTCACTATACTTGCTATAAAACGTTATTTTTTTTTGAAACAACCCACTTTTATCACCCAAAGTAAAAACAGCCACGGCTGATTGCAATGCAATTTGATTTTGGTCAAAATTTTGATATGTATACATTAGCTTGATCCTTCAACAAAAAATAATTTTCTAAACCACAAAAATTCTTAAGAAAGTTCTAAATCCAAAACTTCCTTAACTTGATTATGCCTATTTTTATCTTGCATTTGAAGCATAATAAATCTATTAGTATATGCTTAAATTAGATGATTATTACGACAATCACTAACGATACCATAATCTTATTCCAATGATTCTGTAGCCATGACTTTAGCCCAAATGAAATTATTAAAATTACTCGTCGAAAATGGTGGCAATATCTCGCATGCTGCTGAAAAACTCCATATTGCACAATCAGCACTTAGTCGCCGTTTACAACAATTAGAAGCAGAGTTATACCAGCAATTGTTCCATCGAAACGGCAAAAGATTAGGTGGTTTAACCAAATTTGGTGTTGAAATTTTGGAACAAGTAAATCAAATGCTGATCTCTGAAACCAATATTATTAACCTTGCTGCCGATTACCGTGCCAATGATCGTGGTACTTTATCCATTGCCACCACCCATGCACAAGCCCGTTATTTTTTGCCCAATCCTTTATTAAAATTTACTCGGCAATATCCCAATGTTCGTATGTTATTTCAACAAGACCGACCCAGCCACCTGTTAGATATGCTCTATAGCGGCGAGGCTGATTTCGTCATTTGCACTGAACAATTAACCCAAGATCCCCGAATCGATTCGACCCCACTTTATCAATGGAACCATATTTTAGCACTACCGGCCAACCATCCCTTGCATCAAGGCAAAATAACCCTAGAGCGTTTAACCGAATATCCCTTATTAACTTATCTCGAAGGCATTACCGGACGTACAATATTACAACAAAGCTTTCATGAGGCCGGTGTTGCCTTAAACCCACTATTTTCAGCTTCTGATTCTGATGTTTTAATAGAATATGTTAAGTCGGGCTTTGGTGTGGGTGTGTTATGTGGAATGGCGCGCGCAGAAATTGAAGAACGTGGGTTGACAACCATTTCAATGCGCGGTAGGCTACCACAATTTCAAACAAAAACTGGGTGGATGAGAAACCGGAGATTACGCACCTTTGAGAAAATATTACTCAAAGAGCTAATCAGTTATGCGAATCAATTAGACTGGCGTGAGTAACTATGTATCATCTTTTAGAACGTGAAAAGTTTTTCCAAGAATCTAACCCAAAAATGATTTATTCCCGAGGCATGTTGCCCGTAGGTAATAAATTTTATGATGCCTTATTTTTCTTTTATCATGGTTGGCTAGCCGGACTTCAGCTTTACCGCGACGCTCGAAATAACCCGATCAGCGAAACCGTAATTTTAGCAAATATGCAAAAAAAATACCCCAATGTAACATTTAACCGAGATATTGCCGCGCAAAAATACATTCAATATATTCGTAGCCAAGCACGAAAAACGAAAAAATCCAAAATATTTCTCAAAACCTCTCCTACCCTAACCACAAAAACCTGGCAACCTTGGATTTTTGCTGTCGGTACAGAATTTCAAATTGAAATTTGGCGTGAATTGCTAAAAATCCCGGTTGGCGAAACCCGTACCTATCAAGACATCGCCAAACAAATCGGCAAGCCTAAACATATGCGTGCCATTGGTGGAGCCAATAATGCCAATCCTGTGGTTTATTTTATTCCCTGCCATCGCGTTATTAACCACAAGGGAAATATTGGTGGTTATGCTTACGGAATCAACTGTAAACGCGATTTTCTCAGTGCCGAAGGTGTTGCGATTTCCGCATAATCGGAAATTTAGAACCTCTTCATGCGCAGCAATTCTCATTGCAAAAATTAACCTTCGACATAAAACACTTGCTATTAAGAATAGTTCTTATTATAAGGATAGTTAATATTAAGAATGGTTCTTAATATTAACTATCCTTGCTTCACTCCGATGATGCTTTATCGAAAGGATTCCCTATGTTCCTATCTCTGTTGCGAGCGAAAATGCCGACATATTTTGCTCTCATAAACTTAAAACACCTCTTATTATTCATTGCAATCGCATTTGTTTTTAATTTCACTGTATTGCCCTTATCTGCAGCCGAAAAAGAAGTGAATGTTTATTCTTATCGACAAAGTTTCTTGCTAGAGCCTATTTTTAAGAAATTTACGGCAAAAACAGGCATTACCGTTAATTTGCTTAGCGGATCTAAAGGCCTTGTCGAACGCATTCATGCTGAGGGGAGTAAAAGCCCTACAGATGTTTTATTCACTACCAATTTTTCTCGTCTGCAAGATGCTGTCGATGCTGATATTACCGCACAACTGCATGATAAAAAAATCGAATCCATGCTCTCACCAAAATTTATTGACCCTTCCGGTAATTGGTTTGCCTTAACAACACGCGCACGCATTATTTATGCTTCAAAAGAACGCGTTACCAAAGACGAAATTAAAGATTATGCCGACCTTGCCGATGCCAAATGGCGCGGGAAAATTTGCACTCGAAGTGGAACCCACAGCTATAATCTTGGGCTCTTTGCTTCTTTCATTCATCATTGGGGCAAGGCTGAAACCGAAAAATGGCTTCAAGCCGTTAAAAAGAATCTTGCGCGTAAACCCCAAGGCAATGATCGTGCTCAGGTAAAAGCGATTAAAGAAGGCTTATGTGATCTTGCCATTGGCAACAGCTATTATTACGGTTTAATGCTTAATGATGCCAAGCAAAAAAGCTGGGCGAAGACCGTTAATATTATCTTTCCCAATCAAGAAAAAACCGGTACCCATATGAATATTAGCGGTATGGCACTCATGAAACATGCCCCCAACCGTGAAAACGCCATCGAATTAATGCGCTTTATGCTCAGCGAAGATATTCAAAAATTCTATGCGGAAGAAAATTTTGAATATCCCGTACATCCTGATGTTGCCACACCCAAAAATATTGCCGCTTGGGGTGAATTTACGGCTGATAATACCAAATTAATTGATATTTTCAACTTACGAATGCAAGCTTTTGAATTGGTTACCAAAACACGTTTCAATAATTAAAAAATATCTTATTTTCTTTATAATTTCGGCAAAGTTACCCCTATTTGTCCTTGATACTTGCCCTTGCGATCGGCATAAGAAACCTCGCAAGGGCTTTTTCCTTGTAGAAACAAAAACTGACAAGCCCCTTCATTGGCATAAATTCGTGCTGGTAGCGGTGTGGTGTTAGAAAACTCTAAGGTTACATGCCCCTCCCATTCGGGTTCCAAAGGCGTAACATTAATAATAATGCCGCAACGGGCATAGGTGGATTTTCCCAAACAAATCACCAACACATCTCGTGGGATCTTAAAATATTCTACTGTGCGTGCTAAAGCAAAAGAATTAGGAGGAACCACACATACATCTTGCTTGCGCTCAACAAAGGCTTCTGCGTTAAAATTTTTAGGATCCACAACCGCCGAATCAACATTCGTAAAAATACGAAATTCATCCGCAACTCTGGCATCATAGCCATAAGAGGAAAGCCCATACGAAATGACACCATCGCGTTTTTGATTTTCGACAAAAGGGGTAATTAGTTCGCGTGTTTGGGCTTGTTGCCTTATCCAAGAATCTGGCAAAATACTCATTTATTGCTCGTCCGGCAAGCTTGCTTTATTGGTATTTCGGGCCCGTTGTTGCTGTTTACGACGTGAAATATTTTTTTTTAATGCTTGCTGTGCCTGTAAAATACGCATTTTTTTGCCCTTTCCATGATTCGCTGACTTGTTTTGAAGCAAAACTTGCTCAGAAAGAGGCGATATCGCCTCTTGTTTCAATGTCGGTTTTCCCACCGGCTTTGTTTCAACACACTCGTCTAATATTTCTTGTGGCAATATTTTTGGTGATAAGAATTGATTTTTTTGACACATTACGCTAACTATAGTCACCCTTGATGCGAGAAAGTTTCTTTACAAAATTCAGTAATAACGTAAAGAATGCCCATTTTCTCAATTTTATTCAATCTATTTTATTCAATTTTCCCAAATTTATTGGCACAAAATGTCACTTTTCTTAAAAATCGGCACCCGTACTTCACCTCTTGCCCACAAGCAAACCCAGCTATTCTGTGAAATGCTTCATCGAATAGAACCGAATATGCGTTATCAAATTGTGGATATTATTACCAGTGGCGACACCCACTTAAACGGTCCGCTTTATGATATTGGTGGCAAAGGTTTATTTGTTAAAGAGCTAGACCAAGCTTTGCTGAGTGGCGAGATCGATGTTGCCGTGCATTCTGCCAAGGATTTAGAAGCCAATCTTGCCCCTGATATTATGGTAGCTTGCCTTTTGCCCCGTGATGATCGGCGCGACGCCTTGATCAGCTTAACCGCCTCAACAATTGCTGAATTGCCCCAAGGTGCAAAGATTGGAACCGCATCGGTACGCCGTAGGGCACAATTACTAGCAATGCGCCCTGATCTCAATATTGTAGCTGTACGCGGCAAAGTTGAAACCAGATTAAAAAAGCTAGAAGAAGGGGATAAGGCCCATGGGCGATTAGATGGCATTATCCTTGCCTGTGCCGGGCTTAACCGTTTGGGGATTCCCCGCGGGACCCCCCTTGACCCTATTAAAATGCTACCCGCAGCCGGGCAAGGCATCATCGTTGCAACAATTCATATCCAAAATCAAAATTTACATCATCTGCTTTTTCCATTTTGTCACCAACCCACTTTAGATGAATTTTTATCCGAACGTGCGTTAATGCGCCGTTTAGATGGTTCATGTCGAACTCCCATCGGAGTTTTAACCAATTTTCAATCTCGTAATGGCAATGATAAAAAACGTCAAACCTTGCCAAACAATAAAATTATCGCGCAAATCACTCACCCCGATGGCAGCGATTATTTACGCCTTGAAAATCATAGCGAGCGTGATCCTGAAACCATGGGGGATCATTTAGGCAAAAACTTTCTTGAAAAACTCCAAGCTTTGGAAAAAAAAACCGGCTCAAATTTATTAGATGCCACATATTTGCAAAAATAAACCATCATGCTTGCAAACAAACACCCACACAGGAACAAAATTTTAATCACCCGCCCTGAACAAGATGCGAAAACCTTAAGCCGAAAATTAAAAGAGCTGGGATATGAGCCGATTCTCCTACCGATGATGAAAATTAACTTCACAACCGAAACTCTTAATCTAGAAAATATTGATCGATTAATTTTCACTTCTGCCAATGGTGTGCGCGCATTTGTAAATCAACTCGATAAAAACACTCCTTGGCAGTTGCCAGTTTACGCTGTAGGTGAAAAGACAGCAGGTACGCTGAAATCTTTTGGATTCAAGCACATCTTCACCGCACAAGGCAATGCCGAAAAATTATACCAATTGATCCTCTCTCATGCCCCTAAAACCCAATTTTTATATCATGCAAGGGCAAGCAACCATCCCCATAAACTTGCTGAACGCCTTGAAAAACAAGGGTTTCAAGTAAGAAAGCAAAATTTATATCATACCGTAGAACGCACAAATTTACCCAAAGATTTTATTGATTTACTGCCACAATTAAAAGCCATCATGTTATTTTCACCACGTACAGCAAAAGTTTTCTTGCAACTTTTACAAAAAATTGATTGGCATAAACACATTTATGATATAAATTTCGTGTGTTTAAGTGTGCAGGTGCGTATGCATATCCAAAATGAACTTTTAGGTTTGCCTAAATTTCATACGAGAAGTATCGTGGCGTGCACTTCTAGTGAAGATATGATGTTGAAGGCATTGGCAAAAATAGATGATCAAGATAAGAGAAATTAGCAATAATTTTCGAGAAAATGCGAAAAGTGAAATTTTGAAAGTAGAATCCTAGAAATGGCAGAACCTTTTGATATTGTTGGCGAGGATTACGTTCTTGCTATTTTGGATAGTTTCGGTGGGCTTCGCCCCATGGCAAAACATCTTGGTTTAGGCGTTAGTACTGTTCAAGGTTGGAAACAACGCCATAAAATCCCTGCCAATCGCCTAGCCGATATTGCGAAAGCAGCAAAAGATAATCATATTATTTTACCCGATTCTTTCACCCAAGCCCTCAATGGTGATTCTCGAATGGCACCGCAAAAATTAAATCCAAAAACTGAGCCGAAAAAAGAGGCCACAATTATCGAGGAAGAAAGCTTTCTTGCCAATCTTGACCCTAACCAGGTTTTTGATGATCATTCATCCGATGTTTTCAACACAATAGGCGGATCCTCTAAAAATAAAAAACCAGCCAATGAGCAAAGCGACGCAGATTTGCATGGTGCCAAAAGTGATACTGATTTACCGAAATCTACAGCCGCACATTGGGCATTACTGATCTCGGTAGTGGCTTTGATTGCCGTGATTACCCGTCCTTTATGGTCGGGGCCGATAGATCAAAAATTTGGCAGTTCCATCGCCCATCATGGAACCAGCATGGAAACTTCCCAAGGGGAACATGGTAACTCTATGGGAGTAGATGCCGTTTTAGAGAAATTTTTGCTCTTAGAAGAACGCCTTACAGTCGTAGAACAAGCGAATGCCAGTCTGGCTTTGCTAAGTTTTAATTTGCAAAAACAAAGTGGGGATAGCGGTGTATTTGGCGATACCGATTCTGTGGGTATGAGCGCAGAAGAATTGCAACGATTAGATGATATTGGCTTAAATGTTGAACTCCTCAAAAAGGATTCAGTTTCCAGCCAAACCCAAATTGGTTCCCTCAGTGGCTTGCTTAACCAATTAGAAGAAAATTCCCGTATTATTTCAAGACGCTTAGAAGATATTGAAAGTGAATCGGGTAGATTATTTGAACGTAATTTTGATCGCTCTATTGGTACATTTTATAGCTTAGAGCGTTTGGATGCTCGCATTCATGATGGTTTGGCATTTACCGTACAGCTGAATGATTTCGATGAAATTCTACAAAATTCTGATTTCCGCAGTCAGCTAACCCGGCAAATAGAAATTTTAAATAAACATAGTGATCATGGAATTGTCACCTTGCCTGTTTTGGTCCGAGAATATACTGATTCACTTTATCCAATATTGGTTGCCAAAACTGACAAGGAAAGTATCGATTGGCAAGAACAAGTAAAAGTGCGATTGCGTAGCCTGATTCATTTTAAGCACCAAAGAAATATTGAAGAACAATCTGATTTGTTGCAGGCTGAATATTTTCTAGGACAAGGGAAGCTAGAAAAGGCAATTACTCTTGCCGAAACCGACATTTTGCGCTACGGCGAAGGCACGGCAATGAATGATTGGCTGGAACGTGCCATAGCACGCCGAGATACATTACAAGCAATTGATAGCATTCGTTTAACGATCGGCAAAAATATTATTGATTCTATTCGCGACCTGCAGAAAAGTAACGAATGATACAGTTTAAGCAGATCTGGGAATATAAGGAAACCTCATGAAACAAGCCATCAGCTGGACCATAAAAATTTCGCTACTTGTTTGGCTAGCTGTATGGCTAGCAGAACGCCCTGGCATTGTTCATATTGTTTGGGCAGATTGGTATATTGATACCAGCATTGGTTTTGCTGTTACCTTAGTGATAATTCTATGTGTTTTATCAATACTCATTACCAATTTTTGGCATCGGCTAAATAATTTGCCGATTATGGTACAAAAATACTGGAATCGTCGGCAACAAGAACGTGGTTATGATGTTTTAACTCACGCCTTGGTTGCAATTGCTTCGGGAGATAAAAAAGCTGCGAAACGTATGACTGGCAAAGCCCACGAACTTTTAGAAAATGATACCGTCTCTACTCTTTTTGCTGCCCAAGCAGCGCAACTCTCGGGTGATATAGAAGGTGCGGTAGAATATTTTGAAAAACTTTTAGATAACCCCAACACTGCATTTCTCGGTTTATTAGGGCTTATGCGCCATGCCAAAGAAACTCGCCTATTTGCCGAAGCCCTGGCATATGCCAAAAAAGCATTGGTACTGCAACCTGCTTCTATGGTGCTTACCAAAGAAATTTTCTCACTTCAGCTAAATTTACGTAATTTTGAAGATGCCCTAGAAACTTTAAAACAACTAAGAAATCTGAATGCCATTGATAAAGGCGAAGCGAACCAACGCGGCGCTGAACTTCATTGGGCACTTGCTGAACAGGAGCTTAAAGCCAATAATAATACTCAAGCCGCACGCCACGCTCTGGCTGCCTATAATGCCTTGCCTGAAACCGGAGTTCATCTTTATGTACGCGTGCTAGAACAACAAAATAAAAATAAAAAAGCCATGGGCCTTTTAGAAAAACATTGGCACGAAGTTGCGAATGTCGATATGGCATCTACCTATATTCGCCTCTCTGGAGCGAAAACTCCTGCAGAAAAAGCGCGAATGATGGAAACTTTGGCAGCAACTGATACTAACAATCCTGTCTCCATCCTATTATTAGCCGAAACTTTGATTGATGCAGAAATTTGGGGCAAAGCACGCCATAGCATGGAACGCTACAAGGAAAAAGTAGGCTCAGAAAATCGGCATTATTACCGCACAATGGCACGGCTGGAACGCGAAGAGAAAAATGATGAAGATGCCGCACAACAATGGTTGCAAAAACTAGCTGATAGCGAAACCAAATATACAGTTCGCAAAGTTTAAAACTGAAAATCATTTTGATGATCAATTTTATTTCTGTGTAAACATTGCCAAATTGCTTCGAGCAATTTCAAACATATCTGGGGATATATTTTTTGCTTCGAGTAAATTCGTTAACATATCTTTTAACAAATCCTGACGCAAATTCGATAATTTTTGACTATGCATCAGCCCCATAGCCAGCAATCGTGCGCTTACTTGGGGATTTAAGGTATCGATTTTTTGGCAAATTTCACCAAAAAATTGGTATCCCTGCCCATCCAAACGATGATAATCTCCCATTGCAGTTACAAATTGCCCTAATAGAGCATAAACATTATTTGGATTTGTCAGCGTGAAATATTGTTCTTGTGTAATAATATTTTGTACATTCGCTAAATTATTAGCAACAATCACCCCACCTTGTAGGCTTAACCATTTATTCATCACCAACGGGTTATCTTGCCATTGATTCGCAAAATCAGCCATTAATTCAAAGCGCACATTGGATAATTTATCTTTTTGCGCAATTTGCAAAGCGGTAAAACTTTCCGTCATATTCCGAGCCTGATAATAATGACGCACCAATAGCTCGGGCTCTAACAATGCCAAATAACCCAAGGCCCCATGCGCCGCACGGCGTTGAATTTTATCTTGTGCCGCGCTGCGCTGAATTTTATCTTGTTTTAATTTCAAATAATTTTCTGTATAAATATCTTGTAGCTGATTTTGAAAATTTTCTGCCACAAATAATTGGCATGCGCTTAGCAAATGATGACACGCCTCAGGATCAAAAACTGCAACTCCAGAAATATAATTGCTAATCGCCGGTAAAGTCCATAGGGCTGGTTCTTGATCTAGTTTGAGTAAATCTTGGAATAAATTTACCAAATTTGCCTGAATATCGGCAAAATTCCGTTTCCCTTGCAAATAATCACAAAACCATTGCTTAATTAAATTTTCTTTGGCATCCCACCGATTAAAATCATCATTATCGAAGCGCGCTATCGCTTGCCAATCAAAAACACCTTGTAACTTAACCGGAGCACTAAACCCTCGATTCAACGATAAAATGGCATTTTTGGGGATCTGCAAAAAAGTAAAGCTTTGTGTCGCTTTCCGCAGCAAGATCATATTCTGATATTCTTGTTGCCCCCCCGCAAGCTTCAATGGCAATTGCACTTTATTTTCATCCCAAATAGCCATTTGCAGCGGAATCATAACCGGTAATTGTTCGCAATTTTGAGCCGTGGCCGTATTTTGCGTTAAAACAATTTCTAAAGAACCGAACGAATCATTGGCATGATCTTCATGCCAATGCGTTTCTACAGTGATTTCTGGCGTTCCCGATTGCTGATACCACAAATGAAATTGCGTTAAATCCTGATCGGTTACAGCCTGCATCGCTGCCAAAAAATCATCGCATGTTGCCGCTGTACCATCATGGCGATTTCGATAGAGTTCGATTCCCTGATAATATTGCTCTCTACCCACAATGTGATACAGCATATTAATCAGCTCGGCACCTTTTTCATAGATGGTAGCGGTATAAAAATTATTAATCTCTAAATAACATTCGGGGCGCACAGAATGTGCCGTTGCTCCAGCATCTTCGGGGAATTGTCGCATCCGCAAAAAACTCACATCCTGAATACGACGCAAAAACTTTGAAGTTCGATCCTGCCCATATTGCTGTTCTCGAAACACGGTAAGCCCCTCTTTCAAGCTTAGCTGAAACCAATCGCGACATGTAATTCTATTACCAGTCCAATTATGAAAATATTCATGTGCAATCACCGCATCAATCCGATCATAATCATCATCAGTTGCCGTATCCGAACTTGCCAAAACTAACCGAGCATTAAAAATATTCAGACCCTTATTTTCCATAGCCCCCATATTAAAATCATTGGCAACCACAATGTGGTAATGCTCGAGATCATAGCAAAAATTATAATTTTCTTCATCCCAACGCATCGCACTTTGCAAGGCATGCATCGCAAATTCACTCTGCGCATAATTCCCTACATCCACATGAATGCAAAGCGTTACCTCGCGCCCCTGAGCGGTGATAAATTTATCGGTGCGCGTCTCAAACTTGCCGGCAACCAATGCAAATAAATAACAAGGTTTGGGATGTGGATCATAAAATTCAACCTGGTGCCAGTGATGATCCAATTTTTGCGCTGAAACCCAATTCCCGCCCGCCAACAATAAAGGATATTGCCGATAATCCGCACGCAAGGTAACGTGAAAACGGGTTAATATATCGGGGCGATCGGGGTAATAGGTAATCCGCCTGAACCCTTCGGCTTCACATTGAGTTAGCATATGGCCCGATGTACTATAAAGCCCTTCCAAGCGGGTATTTGTTTTCGGAACAATTTTAACAATAATATGAAGGATAAAATTTCTCTCACTCGTATTAATGGTGATACCATCATCACTAAGTTGGTAATCTTCTGGCGATAAGATCTCAGCATTAATCTGCACTCGGCAAAGCTGCAGATCTTCCCCATGCAAAAATAATGGTGCCGTTAAATTTTCAATTTCCAACCAACTTTGCACGCGCGTTTCAGCGGGATCTAAATCGAATTCTAATCGAATGTTTTTTACCTGAAAGGGGGCAGGTTGATAATTTTTTAAGTAAGTATAATTTTTCACATTTTACGCCTTAATGATTATGTTTTTCATTTTCATGGCAATTTTTTGGATCTGCCAAACAGGTGTTTTTAGTGAGAACATTTTTCCCGAACTGCCAATTTGGGGCTCTTGCAACCGAATTAATCTTCGAATATTGCCATGATGGCGAATAAATATCAAACTGGTTAGAAGAAATATCAAGCCGATTGTCTCGCCTGTCTCTTTCCAAAAAATCGCAATCAAAAAAATTGCCAAAAAACTTACCAACGCAGCAAAAGAAGAAACCCGAAATAAAAGCATAACCAATAACCAAATCGCGCACCCCAAAATGCCATAAAATCCATTCACAACCAACAGAAAACCCAACGAGCTTGCCACCCCCTTACCGCCTTTAAATTTAAGGAAACAGGAAAAATTATGCCCAATAATCGCAGAAAGACCGGAAAAAACACCGATAAAATCAGCAAAACAAAATCCGATAAAAGCCGCCAACGCCGCCTTGCCACTATCGGCAATCACCGTTAGCACCGCCATGATCTTCCCCGAGGACCGCAAAACATTTGTTGCGCCAATATTTCCTGAGCCCTGCTTGCGTAGATCAACCCCATCTTTTAGGTAAACAAGTAGCAAACCAAACGGCACCGAGCCAAAAAAATAACCACCAACCACCGCATAGCCTGCCAAGAATAAAGGCGAGTCAAGCGAAGTTAATAATAATTCAATCATAACTTACCCACAAGCACGCCCATCTACCCAACATTGTAAAACCTTGCCTTCCACAGGCATTTTATCAAAGCTGGTATTTTTAGATTTACTGCTTAGCTGATCTTCACGAATAATCCAACTGCTATGCAGATCAAGCAATGTCAAATCTGCTGCCATGCCAACCGCAAGTTTGCCTGCGTCAATTTTCAGTAAATTTGCTGGATTGCACGTTAATTTCTGTAGCAAACTCACCAATGGCAATTCACCCCCATGGACTAATTTCAAGGATAATGCCAACAGGCTTTCTAAGCCCACCATCCCAAAAGATGCCCATTCAAAAGGTTGCCGTTTCGAATCTTGATCTTGTGGCAAATGATCCGATGCAATTGCATCAATCGTACCATCTTTCAACCCCGCAATAATAGCCAAACGATCCTCTTCTGTACGCAAAGGTGGATTTACCTTCGCAAAAGTTCGATAATCATGCACTGCCAGCTCGTTTAGTAAAAAATATTGCGGTGCGGTATCACAGCTAATTTGCAAACCCTGTGCTTTCGCCCGACGAATAACATCTACAGTATCTTTCGTCGAGATATGTGCCACATGATAACGCCCCCCTGTCTGTTCTAGCAAACGCAGATCTCGCTCTACCATCATCACCTCAGCAACGGAAGGCATGCCTTTAAGCCCCAACAAAGTTGCCATCGCTCCTTGATTCATTTGCCCAGCTTGGGTAAGCACAGCCACTTCCGGATGCTGAATAATCAAAGCATTTAACCCAGCACCATACGTTAGCGCACGATACATCGCCAAAGAATTTTCTAAAGCAAACTCCCCATCGGTAAATCCCACCGCGCCAGCTTCTTGTAATAGCCCAAACTCGGTTAATTCCTCGCCCTGCAGCCCCCGCGTTAAGGCAGCATAACAATAAAGCTTCGTTCCCTGCGTTTCACGCCCACGCCTAGTTAAAAATTCAATACCAGCAACATTATCGATCATCGAATCCATACTTGGCCATACCACCATAGAGGTTACCCCACCACGAATCGCCGCTTTAATCCCTGTGGCAATTGTCGCTTTATATTCAGTTCCCGGCGAACATAATTGCACCCGCATATCCACAATTCCTGGAATTAAATAATGCCCTTTGCCATCAATAACTTCAACATTATCCCCCTCAGGCTTCACAATATTATCGCCAAATGCCATGATTTTACCATTTTTAAGCCAGATCGCTCCTCTGGCACAAGAAGAGTTTTCACTATTTTTTGCAGGCTGATCTTCAGGATTCAGCAAAACAACATTATGGATATAGCTTTGCTTCATAATTATCGATCCCCCGCAATCCTTTTGCCAATTAACGCTAAAACCGCCATTCTTACGGCAACACCCATTTCCACCTGTTCTTGAATCAAAGAACGATCAATATCATCGGCAAGCTCTGAATCAATTTCCACGCCTCGATTCATCGGTCCTGGATGCATAATCAAAGCATCAGGTTTCGCGCTAGAGAGTTTATCATTACCCAACCCATAAAAATGGAAATATTCTTTTCCCGAAGGCACGTAATTGCCTTTCATTCTTTCCGTTTGCAACCGAAGCATCATCACAATATCACAATCTTTCAGCCCTAAATGCATATCATGAAAAACTTTGGCACCAAATTGCTCAATGCCTGCTGGCATTAAAGTAGGCGGAGCAATAAAGCGCACCCTTGCCCCCATAATTTGTAATAAATGCATATTAGAACGTGCCACCCGACTATGCAAAATATCACCACAAATGGCCACACACAACCCTTCCAATCTCTTCTTGCGACGCCGAATTGTTACCGCATCTAAAAAAGCTTGAGTTGGATGTTCATGCGAACCATCACCGGCATTCACCACACTGCAACCTACTTTTTCTGCCAATAATTGTACCGCACCCGAACATTGATGCCGCACTACCAAAATATCAGCACGCATCGCCCGTAAAGTCATCGCCGTATCAATTAATGTTTCCCCTTTCTTGATCGAAGAGTTTGCCACCGACATGTTAATAACAGAGGCACCTAAGCGTTTGCCTGCAATTTCAAAAGAGGTGCGCGTACGGGTAGAATTTTCAAAAAACAAATTCATGATTGTCAAATTTTCTAAAACATTTTCACAAGACCTACGCTCCCGACTTACCGTCACATAATAATCTGCTAAATCCAACACAGCTTTAATTTCATAAGGTTGCATCCCTGCAATGCCTAACATATGTTTGGGTTGATAAGGATCATGATTCATAATTGTTAAGAAATACGCCCTACAGAAAATTGTAGTGCTGCCTGCAAACTCTCTATTATGTTTTGAATGTGATTTTCGGAAATTTGTTTTTTACCGATTTTTTGTAATTTATCTAAAATTTTATGAACTTGATCCGCCATTTGCAAAACCTGCATCCGCGCCTGTGGAATAATTTGATGCTGCTGTAACAAATTTTGAATTTTTTGCAAATCTTGCTCATTCGCCTGCTCAGCAATCATCTGATTTAGCCATGTCTTTTGTTGCTCGTTCACAGCTTGCCTCAGCAAAATAAAAGGCAAGGTTATCTTCCCCTCGCGCAAATCATCTCCACAGATCTTCCCCATATCGTTAGATCCCACCGAATAATCCATAATATCATCTACCAACTGAAACGCCAGCCCAAAATAATGCCCCAATTCACGTAAATCGGTAACCAATTCAGCATCCCCTCCGCTCAGCATCGTCCCTGAGCTACAAGCCGCAGAAAATAATGATGCTGTTTTGGCGGTAATAATTTGCAAATAAACCTCACTGCTTAGATCAGGATTACGCTCATATTGCAATTGCAACACTTCACCTTCTGCCAATTGCGCTGATGTTTCCGATAAATTTTCTAAGATTGGTAAGGAATGGCTTTGCACCATCAACGAAAATGCCCGCGAAAATAAATAATCGCCCACCAAAATTGGCAATTTATTATCCCATATCTGATTGGCAGTAGGCTGCCCCCGACGCATCTTCGAATGATCCACCACATCATCATGCAATAATGTTGCCGCATGAATCAACTCAACCGCACCCGCCAACGCCAATACTCGCTCAGTTGGCATGGGGTTATTCGTTAGATGCGCGGTTAAATCTGCACTTGCAAGCAATAATAAAGCCCGAATTCGCTTCCCCCCAGCCCCGAACAAATGATCCGATATTTTCGGGATCATCAAACTGGTCGTTCCAATCAAAGCCATGATAATCTCATGAATCTGCGCAAGCGAATCGCAATAGCGTTCCAAAAGCGGTTCAAGCGAGGCATGATGCGGAGCAACGCCCCGTAGAGGCTCTTGAGATACAGGACTCAACATAATAAAGTACTCTAATCAATTCCATCCATTCTCGCAAGTAGGATTTAACCTGCATTTCGTATTTTACATTTTATATGTCGTAAAACTACGTGCTTTTGGCGCAAAAAATAATTTTTATCTTTTCTAATAAATTTTTCTTGTATTAATCTTAAGCTCAGAATATATCAAATAAAAAGTGAGCTAGGTTTAGCGAGTTTATTTTTTTTACAATTAACAAATAATTTATGATACAAGGTATGCAAATGGCACAGCGATACGTTCTTTTTTGGCGTGACATTCCTGCACAGGTCGTTGTGCAAAAATCTCGTCGTGAACAATGCAAAAAAGTTTTAAATACTCGTTTTGAAAAAGCCATTGACCGTGCCGCAATGAAAAGTGGTAAAGATAGTGATGATGATTACCTCGCATTATGGCGTAAATCTACCCCTGAAGAATGTTCTGATGCTTTAGAGCAAGAAGCTAATCAATATGCCCAAGAATTAGAGATAATTTATACCCCCGAAAAATTACGTATTCTTGTGCAAAATGGTGGTACTCAACCCAATTCAAACTCCACATCCTAAAGGATAAAACAACATGACACACACCATTGTAAGCTCAGCAACACGCGAACATATTATTGGGTTTGATAAGCCCTTCACAATCATTGGTGAGCGAATCAATCCCACCGGACGTAAGAAACTTGCCGCAGAAATGAAATTAGGTAATTACGATATGGTGAAATCCGATACCTTAGCCCAAGTAGCTGCTGGCGCGCATATGCTTGATGTCAATGCCGGTATTCCCTTAGCCGATGAACCTGGTATTCTTGCCGAAACCATTCGATTGGTGCAATCCCTAACTGATTTGCCCTTATGTATCGATAGTTCTATTGTTGCTGCTTTAGAAAGTGGCTTGGCAGCCTATAAGGGTCGACCCTTACTGAATTCGGTCACTGGCGAAGAAGAACGTTTAGAACAAGTTCTGCCATTGGTAAAAAAATATGATTGTGCCGTAATTGCAATTTCTAATGATGAAACCGGTATTTCACAAGATCCTGATGTTCGCTTTGAAGTCGCCAAAAAAATTGTTGAACGTGCCATGGATTATGGGATTAAAGCCAATGATGTTGTTGTAGATCCTTTGGTAATGCCAATTGGTGCTTTGGGTGATGCCGGCCGTAGTGTTTTGCAATTGGTGCGTCGGTTACGTGAAGAGCTAAAGGTCAATACCTCATGTGGGGCTTCAAATGTTAGTTTTGGGCTTCCCAATCGCCATGGAATTAATTCTTGCTTCCTCGCTATGGCGAATGGCGCAGGTATGACTTCGGCGATCATGAACCCATTACATAAACCCGAAGCCGACGGCATTATGGGTGCAAATGTAATCATGGGCAATGATGGTGATTGTGCCCGTTGGATTAAAACTTTTCGTGAAACCCCGATTCAAGGCACAGGCACAGATGGTTCTGGGGCTCGGCGAGGCAATCGGCGCCGATGAGAATAAATATCGCTAAATCAATATATTAGGAATACAAAAAGTGATATGGTAACAGATACGCAAAGTAAAAAATCCCTCCACGGTGGAGCAAATGCTAAGCTGGCAATTGGCACGGCCAGTGATGCTATCGAACAGGTAACTGACAACCAAGCTTTTATTGTCTTTATGCCATCAGGGCAACGCGGTTACGTGCAAAAGGGGATCAGCGTTTTGGATGCAGCCCGCCAGATGGAAGTAGATTTAGATTCGATTTGTGGCGGCAATGCCATCTGTGGGCGTTGCCAAGTGGAATATACTTTTGGTGATTTGCCAAAACTTAAAATTCACTCTGCAATTAACAATGTTTCCCCTTTTGGTAGCAGCGAACAACGCTTTGATAAGCGCGTTGGGCTTAAACCTGGCAGAAGGTTAGGCTGTTGCAGTATTATTAGTGGTGATTTGGTTGTTAATGTTCCGCCCGAAAGCCAAGTGCATAAACAGATTATTAGCAAACAAACCAATTTAGATTATTCGCAGAATATGCAGCCAATGGTTAGGCTTTACGTGGTTACTGTTGCTGAAGCTGATTTGCACGATGCCACCGGCGATAGCGAACGAGTCATTACAGCCTTAAAAAATCAACATAAAATTATTGCCCATACTTTTTACTCTACCTTATTGATCGATTTGCAACAGGCTTTGCGGAAAAATAATTGGCAAATTTCTGTCGCAGTTCGTGAAAACGCCATTATCGGAATTTGGGGCGGAATCAAAGAAGCAATTTATGGCATTGCTTTTGATGTTGGCTCTACGACAATTTCAGGAACACTTGCCAATTTAGTTACAGGATTCGTTATGGGTTCTACAGGGCAAATGAATCCACAAATTCGCTTTGGCGAGGATTTAATGAGCCGAGTTTCCTACGCCATGATGAATGAAAATGGTACAGATCAAATGTGTGATGCTGTGCGCAATAGTTTGGCAGATCTAACCACCGAACTCATTGAAACCCACCAGCTTTTGCCTGGCGATGTTATTGAATTAACCGTTGTCTGCAATCCGGTGATGCATCATATTCTTCTAGGGATCTCACCTGTTGAACTTGGTAATGCACCTTTTGCCCTAGCAACCAACCAATCCATCACCTTACTTGCCAAAGATTGGAACCTGCCCGTACATAGATGTGCCCATATCTATATCTTACCTTGCGTAGCTGGGCATGTTGGTGCGGATGCTGCTGCGGTTATGCTGGCAAAAGAGCCTTGGAATGATGATGATAATGTTTTGATCATAGATGTGGGTACAAATGCCGAAATCACTTTAGGGTATCAAGGCAACCGAATTCTTTCATGCTCATCACCTACTGGGCCTGCGCTTGAAGGTGCGCAAATTTCTTCCGGGCAACGCGCTGCCAATGGTGCCATTGAACATGTGCGGATTAGCCCTTTCACTTTAGAGCCTCGTTTCCAAGTGATTGGCATTGAAGGCTGGTCGGATGAACCCCCTTTCCAAGCATCAAACGTTACCGTAAGTGGCATTTGTGGTTCAGGTATTATCGAGGCGATTGCTGAGCTTTATCTCGCCGGAATTATCACCTCTTCAGGGATTATGAATAGCTCACTTGCCGATAAATGCCCGAGATTGGTAAAAAATGACCGCACTTACAATTATTTACTCCATAAAAATGAAAGCACTGAAATTTACATTACCCAAAACGACGTCCGTGCGATTCAACTTGCCAAAGGGGCACTTTATGCCGGTGCGAGATTGTTAATGGATCGGGTTAAGATTGAATTTGTTGATCGTATTATCTTAGCCGGTGCCTTTGGCTCGCATATTGATCCTAAATATGCTTTAATTTTAGGTATGTTCCCAGATTGCTACGTTAGCAATGTATCTTCTGCTGGCAATGCTGCTGGAACTGGCGCGCTCAAAGCCCTAACCAGCAAAGCTGCAAGAGCGACCATTGAGACACGAATTCAGCAGGTAGAAAAAATTGAAACAGCAATTGACCCTAATTTCCAAAAATATTTCGTCAGTGCGATGGGCATCCCTAATCGCGATGATCCTTATTTAAAATTATCAGAAACTGTGACCCTTCCCAACCCTGAAGATGCCCAAAAGCAAATGGATGTTTTTGCCCAAACCCAAACAAACCGTGTGCGCCGTCGCCACCGCCATGTTTAGCCCAAAAACATAAAGCCAAAATTCAAAAAAAGCAAACTCTTTTTATCATTTTATTTGCAAAAGGAACCCTAATGCCAAATCCAATTTTTATGAAATTAATCCAGTCCGCATCTATTGAAACAACACCGAAAGGTGCGAAAAAAATTGGTGATTTCCAAGAATATTTGCCTGAAAACACACCAATTTACATCACTTTTCTACCAGGAAGTGATTTTGCCGATACGGTTGAGACCGCACTTACCTTAAAAAGCCAAAATATGATCCCAATTCCGCATATTGCAGCGCGCTCTTTGCCGAGTAAAGTGGCTCTAGAGCTAGCACTAGAATCGTTGCAAAAAGTTAATATTACCGAAGCTTTGCTTATTGGTGGCGGTGTTGCAAAAGCTGTGGGTCCTTTTGCTGCTTCTATCGATGTTTTGGAAACAGGTTTATTAGAAAAATATGGCATTCAACGCCTTGGCATTGCCGGGCATCCTGAAGGTAGCCCTGATATTTCTCCCGCCGATGTTTTAAGTGCCCTACATCTTAAATCTGCCTACGCAGCCCAAAGCCCGATCGATTTTTACATCACTACGCAATTTTGCTTCGAAGCTGAACCCTTAATTCTCTGGCAAGAAAATTTGAAAATAGCCGGCATTACGCTACCCGTAAAAATTGGCGTACCGGGCGTAGCTACCATTAAAACTTTGGTAAAATATGCTGTTGAATGTGGAATCGGCACCTCGATGCGTGTGGTTACAAATCGCGCCAAAGACATCAGCAAACTAATGACACCTTTCCCACCTGATCTTTTGATTCAAAATTTAGCAGATCACATCGCACAAGATGATACCAGCTTGATCAAAGGCATCCATCTTTATCCGTTAGGTGGTCTCGCAAAAACGGCCCTCTGGATGAGGGAGGCCATCGCCAAAAATCAAATATAAAAACGCCAAATATAACGATGCCAAATACCGCTAAAAATAATTCTTTTGTACCCCACCATTCGCATCGTAAGTTTTCAGGGTCAGTTTTCTGTACCAATTTTCCGGGTCGTTTTTCGGGCACCATAAAAGATTCACGTTAACCACAGCGTTTAACGTAAATTAATAATCTTCATCCACTTCCAAAAATGCCGGCAAATCATCATTAAAAGCATTTTTTTCTTCCACAGATTCACCACGATCCTCACCCCTATGATCGCGTGCTCCCCGTTGGTCTTTTTCGGAATTATCTCCTGCGGGCAATTCCCACCGCCTTCTGCGCACGCGCGGTGCAATTTTACCGGTAGAAGCTGGCGAAGGCTGCTCATTCCCAGTTTGGGGCTGCACATTTGGCTGATTATTTTCCAATGGTTCAAACATTCTAAAATAATGTTCTGAGTGTTGTAGAAAATTTTCGCGCAAAACATGGTCACCGTTTGTGGCAACATCACGCGCATATTGCTGATATTTTTCAGCCAATTGCTGGGCTGTACCTCGAATTCTAACATTCGGTCCGTGCGATTCAAAACTACTATTGCGGTTAGGCGAACGCCCATTTTGGTTGAAAGGCCGATTATTGTTAAATCTTCCTCCACCACCACCGCGTTGATTTTGATATCGCTTTACTTGATTATTTGATCGCATTATCTGCCCTTTTCTCTAAGCTCAGAGATTCCACTACCAACAATAACAGAAACCACCGTTAAAAATTTTAATTTTTTGTAAAATCCAAACCAAAGCAACTCAACCTTTAAAACCGCCAACACAAATGGAACCTTTTAAAATCGTTACCTGTATTCGATATATACCGAGCAAATCAGCTCTGTCATATAGCCATACTCTACCCTAATGCCCCGCTTTTGCCAAGCCCTTTTTGTTACAAATTGCATTTTTCTATATTTTATCAATGTATATTTCTGAGTATGTTCCAAAAAACATCTTTCAAACTTCAAAAAATTTTATTCTTCCAAGAATTTTATTTTCTTCGCAACAACAAAACTCTCTCAACTCCACCTAAATCTACCCAAGATTTTTGGTAAGTGAAATTCTGCATCACACCCACAACAGCATCCCGCATGCCAATCCCTATTTCTAACAAAAGATAATTGCCAACAAAGACGAATAATTGCTGGTTTAAAAGCCGATAACAATCTAAGCCATCTTTGCCACCATCTAAGGCAAGATGCGGTTCAAAATCGCGAATATTCGGTGGCAACAAGGCAATATCACCACTGGCAATATAAGGCGGGTTAATTAACACCAGATCAAAGGGATGCGCGACAATCGTTTTTAGCCAATCACTGGTAATAATTTCCACACGCCCACGCAGCGCTAATTGGTCAGCATTATGCGCAATAGTTGCCGTCGCCAATGCACTTACATCACTAAGCGTAGCAGTGGCATTAGGGTAATCTGCCAGCACACTTAAACCCAATGCGCCGGTACCAGAAGCAGTTTCTAAAATTCGAAAAGATGCTGTTTGATCGATAAATAATTCATGCACAGCCTCTAAAAATACTTCGCTATCGGAACGCGGAATTAAAACATGATGTGGGGTAAAGAAATGGAATCGATAAAAATCAATACTGCCGGCAATATAAGCAAGAGGCATATGCTTGGCGCGCTTCATCAGCCAAACTTGCAAACGGGATAATTCAACTTTGCTTAAGTTTTTCTCACGATCAAGGATCACATCGCTTGCTTCACATTTTAAACATCGTTGCAATAAATATTGTGCTTCCCGTTTTGGTTGTTCAAGCCCAGCTTCCATTAAAATCTGTGTTGCTTGTTCAAGCCAATAACGAATGATCGTCATGCTCACTACCTAGTAATTTAAGCTGTGCCTCAGCAATTAAAGCCTTAATCAATTCATCCAATTCATCACCGGCAAGAATTTTATCCAATTTATACAATGTAAGACCAATGCGATGATCCGTAACGCGTCCTTGCGGAAAATTATAAGTTCGAATCCGTTCAGATCGATCCCCCGAACCTACCTGTGCCTTCCGATCCTGAGCGCGCTCGGAGAGTTTTTGTTGCCGTTCATAATCATATAAGCGAGTTTTCAGCATTTTCATTGCTTTATCACGATTTTTATGTTGCGATTTTTCATCTTGGCATTGTACAACAATACCGCTAGGCAAATGCGTTATCCGCACCGCACTATCGGTAGTATTCACATGTTGCCCGCCGGCACCTTGCGCACGATACGTATCCACGCGCAACTCACCATCTTTAATTTGTACATCCACCTCTTCCGCCTCGGGCAAAATTGCTACCGTTGCCGCCGAAGTATGCACGCGCCCACCACTTTCGGTTTGTGGAATCCGCTGCACTCGATGCACACCCGATTCATATTTCAAATTCGCAAAAACCGATTGCCCACGAATATTCGCAATAATTTCCTTGTAACCACCAATTCCAGTTTCACTACTATGCATCAATTCGGTTTTCCAGCCTAAATTTTCAGCATAGCGATGATACATTTTAAACAAATCCCCGGCAAATAATGCGGCTTCTTCTCCCCCAGTTCCGGCACGAATTTCTAAGATAATATTTCTCTCATCCGCCTCATCTTTGGGCAATAGGGCAATTCTAATTTCTTGCGTTATTTCCTCTTTTTGCTTCAGCAGAAGATACTTTTCTTCCTCTGCCATGCGTCGCATCTCAGTATCCAAACTGCTATCTACCAGCATTTCTTCGATGTCTTTGATCCCATCGCGATATTTTTCCCATAATGATATTTTTTGTACCAACGGTTCCAATTTCGCAACCATGCGCCCCAAATCGGCTAATTCATCCGGGGGTAAGATCCCACTATTAAGCTTGGTGGTAACTTCGGTAAAGCGAAGTTTCAGCTGCATTAATTTTGTCTCTAGCATAAAAATTTTTTCTGTAACTCGTCAATGGTAAGCATTTCTTCTGTGCCTGTTTGCATATTTTTCAAGCGAAACTCAGCAGTGTTGGCTTCATCATCGCCATAAATCACCACATAAGGTAAGGCCAAATGATTACAACGACGCATTTTTTGTTTTACTGAACCGTGAGGGATCACACTAACAGCAATCCCTACATTACGCAAAATTTCAGCATATTTTTGTACTTGTGCCAAATAATCCGCATTGGCAGGAACGATTCCAAGCATAATTTCTGCTTGCCCCTGATACTGATTGAGAAGCATCAATCTTTCAATCCCCGATGCAAAGCCAACTGCTGGTAAATCACGAACCCCGCCAACCATTGCCGACAATCCATCGTAGCGCCCCCCCGCCATTACCGTACCTTGCGCGCCAATCGCATCGCTAATAAATTCAAAAGCCGTATCATTATAATAATCCAACCCACGTACCAAATTGGAATTAATCGTAAATTCCAAATCTGCATCGTTTAAATAACCCTGAACCTCAGCAAAATAATCACTTTCTTCGGGTAAAATAAACTCAAAAAATTGCGGGGCTTGTTGGCTAATTGCCTGATCTGTTGCATTTTTACTATCCAGTATCCGCAGCGGATTTCTGGCAATACGCTGGCGACTATCCGATGAGAGTTGACCGCAATGTTTCGTAAAATAAGCTTGCAAAGCTTCGCACCAAAGCTTTCGAGATTCCGCTGCACCCAAACTATTAATTTCCAAACGAGCGATAACGCCCAAATTTTGTAAAATTCTCGCCCCACAAATAATCACTTCCGCATCTGCAAATGGGCTTTTGGTGCCAATATATTCAATTCCAAATTGGTGAAACTGCCTTAACCTTCCTTTCTGCGGGCGTTCGCGGCGAAACATTGCTCCACTATAGAAAAATTTATGCGGTAAATTCTGACTTAAACCAGCACTAGAAATGGCACGCACGCTAGATGCGGTGCCTTCTGGGCGAAGGGCTAAATCTTCTCCGCCTTGATCGGTAAAACGATACATCTCTTTCATAACAACATCGCTAGAGCCCCCCGCACTACGGATAAATAAATCAGCTTTTTCTAAAATTGGGGTTTGCATCGGGCGGTAACCATAAAGCCTAGCCCATTGATTGGCGATGGCAATAATATGTTGCATATGAGCAAATTCATCACCAATATAATCATGCATCCCGCGCACGGGTTGAATTGATTCGCCCATTTTATTTTTCCATTGATTTTTGAAATGTCAATTTTGTAATGATTAATTCGCACATTATGATTTTTAAAATGTCAATTCTACAATAACGGGCTCATTTTTCACTTAAAATAGCAACCGCCCGGCATATTCATGAATTAAACTATTGGAAAAATTAAGCAGTAAAATTAAAATAACCGGGGTAATATCCACTGCACCAAAAGTGGGAATAAATCGGCGTAAAAACCGCAATGCTGGCTCTACCAACTGCCCTAAAACATCATACACACGATAGGCAATCTGACTATGAGTATTGAGAATTTGGAAACTATAAAGCAAACTTAAAATAGCGTAAGCAATCACGCACCATACATAAATCCCAATCACAGAACTAACCAGCCCAAGTAATGATTGCATCTTAAAGCCCCTTCATCAGCAAGTGAAACAAACTCTTCCTACATAACGCAAAGCAAAGCAATAGGCAAGGCTTGTCTTCAAAAACCCGATTCATTTTTCATTGCCATGATCGCCAATATTTTTGCAACAATCCCGTATCGATCCAATCCCGCTTCTTGATATTGTTCCTTCTGACTTGCCTGTTCAATAAAATAATCTGGCAAATAAAGCGGGCGATAAATAATTTTCTCACTTAAATTTTTTTCGGCTAGAATATGGTAAATTTGTGCAGAAAACCCACCAATACTTCCCTCTTCCACACTCAACAAATAATCATGATGATCAACAAGCTCGGATAATAAATCACAATCTATCGGTTTGGCAAACCGTGCATCTACAATCGTAGGGTTAATATCATGTTTAGCCAATAGTTCGCCGGCAGCAAGAGCTTCATATAATCTAGGACCTAAGGTGATGATCGCTACCTTTTTGCCACGATGCACAATGCGCCCTTTGCCTATTGGTAATTTTTCCGGGCTTTTCGGAAGCAGCACCCCTTGTGCATCCCCTCGCGGAAAGCGAAACGCAATCGGCCCTAAATCATACTGACTCGCCGTATATACAGCATGCACCAACTCCGCTTCATCAGCTGGTGCCATCACCACCATATTGGGCAAACAGCATAAATACGAAATATCAAAGGCTCCGGCATGCGTTTGCCCATCAGCACCCACAAGCCCTGCACGATCTAAAGCAAAGCGTACCGGCAAATTCTGAATCGCCACATCATGCACCAGCTGATCAAAAGCCCGTTGCAAAAACGTAGAATAAATCGCAACAAACGGCTTATAATTCTCGCATGCCATCCCGGCTGCAAAAGTAACTGCATGTTGCTCGGCAATGCCCACATCAAAACATCTATCAGGAAATTTTTCTGCCATCTTACTAAGCCCCGTACCCCCGGGCATCGCAGCGGTAATCGCAACAATTTTATCATCCTGTTCAGCAATTTTCACCAAAGCATCGGCAAATATCGCCGTATAGCTAGGCACATTCGTTTTGGTTTTCACTTGCACCCCTGAGGTCACATCAAATTTGCCAACCCCATGATATCTATCTTTTGCCTGCTCGGCAGGCGCATAACCTTTCCCTTTTTGCGTTACCACATGCAATAAAACTGGGTAATGACGATCACCCATATCACGCACATTGCGCAATAATGGCAATAAATTCTCTAAATTATGCCCATCTACCGGACCAATATAATACATCCCCAGCTCTTCAAACAAAGTGCCACTGCCAGAGAGAAAATTACGGATAAATTCTTCAGTTTTCAATACCCTATGCTCTAAACCTTTGGGGAAAATGCTATGCACTGCACGGTGGCTAAATTCGCGAAGACTTAAAAAAGATTTCGATGATAATAGCCGTGCCAAATAATGGCTCATCGCACCCACAGGTGGCGCAATCGACATATCATTATCGTTCAAAATAATCAGCAACCGACTATCTGTTGCACCCGCATTATTCATGGCTTCATATGCCATACCTGCGCTCATTGCCCCATCGCCAATCACACAAATAACATGATTATCGCCACCTTTCAAATCACGTGCCATTGCCATGCCAAGCCCAGCAGAAATAGAAGTTGAGCTATGGGCAGCACCAAAGGGATCAAACGGGCTTTCACTGCGTTTCGTGAATCCTGAAAGTCCGTTTTTCTGGCGTAAAGTTCTAATTTTATCACGCCTACCTGTTAAAATTTTATGCGGATAAGCCTGATGCCCAACATCAAAAATTAACTTATCCTCAGGCGTATTGAAAACATAATGAAGCGCAATCGTTAACTCTAAAACGCCAAGCCCAGCCCCTAAATGTCCACCTGTTTGCGAAACAGCATTAATCAGCTCCAAACGCAATTCACTGGCAAGTTGTGACAAATCAGATTCTGACAAAACACGTAAATCTTCTGGAAACAAAATTGCGTCTAGCAAAGGCGTTTGCAAATCAGATTCCACCACAGAATTCTTGGTAATTTTTTGAGAATCTAAATCAGACATAAAATTAATATTTTGAACATTTTTTTCTCAAGCTATTGTTCCCGCGCAATCACAAACCGTGCCAACCCTATTAACGAGGCTGTTGCCTGAGGGTGTAATTTTTGCCAAGGCATAATCTGTACAATTGCATCATCTATCAATTTTTGTGTGTAATCAAGAGCTTTATCGTGACTCATAATTTGTAGAAAAGAAAGTTTCTCAAGATTATCATCTTTTCCCGTTGCCTTACCCAATATTTGCGCATCTCCTGCAATATCCAACCAATCATCATAAATTTGAAATGCGAGACCAATTTTTTCCGCATAACCTTGAAGCGTTGTTAATAATTCCGATGAAATTTTTCCCAAATGCACACCCATCTGCGTGGCTGCCACAAACAAAGCCCCTGTTTTTAACGATTGTAGACGTTGAATCCTCGCAATATGATCTTGCGAGCTCGCCTGATGAGCAGCCCCCAACATATCCAAATGTTGCCCACCGACCATACCCGAGCTTCCAGCAGCTTTTGCCAAAATTTGCACCAATTTAATTCGGATCTTGGCATCGCAATGGCATACAGGCTGGCTTAATAATTCAAAAGCATAGGTTAATAACGAATCACCTGCCAAAATCGCAGTGGCTTCATCAAATGCCAAATGCACACAGGGCTTCCCATGGCGCAAATCATCATCATCCATTGCCGGCAAATCATCATGAATCAATGAATAAGCATGTACCAACTCTAAAGCGACCCCGCTGTGAAGCGCGTTGGTTTCATCTGCGCCGGCAAATTGTGCCGATATTAATAATAAAAAAGCTCGTAATCTCTTACCTCCTCCCAATGCACCATAGCGCATCGCCTGTTCAAGGAGTTGCAAATCTTCAGCCTCGCCCGATAAATGCTGTGCCATTTTTTCCACTATGGCTTGTTGGCATAATTCTAGCCTATGAGTAAAAACAGCATTAATTTCATCATCTGGCATTTGCAAAACATGATTTTGCATATAATTCTACGATCTTAACCAGATTTCACAGCAGATTTCACGGGCGATAAACTCACTTTCCCATCATCACTAAACCGCACCTTATCAAAACGCAACTCGGCTTCTTGCAATAATTTTTCACAATGCACCTGCAATGCACCACCACGTTCATAATAATCAATTGCCTCTGCAAGCGGACTATCCCCTTTTTCTAGCTTTTGGGCAATCTGTTCTAATTCTTTTAAAGCGATCTCAAAACTTAACGTCTCAATCGCAACTCCCTGCTTTGTTACATCCATTTTATCCAAAAACACCTCTAATCATAGCGATCAACATCCCCCCCAACATGCTACATGGCTAACAAACCTAACAAGCGAAAGTAAAGCCCAACGTAATTCTCTCCACACAACTTTTTCAAGCGTAATTTCATCCCCTTTAACCCTAAAATTCATCATACCGCAAAGAGCCAACCCTGTCCATTCTCTCTGATGATAAATTTACCAACAAGCGAGGCTAATAAACTTGCTAATAGAATTGACAATCTGCATAATATCCTCATGATTGATCTAACAAATGCCCAATTAGAACGTTATTCTCGCCATATTTTGCTTCCAGAGATTGATGAAGAGGGGCAAAATAAATTATTCAATGCCCATATTGTTTGTGTGGGCTTGGGTGGGCTAGCAGCGGTGGCTCTACCGATTTTAGCGGGGGCTGGCATTGGTACCCTCAGCTTAATCGATGCAGACCGAGTTGAACTTTCAAATTTACCGCGCCAAACCCTATATCCTGAAGCGATGGTTCAAAGCCCAAAAACCCTCGCCGCTATGGAAGGTTTAAGCGCGTTAAATAGCGAAATAAAATTACAAATGGCCAATGCCCGCCTAACGGCTGAAAATGCCGAAACTTTGCTTGCAAATGCCGATATTATCCTCGATGCGAGTGATAATTTCCCCACTCGCTATGCAATTAACGATGCTGCCTGCCAGCTTGCAATTCCTTTTATTTCGGCAAGTCTACTTCGTTTTAGCGGACAAATCAGCAGTTTCTTTCCCCATATCCAAGATGCCCTTGGCCCCTCACCATGTTATCGTTGCCTTTATCACGAGGCTCCGCCCGATAATTTGCTCCCTCGTTGCGAACAACTCGGAATTTTTTCTCCTACAGCCAGCCTTGTAGGTGCGATTCAAGCCAGCGAAGCCTTAAAATATCTGTTAAATATTGGCAATTTATTGCACCGTAAATTATTAATGATTGAATTGGACGAGCTTCGATTTCATACGATCAACTATGCTTATCGCGAAGATTGCTTATGCCGAAAGAGATAATTTTGCCTATTTCTTTGCAAACTCCTTCCCGATATTTTCTGATTCTGCAAGCATTTGCTGCACCGAATTTCGCCTTGGCACCCATAATTGCCTTGTAATCGCTTCTTGAAACCGTGCCGTCATATCGGCTAAAGCTTGCGGATTATATTTTGCCATAAATTCGCGCACCTGCACATCTTCTAAATAAGCCTGAAACAAACTATCAAATTGATGCTCTTGAACCAATTCTGTTGTTGCCGCAAACGCAAATAAATATTCCACCGTTGCGGAAATTTCAAAAGCACCTTTGTAGCCATGTTCCATAATGGATGCAATCCATTTCGGGTTTGCTGCCCGTGCCCGCACAATTCGAGCAATTTCTTGTGCCAAAGTGCCAATTTTGGGAACATCTGGATTAGAATGATCATTAAGGTAAATCTCGGCTTGCTGCCCCGAAAAATATCGCACCGAGGCTGCTAGCCCACCGGTAAATTGATAGTAATCATCTGAATCTAAAATATCATGTTCCCGATTATCTTGATTCTGAACCACCGCTTGCACTTGCATTAACCGCTTTTGTAATAATTCTGGAACTTGTGCCCCTTGCATTTGTTCACCATCATAGGCATAGCCTCCCCATGATAGAAAAATTTTAGCAAAATCGGCATCATTTTGCCAATTTCCATTCGCGAGCAAATGTTGCAAACCCGCACCATAAGTTCCGGGTGCTGAACCAAAAATTCGTTGTCGCGCATATAAATCTGCCATTTCTGGGTTGAATCCATCGGCAAGATTCTGTTCTTGTTCTTGTAAATATTGCGCCCGTAACGGGTTTTGCTTAACATCCTCATCACGCTTGGCAAGGGCTTGGACCATTTGCGCCAATTGCATAATAATATTCGGAAAAGCATCGCGAAAAAACCCCGATATTCGTAGCGTCACATCAACGCGCTCGCGCCCTAGAAGCTCAAGGGGGATCACTTCGAAACCAGTAACACGATTATAGTTACGAATCGGACGCACCCCCATCAGTGCCATCGCTTGCGCAATATCCTCGCCACCGGTGCGCATTTGTGCTGTTCCCCACATTGAAAGTACCAATTTGGTAAGAGCAACCCCATGATTTTGCAAATGTTCCTGCAACAATAAATTCGCTGATTCTTGCCCTAACTGCCAAGCTGCCAATGTTGGTAAACCCCGAATATCTACCGAAAAGAAATTTCGTCCGGTTGGCAAAACATCCAACCTGCCACGGCTGGGGGCTCCTGAAGGGCCCGGGGCAATAAATTTTCCATCAATGGCTTGCACAAAACTAGAAAGCTCGCGTTGCACAGAATCTGCTAGTAGCGGTTTTAATTGCTGCTTTGCATAATCTAAAATAATTTTCGTTTCCGTAAAAATCTTCGGTAAACTCTGTTGCTCTGCCAATAGGCTCAACGCATAATTTTCTAACATTTCGGCAATTTTCCGCCTAGATAAAATTTCCTGGGACAAAGTTTCCTGGAGCAAAGTTTCCTGTTGCAATTTTGGCCAAACAAACTGAGAAAAATTCTGCGAGAGCACCGCCTCCCCTTGCATCGCATCACTTTCAAGGGGATTGAAATCAATGTGCAATTCCGTGGCCAAAACCTGCAACAAAGATTGCTGGTAAGGGGCCTCGCCCCGTTTATAACGCAATAATGCCAACAACATCTCATCAAGCCGTTGCGGAAGCTGCCCATATCGATGCAAACCCGCCCGAATCATCGTAAATTTAAGATCACATAGCCACGTTTCAATCGCATTTAACGAATCCATTATTGCAGTAGGATCCCTTGGCACATCAATTTCTTTATGCACGCCAATTTCTAAATTCATGCTTTGACTCAAGCGAAGCATCTCATTTTCTAGCCATTTTTTCCGTCTTGAGTCTAAATGTCGTGCCTCATAATATTCATCCATCAAATTTTCTAAATCTGCCAAATCACCATACAATCCACTCATTTGCATGCAAGGTGGCAAATGATCTAAAATCACACTCTGCATCCGACGTTTCGCTTGCGTCCCTTCACCTGGATCATTAGCGATAAAAGGGTAAATCACTGGCATCGCACCCAAAATAGCATCTGTCCAACAAAGCCTTGAAAGTGCCAACGCTTTTCCCGGCAACCATTCTAAAGTTCCATGCTTGCCAATATGTACCAAACAATCGATTTTAAAATCATGAATCAACCAAAAATAAAATGCCAAATAACCATGGGGAGGTACAAGTGCCGGATCGTGGCAATAAGCATCTGGATCCAGATCATAACCGCGTGCAATTTGTAGCCCTACCGCCACATTTCCCAGTAGAATAAAAGGCAAGTGAAAGGCATTCCCTTGAACAAAGGGATCTTGGGCGGGATTGCCCCATTGCTGTGCTAATTTTTGTTGCAAAATTTCTGGTAATTTTGCCAATATTTTTTGATAATCTGGCAATTCCAGCCTTGCTTGCGAATGGCTTCGTTGTGGATTTTGATTCGTAACGCCAACGCTGAATAAATCCATCAAGGTTTGGCTATCTGCCGGAAGATCACATAAAACCCCAGATTTTTGTGCCTCACGCAATAGGCTGACCACAGCATCGGGAGTATCTAAGCCCACCCCATTGGCAAGCCTGCCATCAGAGGCGGGATAATTCCCTAACACAAAGCCTAGTTTCTTTTGATTTTGCGGTATTTTTTGCAATTTTACCCATCTTGCGGCTAACTCGGCAACAAATTGCACCCGATCAGGCACGACATAATAGCGCGAAAGCGGACATTGTGTAAGCGGCTCAATTTGCATCTTAGATTGAAAAGCAATTGCCCGCGTAAATATCCGCCCATCAATTTCTGTCAAAGCAATATTCATAGCAATTTCTCGAGCCGGCAAACCACTTTGTTGCGCCAACCAAACATCATAAGGCAGGCTTGAAAGCGTAACTTGCAACAAGGGCACGTTTTGCTGCGCAAAAATCTGAGGCGACATGCCATCGCTACTTTTTTGCAAAGTAAATCCCGTTGTTAAAATGATTAGATCGGGTTTTTCTTGCGCAAGCATCTGTGCAAGAGTCGTTAAAATTTTCTGATCCTTAAAATTACTCAAATAAAAAGCAATTCCAGAAAGCCCAACCTCACTTGCCTGCTGTGCCAACATTTCAATCGGTGCAACATCGCCACTATGAAGCAAAGCCCGATAAAATAAAATGCAAATTTTGCCATTGGCTTTGAGATTCTTACCTGATATTTTTTTTGCTTGCCAATTTTTCAATATCCCTGAATCTGCCATATCTTGCGGAGGTACAAAATCATATCCAAACCCAATTCTATGAGCCATTAATGCCAAACAATTTTGCAGGTTACCAACACCTCCAGCACAAAAATACGCAAAAATCTGTTTCATCAATCCCGAATCGCTAAGGGATAAACGCGCCAATTCTTGATCCCAATGATGATCCCCTGAAAGCAAAATCAACTGAATTCGATGCTGTTTGCACAAGGCATAAAGCTCGCAACAACCATAATCCCAATAATTCTTTCCCCCCAATAATCGCACAACAATAATCTTGGCATGGCGCAAAATTTCCATATAAGCATCAATCGTTGCCGGATGCCCCAAATACCCTAAATGCATCAAGCGCAATTTGGGCCGCACCTTGCTATTGCTATCGGTATCAAGTTCAACTTGCGATAATTTTTGCATCGCCGCCGCCGCCGCTGTTAACTCACTTACCGCATAACTTAGAATTACAATATCCCCCGGCGTTTGTTGAATATCATAAGGTTGATTCTCAACAAACCCGTTAGCTTCTGATAATAACAAATGCATCTATCATCCCCAACCGCGATTCTTATCTATAATGCTTGGCATAATTGCCGTAACATCTTACAATTAATCTTAAATTCTTGTAATTTTTGTTCGGTAAAAAGCACATAATCACGATTACTACCAGCAACCCCAGAAGCCTTAGCGATAATTTTTTTTTGCCGATCTAATGCCATTTTCCCCGCATATTGCCGATGTTTTCGCTCTAACACAAAAGTTAATACTGGCTTTTGGGTATAATTTTGTGCGCCCAATTTCGCAAAAGGCTCTCGATAAATATGTGCCTTGATAATCATGGGGCGATATGCACAGCTTACCATTTCTCGCTTAAATATATTCGTAATCATCCTCTTGCGCTGCTCCTCATTGTAACAAAAATACGTAACCCCTTTCGTGCTGCCCCCTTTATCCAACCCAAAAACCAACCCAGGATTCGCCTCACTACCACGATAATAATACGACCACAGCCCCAAACTACGCCGATAGCCATAAATTTTACTAACCAGCTTTTCGTCAAACAGATCATCAAATTTCCAAATCAACGAGCCATACCCAAAAACCCCACATACTGATTGCGGGCAAGATTGATAAAATTTTTCTGCCATAGAATTTAACGTCTCTATCGGAATTTTTCCTGAAAAATCTTGCAATGCCAAAATCAAAATCACCTTTTATCGATATTTATTTGAAAAAAAACAGTTCTTACGATACATTAATACTACAAGAATAGAAAAGCGCAAAAGTTGAAAACCATATATAAGCAAGTTAAAGGCGTGCTATATGGTAACATGAGCAATGAATATGGCTATCAACCTTTGCAAACCCAACCCTTACTGCTGTGAAAATCTAGTTTATTGCACCTTTTATCTTATATTCCCATTCTTTTAATAGTTTTTATCGCAAATATTCCTATTTTGGATGCCAAGGAACAAGCTGCAAAAATTATTTTTATTAATCATGCCCGCGATTATACAAATAGCTGGAAAATTTTTCGAAATGGTTTGGTTGCCGGGATGAATAACTTAAATATCAATATCGAGATTCGCAACCCGCCCACTGGCAATCTTGATGATATGGAACGATTGGTGCAAACCGCCATCAACGCGAAACCCGATGGTTTAATTTTAAGCGTTCCGCGCCAAGAGCTTGCCCTTAAATGGACTATGCATGCCCAACAAAAAAATATTCCGGTAATTTTGGTTGGCTCCCTTGGCATTAGCCATTTTGAGAATCAGGGTAATTTTCCTCTTATTAGCATTGGTGCTGATGCCTATCAATCAGGATTTAACGCTGGCAAAAAACTGAAAAACGATGCTCTTACCACAGCTATTTGTTTCGTACCACGTACTGACACCGACGAATATTTACAACGATGCCGTGGCACAAGCGATGGCATCGGCAAACCAATTGCGATTTTTTCTTTAGACAAAATCGGCGTTGATCTCGTAAAATTTCTTACTCTCTACCTGAAAAAAAATAAAAATTTGCAAACCATAATCATGACCGAAACCGATCAACTCAAAATTTTATACAAGGCTTTGCGTACCATAAAACGCGAGGATATTGGCATTGTTACTTTTGGTTTAACTCGAGATTCTGCCTATTTGATTCGACAAAAAACACAAATTTTATTTGCCGTAGATTCCCAACCCTTCTTGCAAGGCTATATGGCAGTAATGATTTTCAATAATTATTATCAGCATGGGGTATTGTGGGGAAGCACTCATGTCAGTACCGGTCCTCATATGATTACCTCGAATAATATCGCCTCTATTGTCTCTTTTGCCGGTAGCATACGGTAAGCGAGTGCTGATTTCCATAAAACTGATTTCCCTAACCGCAGCTGGTGGTGCGCTTGGGGCGGGGATGCGCTGTATTTTCTATCTACTTGCACGCAATTATTTCCCTCAGACCCTACTTGCCTACACCACCTTACTGATCAATATTATTGGTGGCATCGCAATCGGTTTCCTCATAACCTTGTTGCAAATAAAATGGGGTAGCTTGCCTCATACTTTGCTGATTACTGGGTTTTTAGGAGGCTTTACAACTTTTTCGACTTTTTCTCTAGAAATCCAACAAATGCTAACGCGCCATGATTATGGATTTGCACTTACCTATAGTTTAGGCTCGGTAATTCTATCTGTTTTCGGTGTATTTTTCGGTATTGGAAGCGCGCAATTTCTGATGCGTAACTTATAAAGATATGTCATCACAACTAAAAATTGACTTAGACAATCATGGACAAAGGTTAGACCGTTACCTGAAACGCCATAGTAGCATGAATTATCTGCAAATCCAAAAATTCTTACGCATTGGCAGAGTTCGCGTTAATGGCAAGCGCGCCCGCGGTGAGTATCAATTGGTTCAAGGGGATCTAATCACTTTACCACAATTTGTTGCCGAAACAATCACCGAAACCCAAATCCTGCCTCCTTTACCCCCAAATTTTCTCATCCACGAAACCGAAGATTACCTCTTTTTCAACAAACCTTCTGGGCTTGCCTCTCAGGGTGGAACCGGAATTTCTACCCATGTTGATCTCTTGCTAGAACATTACCAAAATAGCGAAAAAGTTAAGCCTCGCCTTGTCCATCGATTAGACCGCGAGACTAGCGGCATGTTAATGGTAGCGCGCAATCGAAATGCTGCCTTGCATGCGGGCAAAGCATTTGCTGAAAAACATATTCAAAAATATTATTTAGCCATCAGCGACGGTATCCTTGCGCAACAACAAGGTGAGATTCATTTAAGGCTAAAGCGCGAGCGCGAGCGCACCCTAATTAATGATAAGGGTCAAGAAGCCAGCACCCATTATCAAATTTTAAGCCAAAAAAGCAATTCAAGCTTAATTTTGTTAATGCCAGTAACCGGCAGAACGCATCAATTGCGCGTTCATTTGGCAGCAAATCATGCCGCCATTATCGGCGATAAAAAATATGGTACTGCCAAAAATAATCTCAAAGCCACCTCTTTATTTCTCCACGCTTATCGCTTAATTTGGGCTTCTAAGGAAATGGATTTTACGGCACCTTTACCCCCATATTTCGAGGCAATGCTAGAGATGTGTGAATTGAAACTCCCAAAAAAAGCAAAGCTTTTAACAGTCATTGAAAATTTAAACACATGCAAATCATCTCCTCATCGAGGATAGTTTGATTTTTTGTTAATCGGGTGTAACCATAAGTTTCGAAAAGATTTCTCCGAAACTCCTTCAACGCCAATCTTAGCATTTTTCGAGAAAATACGTGCATTATAGCTATTAAAAATTCGATCCCAAAATGAAAATAAATTACCATAATTAGAATCTGTATCACGCTGAAGCGCGTGATGATGTGCATGATGCATCCGTGGCGTTACCAATACCAGCGATAATATCTGATCTAACCGACCATACAAATGAATATTGGCATGATGAAATAACGCAATCAATAATAATAAAGTTTCAACAATCAACACCGATTGCACCGGAATATCCAACAAAATAATAAAAATACTGCGATTACATGCAGATAATAACACCTCACCAAAGTGAAATCGTACCGCTGTTGTGGTATCGAGCATTTCATCAAGATGATGAACCTCGTGAAATCGCCATAAAAATGGCACCTTATGATTCAAACGGTGCCAGCCATAAATCATCAGATCCAAAATTAAAATATCCAGTAAAATTAACCAACCGCCCGATACACCACTGAAAAAATGGTTTGCCAAAAGATCATCGCGCCAACCCAAACTATGCCCGCTAGCATAAATCGTAATTGCTGCCACCAGCGGATAGGCAAGACCATTAAAGAAATAGAATGAAAAATTACATCCAATCCGTTGAATAAATGTTTCACTAAACAACGATGCCATCGGGCGCATCCGCACCCTAGGAATTTTTTCAACACAAAATAAACAGAAAAACCAAACGCCAACCAACAAAATTTTTAGTTCAGTTTCCATAAATTACCATCTTTAATTCGGCTGATCAAGCACGCCTAATTTTACGCCGCCACCGAAACACCAAAATTCCGGCAATAATAACAAAAAATGGCATCATGAAAATATTAAAACCTTTTACCAAACTTGTTACCCTTTCAAAATCACGATTTAAGTCGCGTTTCACAATTCTTAATTCGCGTTGCGTTTCAAACATAACAACCAGCTGCTCTTCAATCTTTTCTTGGTTACTTGCAAAAGTTTCCTCGTCTAAATCTGGGACATTTTGCAATTGATAAATTCCTTCTTGCACTTCCTCCAACCTGCGCGAAAGCTCATTAGCTCGCACCCGATAACGCTGCTCTGCATTATGGCGAATATTATTCAACAAAATAAAGGGACGTTGCCGTGTTCCACGCGAACGAAGCTGAGCCAAAGCCGTAGACCCTGAAAGGTTTTCTACCGCATTTTCTAACATGCCACCATTTCCGGCAAAAGGCGATAAAACAACCTCGCCAAAAAGTTCATCTCGTTGCACCCAAAACCGATCCTGTAACATATCCACATCAGCAACTAGAATCACTTGGAAAGGTTTTTCAGATTTCTTTAAGCTTTTTGGCCATACAAAATCTTTATCATTTAATTCAAACCCTTCTTGCGCTGCTGGCTTCCCTTTAGCAAAAACGGTCTCAAAACTCCCAATGATTCGGGCCGCCAAAATCCGCTCTTGACCTTCACCTGTGAAATTATTCAAAATAGCTTCCAAATCAGGTTCGTTACCACTAAGGCGTGCTGCATCATAAAGTTGGCTATCTGTAGAGCTTGTAATCAACGCATCTAACTGTACTTTCCCTGGCTCTTTGACATGGATTTCGCCAATAGTCGCCAAATTCAAAATATCCAAGTCAGATGTTACCAAATCACTGCTGGCCAATTGTTGCGGCCCATAACGAAGCCAAGCTGAATGGATGATCGGTTGGATCGTAGAACCCTTGCCGATATTGACTAAAATACCAAAATTTGGATCCACCACCACCTGTTCATCCGCAATTTTCACTCCCCAATTGTTAAAAATTTTATTTAAATCTTTCGTAGAATTTAACGAGCTAAGATAAGGACCCAATACCACACCACTTTCAAAAACTGGATCTGCATAAATTAAAGCCCGACCGCCCCGCATCAAATATTGCTCAATTGCCCATAACAGTTCGTCGCTAGGATCCACCAAATGTGTAATCAGCAACATATCAGGTTGCATTTTAAACAAATTTTCTGCCGAAAACACATATTCTACATCATAGTTTTTTTGTAAATCTTCAAATATTGCCCACGGAGACGTAGGTCTGCCTGGATTTAAGATCCCCGCTCCCAACGGGTCTACGCTAGAGAGAACCCCAATTTTTGGAATCGTACCCTTACTAATTTCCGTTAATAATTTTACGATATCATATTCCAGAAACCTCTCGCGTTCTATTTGCAAGAAACCAATCGCTCCGCTTTTATCTTGCAAACCAACAACGTTCATATGAATCCCAAAATAAACCTTTTCACCTTGTTGATTAAGCGGCGCACCCTTAATTCCTAAGGCAACAGCTTCATCTTCTTCCTGTGAAAACGGTTCGGGCTTAATATGGGTAAAGCGAATATGCTGATTATGATTCGCCATCTCTTCTAAAAGCAACCGCACCCGTTCTTCAAACACAATATAATTAGGGGCAGCTTTTAGCAAATCTTCTGAAACATAAAATTTAATCTCAATATCATGATCAATTTTTGCAATAATATCTTTCGTGCTTGCACTTAACGAATAAAGTTTCCCTTCTGTTAAATCTAATTTCAGAAACCCAACACCTCCTGCGACAATATTCACCGCCACAAAAATAATAACTGCTAAAATAATTCGAGCCGATATTTTTTTTCCGAATAATCCTGAGTTAAATTTCTTGAAATTAACTTTCGCAGTCAAGCTATCTTTTTTCATAACCGTTGCGTATTTCTTAAAAATAATCCATTCAAGTAAAGGCATAAAACAATTACCGAAAGCATATAAAGAACATCACCCAAGCTTAAAACACCTCGTGCACCCGCTTGAAAATGCTTTAGAACTCCTAAATTGGCAATAAAAAAATAAAATATTCCCCCAAAAACATCTTTCAAACTATCAAGCACAATTTGCGTTCCCAAAACCGTTACGAAAAAAGAAGCCGTTGTTCCACAAATAAAGGCAACAATCTGCGAACGCACAACCGCGGAGATAAAACAACCCAATGCAATATAACTACCGGCAATTAACAAGCATGTTAAATAGCCTAAAATAATCACACCATTATCAGGATCCCCCAAAATGTTGGTTGTCAACCAAAAAGGAAACGTAAGCAAAATCGCAAAGCTAACAAACAGCCAGGCGGCAATGAATTTTGCGAAAACCAAGATATGTAGCCGCACCGGTAAAGTCAGCAAAATTTCCAAAGTTCCATTACTACGCTCTTCTGCCCATAACCGCATTGTTACCGCTGGAATCAATACCACAAATATCCATGGAATAAAGTTAAAAAACAACGTCATTTCTGCTTGCCCGGCGCTTAAAAAGCTCCCAATTTGCAGGGGCAAAATTCCGGAAAACAACAAAAACACCACCAAAAATACATAAGCAATTGGAGTATGAAAATAATCCATTAATTCGCGACGAATAAGCGTTTTTAGCGGTAAAATCTCGTTATATCTGATCATAATAATACGCATTCATTAATTTCTTTACCTTGTTTTCATTTCGTCACTAGCTTTGCCGCCCTTTTGCCGCGGTGCACTTAAGATTCGAAACGCCTCTTCAATTGGATTTTTCATTGTTCCGCCTTGCCCGCCTTTCGCAACAAATTCTTTGGGTGTTCCCATAAACCGCACTTCACCTTCGGCTAAAAGCAAAACTTTACTACACAATGCATCCACCTCTTCTAAAATATGGGTAGAGACAATGATTGCTTTATCGGTTGCAATTCTTTTGATAAATTCACGCATTTGATGTTTTTGATTCGGATCAAGCCCATCGGTAGGTTCATCTAATATCATGATATCAGGGTTACTTAGAAAGGCTTGCGCCAAACCTACACGCCTTTTATATCCCTTAGAAAGAGTGTGAATCGGTTGGGTTAACACATCAAAAAGCTGGGTATCCGTAATCGCACGACGCATCGCATCCTCGGCTTTTTTGCCCTTTAATCCGCGCAAACCCGCCATAATGTAAAGATAATCTCCCACTTGCATCTCGTGCCAAAGTGGTGCCCCTTCGGGCAAATACCCTAAATGCATTTTCGCGGCTTCCGATTGCATAACAATATCCTTACCGCGCAACCTAACCTTGCCTATAGTTACATCCATAAAGCCACTTACCAAACGCATCGTCGTGGTTTTTCCTGCCCCATTAGGCCCTAAAAACCCTAAAATCTCTCCACGCGCAACAGTGAAACTAATATCACGCAAAACCTGTTTATCCCCAAACGAATGTGAAACATTATTCACTTCAATATAATTTTCTGTAACCATAGAAGCACATTAAGATATGTCCGAGAAAATAGCAAGATGGATTGTCTTAATTACAATAGATTCATCCACATATATTTATTGATTCCGTGCAAAACACTAACCATTCAGGCTATCAGTAAAGATCAACTGCTACTCTAAATTAGGTGAACGCGGCTGCAAACTACAATTCCACTGTGGAATCCAGGGATTTTGATCGCGATCTTGCACCATGCAGGTTTTTTGCATACTAAATATAAAATAATGTTCCTGTGAATCGAATCCCAAACTTACTGAAGCACGCTTTTCACTATGATAATGGTAATCATTACCCAAATGGCGTATTTTCATGAACATTGCGCATCAATTTGAAATAAAATATTTGCTTTCCTTTGCAATTTTCAAGATCCTAAGCAATGATTAAAACCCTTCAAATATCTAGGGTGTTATCGTGCTCCCATGCGGTAAAATGCTGCATATATAGATTCCATTCCTTGGTTTTTAGTTTCAAAAATGCGGCAGAAAATTCATCGCCTAAAGCTGATTTTAACTCGCTATTTTCATCAAATTTTCGTAGCGCATCTAACAAATTACGAGGCAAACGAGGGGCATCCTTTGCCAAATATGCATGCGTATACATATTATTATCATAACATTTGCCAGGGTCAATTTTATTCGCCACCCCATCAAGCCCAGCTGCTAAAATCACCGCTTGTAATAGATAAGGGTTGGTTGCCCCATCGGCAACTCTTAGCTCAAAACGCCCCCCATCGGGAACACGCACCATATGCGTACGATTATTCCCAGCCCATGTAACGGTATTGGGGGCCCATGTCGCTCCTGATAATGTATCAGATGCATTCAATCTTTTGTAAGAATTTACCGTAGGGTTGGTTAATGCCGTATACGATTGTGCATGTTTTATAATTCCGCCCAGAAAATTAATGCCCAATGCTGATAGCCCTTGCAGGCCGTTTGCGTCGGCAAAAATATTTTTGCCCTGCTGATTCCATGCCGAAATATGGGCATGACACCCATTCCCAGTAAGCCCTTCAAAGGGTTTTGGCATAAAAGTAGCGCGAAGCCCATACATTTCTGCAATCGATTTTACCATAAACTTAAAAAAAGAATGTTTATCTGCTGTCGCCAACACATCATCATATTGCCAGTTCATTTCAAACTGCCCATTCGCATCTTCATGATCATTTTGATACGGTTTCCAGCCCAATTCTAGCATATGATCACAAATTTGCGTAATCACATCATAGCGTCGCATCACCGCTTGCTGATCGTAACACGGTTTTACCGCAATATCATATTCATCCGAAATTCTGGTGCCATCAGAAGTCGTCAAAAAAAATTCTGCCTCAATCCCAGTTTTGATCGTAATATCTGCTGCGCTTGCTTGGGAAACTAATCGCTTCAAAGTATTACGCGGGGCTTGTTCAACGGGTTTGCCCTCGATAACGCAATCAGCCGTAACCCATGCCACATCACGCTTCCATGGCAATTGAGTTACACTATCACTATCGGGAACTGCCAACATATCTGGATAGGCAGGAGTCATATCAAGATATGTTGCAAAACCTGCAAACCCGGCTCCATCTTTTTGCATATCTGCAATTGCACGCGTTGGAACCAATTTTGCCCGCTGCACACCGAATAGATCGGTGAATGAAATCATAAAATATTTAATATCTCGCTCTTTGGCAAATTCAGTTAAATTTTGTGGCATCACGCGCCTCCTAAAATGATAATAATCTATAGGTGATCATTGATTCAAAAATTATTTTTATCCCAAATATCCAATTCATCGAGAGCCAATCCATTCTTGCAAGCGCGCCTTGTGAACCATTATTGTAGCTTCAAACATAAATGCCACAAACCTTTGGCTAAATTTATGAATCGAATTTTCCCTACAAGACCCCGCTTTTGCAAGATATCTCAGCATCTATCATCAAATATAGATAGATCGCTTAGAAAACAAATCCAAAAGAACAAAAAACATCGCATTAGTTTGGAACCAGAATAAAATTACAGCAAAAAAACCCACCAATTCAACGTTTAAATCCACACCCAAAACACAAAATCTGCACCAAAAAACATATGATCAATACAAAATTTTCACATTATTCTAACGCAATCACTGCTTCTTGCCAAGTTAAAATATCCAAAATATTGCCACCCACACTTCCCCAACCAATCTTATTTCGTAGATCCTATGGAAAATCTTGTTTGCTGAAAAGCTATCATTCATATTTTAGCCCAATTGCTATTGATCCGATAAAACGTTATTTTCAAATAATTCCGGTGTGGGCTGCTCAACCTTACCCTGTTTTATACGCCTGAGTGTCCCTGCGCGCTGAATATCAGAATAAGCCTTAGGCAATTCGCCCGCAAGTTCTTCAATTCTTAACCTTGCCGTTTGTGGAACAATTCTATCGGCTTGTTTTAAGCCTTGATAACGCCCCCATACTGCATATTTTTTCGTAACTTGATGCGGTTGATACAGGCTTAATCGATCCGGCACAATATCACTTTCAATTTCAAGGGCTCCATCCGCAACCGCATCCGCAATTAATTGCACCCCTTGCTCGGTGCGGGCAATAATTGCGTTCATTCCCGGATCGATTTCACTATCAATGCGATTTGGCGAGCCTCCTAACCAAGTGTCCGAAGCGGCAATATCCGCCGCCTCGCCAATCCCATCCGGGCAAATTTTACACCGAAATGGCAAGCTCCACTCAGCCTCACCTTCACCCCAAATATCCAAATAATGAAAATCCTTAATTTTATCTCCAACCTCAACTCGTGTTGCCCCGGGGCAACCAAACCCTCGATATCGAAGCTTCGTAACCTGCCCAGGCTCAATATCATTTTTACGTAAAAAATTATTCATCTCTTGGGGTGGCCAATAGCCCCCACATACCGGCGTTAAAAAATATTTTACCAATAAATTAACCCGCCGATCATATTGTGCATAATTACGCAATGCAGCAATATCACAAGGCTTGCCAATAAAAGCAAACGGTTGGTCGCGCTCTAGCACCTGATCAATTGCCAATAACGGTGCCGTGGGTCCATAGCGCGACCCCGCACCTTCTAAAACATCGCTATGAGTAAAGCTAAGATGGGCTTCACCAAATGTAGGATTCACGGTTGAGGCTTTCGCATGCAAAATAAAATCTACCTTTTTACTGACGAGCAAATAGCTGGCAAGCGCAGTTAAAACGCCCCCTGTAGCCCCCTCATGCCTAATTTGTTCATCGCCAGCATAACCCAAAACAATGCGATGCCAAACCCCCCAAACATTATCCTGTTTCGCATCAAAGCTTACCTGATTTTCTGGCAGTCCCTCAATTCTTGTGCCCGGACAAGTTGCATAAATTTTATCAACAATTTCATGATTTAATTCACCGATAATAACCGGATGTTCATAACCATTTTTGCATTTAGCCACCGCAATCCGATCCACACCCGCAACAGCTTGGCACAGACCACAACCAATACAAAGCCCCTGTTCAACAATAGCATTTAAGCGTTGTGCAGGCGTTTGTTGATTTGCAAGCATGATAATCACCTTCATTTATTACAATAATGATCATTACCAAATGATGGTGCACAAACAATAATTTGTCAATATTTTTTCATGTCGCAATTACCGCGGCTAACTTTGAAACTTGCAAATCATGATCCACATTTTATGTTGAAAAACTGAAACCATATATCCAAGCCATATTTACTATTTATGTAATAAATAATACAATACATAAATCACGTTCTCATATTCTACGAAAAAAATAAGGAGGTACTTGAAATGTCTGCACAGAAAGAACAAGGATTAATTAATTATTACAGAAAACCTTTTTTGATCGGTAATATTATCATCCTCCTGATCTTATGGATATTTACGGAACCTCTATTTCACCTAAAAATTTCAGAAAGATTTCATATTGCAGCCGAAAAAATTGGCGTCCTCTTGTTATTTTTTGGTATTCTTGGGCGAATATTCTCCTCGGTGACCATTGCCTCGCATAAAAATAAAAAAATCATTAATAGCGAACTTTATTCTATTGTTAGAAACCCGCTCTATTTTTTTTCTTTTTTTATGGTTGTTGGTGTAAGTTTTTTTATCGGTCGTGCCGATTTAACAGCCTATATGATATTGCTTTTTATTCTTTGTTTTTATCCCATCATTCTTAACGAAGAAAAATATCTTGAGCAAAAATTCGGCGATGATTACCGAAATTATAAAAAATCGGTGCCACGCCTTATTCCAAACCTAAAGAAATGGCACGCTCGGAAAAATATAGAAATTAACTTTCCATTGGTCGTAAGAACACTTGTAGATACAATTGCAATTTTATTTTTTGTAATTCTTATTGACATACTTGAAGCTATCGTAAACGGCAAATGGTCTGCACAAATAATATCTTAATTTTTTTGCACCTTCGCGATCCAAAGAAAAATATGGGGCAACATATCCGTAAAGACCGTAATTAAATATTCTGGTTACAATATTTTGGGAGCAAAAGATGCAGAAAAACGAAATTCAACAGCAGGTGCACCTCTTTCATTTTGTCAAAAAATCCTCGCAATGATTAAATAACCACACTGCCAATGCTTGACCCACCACAAACAAAAAGTGTTTGCCCAGTAACAAAACTCGCCTGTTCACTAGAAAAATAAACAAAAGCACTCGCAACATCTTCCACCTTGCCCAACCTACCCACAGGAATTCGCAGTGCCAAATCTGCCTCTTGTTGGCTTCCCTTGGGAACGACACTCCAAAAATTATCTGTTAATATGGGGCCGGGCGCAACCACATTCACCGTAATGCCATAAGGTGCCAATTCCAATGCCCAACAACGTGCCATACCAATCATACCGGCTTTTGATGCCGCATAGGCAGTGCGCGTTTTTGCCCCTAATGCCGCACGCGAGGAATTGAACAAGATTCTACCAAATTGCCTTTGCTTCATCGCTGGTAGAAAATTTTGCACCAAAATTAAAGCTGATCCTAAATGCAATTGGGTTAGCCCCATAAGATCAGCAAGCTTAACCTCTTCCACCGGATGATCCCAAACCAAACCGGCATTGTTGATCAAATGCGTAACTTGATATTGGCTCGCAATTTCTGTAGCCAAATTCTGAATTTCCTTAACTTCTAATAAATCCGCATGTTTTGTTTCAAAATTTTCATGCTGAAAATCCGTATCATCGCGTGAAATAGAAATAACGCGATAATTTAAGGCCAATAATTGCTTGGCAGTTTCCAGCCCTATCCCCTGACTTCCCCCCGTAATCACTGCGGTAAAATCAACCATTTCTTTTATTTAACCACCAAGGCTAATACCCGAAGCGGGCTACCTGTGCCTTTTTTAATTTTTAACGGAGCCGCAATTAATAATGCCCCTTTTGGGGGCAATTTATGCAAATTCGCCAAACATTGCAAACTACATTTGCCGGCACCATATAAATAATAATGCCCCGGATTCGGTGGCGTATATTGCCCCCCTTGCCCAGCATCAGGGCCAATTGTTTCTGTACCAAAACCCCGAATATTCCGCTTTTCAACCAAAAACTTCATCCCTTGCGCCGTGGGTCCTGGAAAATGTGCACCATCTTCACGCAAATTAATATAATCTGTGCCATGGGTATAAATGCGTTTCGACCAATCAGTTCGCATGAAAACCCAACTATCTTCTGCAATAACACCATTCTTTTTTTCCCAAGCTTGAATAAATTCCGGAGTCAGCTCAAAATCATCATCCTTAGCAGCTTCTTTCGAACAATCAATCACCTCAATCATCCCCATAAATTCACTAGGGTCAATATCATCCACACTATTATGTGGTAAATCGCGCCCACTAATCCAATAGCTAGGGGCACCAAAATGAGTTCCCGTATGTTCAGAACAAGAAATATTGTTCCATTTCCATGCGGGCCCACGATAATCGTAATTAGAAACTTCTTCCATGCGAAAACGTGCACATTGCCCAAATTCTGGCGGTAATATTTTTACCGGAAAGCTAGGTTCCAACGTATGGGTGAGATCAATAATCTGCACTTTTCCACTTGCCATTGCCAATATTAAATTTTCTAGAATTTTTGATTTACCCATTATAATATACTCAGATCGTTATCTTATCTTTAATTGCCGTTAAATCGATCATTTCATGTTCTAAAACTTTTGGATCATCGCGCAATCGATCCCTTAAATCTTTTGCCAGATCCCCGATAAAAATCTCTTCCAAACCATCTTTTAACCCCGCAATAACACCGCGTGCCAAAGCATTTGAACTCACTTTCGGGGGTGGTAAAGATTGGTGCCATTCATCATCTAAAGGCCCGGTAAATGCGGTTACCACGCGAATCCCCCCCGCACGCATTTCCGAACGTAAACATTGCGATAATGACAATGCTGCTGCATGCGATGCTGAAAAACTGCCGAAATCTGGGCGATTCATATAAGCATAAACCGATAAAATATTTACCCAAGCTGTCGCACTATTCGTACCATCGGCCCCCCGATCACGCATAGCCGGACCAAAAGCTTGTGCCAACCGCATTAATCCTAAATAGTTAATTTCCATTTCATCAAAAGCAAAATTAATATCAGCCCGATCAAAAATACCGCCCGGACGAATAAAACGCGCATTATTCACCAAAATATCTACACTGCCCCCAATCTCGCCCGCAAGCTCACGTACCGAATGCGTATCGGAAATATCCAAAGGCAAAATTCTCTACATTTGGCAAATTACTAATAACATCATATTGCGGGTCACTGCGCCAAACTTCTGACCAACCCACAAAAACATCACCAGATTCCGCTTCTGAAAACGCTTTAACCAAAGCAAAACCAGTTTCATTTCTACCATCGGTAATTAAAATTCGACGAAATTTTGGATCACAACTCATTTCCCGTAATTGCAAATCATCATACATATTTAAACTTTTCTGCAAAGGAAGTGCAAATAAAACCCCTTGCCCGGATTTATCCAACCGATTAATTAATTTTACTTTTTTTCCCTTAACGCAATCACCATGAACATGGCAAATAACAGCAGGCCCTACATCCAACTGTACTGTACCGGCAAGCCATGGCGTTCGTTCCTGAAAATATGTGTTTGCACTCGCATGAATCCGTGTGCTTGCAATCAAAGTTCCTTTCGGCGACACATCTTGCCAAACCAAATCTATCGATAAACAATGGCAACAAGCATCACGCCGCTGGGTATTGTACTGTTTGACAATCAACGCATCGCTGAAGCATGAAACGCCCCTGCGCCGCTGCCGCACTAATACCAAGCCCTGCCCGCGAGCGTGTGCTCGGTGGCAAAGTGGGAACAGTAGTTTTTTTAAACGGATTCTTTTTTGCCGCAACAACAATCGCTTTACTCATTCATTTTCCCCAGAAATAATAATCGCCCCTGAACACACACCTCGATCATAATTAATAACACCAAAACCTGAAATCAGAGCATGTTTTATATTTGCCACCTGTGTACCCTTTGCTTGATGCGTTACTTGCCGAATTGCTTCTACCATCCCAATAAACCCACCTGCAGCCCCAGCCTGCCCTGTCGAGAGCTGCCCCCCAGAACTATTATGTGGAAAATCACCTTCAATCGTTAATGTATGATTGCGAATAAAATCTGGGGTTTCCCCTTGAGGGCAAAAGCCAAGACCTTCAATTTGCATCATCGTAATCACCGGATAATCATCATAAGTTTGCAAAAGCTGAACATCCTTAGGGCCAATTTGTGCCATCTCGTAAAGCTCGTCTCGATCCATTTCCCAACCTCCACGATACTGAATAGGATCTTCCATAAAGGCATTATGGCGTTCGATCGTAGATAAAATCCGCGCAAATTTCAAATTCCGCTTCACCGCTTCATCTTCACTCATAAGTAAAAACGCCTCGGCACCGGCAACTGGCATCACACAATCATACAATGTGATTGGACTTGAAATCATACGCCCTGATAAATATTCTTTCATCGTTAACCGTGTTTTCATAATTGCATTCGGATTTTGTAACGCATTTTTGCGTTGTGAAATGCAAATTTTACCAAAATCCTTACGCATTGCCCCATATTCACGCATATAATAATCGGTAAGCAAAGCAAAACACGCATTAGGACCGCCATAACCATAAGGATAAGACGCATCTTGTGCAAAAACGACTAAAATTAGACAGCAACCGCCGAAAACTATCTAGATTATTGGTATCACCAGCAACACAAGCAATAATGGAAGCATCCCCCGCTTGGATTGCGCGAGCCCCACGACGAATTGCTGCGATAACACTGGCTCCGCCCATTGGCAAATGGTCTAACCATTTGGGAACCAATCCCAAATGTTGCGTAAGCCCAACTGCACTATCGGGAAAAAGCGTAAAACTCGATACCGAAAAACCATCAATTTCTTTCGGTTGCAATTTTGCAATATCCAACGAAGCCTTTAAACCACGAGCCAACCACCAATGCGCAGTTTCTCTAGAAAATCTAACATAAGGCACAGTTGCCGGAGCTGTAAGCACAACCCCCTGATAGGAAGAACGTTGTACCATTTAATTCACTTGTCGTTTCTTCAAAGCGCAAACATCGAATGTATGAGGATCATGATGCAAATGAAAAACAA
>CBDBJL010000009.1:0-195587 GCA_965206365.1 Alphaproteobacteria bacterium
TTGGTTTGGCGGTATAAATTATCGCCTAAAGCTTCTAAACCGGCATCATTAGCAAAAACTGCAATATCTAATTGTCCAACTTGTTGGGGAATAATTGCGCCATCGGTATTTACAAAAACCTGACCATTTTGATTCACTGTAATCTCGGTGGCATTGGGAGGGATATCTACTTGTGGCTGGATCAGATAACCATCAACAGTCACCAATTGGCCGTCTTGGTTGATTTGAAAAGAACCGGCTCGGCTATAAACATTTTCACCATTTGGATGCAGCACCTGAAAATAACCCCTGCCATTAATGGCAAGATCTAATGAATTGTCTGTAGGCAGCAAATTCCCGGTAGTATGAATACGATAAACCCCCGATGTTCTTACGCCTAAACCAGCTTGCACGCCCACGGGAACTGTTGTGCCATCATCGGATGAAATCGAACCGACTTGACGGATATTTTGATAGAACAAATCTTGAAACACTGCGCGAGATTTTTTAAAAGATGTGGTGTTAAGGTTGGCAATATTATTGGCTGTGGTTTCCACCAAGAATTGTTGTGCCAACATTCCTGTAGCCCCGATATGTAATGCACGCATGAGATGCTTCCCTTTTTGCTAAATTTATTGGTTAAGAAATTTGTGTAAATACGGTAATAGATTTTTTTGAAATATCATCTTCTTGATCAATCAGATTTTTGACATATTGATTATCACGTTCTACTTTGATGAGTTTGACAAGCTCATTAATTGCACGAACATTGGAACCTTCGACATAACCTTGTTTCAAGATCGTATCAGGCCGTGGAACAGGGGGATTAACGGCATGAAATAGGGTGTCGCCAGTTTTCTCCAAATCGCCAGGGAAATTAAAGTCAAACACCCCGATCGAGCCCACAGACAAGCCATCGGCAACCACAAGCCCTTCTGCAGTAATATCAATACGTTCATAGGTGGCAGGTAGGGTAATGGGCTGGTTACTATTATCTAACACTTGGTAGCCATGGTTACTGATCAGTTCGTTATTAAGATTAAGCGTAAACCTGCCTGCACGGGTATATTGGGTTTCGCCTGGTGTGTTTAAGGCAAAATAACCACTGCCTTGAATCGTAAAATCTAACGGATTGCCAGTTTGCTTCAAAATACCTTCTTCAGGGTTAGGGGTAATGTTAATCGGTTCTGAAAAAGAAATCGGTTCAGTGTTTTCAGGCGTTTCCACCAATTCATAAAACGAAACTCGGTCCGCACGAAATCCGTCGGTATTGCTATTGGCAATATTATTGGCAGTTACATCTAGCAGTTGACGCAACCCAATCTGATAAGATAAACTCACATAAAGTGTGTTTTCCATAGTAAAAATCCCTTGTAGTTTTTTCGATCATGTTTGGATCGTAAAATATTATGCCTGTAACAAAGCAAAAAATATGCCAAAAATAGCAGAAATTATTTATTGCGAACCTATAATGCATTAATAAAAAGATTGTGAATGTTTTCAAAATCACTGCAAGTTTGATTGATTGGCTTGTTTAAGAATATTTTGCATAAAGTATGATTATTTTCTTGCGCATTAGGGGTAAGGTTTACTATATTAAAATCAAGCATAAGATGTTAAATATCTGTGGATATTTAACAAAGTGGCATCTCGTGAATCTTAATATTTTTTAAGATCTAGTGTTCATAAATAGATGGGCATCGCCGTTTCATGGTTTGAATTTTCATCTTTGCTAATGATAATCGTAAAATGGAGGGAAGCTTGTTACGCATAGTTGTTGTGTGACGGTTGTTTTTTGGGTAAAGATGTTTTGCATATCTAACGTATGGGGATGTGCATAATTTTAGAAATATTGAATAATGGATAGGGTTACGTAATGGTAAATACCGAGCAATCTCAAGCGCATAGTAAGCGCCATTATGTTGTTGTATTTTTTATTATTTTTGCGCTTCTTATGGGCGGGTTGTTGTTTTTTTTAGAAAAAACAGTGGGTTTGCGAACATTATTAGACCCTTCCGCAGGTGTTCAAGAAGAAGTAAAACTTAAGAAAGATAGTGCCAATCGGGTTATTAAAAATCGTCGTTACATGCCAATTTCAGATGTGATTACCGTAACGTTACGGGATGAACAGCAACGGCCGGTATTTTTAGCTGTTGGGCTTACCTTTGAGCTAGCCCAAGACAGTGATGAAGGGCAAATTAAAAAAGTTTTGCCAATTATTCGTGATTCTGCAGTTACATATTTACGAGGAGTTCGTCCTGATGAACTTTCAGGAACGCAAGGCATCTATCGAATTCGAGAAGAATTATTGTTTCGAGTGAATCGAATTATTGCCCCGGTAACGATTAATGATATTTTGTTTCATGAGTTTACGTTGCAATAAAAAATAGGAAAGTTTGCTTGGGGAAGGGATGAAAAAGGTTTTTTTTGAAAGTAGGTTGAAATGGGTGGTAATGAAGATCTAGAGGATGCATCCTTTCTAGAGCAAACTGAGATTGATAGTATTCTTGGGATTCAAAAGGTAGATGATGAAGATAAGGTTGGGCTCGCGCTACTTTTGGAGAGTAGTAAAGTAGGCTTTCAGCGGTTACCAGGGCTTGAAGCTACGTATGAGCGTTTTGTTCGTTTGGTTACGAGTTCATTGCGTCATTTCTCGGCAGAGAATGTAGAAATTAACTTCGACACCTTAAATCCGCTTAGATTTGGTGATTATTTAAATTCAGTACCTTTGCCAGCGATGGTTGCGATTTTCAAAGCCGAGGAATGGGAAGGTTTTGGGATTATTACGGTTTCTAGCCAATTGATTTACTCTTTGCTTGATGTTTTGCTCGGTGGCAGGCGTTCTTCGCAAATTCGTGTTGAGGGACGTGCTTACTCGGTCATTGAAATTAATATTGTTGAGCGGTTAATATCTGTAATTTTAGAAAATTTAGCGATTGCTTTTGGTCCTTTCTCTGCGGTAAATTTTCAATATGAACGTATGGAAACGAATCCGCGTTTTGCCTCGGTAGCTTTGCCCACAAATGCCACTACGGTGGCACGATTTCATGTTGATATTGAAGATCGTACCGGAAGTTTTGAAATTGTTTTGCCCTATTCTACTTTGGAACCAATTCGTTCGCAATTAAGTCAACTTTTTATGGGTGAGAATTTTGGTGATGATACGAATTGGTCGCGCCATTTTACGGGTGTGATTAAAGGGTCTCATATTGAGATCGAAGCTGTGCTTCACGAGATGGAGGTGTCGATGGATGAGGTTGTTAACTGGGAAGTTGGCTCTATTATCGATCTGGAGATTCCGCCCGATAAATTGGTGATTGTCCGAAGTGCAAAAACAGCGATTTATGAAGGTTTGATTGGTGAGATCAAAGGGCATGTTGCTGTTAAACTTGTTAGTCAGGTTGAAGAGAAAATCGAGGATGAGTAATGTTAAATATTTTTTTTGATATTGTTCTTATGGGTCTTTGTATTATTGTTTTAATTTATCTTTTTAAAATGCGAAATGCGGTTTTAACCCTGCATGAAAGCCGCGGTGAATTAAAAAATGTGATCAAAGATTTTTCGGAAAATATTGTTCGTGCGGAAGCTGCGGTTACGAGTTTGAAAAATTCGGGAAGTAAAAATTTAACGGCGATTCAAAATGCCAGTAAAAAAGCAATTAATTTGTATGATGATTTAGAATTTTTAATTCATCGTGGCAGTGATATTGCAGATCGACTGGAAGCTATTTCTTATCAAAGTCGGGAAAAAATTGAACAAAATGATCTTAAAGCAAAAAAACGGAAAAAATTAACGAAAGATCAAATATCCGAGGAAGATAATCTTTTAGAAAGTTTAGGGAATTTACGTTAATGAGTAATAAGTTAAAATCATCGCCTGAAGATTTATATGCTTTTATGAAAAATACAGAGCAATCGCGAGCCAAGCAAAAAAAAATGCAAGCGATACAAAAGAAACCCAACCCCGATATGACGGCATCTTCAGCGCAAAAAACATCATGGTTGGATGCGCTTGATGAAGAAGAAGCTGCTGAACAAGCGCAAATTTTGGCAAAATCACGAAAACCCCCAGCAAGTTTTATGAGTCGTGGCTCTGTGCTTGCGGGGTGCTGTGCGGTTGTGGCGGTAATTGTTACCATGAAATTTGCCAGTATTATTGCGGGAATTACTGCGCAAAATAATTTTTCTGGTTTTCTAGAAAAATTATTAGATAATTCTGTAGATTCTTCGTTTGCGCAAGAAGATGATGGTGAATCACTCTTTGGTGGGACTGAACGTAAGGATCAGGTGGAAACAACTGAATCTAGGGAATTGGCAGATGCAGCAAGAACGCCCTTAGACGAAAAAGATATTGCTGAAGGTGAGATTAGTACTTTGCTAAAACGGAATATTAAAGGTAAAGTGCAACAGCTTTCGGAACGCGAGCAGAGCTTAAAGACTTTTGAGGCGATGTTGCGGATTACCGAAGAGCGATTGCAAAGAAAGCAAGGGGCATTAGAGCAAACGAAAAATGAAATTAAAGGTTTGCTAGAAGAATATGGCAAGGCACAAGATGGTGAACAAGATCGGTTGGTAGGGATTTATGCAAGCATACCGCCTAAACGCGCCGCGATCATTTTCAATGAATTGGATACTGATATTATCACTGGGTTAATGACACGGATGCCAGCGCGTAAAGCAGCGCAAATTTTGGGTTATATGCTGCCTGAAAAAGCACGTTTGGTTACCGAATCTCTTTCTAGTAAGGGGCAAAGTGCTATTGTTAATGTTCAAGCTGAAGAAGAAAAAGAAAGTGCTTTAACAAAAGCGTTGGCAAAATAAATAAGGAAGTATGATGCGTTGTAGTGAAATTAATCGAAAAACGAATGAAACAAATATCGCTGTCAAGCTCAATATAGATGGTGTTGGTTGCGCAAAGATTACGACAAAGGCCGGTTTTTTCAATCATATGTTAGAGCAATTATCGTATCATAGTTTAATGGATATCACTCTTGATGGTGCGGGTGATGAACATATTGATTTTCATCATTTGGTTGAAGATTGTGGTTACGCGCTTGGGCAGGCTGTATCAAAGGCTTTGGGCGCGCGACAATCAATTGCGCGTTATGGGTTTTGTTACGCACCCATGGATGAGAGTTTGGCGCGTGCTGTGATTGATATTTCAGGGCGTCCAGCCTTGGTTTGTTGTTTAGGGTTGGATACAGCCAAAATTGGTGATTTTGATGTTGAACTTTTTCCGGAATTTTTCAAGGCTTTCTCGCAAGCTATGGGGGCAGCCTTGCATATTGAAGTATTTTATGGTAGTAATAATCATCATCGAATTGAGGCCACCTTTAAGGCGGTAGCAATGGCGCTTCGTCAGGCGGTGGCTTTAGATGTACAAAAGGATGGTAAGGTGCCTTCTACAAAGGGTTCTTTGGGTGGTGTTTTCGGTAGTTCGTAGATGTTGAAAACAGTTTTGATTGATTATGGGGGAGGGAATATTGCGTCTGCCTATAATGCATTGCAGCAGGTAGCCCCGAACAATATGGTGATCTCCATTGGCGAGCGTGCAAAAGATATTCAGCAGGCGGATTATTTGGTTTTACCAGGGCAGGGTGCGTTTGCTGGTTGTATGAAAAATTTACGAAGTCGGGAGCAATGGATTTCTAGTTTGAATGATAAGGTTTTGCAAGGGGCGACACCATTTTTGGGGATCTGTGTGGGCATGCAGATTATGATGCAAAAAGGGAACGAAAATGGGGTTTGTCGGGGATTAGGCTGGCTGGATGGTGAAATTACTAAGCTTAAAGCAGGTGTGCAAGTGAATGATACGATGATGGATAAACAAGTGCAGATTAAAATTCCACAAATGGGATGGAATGAAATTTATTACTGCAAGCAGCACCCGGTATGGGGAGATGTTGCGGAAGGGAGCAATATGTATTTTGTGCATTCTTATGGGCAAATTGAAATGAACCAAGATGTATTGGCATTTTGTGAATATGGTGGCAAGATTGCCGCGATAATGGGGCGTGATAATATGATCGGGTTTCAATTTCATGCCGAAAAAAGCCATAATTCTGGCATACAATTAATTAACAATTTTTTACAGTGGAAGCCATGATTTTTTTTCCAGCAATTGATTTGAAAGATGGGCAATGTGTTCGCTTGTTACGAGGCGATATGAACCTAGCAACAACTTATAACCAGCAACCTTTAATGCAGGCTCAGTTTTTTGCTGAAAATGGCGCACGCTATTTGCATGTTGTGGATTTAGATTCAGCTGCTGCTGGCGGAGGTGATAAAAATAGCGATGCGATTGTGGATATTATTAAAAATGTTGATATTCCGGTACAGATTGGTGGTGGGATCCGAACTATGAATCAGTTAGAATCTTGGCTAAAATGCGGTGTTAAGCGAGTGATTTTAGGAACAGCAACCGTTAAGAATCCCGAATTTGCACGCCAAGCCTGTAAAAATTTTCCGGATCAAGTTGTGCTTGCGATTGATGCAAAGGGTGATAAAGTAGCCCTTGAAGGTTGGGTAGAAATTAGTGAAATGGATGCGTATCAGCTTGCGTTGGATTTTGCCGATGCGGGTGCGGCCGCCATTATTTATACGGATATTAATCGTGATGGTGCTTTATTAGGGCCTAATTTGGCTGCGGTTGCGCTGATGGTTGAAAAAACAAATATTCCGGTGATCGCTTCAGGTGGGGTGGCACGCTTGGGCGATGTTGCTAATTTGGCAAAGATTCCTAAACTTGCAGGTGTGATTTGTGGGCGCGCCTTGTATGATGAAAAATTTACCATTGCTGAGGCTATTCAGGTAACAGAAGATCCAAATGCTTAAAAAACGGGTTATTCCCTGTTTAGATGTAAAAGCTGGTAGAGTTGTTAAGGGAATTAATTTTAAGAATTTACGCGATGCCGGAGACCCTGTGGAACAAGCGGTACTTTATAGCCGCGAAGGTGCTGATGAGTTAATTTTTTTGGATATTACCGCATCTAGTGATAATCGTGATACGCTTTATGATGTGGTTAAACAGACAGCAGAAAATGTTTTTATTCCTCTAACTGTAGGTGGGGGAGTGAAAACGCTAGAAAATATTAGAACTTTATTGCTAGCCGGCGCTGATAAAGTTTCGATTAATAGTGCGGCTGTGCTGGATCCTGATTTCATACGTCAAGCAGCAGAAATTTGCGGAAGCCAATGTATTGTTGTTGCAATCGATGCGCGCAAGAATGGGAAAAGCTGGCAAGTTTATACTCATGGCGGGCAACGTGAAACAGGGTTAGATGCGCTAGATTGGGCAGAAAAAATGGTATCTTTCGGTGCCGGAGAATTGTTGGTAACTTCGATGGACCGTGATGGTACAGGGGAAGGTTTTGATAATGAGTTAATGTCTGCTTTGAACCGGCGCGTTGGTGTGCCTTTGGTGGCTTCAGGTGGCGTTGGGCAGTTGCAAGATTTTGTCGATGGTGTTTGTATAGGGCAAGCAGATGCTGTGTTGGCAGCTTCGGTTTTTCATTTTGGTGTTTTTACAATTGCACAGGTAAAAGATTATATGCATGAACAGGGCATTGCGGTTAGGCGGAATTCAAGGAAATAGTTGCGAGTAATGGATTTACAAGAATTAGAAAAAATTATTGCTTTAAGAATTGACGAAGGCGAAAAAGAATCATACACTTGCCAGTTAGTGAGTGATGGGGTCGCTCGTATCGCTAAGAAATTTGGTGAAGAGGCTGTGGAAACTCTGATTGAAGGTATTAGGGCTGAGCGTTCTTTGCTGATTAGCGAAAGTGCTGATATGCTCTATCATTGGCTATTATTGTTAAAGGTTAATGATGTAGATGTTGCGAGTATTTATGACGAATTACAACAAAGGCATTTGAAAAATTGTAAGAAAAGGTAGATATTTATGGTATATGATGATGAGAATATTTTTGGAAAAATACTACGTGGCGAGCTGCCTTGTAACAAAATATACGAGGATGTTCATGTTGTAGCATTTCATGATATTAAACCGCAAACGAAAATCCATGCTTTGATTGTACCCAAAGGGCAATATACCGATATGAGTGATTTCAGTCAAAATGCGAGTGATGCAGAAATTGTTGGTTTTTCGCGCGGAATTCACAAAATTGCTGAATATTTAGGTGTTGAGGAAACTGGATATCGTTTAATTAGTAATACCGGGCAGGATGGGAACCAAGAAGTTGCACATTTTCACATTCATATTATGGGTGGCGAGCAATTAGGTTCTATTATCCCGAAAAATTAGAAAAACAAGACCCATATTCAATTTTTGCCCATGTCAAGTTTCTGGAGCGAGTTTTGGATAGAAATTGCGGATTATGAGTTTGCTCTGGTTCTTCTTTTTAAGGGGATGTTGTGCACATGAAAGCCGTTTTCTTCCAAAGATTGAATGATTTCGTTGCTATGGGCTTGATTACGCGATTCAATTGAAATATTGATAACGCTTTGTTTTACTGGCAAATCCTGGATCATTCGGTGGTAATCAACTTCAATGATATTGCCACCTTTCTCGGCGATTAAACTGGATACTTTTGCTAAAGAGCCCGGAGCATCAACAATTTCTACAGAAATATAAACATAACGTTGGGTACGGATCATGCCTCGGATCATAATAGAAGAAAGAATTCGCATATCAATATTGGCACCGCAAATAACCACCCCTACTTTTTTGCCAGCAAAGCGCTTTCCATGCTGTAGCAATGCTGCAATTCCGGCTGCGCCGGCACCTTCGGCAAGAATCCGCCCATATTCTAATAATGTTGAAATCGCTTGTTCTAAATAGGTTTCTTGTAGCAACAAAATATCATCAACATATTTTCGAGTCATTTCCTGATTAATTAGCCCCGGAGTTTTTACTGCAATTCCTTCAGCGATAGTATCCCCGCCCATTTGTGGTTTTAGATTATTGAGTAATTGATACATAGAAGGGTATAATTCTGCCTCGACACCAATAACTTCGATTTCAGGTTTTATATGTTTTGCCATAAGCCCAATCCCCGAAATTAAACCGCCACCACCAATGGGAACGATAATAACATCTAGCTCAGGCACAGCATCCAGCATCTCAATAGCAATTGTGCCCTGCCCGGCAATAATTTTGGGATCATCATAGGGCGAGATAAAGGTGTAATTATGTTTTTTCGCAAGCTCTAATGCAAGGGGTTCAGCTTCGTTAATGTTTAGCCCATGCAAAATAACATTGGCGTTATGCTGTTCGGTTTTCATTATTTTGGTAAGCGGGGTATTGGTAGGCATAATGATGGTAGCAGGGATTCCCATATTTTTTGCATGATAGGCAACACCCTGGGCATGATTGCCTGCTGACATCGCAATAACGCCATTTTTACGCTGCTCAGCATTTAATGAGGTAAGCTTAATATAAGAGCCCCGATCTTTGAAAGAACCGGTATATTGCAAAGTTTCTAATTTTAAAAAAATATCAGTATTCAAAAAAGAAGAAAGCGTAGCTGAATGCATTGTTGGTGTTTTTACAACATTACCATCTAAGATTTTAACAGCCTCAAAAACAGCCTCTGCTTGTACTAGCTCCATGATAATACCCCTAATTATTGTAAAAAATTTATTGCGAAACTTATTGTGAATAAGCACTTAACAATCTATACAAGGCGATTTATACAACAATTTATGGGTAATGGAAAGCCCATTTAAGATCATTTTTATAAATGCTAAGCCATTTATGTGCCATTTGCCAATAATATGTTTTGGGGCGCTGTTGGATACGAATGCTATTGCGGTTGGTTTTAGAGAATTTTTGTCCATTTTTATGGGTAAGCAAATTATGGTGCCAATAAAAAGGGGTTGGTAATTTTAACAATTGTTGTAACAAAATATGAAATTCCATCAAATATCTCAGATCAGATCCACGAACAATATGGGTGATATTTTGCAGGGCATCATCGATAATAACGGCAATATGGTATGAGGTGGCAATATCTTTGCGCCGAATAATATAATCTTCCATAATTTCACCTTGGATATTCAGCAATGCCATGGCTTTTTGCGTATCGATGCGCAAGGCATGATTTTGCATAAGCGCATTTTGAAGAGCTTCTTGATCATGAACATGATTTTGCCGACAAAAACCGGGGTAAATATGATAGGGTTTCAGTTGGCTACGGCTACAATGACAGCTATACAAAATATGGTAATCTACCAAATCAAGAATGGCTTGGTTATATGTGTTTAAATGTTGTGATTGCATTCTTACCGCATTTTCATGAGCGCAAATATTTAGGTTCCATTCGATTCCTAGCCAGTGCAAATCTGAGAAAATTTCTGCAATGTAGATTTCCTGGCTCCGAAAAGAGTCAATATCTTCAATTCGCAAAATAAATTTACCACCCGTTTGCTGTGCTAATAAATAATTAAAGCATGCCGAGACTCCATGTCCGGGATGCAGATAATAATTGGGTGAGGGTGCAAAGCGAAAATGAGGAATATTAGGCATCTTAAAGCCAAAAATTATTGATTGGAAATATCCGTTAGGGTGATTTTTATGTTTTGGCGGGTGATCTGGCTTTCGTAGATGAGAGGGTAGGGTGCAAGTTTGGTTGTAATGAAAATGATTTCATGCTGTAGGGGGGGAGCATTGATCGTGGGCATTATTTTTTGCCGCGTAAGGGTGCAAGCAAAAACTCGTATTATTTGTAAAGATTTCTGAGTGGGTTTTTTGATCGGGTCAGGGTTATCAGTAAAATTAAGATGATATTGTTGTTTGCCATTGAAATAATGATAGTTTAAATTTCTGCACTTGCCGGCATTCTTAGCAATAAGAGGCATAATTTGCCAAAAGCTACTTAAAGGATCTAAAGTATTGGGATGAAAATTTTCGAGATCATGAGTACGTTCAACATTTTCAATGAACCATCGGTGAGGGCGCGTATTTTGGAATTGAATTGAATTTTTTTTCGAAAAATACAATTGTGGCTGTAGGGTATGGTTAGGTAAGATCATGCCTTGTGATTGAAGTTGTTGGCGCAAGGATTTAAATATAAATTCGCCTTGGATTGTGGATTTTAATTCATAATTTTGGGTTTCGTTATCAACTGTAAGCGCAAAGCTAATTTTTCCTAATGGAGTTCCAAATTTTTCGCCTTGATAATTTAAGATCAGTGCAAAAGCCATCGTTGTTTTCCCAATCCAAAATAAGAATACAAATAATATTTGCAAGCAAAAGGGCATTACGATCTATCCGCTTAAAAAACTTTGCATGAGTATTGGGTGTAGATCAACAATAGGACCAATCACAATAATTGTTGGTGTTTCTATTTCGGGGCAAATAATACTGGCTTGGTTTAATTTGCAGATCGTAACTTTTTGTTCGGGGCGACTGGCATGCGAGATAAAGGCAACTGATTCATCGACCTTGCGCCCAGCCCGCATAAGATGATCAGCGATTTGTGGAAAATATTTATGGGCCATATACCAAACCATCACATCCGCACCTTGGGCGATAGCTTGCCACTGAAAATTATCAGGAATATTTCCGGTGAAGGCGTGCCCGGTGAGAAGCATAACATTAACATTGCTTTCGCGTTGCGTTAAGGGAATTGCGGCCGCGGCAAGCCCACCAATGCCAGAGGTGATGCCAGGAAGAATTCGAAATGGAATATTTTCATTGGCCAGCTTGAGGGCTTCTTCGCCACCACGGGCAAAGGTGAAAGGATCGCCACCCTTTAAACGTAAAAGTTTTTTTCCTATTTTGGCTTTGGCAATTAGGGTTTGGGTAATATCTTCTTGTTTGGGCGAACATTTGCCACCACGTTTGCCAGCAAAAATTAATTCCGCATCTTGATTTGCCCATTGCAGAATTTTCTCATTCACCAACGCATCATAAATAATACAATCGGCACTCTGAAGTGCGTGCAAACATTCTAAGGTAAGCATACCCAGGCGTCCCGGTCCCGCACCAGCCAACCAAACTTGCCCAGGTTCAAATTTCGGAAAATCAGTGAATATTGTATCAAGGTTCATTCATGCACTCCATTTCTTGGTGGAATAACATAAATTAATTTACGGTGTCAAAACTTATAGGAGTCTTTCCAGAGATACGGGTAAAAATAAGATATAATTTTCCAATATCCGATGATTTGAAATTATTAGGGAGGATATTTTCCGGATCAGTTTGTTGTGCATTACTGACTAGATTCTCAAATTTATTTTGATAATTATGTAAATGTTTGCGAACCACTTCGCTTTTAGGAGTTTCTTGTGCCAATAGTGCCATAAAATCTTGGTTGCTACGGGTTAAAAATTGCCGCGTGAAAACATTGCGCTCGCCGGCCAAAAAGGCTTTTTGTGAGAGTGCTCTTTCTTCTTGGGGCATGATCAACCGTGAGAGTTCAGAAGTGGTTTGGTGCAATTCTTGTACAACCCTATTTGCGAGATTCATAAATTCGCGATATTTCGTATTGTTAGAATTCTTTGGAGATGTCGGTATTTGTGATCGCGAGTGAGGTTCGTGATGAGAAGATGGAGTTTGTGCAGGCATTGAGGTAGTCTTGGTAAGAGGTGCCTGCACTGGCTGAGTGGCAGATGTGCTAACAATATCGATCGTTTCAGCCACCTGCTCGTGATTTTTGGGGTCATGATATTGACTGTGATTGACCGTGGATAAATCATTGCTCACTTGTCGTGACATTGCTTCGGTTTCATGTTTGATAACATTAATTTGTTTGATTAAAGAATCGCCTTCATTGGTGAGGGTTTCAGGCATATTCTTAAAAATTTTATTAGCCCGTTCCGTAATGTCTAGGGCCTCACGGCATTGGCGAGTTAGGTCATCGCGAATATCTTTTAGGTCGCTTGAAACCGCAATAACGCCAGTTTTTTGATTGCTAATTGATGAGCTAAGACGTTGAATATTACTGTTAATTTTTTCACTTACATTGTCAAAATTACCGCCAAGTGCTTCTAACTTTTCGATAACGCGATTCATAGATTTTTTTGAAGTTTCGGAAAATGTTATGAGAGCTTGATCACTATCGGCAATTTGGTTGGTGTGATTTTTTAGCGATGTGCTGGTTTGTTGCATACCGCCGAGCAAATGGCGTAAATGAGTTTCAAATGTTGTGCTATTTTGAGTTAGCATTTCAATCGTGGTTTTAAAGTTGTTTTGAATATCGGTGGCGGTGATGCCAAATTCTTTGCCGGTTTTTGAGAAATGCGTGGTGAAATCATCACCGCTTTCGCGGATGGTATTGAGATAGCGTCCTAATGAACCGGTTAAATCATGAATTCTGGTTTCAAAATCTTGTGCGCTTTTTTCAACCTCACGAGTTTGGTGCTGAATAACACTTTCTAGACGGCTAGATTGTTGCTCAATATTTTGGGCAACTTTTTCCATTTTGCCAGCACTATTTAATAATTTAGATTGGGCATTATTAATAGAATCTTCGGCACTATTGAAGATAACCAAGATCTGATTGCCTTTATCATTTAAGTCTGAGCTGGCATGATTTACTTTATCGATGGATTGATTAAATTGTTCATAGAAGATATTTGCGCGATCTTTAATGGTATTGGATACATTTAACATTTGCTCCATTGCCGGTGAAAATGCGGTTGATAGCGTGCTGTTATGCGCATTAATGGCTGATTGAAGATGAGTTACTTGTCCGCGTAATTTCTCATCCATTTGCATACAATGGGCCTGGGCTTGGGAAGAAACATCACCAATCATTTGCAAATGTTGTGTTAGTTTTTCTTGGATCGTTGAAAAGCGGATCGCAATATCCTCGGTGCGTTCTAAGAAAAATGAAGAATCTTTCAGCAAATTATCCTTAGCACCAACAGCTCTTTCTTCCGTTAGGGTAATGGCTTTGATGAGTTGCTCTTGATCTCCTTGAATTTGTTGTTTTAAATGTTTTGAATTTTGTTCAATGCGTGAGAGCAATCCTTCATAAAATCCTAACTGGTTTTGGGAGATGTTTTTCAAAACATCAATACGAATATCTGTACTCTCCACCGCACCATGAATTTTACCAATCCCTTCATCTAGGGTATGGGTAGATTTAATCAGTCTTTGTAACAGTTGAACCACCGATGCCTCAACTTCATTGCTTTGGGCGTTAAATTTCACAATAACCTCACCACAACTTTTGCTAAGAGTCTCGCTAAAAGAATCGCTGGCACGATTCATCCGTTCGATATTTTTATTCATGGCATCATTCATAATGTCATTTTGTTTTTCAATCGAATTGTCTAAATTTTGTGTGATGATCGCGGTTTGATTATAGATAGAATCTTTCAGATATTTAATTCGTCCGTTAATATTATCCACCAATGCATCAAAGGCACGGGTTTGCCCATCGTGGATATGATTGGCAATATCGGTAATTTTGCTGGTTTGTTTGCGTAAATTCGTTGTTAGCTCCTCGCTACATATTTTCAGCTGATCGGTAGTTTGGATTAAGGTGTCGGTATTAGATATCAAACTTTTATCTACCTTATCCAAAATATGCTCGCTTTGTTGATTTACAGTTTCCAATTTGCCACAAGCTTCGTCAAAAGTTACGGTGACATCACGGACATGGGTGGCGGCACGATCAACCGACGTAATCACGTTTTCTAGTTGGGTTTGCACAATTTTATGCAATGTTTCGGTGTTTTCGCTGGCATTACCAACAGTTTCTTGAAAAATTTCTTGATATTCGTAGGCACGCTTATGTAGATTTTGATTGGAATGCTCAATTGTAGTGGCCAATTCTTCTAACCATTGTTTATGATTGCCAAAATAACCTGTAATATTTTCATAGGTCGTTTCATATTGGCTGTGAAGCTTGTCGTAAAATTGTTCATGGCTAAGGGTAATTTTTTCATTGAGCCTTTGTTCGGTGGCCTCTCGTTGTGTGTTGACTTCATCTAATGTCGAGGAGAATATTCTGAGTTCACCTTGAATAATTTCTGTAAATTTTTCTCCTTTATGGGTAATCATTTCACTAATATTTTGGGATGTTTTGTTATATTCTGCGTTATATTGGGTAAATAGTGATGTAAAGCTGGTATTATTATAATCTAATAATTCGCGCATTTGCATTTGCCGTGCCTCAACTCGGTTTGCAAGTTGGTCGCTATTTTTTCCAAGTTCTTTTAAGATGGTTTGAATTCGCAGATACATGCTGTTATTGCTGTTTTCAAAACTGCTTAACAAGGCTTCTTGGCGTTGGTGTACAATGCTAGAAACTTTGTCGATGCGTACATCATGTTGGGAAAGTAATTCGTTAATCTTAACATGATTATGTTCATTTTCTTTGTTGAGGGTTTCAAACATTATTTTTTGATGCTCATTCATCTGATTTTTCAGATTATCAAAATGCCCCAATATGCTTTCCAGCTGGGAATCCATTTGTTCTCTAATTTCATTTTGGCGAAGCTTCATGATTTCGGCAGCATCATTTTGTGTGTTGCAGAATTGATCATTAAGCAAGATAATTGCCTCTTCACGGGTTTTGATAATATCAATAATATCTTTGAGTTCGCCCATAGAATCATGGGTGCTATTCGAAATTTGCAATAAATTATCGCGCAAAGATTTATTCATATGTTCGTTAATATTATGAAATTCTGCCTCTACCGCCTTTGATAAGGTATGCATGGTTGCAATTTTTTCATCAATCATCGTAATTACGGCACTGATGCGCTCGTTGGCTTCCTGACTCGCTTTTTCCAGCTCGTTACTTTGTTGAATTAAGCTATTATTGAGCATGCCTCCTTGCGGGGTGGGGTTGTTAATGAGGGTAAGGTGTTTTTTTAGCAAGGCGCTTTGTTGATCGATTTTCTGGTTTCGTTGGATGATTGCTAATAGAGTGCATAAAATAAAGGGCGGAATCATCATAAGAACAAAGAATTGTAATTTTTCCAGTGCGGTGAGGCCTGAGTAATCAAATAAGAAAAATTGGATTAAGACAAAGAAAACCCAGATCCCTAAAGCAATTTTCAGTAACAGCAAGGCTTTATTTTTCTTGGGATTATCCTCAAGATGGTCGTTGTGATAGATAGAACGGCTATCCAATTGTGTTAATTGCATTAACTTTCCTCAGAAAAATCATAACATTGATTGTAGCTATGATTTAACCCTTAATGTTTTACCCTTTGTGCAAAATCAATCTTTACACATTGAGGGCAATATACTATATATGTCATACTACCTAGCAAAACTTGTGCCCACTTGGCGGAATTGGTAGACGCAAGGGACTTAAAATCCCTCGATGGTAACATCGTTCCGGTTCAAGTCCGGAAGTGGGCACCACAAAAAAGTAGATTCTACGATTCTGACAAGCGAACAAAACAAGTCAAACATTTTTTATTATTCATTCCATTATATTGTATTTGTGCGTAAAATGCAATATATCGAGCGGTATTGCTCTGAAAGTGAGCTATTTTTATGCAAAGTGATAACCGTGAAATTGCCTTAGCTGAGTTGATTGAGCTTTGGCATTCGTCGCAACAAGCGGCAGATAAAATTTTTTCTCATTACGATAAAAAGCGTCGTTATATTGGTGGTAATGACCGTAGGTTCCTGCAAAAAGGTTTTTATTATTATCTGCGACATAAATTAGCCGTGGATTATTTTATAGAAAAACATGAATGGCAACAACAGCCAAGCAATTTTGCGATCATAGCCTTATATCTTGCCGGTGAGGTTTTATCGGATCATGGCGTGCAATATTTTTCGGATCCAAGCTTATTGACTCAGGATTATCGGGAAAAATTTATTGCAAATTTGCCAGAATCTGTGATTTGTCAAATGCCGAATTGGCTGCTTGGAAAACTCAAAAATTTGCCAGAATCTGAAAATTTATGTCGGGCATTATCATGTGAGGCAAAGGTCAATTTACGAGTATCGCCTTTTGTGGATCTAGAAAAAATTATGTCGGATCTACAACAAACAGGGTGTGATTGTGTTCGGGGAAAAATTTCTCCGTTGGCAATTCATTTAGATAAGCGAGTATCTGCAAATTACCCAGCTTTCAAGCAAGGAGCTGTGGATTATCAAGATGAGGGTGCTCAGATTGTTAGCTTCGTAATTATTGAACTGTTACGCAAACAGCAAAATATAGAGAATGGTTCTGCCGCAGAGAAGCAAAATTTAGGTGATTTGTTAGATTATTGTTCTGGTTCTGGGGGAAAAATTTTTGCGCTTGCAGATTTTGCCAATCTTAATGGGGATGTTATTCAATTTTCAGCCTATGATATTTATCAAAAAAAAATAGATAATTTCAAGAGAAGGTTGCGTAAATATCAACAAGCTCATACAGAATTGGGTAAGCAGCATCTGTTAAATCATGTTGATATTTATACGCGTAAGCCGAAGCGTAAATTTCATGCGGTACTGGCGGATGTGCCTTGTTCGCTGACGGGAGTGTTGCGACGAGCACCTGAGCGAAAATGGAAATTAAGCGAAGATCATCTGATGGGTTTTATGAATAAGCAACTGAAAATTATGGATAATGCTGCGGCGCTGACACAATCGGGTGGCTGGTTGTTTTATGTGACTTGTTCGCTACTGCAGCAAGAAAATGAAGCTCAGGTAGAAAAATTTATGGCAAAACATTCAAAATTTGCTTTGGTAAATCTTGCGACAACATTACCGAAAAATTCAGTTCACGCAAAAATATTCTGTAATCAAACCATGCAAAAGCCAAGCCCTTATCTTCAATTGCGCCCTGATTGGCATGATTGTGATGGTTTTTTTATGGCAGCTTTTAACAATGCAGCTGTAGAAGAATAATTCGGCCGAGGCAAGATAAAATAGAGAATATAAGGCAAGGAATGATTTTCGTTAAGCAGAATACAAGTAAGCCGCATTGATTAATTGTTGCGTATAGTCTGTTTTTGGGGCATTGAATACAGTTTCAGTATCTCCAGATTCAATAATTTTTCCTTGGTGCATTACCAAAACATGATGGGCAATGGCACGGATAATTTTAATATCATGCGAAATAAAAATATAAGAGAGTTGTTGCTGGGTTTGGAGATCACCGAGCAGGGTTAGAATTTGTGCTTGATGATACAGATCTAATGATGCGGTGGGCTCATCTAAGATCAGTAATTTCGGTTGCAGAATTAAGATTCTAGCAATCGCAACGCGTTGATTTTGCCCGCCCGATAATTGGTAGGCGTAATGGTGATATAATTCGGGGTTTAAGTTAACAGTTTCCATGGCTGCAATGATTTTGCGGTAACGTTGGGAACGGTTTTTGGTAAGCTTATGGATATCCAAACCCTCGCCAATAATATCGCCAATTTTCATACGGGGGCTGAGTGCGGTAGCGGGTTGCTGAAATATAATTTGCAAATCACGGCGATAGGGTTTCAGCTCTGCCTCGGTTATTTTTGCCAGATTATTACCGGCAAAAATAATATCTCCTTGTGCGGGTATTAACCGTAACAAGGCTTTGGCGAGTGAAGATTTGCCACTACCGCTTTGCCCAACAATGCCTAAGCAAGCACCAGGTTGCAGGGAAAAATTAAGCTGATCGCAGGCCAAACATGCCGGCGAGGTTTTTCGAAAAATTTTTTGAAAAATTGAGGTGGGTGGGTGGTATTTTACCGAGAGATTTTTAATTTGTAAAAGCGGTTCTAAGTTTTTCGGGCCCGTTTTCTGCGTTGTCTCTTTTCTTGGTTGCAGGCGCGAACTTAGTAGTAATTTGGTATAGGGTTGTTGTGGTTTTGTTAGCACATATTTGCCCTGTTCAATGATTTCTCCTTGATGCATAACGGCAATATGGTTGGCAATTTTGTGCATAATATCAAAATTATGGGTAATGAATAAGCATGCCATCCCCATTTCTTGTTGTAAATTATGCAATAAATTTAAGATTTGCGCTTGTAAACTAACATCCAGAGCTGTTGTGGGTTCATCGGCAATTAACAATTGCGGGCGATTGCTCAGTGCCATCGCAATCATTGTGCGTTGGCACTGGCCGCCCGAGAGTTGGTAGGGGAGTTTGGGCAAATGAATTTCTTCCAAACTTACTTTTTTCAACCAATAGGAAATTTCTATTTCCAGATCTTTCCGCGATAGATCTCGGTGCAGTGAAATAGCTTGTCGCAATTGGGTGTGGATTGTTTGCAATGGGTTTAAGCTATGAAGTGGGTTTTGCGAAATTAATGCGATCTTGTTGCCTCTGATCTTGCACATGTTTTTTTGCGAATAGCTAGATATTTTATTGCCTTCGAAGAAAATATCGCCTTGGTTTGTAGAACCATTGGGCAAAAGGCGCATAATCGCATTGGCGCTCATAGATTTCCCCGCGCCACTCTCGCCAATAAGTGCAAGGGTTTCACCTTGTTGCAACGTTAATGAAATGTTTTTTAAAATCGATCTATTGGCAATGTTTACGCTAAAATTTTTTATTTGCAGCAGTGCCATCATTGGAAATCACTTATTTGTTTTTTTGGATGTAATGCAAGCAATAGGCCCAAAGCCATATCAATAAATTTTGCATGATTATAGGCTTTTCTTTAGGCTTTTTTCAAGGAAGACATGCTACTTAAATGCTACTTAAGTAACGTTCGGCATCTAAAGCTGCCATACAACCGCGCCCTGCGGCAGTAACGGCTTGGCGATAGATTTTATCTTGGACATCACCTGCGGCAAATACCCCGGCAATATTGGTATGGGTAGAGTCGGGTTGGGTTAGCAGATAGCCATCATCATCTTGGTTAATTTGTCCGGAAAACAAAGCCGTGGCTGGAATATGCCCAATTGCAATGAAAATTCCGTCAATGGCAAGAGTTTGCATTTCACCATTTTCGGTGTTTTGCAATTTCATTGCCGTAACATTTAACGGGAGATCATCGCCGATAATTTCTATTAGTTTTTGGTTCCAAATCACTTCAATTTTTGGATGTGTCAGTAAACGTTTCGTTAAAATTTGTTCAGCACGTAAAGAATCACGGCGGTGGATCAAATAGACTTTTTGCGCATGATGGGTTAGATAAAGCGCCTCTTCAACAGCACTATTGCCACCACCAATCACGGCAACATTTTTGCCTCGATAAAAGAAACCATCGCAAGTTGCACATGCAGATACGCCAAATCCTTGAAATTTTTTTTCTGATTCAAGCTCTAACCAGCGGGCTTGGGCTCCTGTGGCAATGATCACAGCATCCGCACTATATTCACCAGAACTATCGCAATTTAAGGTGAATGGCGAGTAAGTGAAATTAACTGCAACAACATTATCATGAATGATTGTTGTGCCCACATGTTCGGCTTGAAGCTTCATTTGTTCCATTAGAAAGGGTCCTTGAATAATTTCAGAAAAGCCAGGGTAGTTTTCAACATCGGTGGTAATCATTAATTGCCCACCTTTCTCTATTCCGCTAATCATAATGGGATCAAGCCCAGCACGGGCGGCATAAATTGCCGCACTATAACCCGCAGGACCCGAACCTATGATAATAAGTTTATGATGACTCATGAAATTCGTTTGTTTCTCATTTTTTGCAGTGATTTTTTCTTTAGTGTTTTTTTATACTCTACCAAACCTCTGGTTTGCCCTTCGGCAATGATGCCATCGCGAACGGATTGCGTGGCGGAAAACCATTCTTCCAATTGTTCACTATCTTTCTCGGCGATGGCGACACAAAGCTTATCTAAATCATCACGAAAGCTTGTGGCTAGTTCTAATACAGCTTCGCTATTATTTAAGAAAATATCACGCCACATAATTGGGTTTGAGGCAGCAATACGGGTGAAATCACGAAAACCACCTGCGGAAAAGCGGGTAATATCATTGGGTGCAGCTTTTATTTTTGAGGTTGCATTTTCTTCTAAAAGTCGTTTTTGTAAATTATCAGCAGTATTAACAACGGTATAAGCAATTAAATGCGGTAAATGGCTGGTCATTGCCAAAATGCGGTCGTGATGCAAAGCATGCATAACTTCCACATCGGCACCTAAACCTTCCCAAAACTTTGTCAGTAGAATTAATTTTTCATCTTGATGCAATTTATGGGGACCGTCTTCATCGGGCGTTAAAATTACATAATGATGATCAAACAAATCTTCCAGTCCTGCGTCTGGACCGGAATGTTCGGTGCCTGCTACGGGATGGGCTGGGATTAAATGGCAATCTTGTGGGATTAAATCGCCGATATGTTCAAATACAGAGATTTTGGTGGAACCAACATCGCTAATGATCGTATCGGGGGAAAGATGTGGGGCGATAATTTTTGCAAGTTCGCGATACCCTCCTACCGGAATTGCAAAAATGATTAGCTCCGCACCTATGCAGGCTTCAGCGGCATTCGCAGAATAATGATGCGCTAAATCGTGGCTTTGGGCAGCTTGCAAATGTTTAAGATTGCGATCACAGATTGTGAATTCTTTCACCAAATCATTGCGACGTTTTAGAGAACGTGCAATAGAAGAGCCAATTAAACCACAGCCAATTAATGTAATATGCTCAAAAATAGTAGACATTGATTATGTTATTCCGTTCATGTAAGAGAGTTGTTTGAGTAAATTTTGTAATTCTTCTTGGGTTCCGATGGTGATGCGCAGACAATGTGCCAGCCCCATAGAAGCAGTATGGCGCACCAAAATTCCTGCTTGTTTCAATTCTTGCCAAACCTTGTAGGCAATGTTTGGGTTGGAAAATTGGCATAGTAAGAAATTACCGGATGAGGGAAGGGTTGTAATTTTCAATTTACGCAACTCTTGCGCCAACCAATCTCGCATTTGCATGTTTTTTGTCGCACAATCGGCAATATAATCATCTTGCATCAGGCTTATTGCTGCTATTTTTTGTGCAAAAAGATTAAGATTAAACGGTTCAGAAATTTTCAGCATCGCGGCAATAATATTTGGCTCTGCATAGCCCCAACCCACACGTAAGCCTGCCAAACCATGGGCCTTAGAAAAAGTGCGGGTAACCAATATATTTTTTGCTTGCTTGGCAAGGTGAATACCACCATCATAGATCTCAGCATTATTTTCTTCAGGGCGAACATATTCGGCATAGGCAGCATCAATCATTAAAATGATATGTTCCGGAATCTTCTGGTGTAATTTTGCCATCATCGCATCATTAATAAAAAACCCTGTAGGGTTATTGGGGTTTGCTAACATAATTATTTTGGTTTTGGGTGTGATTGCGGCAAGAATATCTTCGCAATTTAAAGTGAATTCATGCTCTGGAACGGCAATGGGTGTGGCACCATTTTTGTAAGCCGCAAGTGGGTAGCAGGCAAAGCCATATTGTGAGTGAATAATTTCATCGCCGCTGCCAGCATATGCCATGGCAATTTGGCTAATTAATTCATCAGAACCATTGCCACAGATAAGATTTTCCATAGGGAGATTGTATTTTTTGGCAATTTCTTTGCGCAACAAAATCGAAGCTTGATCAGGATAGCGATTGAGAGCATGATTGCGATATTGATTTAAGTAAGCTTGCATTGCCTGAACGGCAACAGGTGCGGCCCCATAGGGGTTTTCATTGGATGCAAGATTAATTTCAGGGGCAATTTCTCCAGCGCAAACCCCCGCCTGATAGGGTTTGATGGCAGCAAGGTAAGGTTTGGCTTCTGCAGTAGACATTGAAATTAGGTGATTTTCTGATCAAGCAATAAATTGAAAGAATTATTTTTGGAAGATGAGTGTATCACTGTAACCTCCAATGAGTTTGAGTTCAAGACCAGCGAGATGTTTAGATCTATCATCAGTTAGATGATAGATTTTGAAGCCGTTTTCTACGGTAAGGTTTGGCTCAAACATTGCTGAGGTGGGGGTGGCTTTATCGTGTAAATTTGTTGTTAGAAATAGGCGGTTTGTGGGCAAAAATTCTTCCGGCAAACAGCCAATAACTGCCACTTCTTTTGTTGCTTCTGTTAAAGGTAACAGCTCAATAATATGGAAATTATTGTTGGTTTGGGCAAGTTTTTCGTAAATATTACTTTGCCAATAGCGCATATTATTTAGAGGTAGAAGAATTAAATTATTGCAAGGGTTGGCATTATGGGATGTAAGCATCGTTGTTGCAGCCTCATGAATCTGCATGGCTGCTAGCTTGTAATTATGTGTTGCAATTTCTGTAATTTCAGTGGCAACATGAATGGTAAACTCTGAGATTTCAGCTTTTAAGGCTGCGCTAATCAGCAATCTTGACAAAGCATCGAGCAATTCTGTTGGAAGCTCTGGTGCAATTTTCAGCCACCTTTGGAAAACCGCATGCTCACGAATCGGGCGCCCAGAATAATAATCTGGATTCTTCATGTTTTTCACCTCATCAACGATGGATAATCGTTTTTTTAAAAGTTCAAGTAATTGGGCGTCGATTGAATCAATTTCATTCCGCAGCTTGGTAATTGAGTGATTCATTATTTCCTCGTAGCTGATCTGTGGGTTTAAAATTGGTGCAGACATAACTGGCAATTTGTTGCATAATTTTATTAAGTGTTGTTTGTAATATGGCAAAGGTTGCATTGATTTGCAGATTACTTTCATCCATGTACAATGCGCGGTTAATTTCAATTTGGAGCGCATGTAATTTTTTTTTTGGATTTGCATAATTTTTAATTAAAAAAGCCCCGCTATAGGGATGATTCATACGAACTTTTAAGCCTTGTTTCGTAAATAACGATAGCAAAAAATATTTCAAATCAGGAGCCATGCTGGTTCCATGGGCATCTCCTAAGACAATATCGATGCCCGTATTTTTTACAGATTGCGAAGGCATAGAATGACAATTAAAATGGAATACGCCACCAAATTTGGTTTGCAGCCGATCGTAAAGTTTGGCTAAAGTGCGGTGATAGGGTTGCCAGTAATTTGCTAGGCGTGCTTCAATTTCTGCTGTTGTTAGGGGGCTTGTATAAAGAGGTTCTTGAAAAATTGTTTGGCGCCAGATCACACCATGTCCGGCATGCGACTTTTCAGATGGGTTGGCATCTTTTGGTATGGAATCGCTGGGACCATAAAGTTTTGGATCCAAATCATCCGAGGCACGATTAACATCTACATAAGTTCGTGAAAACAGGGCCTGTAGAAAGAACGCATGATTTTGCGTTGCATTTTTGAATAATTTATGAACAAAAGAATCTTCACATCCACGAATTGAATTGCGCGCAACTTGGCTATGAAAATCATTCGGCAAAAAGGTTCCAGAATGCGGAGAATCATAGATAATCGGCAAAACTCTGCCATGCGGTGCGCTTAGGGTTAAAATATTTTCAATATGATACAAGTTTCCACCTGAAAATTTGGCACGATTAACGATTGAATGATGATTAATCGGATAGTTGAGAGCAAAAATCATTTTACCATCTATTAATAGTGTATTGTATTCTTTGTAAGTAAGGTTTTCAATATAAAATTTTTAATTTTATGTTGTTAAATTCATCATTCTATTGCATTTTTCTTGTCTCTGGCTTAAAGATTAGTTTCATTTTTTACAAATTTCTTTAAAATAAGGGTGCTATTAATGGGTATTATTGATGAAAAACTACAATCACTAGGGATTGATCTGCCAACACCAGTGACGCCATTGGCAAACTATGTTCCTTTTTGTATTAGTGGTAATCTAATTTTTGTTTCCGGGCAATTGCCAATGGCACAGGGTTCTATTGCACATGCGGGTAAATTGGGCAAAGATGTTAGCCAGGAAGATGGCGTTAAGGCAGCAAGATTATGCGCGATTAACATTATTGCGCAATTGAAAGTTGCTATGGAGGGTGATTTAGAACGGATTACCCGAATTGTTAAATTGGGTGGGTTTGTAAATGCGATCCCCGAATTTACCGACCATCCAAAGGTGATTAATGGGGCATCTGATTTGTTTGTTGAAATATTTGGTGATGTCGGACGCCATAGTCGTTTTGCGATGGGAGCTGGTTCATTGCCTTTGGGCGTAAGTGTAGAAATTGAGGCTGTTGCAGAATTTAAATGATAATAATGGGTTGCCAATGATAATAATGGGTTGCCTGTTATGAAAGAAAATTTACGCGAGGCAAGCCAGGCTTTGAAAGGGTTAAGTTTGAGTGCCACCGCTGATAGATTATCTACCGATAAATCATCTTGCCCTTTATCAACTGAGACATTCGAATCGGAGCTATTGGGGATAGAATTGCCTTTTCCGATGCCTGAATATTGCGGTGATTTTCAAATGCGAATTTTGCGTGATGGTACGTGGCTGTATCAAAATTCACCGATTGGGCGGAAGAATTTATGTCGGTTATTTGCGACTGTTTTGTATCGTGATGCGCAGGATCAATATTGGTTGATCACGCCGGCAGAACGTGGCAAAATTACTGTAGATATTGCACCTTTTACTTTTGTGGAATATCGCTATGTTGGCGCATGGTTAGAAATGCGGAGTAATTTAGATGATTGGGTGCGCTTAGATCATGAACATCCCTTAACAATGAAGGTAACAAAAACCGGTGAATCTTTACCGTTTTTAATGTTGCGGAAAAATTTGCCGGGCTTGATTGTGCGTTCATTATTCTACCAATTGGTAGATCTTGCTACGCTTCGGGTAGATCAGAATGCTTGGCATGAATTGTCTTTACGTTCGGGCGATTTAGAATTTTCTTTAGGTTGTTTCGATGGTAGTGAGCTTTAAATTTCTTTGGTGGTAGTGCGGAAACAGAAACCAGATTGGCTGAAAAAACCTAGCTTGTTATTGCTGGCAGATTTGCTTGAAAATGGTGGCGGAGTTTGGCGTGTTGTTGGCGGGGCAGTAAGAAACCATATTCTCGATATTCCAGTACAAGATATTGATATTGCTTGTGATTTATCTAGCGATGCCGTTTTAGATATTTTGCGTGAAGCGGGGATCACGGCTTTAGAAGTGGGCAAGAATTTTGGCGTTGTTACGGCGGTGATTGCGGATAAAATCGGGCAAGGACCACCGGAAAAATATGAAATTGCAAGTTTGCGTTGCGATTTTAACAGTGATGGTAGACATCCAAATGTGGTAGCAACAGATTCTTTTCAGGTTGATGCCGCACGACGTGATTTTACGATAAATGCACTCTATATGGATCGAAATGGTGAAATTACCGATTATTATCAGGGGCTTGAAGATCTTAAGCATCGAATTTTGCGCTTCGTTGGGGTTAGTGATTTTCGAATTCAAGAAGATTACTTACGGATTTTGCGGCTATTTCGGTTTGCGGCAAATTTGCCGGATTTTACAATTGCCCCCGAGGCTTTGCACGCGGCAGAGAAACATGTTGTCGGAATACAAAAATTATCACGGGAGAGAATTACCGAAGAATTAAAAAAATGGCTTACTGCATCCCATAATCAACAAATGATCACAACGCTTCGTCAGGCTGAAGGGGTTTGGCATATGCTTAATTTGCCGTTACAACAAAGGGTGGACTGCTTGCAGCGGTTGCTGGGAATAGAAGAAATCTATGGCAAAAAAATAACGCGAAAAAATCAGCAAGATGGGGGAATTATTTCTGAGCAAGAAGCCATTTTTTTACTACGTTTGGCGGTGCTTACATCAATGCCAGATCAGCTTGTTACGATTTTGTGCTTCAGTAAGGCGCAGCTGAGATGGTTGGTGGCTTTAACTGATAAAGATTTTATGATCGATACGCAAGGTGTAAATCTAAGTTTACATCGTGTGGGGGCAGAGTTAACGTTGGCGAGATTATTCTATTGGGCCAGTCAAGAAAATTACGGGCAGCAAAATGATTTACCCGTGCACGATGCTTCGATCGTGATGCCTTGGCTTGAACAAATTCAAAATTATGTGCCAAAATTATTTCCTTTGAAGGCACAAACTTTGATGAGGTTTGAATCTGCGCCCAATATTATTCAGGGTGAATTATTAGGAAAATTACTTTATGATACGGAAACATGGTGGGCAATGAATGGTTGTATCGCTGATCCTTCTGAGTGTTTCCATTATGCTATTCATCATGTGCTGGTGAATTACCGCACCGGGATTAGTGATAAAAAATAAGCAATAAAAGTAAATATTTCCTCGCCTATTTTTGAAATTACGCCTAAAATATAGGCTAACCTTTTGTTTCGCTTTCGCTTATGTGAAAATATTTTAGGTATAAAATATGAGAAATCATCGACATTTTCCTTTAGGGCAGTATCTGTATGTTGATCTGTTAGCACTTTTTTGTGGGTTTGTTGGTGGTGCGAGTGCAATTATTTTCTTAGCATTTATTAAATGGGGACATCATTGGATTTTTGGTGATGTTGCCTTTCAAGCGGTGCAAAGCTACCCATGGTGGCGGATTGTCGTCCCACTTTTACTGGCAGGTTTGATTGCAGGCTTGTTGTCGCATTTCTTGCGTTATCGGCGTCCACTTGGTGTTGTTGGTGTTGTTGAGGCCTGTGCGCTTAGAAATGGAAGAATGTCGCTGAAAGAAGGTTTGCTTACGGCTTTGCTGCATAATGTGAATTTGGCATTGGGGATTTCTGCTGGGCGTGAAGGGCCGGCAATTCATTTTGCAGCCACATTGATCTCATCGATATTGTATAAATTACGTGTGCATGAGCGTTATTATACTATGCTTTTGGGATGCGTGGCAGCCGGGGCGATTGGGGCTTCGTTTAATACGGCCCTTGCCGGAGCGTTTTTTGCGTGGGAAGTTATTGTGGGTAGAAGTGGGCGTTTATCAATGATTTTACCGTTAACAATTGCCGGTGGGGGTGGGCTGTTGTTGAGTTATTTGCTTTATGGAGATGTGGGTCTGTTTTACATCCCAAAAGTTCAGCTAACGAGTGATTGGGTTTATCCGGCAATGGTTGTGATGGGCATTGTTGCTGGGCTTTTAAGTTGGTTATTTATCAATGCGACCAATGCGCTTTATTATTGGCATCAAAGTAATCATCATCCAATTTTAATGCGGACATTATTGGGGGCAATTTTGTTGAGCATTATTGCGGTTTATTTTCCACAAATTTTGGGGGTTGGCTATCAAGCCATTTATGTGAATTTATTTGGGGCGTGGAGTATTGGTTTTATTCTTGTGGTTTTCTTTGCCAAATTCACGGCTTCGATTATCACCTTAGGCGCAGGGCTTGGCGGTGGTGTTTGGACATTAGCGGTGATTTTGGGAGCAAGTTTTGGTGCCATTGCAAGCGCAGTTTTCCAAAGTTTATTGCCTAGCTTTTTAGATAATCATACTTTGTTTATTGTAGTGGGGATCAGTACATTTATTGCAGCTATTTTAGGATCACCATTGACGGCTTTGTTATTCGTGATCGAACATAATGGTAGTTTTGATGTGGTTTTGGCGGTATTATTGGCAGTTGTTTTCGCCAGACAAATATCTTCTTGGTTATTTTCGCATTCTTTTTATTCCCAAACTTTGATTGGCGAAGAAAGTGCCGGATGGATTTACCAAACTGCTTTGAAAATTCCGATTGATCTAGAGGATATTATTCGTCCGGCGAAAATTATTTATGGGCATCAGCCTGCTGTTCAAGGGATTGCTAGGTTAGGTGAGCATAGTGGGGATATGATCTTTGTTGTTGATCAAGAGAAACGTTTTATCGGGGTAATGGGTTGGTGCGAAGCAGCGCGAAGTCGCTTTGATGCCAAGGCGAGCTGTTACGATATTATGGCGACTGAAAGAATGGCATTGCAAAGGGATAGTCAGGAACAGGTTTGGGAAATTATTGAGATAAATTCAGATCCGGCTTTTGCGGTTGTTGATAAAAATTTCTGTGTTGAAGGTTATGTTGAACGCGAGGATATCATGAAGTATATTCAAAAATATGCGCAAAAATCGAATGGAAATTTTGCCCAAGAAATTAAGAATTACTTAAAAAATACAAAAGTTTAATCGGAAAGTTGAACAAATTGGTTAGCAATATCTTGGTGCTTTGCTCAATCAAAAATTTTTCCAAAAAATTAAAAATTACTGAAAAAATATAAGAGTTTAATCGTAAAGTTGAACAAATTGGGTGTAAAGATCTTGCGCGCTTTGCGCGCTGGTTTGAATTAGGCTTTTATCTTCGCCAGGATAGGCAATTGATCTTAACTGGGTATCGGTGGGTTGTGGATGGAAATAACCCACATTTAACGGGCTATGGCTCATTTCGGCACGATAACATTGCAAAAGCCCCTTAAAAGCGAGTTTGCTAGCATGATAATGTCCCCAAAAAGCTTCAGGCTGATTGTCAATGATACCGAACAATACGGCATTTGCAGAAAGCTTTAGCAAAGGTTCTAAGGCGCGAATGAGTCGATAATTTGCGGTACAATTAAGTTGAAAGGTTTCATCCCATTGTTCGGGGGTGATATGGGCAAGCGGCATCAGGGCGGTGAGTGTAGCTGCATTTAAAACTGCACCATCTAATCTGCCAAAACGTTGCGAAATTGCGAGACCCATGGCATCAATATGCTCAAATTCGGTTAAATCAAAGGGAATAAGAACGGGTTTGAGCCCGCCATGATCACAGATTTCGTCATCAAGCTGCTCTAACCCTCCGATTGTGCGTGCATTGAGTAAAAGTTGTGCCCCTGATTTCGCTAATAATAGGGCAAGTTGATAGCCAATATTGCGACTGGCTCCGGTGAGTAAGATCATTTTGTTTTGGAGATTTTTTGGGGGGGGTAGGTGGTTTTCTGACATGGCTAATTTTCATTTTTATTTCGTGTAGAAAGTAGAGATAATTGTTTTGAGATGCCATCTTCTTTATCTTTGAGTCGAATCGGGTAATCACCGCTAAAACAGGCATCGCAATATTGGGGTAGCTTTGCATTGCGTTTCGTATTTGCCACTGCATGATACAAACCATTTAGTGAGATAAAATTTAGACTATCGACTCGAAGCAATTTTGCCATAGCCTTTTCATCATGTTGGGCGGCGAGTAATTCGGAACGTTCAGGCGTATCCACCCCATAAAAACAGGGATATTGTGTTGGGGGCGATGAAATGCGCATATGAATTTTTTGCGTACCACATGCGCGCAACATTTCAACAATTTTACGCGATGTTGTTCCACGCACGATGGAATCATCGATGAGCACGATATCTTTGCCTTGGAGGATCGTTTTATTTGCATTATGTTTTAATTTTACGCCTAAATGTCGAATTTCGTCAGAGGGTTCAATAAATGTACGTCCAACATAATGATTCCGAATAATTCCATAATCAAAAGGAATCTGTGCTTGTTGGGCATAGCCAAGCGCTGAGGGGACACCAGAATCAGGGATTGGGATTACCATATCGGCATGAATAGGCGCTTCTTTCGCCAGTTCAATCCCAATATTTTTACGAGCAACATATACGGATGTATCCTGAATTATGGAATCAGGGCGGGCGAAGTAGATATATTCAAAAATGCAAAATTTTGATGGGGCTCGGGGAAATGGGAATTCGCTATTTAAGCCATCTTCAGTGATAATAATCATTTCACCGGGAGCAATATCACGGATCAATTCGGCACCCATAATATCAAAAGCACAGCTTTCTGAGGCTAAAATGTAGGAGTTTCCTAATTTCCCTAAGGCCAGTGGGCGTATGCCTGAAGGGTCGCGAACACCGATTAGGCAATTTTTGGTAAGTGCGACTATAGAATATGCACCTTCAAGCTGTGTTAGCCCTTCAATGAGGCGTTGGCTAGGGCTACCTTGAGCGCGCGATGCCAGATGCAATAGAATTTCGGTATCCGAGGTTGATTGGAAAATACTGCCTGCTTGGACCAATTGTTCGCGCAAGGTAAGCGCGTTGGTAAAATTACCATTATGGGCGATGCCGATGCCACCAAAAGCCATATCTGCAAACATTGGCTGAACATTGGCAAGGAACGGGCTACCGGTTGTTGAATAACGGTTATGTCCGATCGCCAACGATCCGGATAATTTTGCAACAATATCTGGATCAGAAAAAACATCACCAACAATGCCTAAGGCGCGATGAGCATAAAATTTTTCGATATTACTGCTTAAAATTCCTGCGGCTTCTTGCCCGCGATGTTGCATCGCATGCAAGCCTAGAACGGCTAGTTTCGAGGCTTCTGCAGAAAATGCAATCCCAAAAACAGCACATTCATCGTGGAAATGATCGTTACAATATAGTGGCATTAGGGTTCCAATAATTCGTTGGGTGATAATTTTTCTGGGATCAAATTTTCGGGTAATAATTTTTTTGGGATCAAATTCTCGGGTGATAATTTTTCTGGGGAAAAGGCTCTGTTATTTTCCAGCATGAGCTGTTTAGGGCTTTTGCCATAAATATTATAAGTGATGAAGCTAACCACACCATAGCTATGGCTGTTGATAATGGCTTGAGTCATACTGGGTAGAACAGCAAATAATAATAGGAAGTTAAACAATAAACAGGGAATTAAAGTACCACGAAATAATCCAAAAATCAGCCCTAGCAGACGGTCGGTTCCCGTAGATAGGTTTTTTTGAAAGATTGGTAATAATAATCGTCCTAAAATATAAAAACCGATAAAGGATAAGCTAAAAAGTAAGGCAATACTGATTAAATTGGCGGCACCATACAAAGTAACATTGGTTGCAATTTTTGCGGCAACAACATCATAAAAAAGATAGGTAACAAGGCAGGCACAGACCCATTCAAGCAATGAAAATAACTCACGGATAAAGCCTTTGGAAAAGGCAAGCAATACGGATACCGATAAGGTGGTAATTGCAATGGTATCATACAAAAGGGGGTCGTTAATATCCATAATTTTAGGTCAATTCTTGCATTAGATTTGATAATTCATTGATCGATTCAATAATCGTGATCATCTTATCTGTTTTAGCCTGGCTAGGTTTTTTTTGCAAGAAGGAGTAAGGCAAGACAAGCCGAGAAAATCCTAAATTCTTTGCCTCGCGGATCCGTAAATCCGGTAAATTAATTGGGCGTACCTCACCCGATAGGCTTAATTCGCCAGCAAAGGCAATATCATCGCGTAAAGGGCGATTTAACAGTGCCGATACCAACGCAACCGCCATGGCCAAATCACAAGCTGGCTCACGAACTTTTAAACCACCGGCAATATTAATATAAATATCATGACCTGCAAACACGTAGCCAGCACGATTTTCTAAAATTGCGAGGATCATATCGAGGCGGGTAGGGTCAAAACCCACTGCAGTTCGTTTCGGCATGGGGTATATTGATGATGTTACTAAGGCTTGAATATCAATAAGCAGGGGGCGCGACCCCGATGTTCCTGCAAATACTGCCTTGCCAGGCACGGGTGATTTATTTTTCGAAGTAAATAAGTAAGATGGATTTGGGACTTCTTGCAGACCCGTTTCCGTAATATCAAATACGCCAACCTCATCAGTAGCCCCAAAACGATTTTTGATCGTGCGCAACAAGCGATAATGTTGATGTTTATCGCCTTCAAGATACAATACCGTATCAACCATATGTTCCAATAAGCGGGGGCCGGCAATGGTGCCTTCTTTTGTAACATGGCCAACAATCATCAAAGCACAATTTTTCGCTTTCGCATAATGTACTAAATTTTGCGTGATGATTCGAATTTGGGTTACACTTCCCGCATTGCCCTGAGCATAGATGCTTGATAGGGTTTGAATGGAATCAATGATGGCAAAATCAGGGGAAAGCTTATCTAAGGCGGCAATGATCACTTCACAATCATGAGCATTGGCGATATGCAGGTTTTTTTTATCAATCTCCAAACGCTCAGCACGGAGATAAATTTGTTGGGTAGATTCTTCACCGGAAATATAAGCACATTTTTTGTTTTGGCTTAAGCATGCAGCAATTTGCAACAGTAAAGTAGATTTACCGATCCCTGGATCTCCCGAGATTAAAGTAACCCCGCCGGGGACAATCCCCCCTCCGATTGTTCGATCAAATTCGCCAATTTTTGTTGCCATTCGAAGGGTTTGCAACGCAGAAACATTTTCAAGTGGTGTAAAAATATCAGTATTTTCAGATGAGGTATTTCTCGCCTGAGAACCACCGGGTTTCATATGGGGCATAGCCACAGCTGTTGGTGCAGCTTTCAGGCTGTTCCATTGCCCGCAATTACGGCATCGCCCTTCCCATTGGCGATATTCACTACCGCATGCAGTACAAAAAAACAAGGAGGTGTTTTTTGCCATGAATTAAATAGAATCAAATGAAATCGTTATTACTTATTGATAGGGGTTGGTTTTAATGGGTCCTTTTCCTGAGCTATTAATGAATTGTTGCACGTAAGGATTATCTGTTTTATCCATGGCTTTAACGGTATCAAAAAAAATAATTTTTCCCTGATAGAGCATTGCAACTCGATCAGCAATTTTACGTACAGAGCCCATATCATGGGTAATGGTGAGTGCGGTTGCCCCAATATTATTTACGCATGAGCGAATTAAATCATTAATCACATCACCGGTAATTGGGTCTAAACCTGTTGTGGGTTCATCAAAGAAAATAATATCAGGGCGTGTTGCAATGGCGCGCGCAAGGGCAACGCGTTTACGCATCCCACCCGAGAGTTCGTCGGGCATTAAAGTGGCAACATCTGCACCAAGCCCAACATCGGCAAGGCGGGCAATCGCAATTTGATAGGCTGCGGTTTTTGCCATATTTTCGCCACTGATTAAACCAAAAGCGACATTTTGCCAGATATTTAAGCTATCAAATAAGGCACCATTTTGAAATAGCATCCCGATATTATGATTAATTTTTTCACGCTCGCGCCTGGTAATGCTTAAAGTTGATTTGCCATTAATCAGAATATCCCCAGATTGTGGGTTTAAAAGACCTAAAATACATTTTAAAGTTACGGATTTACCGGTACCCGAGCCCCCAATAATTACAACAGATTCGCCTTCTTTGATATCAAGGTTAAAGCCGTCAAGGATTTTTTTGTTTCCAAAACTTTTAAAAACATCAATCATTTCAATTTTTGTATTGCGAGATTTAGGCATTTTTTATCGTGAGAAAAAGAGTTCAGTAATGAAATAATTCGAAATTAAAATTAAAATCGATGCACTAACAACAGCATTCGTTGTTGCTGAACCAACACCGCGAGCACCGCCTGATGAATTAAAACCATGATAACAACCCATTAAGGCAACAATAAAGCCAAATATTGCAGCTTTAACCAACCCAGAAATAACACCCAAAGTATCCAAAGCCTCTTTTGAATTGTGAATATAGATCAACCCATTAAGTTCTAATTTGTAAACCCCAACAATATACCCCCCCATAACTCCTAAAATATCACCAATAAAAACGAGAAAAGGCACCATTAACAAACCTGCTAATAAGCGTGGTGCAATCAAATACTTAAATGGGTTGGTGGAAAGCATTTCTAACGCATCAATTTGCTCGGTAACTCGCATGGTTCCAAGCTCTGCGGCCATCGATGCCCCAATACGCCCGGCAACCATTAACCCGGCAAGAACCGGGGCTAATTCACGTGTAATTGCCACAACAACCAGGGTAGGAATGGTGGTTTCAGCAAAATTTGTTGCAAAGCCTGAATAGCTTTGTAGGGCCAAAACCATGCCAGAAAAAATCGTTGTCATACCCACAACTGGAAGTGAAAAATAACCAATTTCTAGAATTTGCCGCCATAACATACCAAAATAAAAGGGTGGGCGAAAAAAATGCGATGCGGAAACGAGCGCAAAGGAAATAATTTTTCCTAACAATTCACATAACCGAATGGTAGCAATGCCAATAGATTGTAAGTATTTTGTAAGTAAAAACATGGATATTTTGTTAAAAATTCTTAATAAAAGTGAAAATTCTTTCAATAAATAGTAATCATACTAGCTCACGTTTAACCCTTTTTCCCATTGCAGTCAAGACTTCATGGCCAATTGTATTGCATTCGCGCGCAAATTCGTTAAGGTCATAATCATCGCTTAGTAAAATAATAGGATCCCCCGGGTAAATTGGTTTTATTTTTATGGCATCGGTAATATCAAATAAAATTAAATCCATAGAAACTCTTCCTATTAGGAGAACTTTAATATCATTAATGATACCAAAACGGGGAGATAAGGGGCGGTTATTTTCAGCATAGCGCAAATAACCATCGGCATAACCGCAAGCTACAGTGGCTGTGATTATGGGCGATTTTGCGGTGTAGGTTGCATCATAGCCACTGGTTTCATTAGGTTTTAGTGAAGAAATTTGTAATATTGATGCGCTTAACGTAACGACATTGGCAATTTTTTTAAATTGGTGGCGATAAATACCATAAAGCGCGGCTCCTGGTTTAACGCCATCGAAATGATAATCGGAACCAAGAAAAATTCCGGCAGAATTGGCGACAATAAAAGGGTAGGGAAAATGTGGCTTAAGGGCTTGGATTTTTTGCAGCTGTTGTGCATTATATCCAGATTCTGGAAGATCTGAGCTAACAAAATGGGATAAAATACCTTGAATTTTTAAGCCAGTAAGCAGGCTGTGATCTGCGATAAGGGTTTCGATTTCTGTGATTCGTAATCCAAGACGATTCATTCCGGTATCTAAATGTAGAAAAGCGGGCAAAGCTTGTTTTTGCGCATATTTTCGATAATGGGCGATTTCCCAGAGCGAATTTAATACTGGGATAATATTATGGCGTTGATATTCAGCTTCCTCATCACGAGAAACCCCGGAAAATACGGCAATGGGAATCTGGTTAATTTCGGGAAGATGGCGAATCGCTAGTGCTTCTTCAAGATTTGCGGTGAAAAAAAGATTCGCACCACAATCTTGAAAAATCGGGGCGATTAATTCTGTGGATAGCCCATAAGCATCGGCTTTCAGCACTGGAGAGATCGGAACCTTACATAAAGATTGCAGATATCGATAGTTTCCTCTCAGATTTTTTTGATTGATTTGTAATTTTGGCAACAAGAGATCTAATGATTCTACGGTGAATGTTTGCCGCTTGCCAAATCAGCAAATAAAGTGGCATCGGCATTGAAGAATAAATCTGTGGTACCAATTGGGCCGTGGCGTTGCTTTGAGATGAATAATTGTGCGATATTTCGGGTTTCTTCTAAATGTTGTTGGTGATTCTGTTGCCGTAGGGCAAATTTATCGTCGCTTTCATTTTCACGTCGTTCGGGATGTTTGCGACCAAGATAATATTCGGCGCGGTACAGAAACATAACAACATCAGCATCTTGTTCAATTGCCCCTGAATCTCGCAAATCAGCAAGATGGGGAATGGGAGGGTCACGACTTTCGACCGCACGTGATAATTGCGAAAGCACCAAAACGGGAATATTTAATTCTTTGGCAATGGCTTTTAACGTACGGGTAATGATACTAATTTCTTGTACGCGATTATCCGAACGATTACCAGGAGGGGCTTGTAGAAGTTGCAAATAATCAATAACAATCAAATCTAATCCTTGTGTACGTTTCAGCCTACGGGCACGTTGGCGAATGGCAGATACGCTTAAAGCCGGTGTATCATCAATGAAAAGCGGAATTGAATCCATTGTGGTGGCAGCGCGAGCAACGGTAGAATATTGTTTTTGGTTTAAATTGCCACGGCGCAGGGAATCACCTGGTATTTTCGTAGCTGCAGATAGTAACCGTGAAGCAAGCTGTATGGATGACATCTCTAGTGAAAACACAGCTACCTTGCCGCCTATTTGCTGTGTAATCTTGCCATTTTCATCTTTAATTTCCTTAAATAAACACGCAGCATTATAGGCCATATTCAAAGCCAGAGCCGTTTTGCCCATGCTGGGGCGACCCGCAAGAATAATTAAATCGCTTTTATGAAAACCGCCTAATAATTTATCAATGTCAGAAAAACCGCTACTAATTCCCGTTAGTTGCCCTTCATTGCGTACAGCTTGGGCAATCATATCGATGGCATCGGTAACAGAATGCTTTAAGGGTTGAATTTTATGTTCAGATTGATCAGTTTCTGCGAGCATAAATAATTTTTGTTCAATGGTTTCAATCTGCCCCGCCGCATCGCTTTGGGTATTATGAACAACATCGACAATGCAAGTCTCACTAATTTCAATCAGTTGCCTTTTAATGAATAGCTCGCGCAGTAATTTGGCATATTCATGAATTGAGATCATCGATAGCACATTATTGGCAAGGGTTTTAAGGTAATCATTGCCTCCAAGCGTTACAAGAATATCATCTTGGCTGGCATGGTGGGCTAAAGTATCTTCGTTGGCAACTTTGCCTTGTTCTAGTAAAGAAACAATTAAAGTAAAAATTCGTTGATGCCCAAGATGGTAAAAATGCTCTTGGAGCGTAATTTCAACAATTTTATCATAATATTTATTATTGCGAAGCAAAACACCTAACAAGGCGGCTTCCACTTCTAGGTTATGTGGCGTTTGCTGAAACGACTGCGAGCTTGAGTGAGTTTCAGAGTTTTGGGCGGTGGTTGCAAGAGACATGAGTATTAAATAACCATTATTGGAAAAAGAGTCTAATGATAATTTAAAGTGAGTGGGATAAGGATAACTATGGGGATAACGATAGGGGATCATTGATAGGTAAAGATCAATAACTCGTAGCCGCTGCTAGAGGGTTATCAGGGTTTACAAAATCGCTACCGCAAATTCTTTTTAAGATTCTGCGGCGGTGGTTTTTGCAATTTCCGTTTCAGGAGAAGGTTTTTTTGCCATTTCCTCTCTTTTGTTCTTCGCTTCTTGTTTTTTCAGGGCTTTTTCGGCAGCGAAAATAATCGCCTCTCTTTGGCTAATAGCTTCTTGTTTCGTTTTGGCAATATTCAATTCGATCCACGAGGTTACGTTTCCATGAAGACGCAATTTTTGCTTAAAAATACCTAAGGTTTTAATAGGCGTTTCTAAAATAATTTGATTGCGCATCACTTGCTTTTCTAGCTGAACTTGAATTTCGTTTGAAATATCACGTGAAGTTACCGAACCATAAAGTTGGGCACTTTCACTGGCAGAACGAATTAAAATAATTTCTTTTCCTTCGATATTACTTGCCAAAAATTCAGCCTTGCTTTGCACGTCTTTTTGCTGGGCTTCAATTTCTGTACGTTGTTTTTCAAAAATTACAAGGTTATTAGCCGTTGCCCGCAATGCTTTCCTTTGAGGCAGCAAAAAATTTCGGGCATAACCAGGCTTTACTTTGACAACATCACCAAGTTTACCAAGTTTTTCGATTCTTTCCATTAAAATAACATTAATCATTGGGATCACTCCTAAAAAATATAGCTCAGCGTGTCATCGTGAAAGGCAATAATCCTAAATTACGTGCCCGCTTGATTGCAGTAGCCAACCGACGTTGTTTTTTTGTAGATACTGAGGAAATACGACTTGGGATAATTTTGCCTCGCTCAGAAATAAATCTTTGCAACAAATGCACATCCTTGTAATCAATTTCAGGGGCGTCGGGTTGTGAGAAAAAACATTGTTTGTGTCGACGGGTGAAAGGGCGACGAGATTCGGTTTCAGTTTCAGATACCATCAATGGTCTCCTTGTTGCGTAAAGTTTTTATGATAGGGGAGGCGAATCATAATTTCGCTCTCGCCTGCCAGCATTATCGTTGTAACGGCGTGAACGCTCATCATCGCGTTCTTCCATGCGACGCATAATGATCGAAGGCTCGGTTGGCATTGTTTTCAAACGAATTGTCATGTAGCGCATAACATCTTCACTTAGGCGCATTCTACGTTCAAATTCATTAATAATCGCTGAAGCACCCTCATAATTAAGCATTAAATAATGCCCTTTGCGTTGCTTCCGCATGCGAAATGAAATATTTAGCAATCCCCAATATTCTTGGCGACCGATAACGGCTTTATTTTCTAGATCTTCGCTGATTAGTTTCATATATTTCTGATTAATTTCCTCGACTTGCGTCACAGATAAATCGGGTCTTAAAATATATACGGTTTCATAAATTGGCATTAAAACTCCTTGCGGTTATATTATAAAGCGAGAAATGCAGGGATTTACCCTTATAATTTCTCGTGAAACCCCGCTTTGCTATTTTTACCACATAAAGGTTAATTAGAAAACAGAGTAAGGAGATGGCTTAAGGCTACAGACGAATGCAAACCAAACCAAGAGGGGACTATGGCAAAATTAATGACTAAGGTCAAGGGAGTTGCTTGCGTTTTTGCAAAAAAAAACTAATATGTAAGGTTTGACCCTTCTTTTTAACATTGTAAACAATATTATGTCCTTTGATTTCCTCTCTTCTTCATCTCCGCCAACAGCCACATCTTTGATACCGGCATTATCGCAATATGCTTTGCTTGATCATTTTGGCAAAAAACCTAGTGATATTAAGGTGGTGGTGGCAATGTCGGGTGGGGTCGATTCATCGGTTGCTGCCGCATTAATGCACGAGCTAGGTTATCAGGTGATTGGCATTACCCTACAGCTTTATGATCATGGTGAGGCGATTTCTCGGCAGAATTCATGCTGCGCGGGGCAAGATATTAAAGATGCACGTGCGGTTGCGGCGTCGTTAGGGATTGCGCATTATGTTTTAGATTATGAAAGTCAGTTTCAAACCCATGTGATTGCAGATTTTGCGGATAGTTATGTGCGCGGTGAAACCCCTTTGCCTTGTGTGCGTTGTAATCAGAGCGTTAAATTTAAAGATTTGTTGCAAGAAACGTTGCGTTTGCAGGCGGATGCGTTGGTAACGGGGCATTATGTGGAAAAAGTTCTGAAAAACAACCATTATCAAATGCAGATCGCGCATGATGATCGTAAGGATCAAAGTTATTTTTTATTTGCTACTTTGCCAAGCCAGCTAGATTATTTACATTTCCCCTTGGGCGGGCAATCCAAAGAGGAAACGCGGTTATTGGCAGAAAAATTTCATTTGCCCGTTGCCAGCAAGCCCGACAGCCAGGATATTTGTTTTGTACCAAAAGGTGATTACCGAGCTGTGCTTCAAAAATTGCGCCCCACAGCGTTTCGCTCGGGCGATATTGTAGATTTGGCGGGCAATGTATTACAAAAGCATGAAGGCATCATTAACTATACGGTTGGGCAGCGTCGTGGGCTTAAAATTGGCGGGCGTAGTGATCATACAGAGCCACTTTATGTGCTTAAGATTGATGCAAAAGCCAATCAAATTATTGTCGGTCCGCGACATGCTCTTGGGGTGAAAATAATTTATATTGAAAATTGCAATTGGTTGTTTTCAGATATTGATCTTTTTGACAAAGAAATTAGCGTGAAGGTTCGCTCGACAATGTTACCAGTGTCGGCTAGATTGGTAAGAAACCACGAGGCTGAAGCAAGTGGTGACAATCGAGTGGCAATTATATTTGCAGAAAATCAAGAAGGGATCTCGCCTGGGCAAGCTGCCGTATGTTATTCGGGGCAAGTGGTACTAGGCGGGGGATGGATTGTTGCCAGCCATTCATGAATTAAGCCATAATAATAAGGGGAAATTGAGATTCCCCGATGCCTTCATTGCAATGACCTTGCAATGATTGTTGGGTTAAAATCTGGGTAGGTCTCGATAAAATAGTAAAAAAACACTTGCGTTCACTTGCTGATTTGGCTTAGTAAATTAAGAATTATGAGCATTGATATTAAAATAGTTCGCAAGATTGCAAATTTAGCCAAAATTCACCTTGAGCCTTCGCAAGAAGTAGCACTTGTTGGTGAGCTTAGCAATATTATTACTTATGTCGAGCAATTATCACAAGTAAATACCGATAATGTCGAGCCTTTAACCTCAGTATTAGAAGAAGAGGTGATTTGGCGCGAGGATCAGGTTGTTCATGAAAAATTGACCGAGCAAATTCTTGCGAACGCGCCTGAGAGCAAGATGGGTTTTTTTGTTGTTCCGAAAGTTTTGGAAAATTCATGAGTATAATGATCCACGAGCACAATTATCCATGAATAACAATGATGAGTAACAATAATGAATAACAATGAGCATGAGTGAAAATTTAATGGCACATACGTTGCAATCCTTAATACAAGGTTTGCAAAAGGGTGATTTTACCAGTGTAGAGCTGGTGGATAATGCCTTGAAAAATGCAACGCAAATACAGGATTTAAATCTCTACTGCTATCATGCAACTGAGGCTGCTCGTAACCTTGCCAAGCAAAGTGATGCCCGCCGAATATCAGGTGATGTTGGTGAATTAGAGGGTATTCCGCTTGCACATAAGGATTTATTTGCGATTTCGGGGATGCCCACGCAAGCGGCAAGCCTTATTTTGCAAGGCTTCAAGCCGCCCTATACCGCAACGATAGTTACAAAATTGCAAGATGCTGGCTCTATTACGGTTGGGAAATTAAATCAAGATGAGTTTGCTATGGGGTCAGCAAATAAAAATTCTTGTTATGGCGTAGCGATTAACCCTTGGCAGATGCAAGATTCAACTGAAGATTTAATTCCAGGGGGCTCGTCGGGAGGTTCGGCTGCTGCGGTAGCATCTTTGGCAATTGCTGGGGCAACAGGAACAGATACGGGGGGATCGATTCGCCAACCGGCGGCGTTAACCGGCACTGTTGGCGTTAAGCCGAGCTATGGTCGTTGTTCGCGCTATGGTATGGTGGCCTTTGCTTCCTCGTTGGATCAGGCTTCGGTGGTAACGCGTTCGGTATATGATGCGGCATTAATGCTAAAAATTATGTGTGGGCATGATCCCAAAGATATGACAACGTCACGGCGGAGAGTTCCTGATTTTATCTCTGCAGTTGGAGAATCGATTCAAGGGAAAAGAATTGGTGTTGCTAAGGAATATTTCCCGGATAATCTTGAAGGCGAAATTGCCGAAAATTGCCAGCAGGCGCAAGAAATTTTACAAGGTTTAGGGGCTAAAATTGTACCAATATCTTTGCCTTTAACCCAATATGCTTTGCCAGCTTATTATGTGATTGCGCCTGCTGAGGCTTCTAGCAATCTGGCACGTTATGATGGTGTACGTTATGGGTTGCGTGCGCGCGAAGGTGGCAATTTGGATGGAATGTATAAAAATACTCGCGCTGCAGGTTTTGGCGATGAGGTAAAAAGGCGAATTTTGGTAGGTACATATGTGCTTTCTGCCGGGTATTATGATGCTTATTATATCAAGGCGCAAAAGATTCGTCGGTTGATTCAAGAAGATTTTGCTCAAAGCTTTACGCAATGCGATTTAATTTTGGCACCAACAACGCCAAATGCTGCTCAGCCGATTGCTGAATTTGGTCAGGATCCTCTCCAAGCTTATTTATCGGATGTGTTTACGGTACCTGCATCGATGGCAGGTTTGCCAGCCTTATCGGTGCCTAGCGGAATTAACCAGCAAGGGTTGCCCTTAGGCGTGCAGCTGATTGGACGCGCTTTTGATGAAGAAACCTTGTTAAGTGTTGCTGCGGCTTTTGAAGCAGAATTAGGTTTTGATGCGGTTGCTACGCGTGCCATTGGTGCCAATTAGGGGTAGAGATTTTCTATGGATGGCAAAAAAAGTAATTTAATCAAGGGAAATCAGCATGAGTGGGAGGTGGTGATTGGGCTTGAAATTCATGCGCAACTGGCAAGTCGTTCGAAGCTATTTTCTAGTGCACCCACTGGATTTGGCGCAGCGCCTAACAGCCAAGTAACTTTTGTAGATGCCGCTATGCCTGGTATGCTTCCGGTTCTTAATCAAGAATGCGTATATCAGGCGATACGTACGGGGTTGGCGTTGAATGCGCAAGTGAATCATTATTCGTTGTTTGCGCGGAAAAATTATTTTTATGCAGATTTGCCCCAAGGTTACCAAATATCACAATTTGATAAGCCGATTGTCTCTAACGGGAAAATATGGATTGATTTGCCCGAGGGCTCCCAAGAAATTAGAATTGAAAGATTACATCTTGAACAGGATGCTGGCAAATCCTTGCATGATCAAGAACCGGGGAAAAGTTTTATCGATTTGAATCGTTCGGGAATTGCATTGATGGAAATTGTTTCGCATCCCGATATGCGCTGTGCAAACCAAGCAGCGCTTTATGTTGAAAAAATTCGTAGCATTTTGCGTTATGTGGGTAGTTGTGATGGGAATATGCAGGAAGGTTCGTTGCGGGCAGATGCGAATGTGTCGGTGCGACTTTTAGGGGATAATTTGGGGACAAGGTGTGAAATTAAGAATCTCAATTCCCTTAAATTTTTGCGTCAGGCGATAGATTTTGAAGCAAGAAGGCAGATTATGATTCTGGAACAAGGCGGTGTTATTGCTCAGGAAACTCGATTGTTTAATGTGCAAAAAGGTGAAACTTTGTCGATGCGTTCGAAGGAAGAAGCCCATGATTATCGCTATTTTTCGGATCCAGATTTGCCGCCATTAGTGATTACGGATGCGCAAATTGCGAAGATGAAAGCCCAGCTTCCAGAGTTGCCGGATACAAAATCTGCACGCTTTATGGCAGATTATAAAATTGGTGCTTATGAAGCAAATATTTTGGTGGTAGAACAATCTAGAAGTGATTATTTTGAGCAAGTGGCGCAAGGTGTTTCTGCGAAACTTGCAAGTAGTTGGGTGATATCAGAATTGTTAGGGCGTTTGAATAAGGCAGAACTGGTTATTTCTGAATCTCCGGTGAGTGCAGCGCAATTAAATGAATTGCTTAAATTTATCGAATCCGGAGCAATATCGGGACGCATCGCAAAAGAAGTTTTTGATGAAATGATGGCAACAGGTAAGCATGCGGGTGTGATTATTGCAGCAAAAGGGTTACAACAAATTAGCGATACGGGGGCGATTGAGGCGATGATTGAAAAAATCATTACGGAAAACCCTAAACAAGTACAATCCTACCAAGGGGGCAATCAAAACTTGCTAGGTTGGTTTGTAGGGCAAGTGATGAAGCAAAGCGGCGGCAAAGCTAACCCTGCTGAGGTGAATAGAATTTTAAAAGAAAAGCTTTGACAAAAATATTATGGGTGGTTATTTTTAGCATATTGATATTATCGATTATAGAATTTTTTAATTTTTTGTTGAAAATCTTGCTATTATTTGGTAATCATTTTTATGATTGCTTGGGTTTGTTGCTTGGGCGTGGTAGTTTTGGTGTGTGTATATATTTTCCTTTTAAAAATACTCAGATGGTGGTGGTGTTTTTTTAAAAGTTTTTATCATTGAATTTATTCTTTAAGGTTGTAGATAAATGTGGCAACAGCCAGTAGGGTTTGTATCTAGGTACCGGCATTTTATGCAAGGTATTTTTCACGATCGTGAAATTATTTTACGTTCTAGCAAAAGGCATTATTCTCGCCATATCTCTATTGCCGCATGGCAACAAAGGTTGGTGGTGTTTGTTTTAACTTTTACCTTTATTTCTCTTTCTTTGCTTTATGGCTTTTCATTCGTTCGTTTGTTTGTTGCTGAACATACCATTAACACGATGCGTGAGAATTCGGTTGTGTTTCGTGATATTTATCACGAGGTGCAAAATCTTTATGATGACATTGAAGATGTTCGTGGTTTCAATTATAACAGCCCGGAAACTCTACGCGTGATGAATGATTGGCTTAATAATAGTAAATTGGCAAGGCTTCGGGAAAAAATTGAAAATGAGATCATTGCAAGTGAGAGGCTAGACCAGAAAGATGAGGTGTTTTTGCTGACCCGTCAGGAGATGGCAGACCAGATTAATAATTTAGAATCTGCTTATGAAGCCTCGCAACGCGAACGCAAAACGCTAAAGGCATCATTAAATTCTCTGGCAAATACCAATGAAGAATTACAACAAGCCTATTTGGATATTATTGATGAAAATGATGGTTTGCGTGATGATATTAATGGCATGCGCCAACAGGTTTTTCTTCGGCGTGAATTGGGTGAGAATACGGAACAAATTTTGCTTAATTTTGTGACTGCGCTACGTTCAATTATTGGTGAGAAGTTGGATGCCGGTCTTTATGATGAAGGGGATATGTTTGCTGAAGCTCAAGGGTTGATTAAAACGATTGCAAGCATTCAAGATCAGCAACGCCGTGTGATTGCGCGTGAGATTCAACGTACCGATTATAGCCTAACTTCTATTGGTAATATTATTGATATTAGTGGGATTAGTATAAAACGATTAACCAAGATTGGTTTGCTACCATCCTCTGGTATTGGTGGGATTGCGCATAAGCTGGATACAAACGAGGCAAAAAGTGCTGATTTGTTGAATATTGATCAAGGGAAACTAGATTATCGCCTGAATAAATTAGAAGCGATGCAGGCCTTTGTTAGCTGTATGCCATTAACTACCCCTATTGAAACGCACCGTATTGCGAGTGGTTTTGGGTTTCGCTCCAACCCTTTTACGGGCAAGGGGCGCGAGGTTCATTATGGGCTTGATTTCTCAGCATGGTATAATACTCCGATTTGGGCAACCTCTCCGGGTAAGGTAGTTTATGCTGATCGGTTAGGGGCTTATGGGAATATGGTGGAAATTGATCATGGGTGTGGGTTTATAACGCGCTATGGTCATATGCAATCAATTGCGGTGGAAAAGGGTGATCAGGTACAGTTAAGGCAAGTGATTGGTACAGTGGGGAATACAGGGCGCAGTACCGGACCCCATGTACATTATGAAATTCGGTTTCAAGGAAAACCTATAGATCCAGCAAAACTTATTCAAGCTGGTAGACATGTTTATAAAGGACAAAGGTAAGATGGCTAGTTCAGGTTCATCATATTCTCCGCCAATCTCGGCGGGTGAGCGTGCACCTTCAATTTTAAGCGAAACTTTTCGCGTTACTGGTAATTTGGCAACTGAGGGCTCTATTCATATCGATGGTAAAGTGGATGGTGATGTACGTGCAAATGTGCTTACTGTAGGTCCAAAAGGGGTTGTGATTGGGAAAGTATTTGCAGATCACCTTCGTGTTTCTGGGCGTATTATTGGTGATATTACCGGGCGTATTGTTGAGCTTTATGGGCATGCGCATATTGAAGGCAATATTTTGCACGAAGTTTTGGCGATTGAAGCTGGAAGCCATATTGATGGTTTATGTCGTCAGGGTGAAATTATGCCTCTCTTAGAGAGTCCAGAAAATGGAACTCATATTACCGATGTTGATGTCGTCTCGGAAGTGAGAAAAGCTAGAAAATAGGTAAGAAATTCGATTTGAAATAGAGATTGCCTATCTAGCTCATCTACCCGCAATGGAAAAAAATGGTAAAAAGAAAGTAAAAAATGATAAACTTTTAGGATTCATCATGATCTATCTCGATTATTGCGAAAAATTCTGCTTCGCTTAAGATTGTAACTCCTAATTCTGTGGCTTTTTTCAGCTTGTTTCCTGGGTTTTTGCCGGTAATTAAATAATCTAAATTTTTAGAAACGCTTGAAATTATTGTACCGCCAAGCTGTTCGGCTTTTTCTTTGGCTTCTGCGCGCCCCATATATTCCAGTGTTCCAGTGAAGAGGATATTTTTTTCTGCCCAAATAGTATCGATATTTTCGTGCGTTTTGTGGGGAAGAATATGGATTTGCTGACATAATTTTTCAACCCATATCCGGTTATCGCTATTGGCAAAGAAAGTTTGAATATTTAGCAATATTGTATGGCTACAGCCCTTAACGCCCATCAGAAATTGTTGATTTTCATTCAGATCAAGATGATACCATGCAGCAAAAATAGATTCCACATTTTTATAGGTGCGGGCGATATCTTTGGCAGTTTTCATACCAATATTGTGGATTCCTAAGGCATAGATAAATCTTACTAAGGAGATGTTACGAGCAGTTTCGATGGCAGCTAATAAATTATCAACTGCTTTTTCTTGAAAATTTTCCAAAGACAGTAATTCAGGTTTCTTATTTTTTAGCTCAAAAATATCGGAAGCATTTTGAATCAAATTTTGCTGTAGGAATAATTCTAAAAATTTTGTGCCTAACCCTTCAATGTTAAAGGCTCCACGAGAGACAAAATGCTTTAAGCCTTCGATTTTTTGTGCCGGACACGTAAAATTTTCCAGGCATAAGGTTTTTTTACCGTTATCGATGCGGGCAACGAGACTTCCGCATTCGGGGCATTGCTTTGGGAATTGAAATTGTGCAGGGGTGGTGCGATCACGTGTTTCGGTTTCGGCAGTAATATTACGGGTGATTTGTGGAATCACATCGCCAGCACGTTGCACCTCAACAAAATCACCAATGCGGATATCTTTACGAATAATTTCATCTTCATTATGCAGAGTCGCCCGAGTAATTCTCACGCCATTAATCGTAACGGGCTCTAATTCAGCAACGGGGGTGAGCGTACCCGTACGTCCAACTTGAATCGTGATTTCCTTTAGCTGAGTTTGTTTTTTTTCGGCAGGAAATTTATGGGCAATTGCCCAGCGGGGTGCACGGGCAAGAAAACCCAACCGTTCGCGTAATGCCAGCTTATTGATTTTATAAACAATGCCATCAATCTCGTAGGGTAGGGTATCACGTTGGGTTTGGATCTTTTGATAATGGTTGAGAATTTCTTCAATCGAGGTGCAAATTTGATTGAGTGGGTTAATCGGCAAACCCCATAAGGCAAGTTTTTGCATCATTTCCGAAGCGGTTATGGTAGGCACAATGGCACATTGCCAATCAAAGGCAAAGAAACGTAATGGTCGCGCGGCAGTAATTGCGGCATTTCGTTGGCGTAGTGAGCCGGCAGCACCATGGCGCGGGGAAGCAAAAGGTTTCTTAGATTTTTTTTCTAAAATGTGGTTTAGCTCATGAAAAGTTATTTTCTCCATATAAACTTCACCACGCACTTCAAAAATTTCTGGGAAGTCACCGATAAGCCGGTGTGGAATATCTTGTAGAGTTTTAATGTTGGCAGTAACATCTTCACCGATATTTCCATCACCACGAGTAATGGCATGATTTAGAATGCCATCATGGTAATGGATGGCAACGGATAAACCATCGATCTTGGGTTCAGCAAAAATTTCTATGGCTTGGCGTTCTTCAATGCCAAGAAAATCATGAATTCGTTTCAGGAAATTCGCAATATCGGTTTCACTAAAACCATTATTCAGTGATAGCATTGGCTGGGAATGTGTGCTTTTTTGAAAACCAGTTGTGGCAATGGGTGCCCCTACGCGGTTGCTAGGGCTATTTGGGTGTTGCAATTGAGGAAAAGCCTGTTCTAGATCTGCGAGTTTGTGGCGCATAGCATCATAATCTGCATCAGAAATAATATGTGTATTTTCATGGTAATAACGGTGATCATGGTCACTAATTTCGGTCATTAATTTATCAATTTCAACTTTTGCCTCGTTGCTATTGAGAAATTGTGGGAGAATTTTGTTGGGTTTTTTCGGTGGCATGGGTTTAAGGGAGTTTAAGGGTTAATGAGTTTTGCAATAATTTCAAGGCAGCGGCACGCGCGGCATTGGTAATTGTGCCATCAGATAACATTCGGGCAATTTCTTCTAAGCGTTCTTGTGCACTGAGCAATTTAACTTGGCTGGTGGTAACCTCGCCTAGAATATGTTTGCTAACATGATAATGGGCTTGTGCCAAAGATGCAATTTGTGGGGAATGGGTAATTACAATAATCTGTTTGTTCATTGCCAAAACTTGTAATCTTTTGCCCATTGCCGCAGCCGTCTCGCCACCGAGCCCACTATCGACCTCATCAAATAACAATACTGCCATATTGCGGATTTTAGAAAATACAAGGTTAAGTGCCAATAAAACTCGGCTAAGTTCGCCGCCCGATGCAATTTTATTAAGCGCACCCGCACTTTGCCCAGGGTTGCTTTTAAGCGTAAAGCTGGCATGATCTCCACCTTCTGCATTCCATTGAGATTCAGGTTTTTCGGTTAAATTTACGGTAAATTCGGCTTGGGGCATTTTTAATGTTGGGAATTCTGTCATGATTGCCTGGGTTAGTTTGTCGGCAGCTTGAATTCGAAGCGTACGTATCGCATATAATTCGGTTTCATAGGCTTGTTTTATCGCTTCCAGCTTGCTGGTTAAATCTGTTAAAGCAGCATCGCCTCGTTGAATTAAATCAACTTGCATACGTAGTTTTTCTAAAAAATCAGGCAAATGATCAACCTCAATACGATGTTTGCGTGCAAGATCCTTTAAGGCAAATAACCGTTCATCAATCATTTGCAATTGTTCGGGATCGGCTTCATTGGTATTGATCAGCTGAGTTAGGTTTTGTTGCGCTTCATTTAGCTCGAGTCTGGCAGTCTCAAAATCTGTAGCGAGTTTTTGCAGACGAACATCGTTAATATTTAATTGATTAATGGTTTTAAGGGCAAGCTGTAATGTTTGTAAGCTACCATTCTGCCCAGAAATAAGGTGGTCGGCTTGGGTAAGTGCCTCAGATATTTTATGAGAGTTCATCAGCATGGTTCGCTCAGCATCCAAGGTTTCAATTTCACCGTTTTTGGGGGCAAGAGCATCGATTTCTGCAATTGAGTATTGCAGGAAATCTTGTTCTTTTAAGGCCTGTTCGTTTTCGATCCGGTGCTCTGTAAGTTTTGCTTCCAAGGTTTGATAATCTTTGTAATATGAGTTGAGCTGAGTTTTATCAATCTCACCAAAATCGTCTAAAAGTTGAAGATGGTGGGCTGGATTTAGCAAACGATGCTGGTCAAATTGTCCTTGAACTTCGACGAGCTGTGCCCCCAATTGTTTTAAAAAATTTACGGTGACATTTTGGTCATTTATCAAAGCACGACTTCGACCATCGGGTGAAATCTTACGGCGAATATAGATTCTATCCATAAGCTCAAATTCATTTTCACGCAATAAGGTACAAGCTGGATGATCTTTAGGCACGAGAAAACTTACACTTACCGAGGCCTCTTTCGCTCCTTTACGAATTAACCCAACATCTGATCTGCTTCCAAGTGCCAACCCTAGTGAATCTAGCAAAATTGATTTTCCAGCCCCAGTCTCACCACTAAGAATGCTTAAACCATTTTGGAACTCTAAATCCAATTCTGTAATTAAGACAATATTATGAATCGTTAAATCATAAAGCATAGTGTATTTTCAATATATTTATTTTTCTTGATTCTTATTAATCAACAGCCAGCTATTTTGGTACCAGTAAGAGTTAGGGTAATTATGCCCTAAAATGGCAGCAGATTTTTTTGCTTCTTCTATGATATCTAGGCTGATATAGCATTCTACTAGGCGATGTAAGGCTTCGGGAGTATGTGCAGTGGTTGGGTAGTTATTGATAACATCGTGAAAACGCGCGATGGCGGCAGAGCAAAGGTTGCGTTTTTGGTGATGCCTGCCGATATCTAGGCTTTTTCCTGCTAAATTAGCATTAATTAAGGCTAATTTTAATTTTGCATCACGGGCGTAGTTAGTTTCGGGGAAACGATTGATTAAAGTGTGAAAATTATCTTTGGCATTTTGGGTGTTGCCTTGATCGCGTTGAATATCAGAAATTCTTTCATAATAAGATAAGGATTTAAGATAAAGTGCGTAGGCAATATTTTTTGATGCGGGGTAGCTGCGTGCGTAATCATTAAGTTTGTGAATTGCGTCGTCATAAGCTCCGCGTTGATATTTGCAATAGCCGCTTAGTAAAATGGCTGATGAATTAAATTTTGAATAAGGATAATTATTGGTAATGGCATCAAATGCTGTGCTGGCTGTAAGAAAATTCCCAGCATGCATAGCAAGTTGCCCTTCGCGATATAAAACATCAGCGGGGGCGGGCTCGTCTGATTTGTTCGTGCTACAAGCGGTAAGGGCAAATAGCAACATAATCGCATAAACATGGTGGATAATCCTAAAAGCTGGCAATGCTTGTGAGGATGAGCTTGAAAACATTTAAAAACCTCGGATATAAAAAAGGATAATTTCTAGAAGATACGATACTCTGCTTGACTTTTAAAGAGGAAAACTAATTAATGGTGATTATGATATTTTCTTATAAATCTCTTAGTAAGCAAGCACAACCAGAAAAATTGATTTCGGTTTGGTTTTTCGTTTTGCTGGGTTCAACCCTGGTGATGATTTTAATCGGGGCCGCAACACGGTTAACGGATTCTGGACTTTCAATGGTAGAATGGCGTCCTTTTATGGGGATCATTCCGCCACTAAGCCAAGCGGAATGGCAACGGGTGTTTCAGCTTTATCAAACCATTCCTGAATATCAATTGTTGAACATTTCAATGGAGCTTACAGAATTCATGCAAATTTTCTTTTGGGAATATTTGCATAGATTCTGGGGGCGTATGCTGGGTTTTATTTTCTTGGTACCGGTAAGTTATTTTTGGTACAAGCGCCAGTTAGATTCTCGGCAAGTAGGTTGCTTGCTATTGATTCCATTTTTGGGGGTTTGTCAGGCTATTTTGGGTTGGTGGATGGTAAAAAGTGGACTCAGCGTTCGGGTTGATGTAAGTCAGTATCGGCTTGTTGCACATTTATTTTTGGCTTTGCTAATTATGCTTGCCATTTGGGAGGCTTATTTGCGGTATCATAGAATTTTACTTCATCCAATTCGCTGGCAATTAAATGGGCGATTGCTTTTTTTGGGGTTGGTTGTGGCAACTATTTTTGCGGGAGCATTGGTTGCGGGTACGCGTGCGGGTTTAATTTATAACCAGTTCCCTTTCATGGGGTCTGGGTTTATCCCCAGTGATTATATTCCATATGATGCGAATGATTCTGTGGGTTTGCCATATAAATTATGGCAAATTATTTTTTTTGAAAACCCAGCATCTGTGCAATTTCATCATCGGATCTTAGGAATGCTAACAATGCTAGGGGCGATGGCACTTGTGAGCAAATATCATCATGTGTATGCTGTACGTTATTTGTTATTATGGGTTAGCGTACAATTTATGCTTGGCATTCTCACTTTACTTACTGGGCTTTGGTTACTATTGGCATTGTTGCATCAAATGTGTGGTGTATTATTATTATTAGGGGCGTGGTTAATTTATCGGAAGGAGGAATGGTTTTTGGAATCATAAATTGCGTTTCTATTTCAAATTTGATGCGACCTGCATCATTTCGTTAATAATCTTAAAAGCATTATTCGATATTGAATAAGAATGTTGTGTTTGAATCATTTCGGTAAAAACTTCTGCTAATTCGATGGTGGAGGTTTCTAAGGTTCCAGCATTAAACTGGGCATGGCTGGTTAATTGTAAATCATGAACTTGCAAATCCATACTTTCTTCATTAAGCTGGTATTTAGGACCCGATATTGAGCTAACTGGAGTTAACGTATTGCGATTGGCAACATCTACAAGTGCCAGTTGGGCAATAACGCCGTTTCGACCATTGCTAAATGAACCTGTAATGATTCCTGTATTGCTAATGTTATAATATTGTAATCGTCCAACAGGATACCCGTTTTGGCTATTATCCGTGAGCCCATAAGTTTTTCCGTAAGAGGTGGAGTTTGAATAATTCACATTAATTTGTGCAGAATTGCCATTTGCGAAGTCTATCTCTAAATCAACACTACTGCCAGCGGAAAGACGCCCAACATTGTTGAAAGTAACCGGGATTGAAGGAGAATTTGTAGTACCGATGGGATTGCCATTTTCATCTACAATCAGTGGGGTCATCAACCATTCATTTTCTGTGCCGGTATAGCTGAATTGTAAGTTTAGCAAATGTTTCGCACCAGAATTATCATAGATTGCAAGTGTTTGTGGGTATTCTGCGCCTGGCAATAGGCTGATATCATGGGGTACATTCACGCTTAAATTGATTTGTGAGGTTGCGCGCGATTCCAAAATCAAGGTTTCTGGGTTGAGTTCGATGCGTTCGAAATTCGCTTCGGTTTTTGCTGGAAAAGCACCGATATCATCGGGCAACCAACCATGAACATAATGCCCATCACTATCTACTAAATAATGGGCCTGGCCCCCCGGAACGGCGGGGTTATCCACTTGTTGCAATTTTAAGGCACCGTTTCGTGTTAATAGTAAAGGACCTTCTGTACCATCGGGATTTTCTGCCCGCACCGGAATAAAGCCAGCCCCATTAATGCTGAGGTCTAGGGAACGTCCGGTGGTAAATAAAGCCCCTTGCGCGCTTACATTCTGGCGAATATGAGTTTTAAGGCCCGTTGATTTCGCAACATTCAAACTCGCATTAGGGTTGCGTTGGCTTAATAATGTTGCAAATTCTAAACGGCTACGTTTAGAGCCATTCACATTTTGCAGATTAACTGATTCTGAAATAATATTAAAACTATCAGTATTGAATTTTATGGATGCGGTGATAGGCGCAAAAATACCTAAAACACTCATTTCTCTCCCCTTAATAAAAGGATTCGCTTCAAAATTAGCGATATTTTATATTATCGAATAATGAAAAGCAATAATAATGCCAGAAAATATTTTTCTATAAAACTTAGGATGAAAGATAGCCCTTGACTGTACCCTAAGATCAATGTAAAAGCTTGAATGATTGTTTGATTATGTCCCCATCGTCTAGAGGTTTAGGACACTGGCCTTTCACGCCGGCAACACGGGTTCGAATCCCGTTGGGGATGCCATCTTTTGGTTTTGAGGCCCAAGGTGTTTATTCTGGGGTTGTATGTAGCGCGCCACATGAAATGATACCTTCGGACAGATGGTTTGATACTTTTTCAGTTTTTTGTCTCCACATTAGCGCAAAAAAATAGGCGAGTGTGATGTCGCCTATTGAGTTTTATACAATGTAGCGCGAAATATGGTTTGCTCTCATTCGAAACATGGTTTGAGTTTTTTTCAGTTTTTGCAAGCCGCAAAAAAATAGGTGGTGCTTAAAAACACCACCTATAGTTCTTAGTAAATAAAGCTTGGTAATTTCGTCTCAAAAAAATTCCACCCATACCTACAAATGGTTCCGCATAACAAGTATGTGGAACTTGATTTATGATGGATATAATTTGTTTTGAAAGTTTGAACTTGCCGCCCAAATAAGGCGCAACGGGTTTAACAGGCTGAACAGCCTGATGAGTTGACTCGGTCATAGGGAATCTCCTATAAAAATCCGCCTTGACAGGCTTTGTGGTTTTGCCACAAAGAGGCGGAGAGCATTTTCTTGTATGATGTTTGAGGGTGGCGGGTTAGCTTGTTGCCCAATAACCGAGTGGCAAAGCGGGGTGCTGCTCGCGCCATTCGGCTTCGTTTAGATTTCTTTTACAAGGGGGTGCGACATCGCTTCTCGGTGGCTATTCGCCACCTTGCGATGACTCCCTTGAACCCCCGCATTTTAATATTTTAATATTACGCATTATTTTTACGTCCTAATCATATAAATCAGTGCGTAATAAGGTGGGGTATTGTTGTGGCTATGGGGTTGGTTTCCGCCTGTAGGACTGGTGTAGGGATTATATTCATTACGTTCAGGCGCGTTAAGCGTTAAACTCAGAACTAAAACTGGGAGGTCTAATTGAACCATAGCGGAGTGCAAGTTGGCTGTTAACCTCAAGTGGCACAATATGTTTATGGGTGGGCATCTCTGCCTCCGTTAGCTGATGCGGGTCGGTTGCAAATGCGCCGCCTGATGTGCTCACCTCATGGGCATTGCTACGCCCTAGCAAAAACCTATCTTGCAAATTAGGCAGGTTAAAGCTGGTGCTACCATCGCCTTCGCCATGAAGCGTGCCCAGAACGCTAAATAAATCGGCATAATCGGTGCGGCTAATTGCCTGCCCATCACAAACCAAAAAACCATACGGCACATTATTAAGCGAGCCCGCCCATGCCATGGTTTGCCCCGCTGGCGCGCATAATTGCCGTATCGCCTGATAAAGCTGGGTTAAATCATCATTATATAGGGGGGTCACCACCTTGGTGTGTTGCTTGCTGAATAACGTTCACAATTTCACGTTGCGGATATTCAAGTGCCTGTGCAGGAATAATCGAACCTTCTTCACCTGCTGATGGGTTGCCATTTGAAAAAGGTGCATTTGCACCTTCATTAATTTGGTGGGTTATATTTCATTATCTAGTTCCTTTCATGCATCAAGCGGTGAATGTTACTTCACCTAATTTTAGAATTGCGCCATTTTCAGTGGTGTTAATATTATTTTCAGGAGCAATTAAATCAAAAGAATTCACCCCCTCTGAAAATGCTATTGTTTCATAAATCGCACTTAGTGGCATTGCGATATCAGGAATAGCGTGCCGTAAAAACAAGCTGGCTAAATCAGCCTTAATAGTAGCTTCTACCGTTGCCATTTCATAATTATCAATAAGGCTAAGTTTTGAAATTGTGATGGAAACATCTTCAGAAACTAGGGGATTTATGGTAATGAAAGCACCCATCGGGCGCACGGTATCTATGTAATTTTTAACGGCAAGTATTTGCAATTCAGATGGCGGGGTTAAAAAATCACCTTGCCCGCCATCTACAGCAAAAATAATGGTAATTTTGCCTACATCATCAATTATGCTAGGTCCTGCTGGCCAAACGCGGGTAACAGACACATTATGTGATTGCCTATCCAAACCCCAAAAAATATAATCAGTTTCAGTCCCAGCTTGTAAAGGATTGCGAATTTCAATCAAAATACGCGCGCGATAATTACTGTCATTTTCAAGTGCTGTGCCACCTGTGAAACCATCGCCAATAATTGTTCCGTTAGGTGCGATGCCTGTAAGGGGGTTGACCAAAGCTAAGGGTATTTTAGCAGGCACATTACTGGAAACACCACCATTTGCCGCGATGAAATTAATATCAGTAGTACCGTCAACACGAATTACTGCTTGTTCAGTTACCAAGAACTCTTCACCAGATGCAATTGAAACACGAGTATTCGTAGGAATAATTGCATCGATGGCACCTGTGAATTTGGCAATGCCTGTTGCTTTTGTGGCTTGCCCGCGCGCAACATTCCAAACCCTTCCAAGTCTATCCAAATCACTACCAATGGCGGTGGTTACAAAAGCATTATTAACACTTTGCTGTAATTGCCCATAGATATCTTCTAATGAAGCTGATATTGTACGCGCTAATACATTCAGCGGATGTTGCACCAAACGGATAGAAGCATCGCCCGCTTGTGCCACCATATCATCTAAGATTTCATTATAAATTTGAGTTTGTTTTTTAGTTTTAATAGGCATTTAAATATCCTTTAATCAGTGTTTAACAAGGTAATTTCACCTTGTGCTGTGCCTGTTATTGTATCGGGTGTCGTGCATGGAATTGAAACTTGATCACCTTCTTTCAAAATACGGGCACCATCTATATTGATGTTGGTGGCACCTGTAATATTGATATTGCCATCATTATCTAATGTTATTTCTTGTCCGCCGCCTGCGTAAATAATTACTTCGCCCGCATTGGCCGTTGGCGCATTGGTGGGGCTACCTGCCATAACAACTCGTGCAGAACACCTGCAGTAGAAATAACCAGCGCGTGTGAATTTTCTGGAGAACCAGATGCGATGCCATATTGCTGAATGGCAAGTGTATCAATTATCTGTCCATTGCCTTTCACTTGTGGAGCAGACCCACCACGGCTTATGCGCATAATTTCTGCCCAAATCTTCATCTATTCAATCCTTGTGAAATTACTTCACCATCGACTTTTATCAATAATTCTGCCACTTCACCCGTAATGCTAATTTCAATTTCAAAATCTTTAATAATTTTATTATCTTGTAAATTTTGTAGAATATTTTCGGCTTCGCTATTAATCTCAGATGCAACGTTATTAGTGGTTCTCAAACGAAACTGCCATAATTGACCACCCACATTTTCACTGCCCCACCAGCCATTTTCTTCCAACCCGGTTTGTGTATTCAAACCACGGGCATTAGTTAAAATTTGTACAGTAGTAATAATCTTGCTAATGGGAATATTTTGTTTAAATACCCATATCAATTCGCCATTACCATTATTTTTAAGGTCAAAATCTAACATTTTCTTCCTTCACGATTTGATAAATTATCCGCCCGGGCGTGGTAGGTAAAATAGAAGACTGGCAATTCATAACGATATATTTTTCATTATCAAAAATGATTTGACCGCTGGGTTTAATAATATCTTGGCTTAAACCTTCGGTGATAATTTCAATATAGTTTTTGTTATTTCTCTTAAACGCACCTATCCGCCACGCGCTTGCTAAAGCATTTGGGGTATAATGAGGCATAAAATAAGTATGGGTTTGCGCACCATTAAAACCTTTACTGGCTTGTGTAATTTCAGCATGGGCAATTTATATCTGTGCCACCTATAATCACCATCACATTATGCGGGTACAGGATGCTGTTAACCATTTTTGTCGCGCTAACATTTCTTGCCGTTTCAAAAATGGCTGTGTCAGATATATTTTTTTCAAACCTGCTTAATTTATTGCCATGAAATGCGTATAATGGCATATCAAAGCTATTGCCCAATTTTTCAATAAAATCTAAAATATTGATATCGGGTGCGATAAAAATATCTTTGATAATTTGTAGAAAATCTTGATTTTTAATTTGTGCATCATGTCTTAAATTGGTGAGTAAAATATATCCATTTTCGGATAATGGGGTAGTTTTTGGTGCGGGTGTATCTTCTTTTGTAATACGCTGTCTATCGCTAATTGCTTCCACTTGTTTGCGCGTTAGATTTTTTAAGCCTGTTATGTTTTGCAGATGGTTAACATTTGGTACGCCTGCTTTTGTCCAATGGTCGTCAATTCCATCGTCAAGCTGAAAAATTGCACCCGACAATGCATCATTATCTCCATTATCGGGTGCAGTCTGGGGAGGAAAATTCTCTTGTGAGGCTTCATTTGGTTTTGGTTTTTTTCTAAGCATTATTTTCTTCCCTATGCAATAACGTTTTTAAATAAATAACCCGCACGTTTAGCGACAATAATTTCTTTACAGCTCTCGGTAACGCGCACAATTACACTGCCACCGCGCCCACGGGCTACTATCCATACGCCTATCCACCTGCAGATCCGCATAGGTGGCAGTGTAACCAAAAGTAACACCGCCTTGATTGCTGGCGGCAGGGTCGATGAATAACATCGCAATATCTTTACCCCAAAGCCGTGAAATCGTAGCATTTTGCCCGGGATTAGCGGTATTAATAAAAGCTTGCCCTACAAGAACTTCTTTAACATTAAGTACAGAAGCTAACGCTTCTTTAGTGATAATTCTGCCAGAAGCATCATTGCCAGAAATGCGCTTTGCTGTATTAGGGTTTAAAATTAAGGCGGTCCATACTTCTTGCCCCATCACGACAACATTTGGGCGGATTAATGGCAGATCTAATGCTTTTAGCATAGCTGCAATTGGGTCAGATGCATCATTATTCCATTGGCTGTTGCCTGATAATATTTTGGACAGGTCTGTGCCATAATTTGAGATTTTTTGCACAATATTAGCAACGCGTTTTCAACCGCAATCATTTGTAGGCTGGTAAGCCATGTGGTCGCTTTCATTAATGGGTTTGATTGCGCTTGAACAGCATTTTGCGCTTGATTAATATCATCCAATGGGATGGCATCTTCCAAACCATAATCTTCACAAGATGCGGTTAAACGCGTTGAACCAATATTAACTTCGGGTGCTGTGGATGCTCTGCCCATTTTGTTATTTGGCACTGTAAGATACTTACCATCTTCAATAATTTCATGGTCAAATTTTTTAACATTAACATTCACGCGTGGTAAAACTTGTGGTGCGATGTATGTATGGGCAGGGTTTTGATAAGCCTTTGTAACGCCTGTTAATTCAGGGTCTAGAGTGAATGGGGTGGTTTCAGCCATTTTGAAAATTCCTTAAAAAATAAATTAAAAATTCGTATGTATGATTTGCACAGATATAATATCACCTGCCGCCGTGGCAGTTTCTAATGCCACTGCAATCACGCGGTTGCCTTCTGTGGCGGGTAATCAGCCGCCCTTGGCTATCGGTTGTTAAAAATGCGCCCAATGCAATTGCCGCACCTGCTTCAGCTTGAGTGATACCTTGCTGTACTACATCAACCCGCCCGCCCGATACCGCATCTAATTCGGGGTGCACAATGCCGATGATAAAATCAGTGGCGGCAGTTACTTGTGCGACACCACCCGTTACTAATTCTACCGCACGATTTTTGCTAATGGTGGTGGTTGCGGTATAATTTTTAATTAATAATTTATCTTGCATTATTTACGCCCTTTCGTTTTTTTAACCATTTCAGCCGCTTCTAAGGTTGTTAGGTTTGGATTGGCGGCTTGCTTTTCTTTGATAGCAACGGCGAATGCGTCAGCGTCATTTGAATCTTCTGCAAAAGCCACATCATCAGGGGTGGCTTCACCTGTTTCAGGCGTACCTTCTTTTACCGCTTTAATTAGATTTTCGCTGAAATTAGCAAATGCATCTAAGGCGGTTTCGGATTTATCAGAAAATTCAGCGATATCGGGGTTGGTGATTTCTTCTGCAAAATTAACAGTTAAATCACGGATAGCCTTATTAATTTCGCCCTTGGCAAGCAAAGCATCAAATCTATTTTGCATATTTGCCAATTCAGTTTTGCGTTTTGCTTCCGCAAATTCCACTTGCTGTTTTTCTAATTTTTGCTTTTTTACTTCTAATTCAGCTTTTTCTTTTGCTAAATTTTCAGCATCATTTGTTTCTGGCATTTCTGGTTCCTTTTCTTCTTTAGCTTCAGTAAAACTTGCCCCTTTAACTAATTGGTTAAGGGTTGTTAAAATCTTATTCAAAATGGGTTCTTGATTTTGGATAGGTGGATTGCTTTCTGGCACGGATCCACTAAATTCAAATGTGGCGTAATCTTCTTCTTCGGCAAAAGTCACTTCTTTCAAACCTTTCACAGCAGGTGCCATTGCCCCTAACAAACCCACATGGCGCAAAGAAATATTGCCTGCTGGGGCACGAAAACTGGCAGAAACTTTTTTTATATTGTCTGGAATCAATCAAATTTTTAACTTCGTTGGGAATTTTTGAAACTTGTGCGATTAGAATATCGCCATTTCGTTTTAGGCTATCTACCCAACCAAATGCGGGGTGATTATCTTTCGGGTGCCCAAGCACCAAAGGGGCACTGCTTTCCTGATAATTGCTAATCACTTCATCTAATTGGTCATTCGTAATGGTAACAATGCGCCCAGAACTATCGGGGCGGGTGCCTGATTTAAAAACTTCAATCTCGGTGGAATGTGCCATAAAATACCTGCATAATAATATCGGTTGCTAACATATCTATTATGCAGGGTTTGTTCGTAGATTTTATGGGGAAATATGCGAATCAAGGTTTTTAATATTTTTCTTGAATTTTACTATCAATATGCTATTGTTAACTTATAGCTTTTGAGGGTGCCGTGTCACAATGCTTAAAGGTTGACGGCTAGTTAGACATGGATGACCAAGCTTTCATTTGTTTTTTCTATATAGTAACTTTCCGCGTCTTACTCTTTTGATTGCTTTCGCCCTATAAGGTACTAATGTTACCCCAGAAAAATAGCCATTATCGCTATCGGCTGCTAAAATAAAATATTTAGGTTGTTTTCCTTCATCGACATAATCAATTAATCTTATATGGCGGCGGCGTTTTTTTGATTTACCTGTATCTTTATCTTTATACCATTCGCCCCATATTTCTTGTGGGTCTTCAATGATTTCTGGAATTAATGACAAAAACCTTGCCCTGTTATACTGTTTATTTTGAATGACATGTTGCATTAAAGATTTATCAATTTTTAAGTAATTATCAATAGGGTCTTTATAAATTTTACCACTGCCAAAGATAGATTTAAAAACATTGATAAATTTTTCCTTGTTAATATTTCGTTCAGAAATTATTTGTGCTTTCGCTTTTAACACAGGCAATTCTGGTAAAGATGCAGGAGGGTAACTTTTTATAAGGGTTAAATTATCATGCTGTTCCAAAGCGCGTGCGGCGGGGCTTAAAATATTTGAAGCCCCGGGCATGTGCCCAAAGCCGGGCGAAATTCCACGTGGCACATTTATGCGTTGCCCACGAATTTTGCCAAACCGTTTTGAATTGCCCCGTGTAATTTTGCCTTTTGATAAAATATAAGAATCATAATAAATGGGTGGCGCGGTTTCATTTTTTGGGTCGCGTCCGCCCAACATTCTTTTGGCTTGGTTTTCGGTTAAATATTGTACATAGCATCTACAGCCCCAGCCATTCATGGGGGTGTGGGTTTGCCACCACGGGGTCTTCAATAGGTAATATCGTGCCATTCCACGCCTTATGCGCGTTTCTGGTTCTATCATCCAACTGCTACATAGCGGGCATATTTACGCCCCAGTCGCTTGGCTTGTTTTAACCTGCCCGCATTATAGCTTTGCCGTAAATTGGTTTCATAAATTACCTTGGTGCGCCAGCGTTTATATTTTGGGTCTGCTAATTTTTCAGTCCACCAGCCACGCCGTGACAAAATATTATCAAATTCGGTACGAAAATCTTTGATAGTTTTGCCTGCATCTTGGGCTTTAATCACTGCATTTTGAATATCTGCCAGCATTTCATCGCGCATCACACCTGCTACTACAAAGGCATTATCATGAGCATTCGCCCAAATATCACGCCATGTTCTGGTGGGCAGGGTAACTTTGCGTTGCTGGAATGCAATGGCATCGGCAAAGGGGGTGATTTGAATTGTCATTATTCAGATTTACCGGATGCTGAAACTTTGTTCTTAATATCTGCCGCACCCATTAAGTCTTTGTCATATTTTTCACTTAATAAATTTACATTGATATAAGCACTATGTTTTGAATCATATTCCACTACTGGCTCACCATATGGGTTTTCGCAGGTTTCGCTTCTACGCTTATATTGATTTTCTATTAGGTTTCCCGTTCTTGGGTGGTTTATTGTTGAGACTATCCACGCATACTTTTCAACGCTTCTATCATATGTGGAAGTTGCGCGGTGAAATGAAAAAAAAGTGATTACTGGGAAAATCAAAATCGTCGTTAAAACTACAAAGGCTATTATACCCAGCTTGTGCCAAATCAATTATATTTTTATCAGATAGATATTCTTTCTTTATCTGCTTGCATTTTTCTATATTGCCTCTGCCCGTTTCAAAGATCGCAATTTCCGCCCAAATGCGATACCAGCCAATTTTTTCGTCAATTTGGTAAATGCCTTTAGCAACAGCTTCATTGAAAATTTCAAGAGGTTGATGATACCGATCCTCCTGATTTAGGTTATTATTTGGAAACAGCATGTTCTGTTATCAGCTCATAATTAATGTGCTTGCTTGTTTTTATGATGAACATCATGCGCAATATGCTATTGCGAAACTTTATCGCTAATTTTAAGAATATTTGTTTTGGGGAGACATTCGACATGTTTCCAAAAATTTCCAAAAATATTTCCAGAATCTAGCGCGTGCATCACGGTGCTAATTGTTTTATCAGATGGATCTAATTTTAAGAATTTATTTAAAACCTTCGCAACCTCACTTACGTAAAGATCATGATTTAAATGTTCAACTAAATCTAGCCAGATAATATCTATGTTAAAGGGATGAGAATTTAATTTTGGATATATTTTTAACAAAATTTCTTTTGTTTTCTGAGTAAAAAGCGTTTTTTTCATTTCACCAAAAGATTGGTTTAATTTTCTTTTTGCCTCGATTATTATATAAATATAAATATTATCTAAAGCATGCAATGTATTAAAGTGGCACGCCCATTCTCTTTTTCCGTAAGGCTTTTTTTCAAAATCTTCACCTAATAGGTTACTTGCCTGCAAGCAAACGCCTGTGAGGCTTCATCAATGCTCTGGCTTTGCATTTCTCAGCGTTAAGCCCATTTCGTTTGCCATTAACTCATATTGGGCACTTTTCTTATATTTTGACTGTTTTTCTTTCAGTAAGATAATCGCTTGCCAGAAATATAAACCTGGGTGATTTGCATGTTGTTCAAGTTCGGCATTCAAAAATGATTGTGCGATATTGATCGCCCCTATATAATTCAATAATTTTGCATGTATAATCCGGGTTATCATCTTGATATTCCTTATGGTTCTTTATATTTTCAATTTCTTTCATAACAGCAAGATTACCAAACATTTCAACTGTTGAAATAAGATTATCAATTTCTGTATTATGTGATTCTATCTTTGCATTGCTTAATTGTGATTGTATGTTTTCATACAAATCAACTTCCATAAAATCTTTTTGCTTAAAACCGTTTGGATAAAGCTCATCTAAAATTTTGTGATATTGCAAAGTGCTTGGTGTAAATGGTTACGAGAAATATCAAAATGAATATGAAATAAAAGCAAATTTTTGGCATATTTTTTATTCCTTTTGAAGTTAAATTTTTGATAGGAAACTTCGGTTTCTTTAATGCGGAACAGAGCTTTTACTTTATTAAGGAGGTGTTCACTACTTTTACCCTCCTCACTTTCAATCATTTCTGATAGTAAGTGCTTGATTTCGCTGTGCTCTACCATAAACTCTTGTTTTTTAGCCATTTCACTACTTTAACTATGGGTTTCTCATAATTAAAATATAAATGAAGGCAAATATATTACAACACTAAATTTTGGTGTATTGCACCAGGTTAAGATATTGTGAAGGGCTAATGTTATGATCATGTGCCATTCGTGCTTCATTGTTACCATTCACTTTCTCTACCGGTAAAGTTAATTGTTGGCTGTTTTGCGGTTTTCGTAGATCTTGATCCATTCATCGGTTGTGAGTTTCGTTGCGAGTTCTCCAATGAGTTTGTAAGGAATAGTATCCATTTTTTTGAAGCGAACACAGCTTTTCCCCATGTCTAATTTTCGGTTGCTATGTTTTGGATATTCAGCAACGAACCAAGCTAATAATTCTTTGCTAGCATAAATACCAGAATGATACAGTGCTACAAAGTTTTTTTGCGAAGCAATGTTGATAAAGGGTAAGGGAAGTTTTGGATTGCAATGGTACCCGTCTGGATATAATGTATGTGGCACCACATAGCCAATCATATCGTAGCTCATTGTCTCTTGAAAACCACTGGGAAGGTTCTCTTTGATGATGGTTCGCAATTTTTGCATGGGGGCTTTACGCTCTTCAGGCAATTGTGCAATGTATTTTTCGGGCGAAGAGGCTTCATAGCGCATGAGGATCTCCAATTTCAATTGTTAAATAATATTGTTGTAAATTGTTTCATAAATTTGATGTTACTTTCAAGTGATAAAAAATATTGGAATTTTTGTAGCCATTTCTGATATTTGGTTCAAGAAAATTGGTTTCAGCGATTTCATCCGCGCAGGCGATAACCTCGATGTAACAAAAAGGTGGTGATGGCAAACAAGATGATATTCAAAGTCCAAACTAAGATCATGCCCCAGATCATGTTGCCATTTTCATGCTGTCCGGTGAAGCTATAGCGCAAGCCATCAATGAGATAAAAAAGTGGATTATAGTAAGTGAGGGTTTGAAAAAAAGGCGATAGGCTTTTAATGCTATAAAAGGTTCCGGAAAGAAACGATAGTGGAATTAAGATAAAATTGGTATAGATCGATAATTGTTCCCATTTTTGCGCAATTAAACCGCATAATAGCCCTAATAATGCCAGTAAAATCGATGCGGATAAAATATAGAATAAAGCTGTGAAGGGGTACATAATGGTAATGTTGGGCACAAAGGGTAGGCATGCCACAAAGGTGATCGTGCCGATTGCAACTCCGCGCACCGTGCCAGTAAAAATTTGGGCCAAAACCATTTCCACAGGGTTAATTGGGGTGAGTAATAATTCATTGAGAGAACCAAACATACGCCGTGAGACAATCGCAAAAGCGGGTTGGCTAAAAGCATTTTGGAAAATATTCATCATTACCAGACCCGGCGTGATAAAAATTAAAAATGCGATGCCATTAATTTCGTGATCGAATCCAATCGGGAGTAACAATCCAAATACGATAATTAGCAATATTGCATTAATGATTGAGGGCAAAATGGTAAAGCCGAACATTGTGCTCATAACGCGGATTTCAGCATAGATCATCGTCCAACAAATGCGCCATGAAAATAAGGGTAGGGGGTTAGGTTTTGAGTTGGGCATAGTAATCTACCTGTTAGTTTCGAAGTTGAAATCCACGAGAAAATACCCAGCTTGCAAAAGCAAACAAGGAGGTGTTTAAGATACAAATTAGCACGATCCCATGATGCAAATTGGATTCATTATATCCGATAAAACTGTAGCGGAAGCCATCGATAAGATAGAAAAATGGATTTAATAGGCTAAGTTTTTGCAAAAATTCAGGCAAAATATCAATGCTGTAAAAAGCACCGGAAAGAAAGGAAAATGGGATTAAAAAATAATTTTGAAAAAGTGATAAATGCTCCCATTTATACGAGACTAAGCCATATAAAAAGCCCAGTAGGGCAAAGAGAAAAGCTGCTGATATGGCATAAAATAATGCGGTGAAGGGAAATATTAGGGTAAGGTTTGGCACAAAGGGTAGGCAGAAAATTAGGGTAATCATGCCTAAAACCAACCCGCGGATCGTGCCAGAAAGGCTTTGTACCAGGATCATCTCGATGGCATTAATCGGCGTGACTAGCAACTCAGTTAATGAGTTTAAACTTCGCCTCGAAACGATCATAAATGAGGTTTGATTGAAAGCGTTTTCGAAAATATTCATCATCACCAAACCAGGGGCGATGAATATCAGAAATGGAATCGTATGAATTTGACTTTCCAAATTATTAGGCACGATGATTGCGAAAACCATAATCATAAGAACGTAATTGATTGTAGATGAGAAAATAGTATAGTTTTCCATTGTTACCATAACGCGCAATTCTACATGAAGCATGGTCCAAAAAATACACAACGAGAATCTAGGAAAAGGTTTGTCCTTAGAGATCATTGGGAGATAATCGATTTTGATGCAATTTTACTCGCCTTGAATGTAAGTGTAGCTAATTTCTAATTCTCCAACCGCGTGCCACAATATACCAAGTAAGCGTAAATAGGAAGCTGTTGAAAAGAAGGATGATCAGGATAGAGAGCCAAAGATTGGTTTCGCTAATGCCTAAAAATCCGCTACGAAATCCGTCAATTAGATAGAAGAAGGGATTGAACAGGGTAATATTTTGAAACAATTCAGGCAGACGTTTAATGGAATAAAATGTTCCAGAAAGAAAGGATAATGGGACAACAATAAAATTCGTAAAAGCGGCAATATGGTCGAATTTTTCACAAATAATTCCACCAAGTAAGCCCAAAAGCCCCATCATTAAGCTACCAGAGATTCCATAAAAAATGATTAACCATGGAAGGGCCAAAGGCAAATTGACCAAAAAACAAATGGCAATGTAAGTTAAAATTCCAACCATAATTCCTCGCGTTGTTGCCCCTAAAGCAAAGGCAAGAACAAATTCAAACGAGGATATTGGCGACATTAAGACATCGACCAAATTACGCTGCATTTTAGAAATCATCATTGATGATGATGTGTTGGCAAATGAATTTTGTAACATACCCATAATGATGAGCCCGGGTGCAATAAAAATGGCAAAGGCGAAATCATTGATGATCGTAACGCTACGCCCGAGGGCGAGGGTGAAAACTGCAAAAAATAACATTGAGGTGATGACAGGGGCAAGCAAGGTTTGCGTTGGCACACTTAAAAAGCGTTTGATCTCTTTCAGGTATAATGCCCAGAAAATTACGGGAGAAAATATTGGGTAATGACGAAGCATGAAGTTAACTTTCTATTTTTTTAATAATTTCTCTTTTAATTTATTATTCACAGCGAGCGAGACATAATTTTCAATATTGCCACCAAGCTGGGTAATTTCACGAACCATGCTCGAGGAAATAAATTGGTATTTATCGGATGCTGTCAAAAATAAGGTATCAACATTTTCATCTAATTTTCGATTAATGCTTGCCATTTGAAACTCATATTCAAAATCTGTGGTGGCACGAAGCCCCCTAAACACAACATCCGCTTGGTTGCGACGAACAAAATTTACCAGCAAATCATCAAAAGCAAGAATCCTTATTTTTTTCACCAAATCAGCAGGCATATCGCAGATCGATGCTTGAATCATATCATGGCGCTCTTCTACGGTGAAAAGTTTTGTTTTCGTATTATGTTCAGCAATACCAATAATAAGTTTTGAAACAAATCTCGCTGCTCGCTTGGTAATATCACCATGCCCGCGAGTGAAGGGGTCAAAAGAACCCGGATAAATACCAACAAGTCCCATTAATTTTCGCTTTGTGTTGGGGCAATAGCACTTAAATTCCCATTATCAAGCATGGCATCATCATCATTTTCGGTTTCGGCAATATGGGCTACGGAGACAACATGTTCACCCGAAGCCACTTTAATTAAAGTCACTCCCTGGGTGCGTCTCCCTACGGTTCTAATTTCTTCAACGCTGAAGCGAATAAGCTGAGCTTTGTTGGTTACCAGCATAATTTGATCACTTGCTTTTACGGGGAAAGAAGCAACAACATCACCATTACGTTCGGATATTGCCATATTGGCAATGCCCTTACCACCACGGTTAGTGATCCTATATTCAAAGGCAGAGCTTCGTTTGCCATAGCCATTTTCAGTTACTGAAAGAATAAATTCATCTTTTTCTGCCATTTCTGTTAGCACAGAGTTTTCACGCAAGATCTCTAATTCTTTGTGTTCTTCCAAGGTTTTTTCTTCGCCTTTGCGCTCTAAGATATGGTAGCGGGCATATTCTTCGCGAACATCGCTAGAATATTCGTGATGAGTTAAAATAGACATGCCGACAACCGCATCATTATCTTCTAATTTAATGCCACGCACCCCTACTGAATTGCGCCCACTAAACAAACGAATGCTGTCGGATTTAAAGCGGATTGAATTCCCCTTGCAAGTGGTAAGCAAGATATCATCATTATCCGAGCAAATAATGGCATCAATAAGGGTGCCATCTTCTTCATCTAGCTTCATTGCAATCAAACCATTTCTACGAATATTCGTAAAATCACTGAGATGATTGCGCCTGACATAGCCTTTAGAAGTTGCAAACATGATGCTGAGATTATCGGCATATTCGCCTTCAGGCAATGCCATAATCGCAGTAATATACTCGTTTTCTGGCATTTGAATTAAATTGACTAAGGGTTTGCCACGATGTTGAGGTTCGCCGATTGGCAGACGCCAGACTTTTTGCTGATAGGCAACACCATTGCTGGTAAAAAATAGCAAAGTTGTATGTGTACTTGCCCCTAAAAGCTGGCTAACAAAATCTTCATCACGCATCGACATGCCAGAACGCCCGCGTCCGCCACGTTTTTGCGCCCGATACACCATCAAGGGTACGCGTTTAATGTAGCCTTTATGTGTAATGGTGACAACCATATCTTCACGCTGAATCAGGGCTTCGATATCTTCATCTTCATCGAGTATGAGATCGCTAATTTCAGAGCGTCGTGGGTCAGAAAATTTTTCTTTAATTTCTCGCATTTCTTCGCCGATAATAAATTGACGTTTCGCGCTGGATTGTAAGATAAGAATATATTCTGCGATTGCAGTCGCCAATTCATGGGCCTCGGCAATAATTTTCTCACGTTCCATTCCTGTTAAGCGGTGCAAACGCAAATCAAGGATTGCTTTGGCTTGTTCTTGCGATAAGTGATAATGGGTTGGAATCACGGCTTTACTGTTAAATTCGGCACGAATAATGCCGTCAATACGCGTTAAGAATTCGCCAATTTCGGCAACTGGCCATGCTTGTGCCATCAGGGCATCGCGTGCAGTTTGGGGGTTGGCAGCATTACGGATGAGGGCGATCACAGGATCGATATTATGCACAGCCACCAATAGCCCTGCCAACAAATGTGCACGCGTACGCGCGCGTTGTAAATACCACCTTGTACGGCGAATAATAATCGTATCACGGAAAATTAGAAAGGTTTTTAAGATGGTTTTTAAGCTTAAAGCCTCAGGGCGATTGTTATTAAGTGCGAGTAAATTGATTGAGAAACGTTGCTGCATTTGCGTATGCTTAAATAACTGTGCTAAAATCACATCTTCTTGTTGGTCATTTTTAAGTTCAATGAAAACGCGTACACCAGAACGGTCGGATTCATCACGAAGGTCAGAAATGCCTTCGATAGTTTTGTCGCGCACGAGATCTGCTATTTTTTCAATCATTCGCGATTTATTCACCTGATAAGGAATTTCGGTAATAATGATCGCCCGCCGATTTTTTGGTGCATCTTCAAAATGGGTTTTGGCGCGGATCGTTAATGTGCCTCGTCCGGTTTTGTATGCATGGCGAATTTGTGACTTGCCGATAATAATGCCACCGGTTGGAAAATCTGGTGCTGGGATCATGTCGCATAAATCATCATCGGTTAAATCAGGGTTTTCTAGTAAGGCTAACGTGGCATCAATCACTTCGCCTAAATTATGGGGCGGAATATTGGTTGCCATACCCACAGCAATTCCGCTGGCACCATTAACCAGTAAATTAGGAATGCGGGTGGGCAATACCACAGGCTCGCTTTCGGTTTCGTCATAATTAGGCTGAAAATCAACTGTGCCCTTTTCAATATCTTCTAATAGAGCTTCCGAGGCTTTATTCAGGCGTGCCTCGGTATAGCGCATAGCCGCAGCTTTATCGCCATCCATAGAACCAAAATTGCCTTGCCCGGCAATCAGCAATAATCGCATCGAAAACGGTTGTGCCATGCGAACCATAGAATCGTAAATTGCACTATCGCCATGTGGGTGGTATTTACCCATAACATCACCGACAATACGGGCAGATTTGCGAAATGGTTTCGTAGAATCGTAGCCACTTTCTTTCATGGCGTATAAAATACGCCGATGTACGGGTTTGAGTCCGTCGCGAATATCAGGAATCGCACGGCTGACAATCACACTCATGGCGTAATCCATGTATGAGCGACTCATTTCATCTTCAAGTGTTATCAGCGCGGGAGTGTCATTCATGGAGGTAATCATTGGAAAAATAAAAATATGAAAGCTTCATCGTTGGCAATAATTATAAATTTTACCAATACAACAAAACACTTATCTGCAGGCTAATCTAACATAGAATCTTGCCTGACAACAAGCTTCATTTATTTAAAATTGTGCGCAAATTTCTTTGGCAAAATAAGTAATAATCCCCACCGCACCAGCGCGTTTACAAGCTAGCAGAGTTTCTGAAATGATTGCAGGGTTTTGGGCATTTTTCAGCATGCTATATTCACCCGAGACTTGATAGGCGATAATTGGCACTGAAAATTTCTGTGAGGCCCGGGCAATAATATCCAAATAAGGCATAGCCGGTTTCACAATAATCAAATCAGCACCCTCAGCAATATCCAAAGCAATTTCATGCAAGGCTTCATCGCTGTTGGCAGGGTCTATTTGATAGGTTTTTTTATGACTCGTCAAATTCCCTGTCGAACCGACAGCGTCACGAAAAGGCCCGTAAAATGCAGAGGCATATTTGGCGGCATAACTCATAATGCGGGTATTTACGAAAGATTCGGCTTCTAACGCAGAACGAATAACTCCAACGCGCCCATCCATCATATCTGATGGTGCTAAAGTATCACAGCCGGCTCTCGCTTGCAGCAAAGCTTGTTTTGTTAAAATAGGCAGTGATAAATCATTATCAATTTCCCCATTTTTGTTTAGCAAACCATCATGCCCATGGGTTGTGTAGGGGTCTAATGCCACATCACAAACGACCATTAATTCTGGAACTGCTTCTTTTAGGGCTCGCAAGGCACGACAAATAAGATTATCGGGGTTTAAGGCTTCGCTGGCAGTTTCATTTTTTAAATTGGGATCAATACAAGGGAAAAGTGCGATTGCTGGGATTCCTAGCTTGTAGCTTTCTTTGGCTTCGTGGAGCAACAAATCTATAGAATAACGGTAAATATTGGGCATGCTGGGTATGGCTTGTTTGATATTTTTGCCAGCGGTTACAAAAAGTGGATATATAAAATCATTAGGGCTTAGCGTATTTTCGCGAATGAAACGGCGGATTGATTCCTGCGTACGATTACGACGCATTCGAGTTGCAGGAAAAGATCGAGGCGTTAGAGAATCAGGCATAAGCAAGCTTTCTAATGTGAGTGGCTGTTTTGTGAATCTTTAGCGTATGGCACCAATATTACCGAAAATATCAGAAAAGATACCTTTTTCCACACCCGTTGTTGGGGTAATTCGTTTGTTGGGGCGGATAAGCTTGCTGTGCGTAATGTCGCGTCGGTTAATTGCACTGAGGTTACCTTGATCATCAAATGAGACCGTAATGAGAGTGCGTTGTTTCAGTTTGCGGGGAAAAAATAATTTGCGTTTCCATTTCGAGGTTACATAATACCAATCTTTATTGGCTTCTTGCCCAGTAAAATTAGCGGCCCCTAGGATTCTAAGCACTTCTTTTTGTGATAAGCCCGGCTGAATGGCTTGATATTCATCTTCAAAAATAAATGCCCCGGTATGGCTAGAGGTGCAGCCCGCCAGTATAAGATGGATAAATAACAAACAGATCGGCAAGAAAATTTTCTTCGGAAAACAACAAAAATATTGAGGCATGGTATGAATATTATTTTCAATAAACGATAGACAGATGATTTTTTTTTTTTTATGTTGCAAGCTATAGCAAAATTACTCTTCATAGGCAAGCAGATGATTTTGTCATGAAAAATTATTGTCAATATTGAAAAATATTCAGCAAAAATAAAAGAAAATTCTCATGTTTCATTTAATTAATCGCATTTTAGCCCCGCGCCGTACGCAACCTGATGGGCTTTATCATAAAGTAATGATGCAGGCTCGCGAGCCAATTTTTTATCAAAAATATCAGGTACAAGATACGGGTGATGGGCGATTTGATTGTTTGATATTGCATATCATTTTGGTGTTGTATGTATTATCTAGAAAAAATTCTGATAAAACCGGCAAAAGCTTAGATGCACGCTTTGGCCGTGAGTTGATTGAGTTGATGTTAGAGGATTTTGACCATAATTTTCGCGAGATGGGGGTGGGTGATTTGGCAGTTGGCAAGCGAATTAAAAGTTCGCTCAAAGCGTTTTATGGGCGGATGCAAGCTTATGAGGACGGGCTTTCTCAAGAAGAGGAAGCAGGGGATCAAGTATTATCGGTTGCGCTTGAACGCAATTTATATCGCAAAGGGGAAGTTTCTGCAAAAACATTGGCAGCGATTTGTGTTTACATGCGCGGGCAAATAGAAAATTTGCAAAGTTTCTCGGCACAACAATTGCGTGAGGGTGATTTTGACTTTCAGGTTTTAAAGTGAATATTTACATTAAATTGTTAGTGATTTGAATTCATGAAGATAATTTCATTCGAAGATGATTTGCCATTAGTGAATTTACCCAAGGGGAAGCATAAATTTCGTTTGGAGGGCAATCGCCAGCAATATGCGACGATTGCGGATAGATTAGGTTTGGTTGCGGTAGAAAAACTAACTGCAGAGCTAATTTTATCGAAACAGAAGCAACAAAATTATGGTCTGTATGCAAAAATTTATGCGCAAATTGTGCAAATTTGTGTGCTTAGTTTGGCACCGGTATCGTGCATATTAGATTTTGCGGTGAAGGCAGATTTTGTCCATCAACCTTTTGCATCGTTATTGCCGAATAATTTCACAGAAAATCACCTGATCCAACCGAAAAAACGGAAAAGTAAAGGCAAAGAATTTCAGCGATTACAAGAAGAAGTGATGTTGCAAGATGAGCCTGATTACGTTACCACTGAGCTTGTTTGTTTGGGTGAGATTATTGTGCAAGAGCTCTCTTTGGCTTTGCCGTTAGCACCGCGGAGTTCGGATATTTCTGATAATATTTTGGCACAATTAACGCATGAATCTTGTACAGAATCGATTCGGGGAACATTTGCAGAAATGGATGCTAAAATTATGAGATCATCATCAGAAGCAAAAAAAATATAGGTGGTTTAGAATCGTAAAATCAGTAAAAAATAAATGAAGTTAAAGTCAGAAAATGCCTCTGCTCTTATTTTTGTCGCGAGTTGGAATTGATATTTGCAAAACCTAATTTTATGAAAAATACAAGATAATCTTGCACTTTCACACGTAATCGATTATGCAATGGCAATGATGATTCGTCAAGAAGCGCGCCTGAGTAGTGGTTTTTGGTGGTAAGTGTGAAAAATAACATAAAGAGGTTTATTCTATGGCAGTTCCGAAAAGAAAAGTTACCCCCTCTCGGCGGGGCAATCGTCGTTCGCATGATCGTATTTCTAACCATTCATTTCATGAATGCTCACAATGTGGTGAAATGAAACTCCCGCATAATGTTTGTTCACATTGTGGTTACTATAAAGATCGTGAAGTGAAGGTTGTTCAAGAGAAGGATGTTGCCTGAGCACGATCTCAGTTTTTGAAATCTTTCGGTGAGTGGGTCTTAATGGTTACAGTTGCAGTTGATGGTATGGGTGGAGATCGTTCTCCGCGTGTTGTGATTGAAGGTATGGCACGGGTGGCTGTGCGTTACCCACGCGTGGATTTTTTGGTTTTCGGTGACGAAAAGAAAATATTGATGTTTCTCAATCACAAACGATTTTCTGTTTTGAAGAAACGCACGCAGATTATTCATACAAACGAGTCGATTAAAATGAATGAATCCCCGGCTGTTGCGGTAAGGCGTGGCGGGAAAAGTTCAATGGCACTTGCAATTAAAGCCGTGAAAACAGGCGAGGCGCATTGCGTGATCTCAGCTGGAAATACCGGGGCTTTAATGGGGATGTCAAAAATTTTCATCAAAACCGTAGAAGGGATTGAACGTCCGGCAATCGCAAGTTTTGTTCCAACCTTGCGCGGTGAGAGTATTATGTTAGATTTGGGTGCCAATATCGAGGCTTCACCTAACCAGCTTGTGCAATTTGCGATGATGGGAAAAACTTTTGCAAAGGCAACTCTTGGCATTGAGAATCCAACAGTAAGATTGCTGAATATTGGTTCTGAGCAATTAAAGGGACGTGATGATATTAAAATGGCTGCGGGAAAGTTAGAAAATTTAAAAGGCAAAATTAACTATACCGGGTTTGTTGAAGCGAATCAAATCCTTAAAGGAGTTACTGATGTTATTGTTACGGATGGTTTTACTGGAAATATTGCTTTGAAAGCAATGGAAGGGGCATCCGAATTTTTAACGGTTGGCCTTAAGAAAGTTGCGCGCTCAGGAATTCTAGCGCGTTGTGGATTTTTTTTGGCTTCTTTTGCCTTAAAGCATTATTTTCATCGTATGGATCCACGCATTCATAATGGGGCCGTGTTTTTGGGTTTGCAGGCGATTGTGGTGAAAAGCCATGGGGGCACGGATGCGTTAGGGTTTGCCCATGCGATATCGATTGCGGTGGATATTGTGGATAATCGACTCACGGAGGAAGTGAATCGACAATTGCCAGATTTTATTGAAAGTACGTAAAGCATGAAAACGATATTTCATGGTGTTGGGACTTACCTGCCAAAGCGGGTGATTGCAAATTCGGAATTTGAAGCCACTTTAGATACAAATGATGAATGGATTCAAAGTCGTACCGGAATTATGCGCCGACATATTGCTGCGCCTGAAGAAACAACGTCTAGTTTGGGGATTAAGGCGGGTCAGGCGGTTATGGAAATTACTGGTTTTACGCCACAAGATATTGATTTGATTATTGTGGCAACTTCTTCGCCTGATAATATTTTTCCGGCAACTGCCGCACGGATTCAGCATGGGCTTGGCATTCAAGGTGCTGCCTTTGATATTCAGGCGGTATGTTCAGGTTTTATTTATGCGATTGTTACTGCGGATGCGTTGCTAAAACAAGGGCATTATAAACGTGCTTTGGTTATTGGTGCAGAACTTTATAGCCGAATGCTGGATTGGAGTGATCGCAACACTTGCATCTTATTTGGTGATGGTGCAGGTGCGGTGATTATGGAAGCTGTTTCTGTTGATAGCCATGGCAATCGAGGCTTTATTCATGGGAAGTTATGGACAGATGGTAGCCATTATGACGCGCTTTATGTGCAGGGTGGGGTTGGTTCTACGCCTGAGATTGGGAAAATTTTTATGAATGGAAGAGAAATTTTTAAACAAGCCGTTACCCATATGAGCTCAGCGGTGGAAATTGTTGCCAAACAGGTTGGAATCTCACTTCATGAAATTGATTGGTTGGTTCCGCATCAGGCTAATCAACGGATTATGATGGCGGTCGCGGAGAAGCTTTCGATAGAAAAAGAACGTGTTTTTGCGACTGTGCATGAACATGCCAATATTGCAGCAGCAACGATCCCTTTGGCCTTGAAACATGGGCAAGATACCGGTAAATTAAAGCAAGGTGATTTGGTGGCATTAACAGCATTAGGCGCTGGGCTGGCATGGGGATCTATTCTACTACGTTGGTAGTAAGATAAACAAAGCGTTCGTGAATGCTTTGTGATAAAAGGAGGAAATTGAAATGTATTCGATATTGTTGCGGATAATTTTGCTTGTGGGTATATCATCTTTGTGGTTATCACCGCTTCATGCCCAGGAACAGATCGCGTTAATTTTGCAAGTTGAAAAAAGCAATTACGATTTCATTAATGCAGTTTATTCGGGTGCTTCGCATGCAAGTGGGCTTTATAATTATTCGATGGGCGTGCATGAATTGGCGCTTACCGGTGTAAATCCCAAAAAATGGTTTAAGGAATTGTTAAAAAAACAACCCAAAGCTTTGATTATTATGGATACGGCAGTATCCCCCCATACGCAAATATTAATCGATGAAGCTTTGCGGAAAAATATTCCGATTGGGGTTGTGAATGCGGATCTTAATAAGCCTTATTTTGGAACAATTTTTCGCGTTGGCAGTGAGAAAGTGGCAGAAGGGCAAATGATTGGAGAATATTTAAAACGATTTTCTGAGCCAGCTCCGCTTTGTATTAGTTTTTTAGATGCTTGGCAAAATGATTTTTTAAGGTGTCAGGGGCTTGCCAATGGGTTTGAAAAAACAATTTATCAAATGAGTTCGAATGGGGGCGTGGTGGCGATTGAAAAGGGTGTTTTTGCATTTTTAGAACATTTCCCCCAAGCACAGAAAATTATTATTACTGATAATAGGCTTTTAGAACCACTTTTGAAAGTGCGCCAAAAGGCGAAAAGGAAACAACGTTACTTTACGATCGGTTTTGTAGGAAGAGGGGGAAATTCTTTGAATCACCATTTGCTTAAAGGGAATATTGATTTTATGGTTAATGATCAACCATGGTTTCAAGGTTATTGGGCAGTGAGCTCACTTGTTCTTACCGATACATTCAGAGTTAAGCCTCAAGAATTGGTGGCGGCGGGATCTGTTGTGGTTGATCGAAAGGTTGCGCAAAGGGTTTTTTCCGGACAAAATCTGAAGATTAAAGTGCCGGGATTAGAAAAAACAGTCAAAAAAAGATATGATGATGCCCTCTATCCGGGGATACCGGCATTGAAATTAAAAAAATAAAGGTATTTTGCGAAATATTTTGGGCTTTAAGAGTTTTTAATATTATTATGGAACTCGTTAATAATATCGCTAAGCTTGGTGGATGTCTCTTTTAAGTATCCGGTATTTGTTGAAAGATCTGTAGCTTTTTCGCCAGTATTGCTGGCGGCTTCTTGTACAAATGTGATTCCTTGGGTAATTTTTTCGGTACCGGTGATCGTTTTGTTGGCATTATCGGAAATATCAAGGACGGCTTGTGCTTGGGAATGGATGGAATGAGAAATTTCTTCGCTGAGTTCGCTAATATTATTGACAACGTTTGCAACTTCAGCAATGGCACCCACAGCAGAGTGGGTTTCATCTTGAATGCTCTTAATTTGCGAGGAAATCTCCTCGATGGCTTTTGCGGTTTGATTGGCAAGGCTTTTCACTTCACCAGCAACTACAGCGAAGCCTTTGCCACTTTCACCAGCACGTGCGGCTTCGATTGTGGCGTTGAGTGCTAATAAATTGGTTTGATTGGCAATATCATTAATGAGGCTGACAACCTCGCCAATACGCTGTGCGGCATCTGCCAATCCTCCAATTTTGTTATTGGCATCATTGGCCTGTATGTTGGCAGTTTGTGAAATTTTTCGTGATTGCTCTACTTGTTCTAAAACGACATTGATTGATTGTGAAAGCTTATTACCGGAAGAGGAAACGGATTCAATATAGTTCGACATTTCATTGCGGGCATTAGAAATCAGGATAACTTGATTGGATGTATTATCGGCATTCTTGGAAAGGAGGTGGGTGGATTGATAAATTTTTTCAATAGATTCGGATATATTTTCAAAAGCCCCCGCAATATGAATGTCAAAATTTTGTGTGATATTCTGGAGTCGATGCAATCGTTCCTCTTCAGCTTTTTCTCGCTCTTTTTGGATTTCTTTAATATGTTGATTATGTTTGATTTCAGTATTTTTTGTAGTTTCAATTTTGTTATAATATACGGTTATTCGATCAAGCTCGGATTGGCGTTGGATGAAAGATAAGACAATTGCGATCACAATGGTGAGAAATATTGTTCCAAGCCGGAGCTCTTGGTAGAATGTATCTTCAAAAAGTAACATGGGTGGCTGGGTGTGGGTCCAATATTGCATAAAGCCCATTAGCGGCAAAATCAGAGCGAAAGAACCCCACTGAAATTTTCGATCATCAGCAGCGGAAATAAAAAACGGCAAGACAAACATGATAATAATAATTGGCAAATCTATATCTGTTTTGTTGGTGAATAGAAAAAGCATGGCACTAAAAAACATATTAATTGTAATTAATAATAGAATACGCGCGGTAAAAGGCTTATGTAGCCAAAATAAAGCGATAATCAGGATCCCCAACAGCAAAAATACACATTGAATATAAAAAAATATTTGGATAATATGTTTGATCTCATCAGGGTATGGGTAAAGGGCGAGATCAAAAATATTGCTGACAACCAGTAAGACTAAAATCAAGCTAATTGCATAGGCCATCACGTGAGGACGTCGATAGTGAATATCATCCGTAAAAGGGGTTATGATTTTCCCGACGTTGAGTAATTTGTTCCAAATAATATTATTCATGTTTAAGAATTTACTAGAAGTTTTTGTTTCATACAAGAGTTGAAATGATTTCTAGCTCATTTTTATGTTTCATAAATACCGTTTTGGATCGGTAATATCATGATGATTTTTGTATTATAAGCTAGTAAGGTACTGGTATAGAAGAATATTTTTCAGGGGATTATTTTCGCCATATGAATCTTGTGGCTGTTTTTTTTACGACAATAGGAGTATGCTAGGCTAGTAATGGTGGTTGATTTTTTGCCATGTTACAAATAATTATTACATTATTTTTAGTAAAGTAGAGGTTTATGTTTGTTTTAAGAGCAAACTTGTGGAAAGTCGGTTTTGTTTTTGTGGTCATGCTGTTGTTCATTGCTCCGGCTTTATATGCCGCAGAAAAAGAGGGAGGTATGCTTTTTGGCAGTGCAGAGGCACCGATTACGCTTATTGAATATGCGTCGCTTTCTTGTGGGCATTGTGGCAGGTTTCATCGTGAAGTTTTTCCAAAATTGAAAAAAACTTATTTAGATACCGGGATTGCCAAATTATACATTAGAGATTTCCCCCATAATGATGTCGGTATATTGGCAACGATTGTATTGCGCTGTGCTGCGCCAGAAACGCGCCCTAAATTTTATGATTTGCTGATACAGAATCAAAGCAAGTGGTTTAATCGTAGTGATGCTCGGGTTCCTTTGCGACAATATGCAACTTTGGCTGGTATTAATGCTACGCGGATCGAGGCTTGTTTTCAGGATAAGGTTGCGGTTAAAAAGTTATTTGCGGATGTTGAATTGGCAAAAAAAGAATGGAACGTTATCTCTGTCCCTACGCTTTTTGTTGAAGGTAAGAAGGTAAAGGCTGATTTTAAAGCACTATCTCGTGCGATTGAAGCAGCGCAGTAAGTAGCAGCAGGTGAAATTCAAGCATGTTGAAATTCATGGTTTTAAGTCTTTTGCGGAAAAATATGAATTATTTTTTCATGAAGGGTTAACGGGTATCGTTGGGCCTAATGGTTGTGGAAAATCTAATATTGTGGAAGCTATTCGTTGGGTTATGGGCGAATCTTCAGCGCGCAAAATGCGTGGTACGGAAATGGATGATGTTATTTTTAATGGCACACAAGGCAGAGCGCGGCGCAATTATGCGCAGGTGACTTTGGTGTTGGATAATCATGATTTTTCTGCGCCTGAGAAATTTAATGCTGAAGAAGAATTGGTGATTACCAGAAGGATTGAACGGGGATCCGGTTCGTCTTATCAAATTAATGGTGGTGAGGTGCGCGCGCGTGATGTGCAGTTATTATTTGCAGATTTATCGGCGGGCGCAAGTTCGGCAGGGCAAGTTTCGCAAGGTAGAGTGGCAGAAATTATTAATCAGCGTCCGCAAGAACGTAGGCAATTGCTTGAAGAAGCTGCAGGGATTAGAGGTTTGCGGGTGCGTCGGCATGAAGCTGAACTTAAATTGAAACAAACAAGAGAGAATCTGGTTCGAATTGACGATATTGTTGATATGTTGAATCAACAAAATGATGCTTTATTGATTGCGGCATGCAAAGCGAAGGAATATCGGTTATTATCGTCAACAATTAATGAACTCCAAGGGAAAAGATTATATGCCGAATATATGAGTGCAAAATTACTACAACAACGTCAACAAGCTCAACTGGAAAAAGCAAAAATTGTTTTGGATAAGGAGCAAGGGAAGCTTACCGCTTTGAAAATTCAGTTAGAAACTCAAGACCAGAAGATTAAACAATTGCAAGAAGCTTTATTAATTAAGCAGGCAAGTGGAAAACGTTATGAAATTGAGCTAGAGAATTTTGATCAATTGGCACAAATTCGGCAACAAGAATTTAAGAAATTGCAAGCAAGATTAGATGAGATTGTGCTTGAAAATCGCGAGTTAATTACGCGGCAGGATCGCGTTACACAACAACATACATATTTCACAACAGAGATTAAGAAACTTGGCCAAGATTTTGAAAAGCCAGAAGAAAATTTACAAATATTGCGTAGTGCACAGCAAAACTTACAACAACAACATCAACAAGCGCAAACGCAAATCAATACCCTTACCCATAAACGTGCTGAGTGCCAGGCGATGCATCAAGCTTTGGAAAAAGAACAATTACAGCTTGAGGTTAGGTTGAAAAAAACCCAGGAAAATCATGCAGCGCGTCATCAACAAGTGATGCTACTGCGCGATGATACTGGTATTGCCTTGAAAAAAAATGCTTTAGAAGAACAGCTTAACCGCTATAAAGCCCAGCTTGTTCAAGAAAAAACGACGTTAAATCTGATTGACAATCAACAATTGGTGGCAGTGGAAGCTAAGCTATTGCAGGGGCGTGGGCAATTAGAATTGGTTCAGCAAAATATTAAAGAGCAATTAGTGCCGATGCAAGAGAAGATGACGCATCTTTCGGCAAAGATTGAAACTTTATCTTCATTGCTGAGTCAGCAAGAAATGAATTTTACCCCGATGGTTGATAAAATTCAGGTGGCAGAAGGTTTTGAGACGGCTCTGGGCGCAGCTTTGGGTGATGATTTGCAAGCAGCTTTGGATCCAGAAGCATCGATATTTTGGCAATTATCCAGTTTAGCTCATGGCTCGCCCTTGCCTGAAGGGGTGCGTCATTTGGGTGAATTTGTGAAGGCACCATCGGTATTAAAATTAAGACTTTCACAAATCGGGATTGTTTTTGATGTCTCTAAAGTTGAAGATTTTGTTCGTGAATTAAAACTGGGGCAACGGTTGGTAAGCAAACAAGGAGAGCTTTGGCGTTGGGATGGTTTTACAGTTCGTGCTGAGGCGGCATCAGCTGCGGGGCAAAGGCTTGAACAACGCAATTTGTTGGAAAGTTTGGTTGAAGAGCGCGGGTTATTAGAAGAAAAATTGTTGGTAACGCAAAGAATGTTAGAGGCAGAAAATCAGGATGCGGTGGATGCGGTTGCAAATTATGAGACTGATTTGCATAATTTACGGCAGAAAAGTCGCCAGGTGCATACGCAATATAACCAAAGTCAAAATTCGATTCACCAAACGGAACAAGAATATGCCCGTTTTTTGCAAAATGAAGAGCAAAAAACAGAGCAATGTCAAAGGTTAACGGTAGAATTGCAAAATTTTGGTGATGAGGTTTCCGAGCTGGAAGAAGCGCGGGAAATATTGCAAAACCGACTTGCTGAAGCCAGTGTGAAGGATAATTTTTCCGAGGAAATTCAGAATATTTCGGTGCTAATTCAACAGATTGATGAAAAATTGCGCGCGAAAAATACCGAAATTGAACAGCTAAAAACTGCAGAAAAAATGCGTGATGAGCGTTTGCGTAGCTTAAAGGCGAGCTTATTGGAATGGCAGGCACATAAAGATTCTGTTGCTTTACAATTACAACGTTTAACAGATGAGATCGGGCAAGTAAAGGAGAGTTTGAAGGAAAAAAATATGACTCCCGAGGTTGAAAATGACAAAAGGCAACAGATTTTAGATTTAATTACCAGTACAGGCACGGAAATTGTACAGATTAATGAAAAAATAAAACAATTATATGATCAAATTATGGTTGGGAAAAGTGATATTGCTGTTGTTGAAGGGAATATTCGGAAAGTACAAGAAAGTGAAATTCGTACGGATGAAGGACAACGAATTAATAATGAACGTCTGCAAGATATTATTGTGCGTATTGAGGAAGAATTTTCGGTGGTGCCAGAACGATTGCCAGATCGGGTAGGATTTTGCCATGAGGAAAAATTACCTAGTTTGGAACAATTGAGTAATATGCTGAAAATTGAACAACATCAACGTGACCTCATGGGCGAGGTAAATTTACGCGCCGAAAGTGAGCAAATAGAATCGGCACAGCGTTTAGAAGAAGTTACTGTGCAAAGTGAAGATTTGAAAGTTGCGATTACCGAATTAGAACGCGGGATTCGGCATTTGAATCAAGAGGCTGAAAAATACATTATCATCGCGCTTGAAGCTGTGAATAACCATTTTTCTGAATTATTTGTTCGTTTGTTTGGTGGTGGTAAGGCGATGATTAAATTAGATACGCCCAAGGATCCATTAAATTCAGGCTTAGAGATTTTTGCATCTCCTCCGGGCAAGAAATTATATCATCTTTCCTTGCTTTCAGGTGGGGAACAGGCATTGACGGCACTTTCGTTGATTTTTGCAGTTTTTATGGTAAAACCCCTGCCGATTTGTATCTTAGATGAGGTAGATGCCCCCTTGGATGATGATAATGTTAGAAGGTTATGTGATTTGCTTGAAGAGCTTGCAAAGCGTGCACAGACGCGTTTTTTAATGATTACTCACCATCGGATGAGCATGAGTCGTTGCCAATATCTTTATGGTGTTACGATGGCAGAAAAAGGGATTAGCCGTATGGTAACTGTAGATATGGCAGAGCAAGCGGCATAATTTTTTTGTTTTTTGCTTGATTTTATAGGTATTTTTGCATAATTTTATGCTTGAAGGTAGGTTTCATTAATGAGCGTGAATTGGGGATTTAGGTGGTAAAAACGGTTACACGTGCGGATTTAGTAGAAAGCATTTATCAAGAGGTAGGTCTTCCGCGCCATGAATGTTCTTTGCTTGTAGAACAAATTTTAGAGGAAATATCCACGAGTTTAATCTCTGGCAATCAAGTAAAAATTGCCTCATTTGGTAGTTTTTCGCTACGCAATAAGCAAGAACGGGTTGGACGAAATCCGCGTACAGGTGAAACAACAATGATTACGCCCAGACGTGTACTTTCGTTTCGAGCAAGTTATATTTTAAAAAAGAAAATCAACCAATGTTTTGTGAATAAGCATGAATAATCTTTCTTTGGGGTTATGAAATTAAAAGGTATTTTATTCCATGAATAGTAAAAAATCTGCAGATGCTTACCGAACCATTTCCGAAGTAGCTGATATGCTTGAGCTTAAGCCTCATGTGCTTAGATTTTGGGAAAAAAAGTTTGTGCAAATCAAGCCGATTAAACGTGATTCAGGGCGCAGATATTATCGCCCTGAAGATGTTCGCGTTATTCAGCAAGTAAAAGATTTACTGTACACTCAAGGATATACTGTACGTGGTGTACAGCAATTATTCAAACAAAAAGGTGTGCGTGTTTTTCAATTACGAGATGCTTCGTTAGAATTTAATTCGATGCTAGATGAGGATGTAAGTTTGCCACAAAATATTGAAAATCACGAATTTTCAGAGCAACAAAATGCCCAAGAAAATCGTACAACAGCAATGGGCCTAAGCCCAGAAATGTATCAACGGGTAGAGAAGTTGTATCATGATGTTCGTGCTTGCTTAGAGAAAGTTAGGCAATTGAAAAAGGTGTAAATACAAACAAAATGAGGAATCATTAAGGGGGAATCAGAAGATGCAAATTGCGCTAGCTTCGGATCATGCTGGTTATCAGCTAAAAACAATATTAACGCAATATCTAGCGAATGTAAAGATCTCCTATAGAGATTTTGGGGTAGAAGGGGGTAGCGTAGCGGTGGATTATGCTGATTATGCTCATTTATTATGCCAAGCTATTTGTGAGGGGGAAGTAGAAAAGGCGGTGCTGATTTGTGGTAGCGGGATCGGTATGGCAATCTCGGCCAATCGACACACAAATATTCGGGCAGCTTTGTGCCATAATATTGAATTGGTAGAACTTTCGCGTCAACATAATGATGCAAATATTCTTGTGCTGGGTGCAAGATTTGTTGAGGCAGATCTGGCTTGTAAAATGCTTGACAAGTTTTTACAAACATGCTTTGAAGGAGGTAGGCATTGCGCGCGCGTTGCGAAAATAGAATTATAAAAGATACTAATGTTTCCCGCTTGCGGGTATTTTTTTTTGATTTTAATGAAGGATAATATAATAAAATGGCAAATTACGGATTTGATGGTCTTTATACAGACCAACTAAAGGAAAGCGATCCAGATATTTATGCTGCGATTAAGGATGAATGGTTGCGGCAAAAGGATGGCATTGAATTAATTGCTTCGGAAAATATTGTCAGCCGTGCTGTGCTCCAAGCAATGGGTTCAGTGATGACGAATAAATATGCTGAAGGCTACCCGGGGCGTCGCTATTACGGTGGTTGTGAATTTGTAGATGGTGTAGAACTTTTGGCAATTGAACGTGCGAAAAAATTATTCTCATGCGATTATGCAAATGTACAACCCCATTCTGGTGCTCAGGCTAATCAGGCAGCTTTTATGTCGGTTTTAACGCCTGGAGATAGTTTTTTGGCGATGTCGCTTGCCGAAGGTGGGCATTTATCGCATGGGGCGGCTGTTAATCTTTCTGGCAAATGGTTTCACCCAATTGCTTATGGGATTACGAAAGATACTCATATTATTGATTATGACCAAGCGATGGAACTTGCGAAAAAACATAAACCAAAATTGGTTCTTGCTGGTGGTTCTGCTTATTCGCGAATCATTGATTTTAAAAAATTTCGTGAGATTGCCGATGCCGCAGGTGCGGTTTTAATGGTTGATATGGCGCATTTTGCCGGTCTTGTTGCTGCTGGGCTTTATCCTAATCCATTGGAATATGCCGATATTGCAACCACAACAACCCATAAAACTTTGCGCTCGGCGCGCGGTGGTATGGTGTTGACGCAACGTGAAGATCTCGCCAAGAAAATTAATTCTGCGGTTTTTCCAGGTTCACAAGGTGGGCCTTTAATGCATGTTATTGCTGGGAAAGCTGTGGGCCTAGCTGAGGCATTACGCCCTGAGTTTAAAATCTATGCACAGGCGATTATTGATAATGCAAATATTCTCGCAGAAACGATGATCGCAGGGGGCGTTGATTTGATTTCCGGAGGTACGGATACGCATTTAATTTTGGTGGATCTAACCAAGAAAGGCATTAATGGCAAAGATAGTGAGGTCGCGCTGGAACGTGCGGCGATTACATGTAATAAAAATTCGATTCCCAATGATCCTCTACCACCAACGAAAACTTCAGGCATTCGTTTGGGAACGCCAGCTGCAACATCGCGCGGATTAGATCAAGCTGATTTTAAGTTGGTTGGCGAAGCCATTGTAGAAGTGCTTGATGCTTTGGCAATGAATCCTCTTGCGGGGAATGCTGAGGTTGAACAGAGTGTGAAGACAAGAATCTTAGAATTATGTGCACGTCGCCCTATTTATCCAGATGTTTATTAAAGCTGGGTAAGCAATATGCGTTGTCCCTTTTGTCGTAGTGAAGAAACGCAGGTAAAGGATTCTCGCCCTGCTGAGGATTTAACTACCATTAGGCGACGACGCTCTTGTACGGATTGCGGGGCACGGTTTACCACTTTTGAACGCGTGCAAATTCGAACGTTGATGATTGTGAAAAATAATGGTAAATTGCAATCCTATGATCGAGAAAAATTATTGACTTCAATGCGGATTGCACTACGCAAACGTCCAATAGATAACGAACGGATTGAACTGTTGGTGAATGCGATTACGCGACAATTGGAAAGTAGTGGCGAGAATGAAATTTCTTCCGAGAAGGTGGGGGCTTTGGCGATGAATGCTTTGGCAAAATTAGACCCAGTGGCTTATGTTCGTTTTGCTTCGGTGTATCGTAATTTTTATCAAGTAAAAGATTTTGCTGATTTTATTAGTGAGGCTGTTGATACGAATTTTGATATTTTGTCGTCACCAATAGATGAATGAGTGATTCAAAATTTGCCATGGAAGTGGCGTTGCGCTTGGCACAAGCCGGGGAAGGGGCAACATTTCCGAATCCGTGCGTGGGTGCGGTTTTAATGCGTCATAATACATTGCTTGCAAGTGCGCGAACCGCCAATGGTGGGCGCCCGCATGCTGAAACTCAAATTATCGCCTTAGCGAGGGCACAAAATATCCTATTGAATCAGGATTGTATTTTGTATGTCACCTTAGAGCCCTGTACCCATTACGGTGAGACTCCGCCTTGTATTGAGACAATTATTGCATCAGGCATTGGTAGCCTGGTTATCGGAGAATTAGATCAGGATCAGCGAGTTTCAGGGGCGAGTGTGCAGGCTTTGCTTGATGCTGGAATTACCGTTGGTTATGAAAATTTATCGGGGCGAATTTCACAATTTTATCAAGGCTATTTATCACAAAGATCTGGTGGGTTTCCAAAAGTTGCCTTAAAAATTGCGACAAGTTTGGATGGTAAAATTTCTCTTGGCATTCACGGTAATTGGCAAAGCCAATGGATAACGGGTATGTTAACCCGGCGTCGGGGGCATTTATTGCGCGCGCGCGCGGATGCGGTATTAACCGGTGGTGCAACAATATTGGCAGATAATCCCAAGCTCGATTGTCGAATTTCTGGATTCAAAGCTTATCAGCCGTTGCGTGTGGTTGTCGCTGGTGAGGTGAAAATTGCATCAGATGCAAAAATATTAACTTCTGGGAAAAGCCTGATTGTTTTTAATAATCCTAAATATTATCAATATTATCAAAACATTGTAGCAAAAAATTCTGAAATTAGTTTGTATTTCCAAGAAAATTCTGCCAGCCAATCTCAAGATAATTGCAAGATTGATTTGCCAGATTTGTTGGCTTTTTTAAGTAGATTAGGGATCGCAAACCTGCTAGTAGAGGCAGGAAATGCCTTGAATACAGCTTTTTTGCAAGAAAATTTAGTGCAACGCATCTATTGGTTTGTGAATAATGCGGTGATTGGCAATGATGGCAAGGCAGCATTTGGCGATTTAGGTTTACAGCAATTAACAGATTCCTTGCGTTTTAAGCTTGAGCAACAAATAATATCTGGTGAAGATTGGTTGAATATATGGGACGCAATAAAAACTACTTCGAAAAAATAAAAGGACATTCTCGTGTTTTCAGGGATTATTAAAGATATTGGCAAGATTCATCGAATGATCGATGCGGATGCGATTTCGGATACGCAATTTATGATTCGAACTCGCTTGCCGTTAGCAAAACTCGCCATTGGGGCATCGGTAGCTTGCGATGGCGCATGTTTAACTGTGGTTGCATCTCAAGCATGTGATTCCGAAAATGAGTTTGTTGTCGAAGTTTCGCAAGCAAGTTTTGCCGTAAGTAAATTATCAGATTGGCAAGTAGGATCTCATGTTAATTTAGAACCGGCATTATCGCTTCAAGATGGCATTGATGGGCATTTGGTAACGGGGCATGTTGATACGGTTGCTGTTTTGCATGAAATGATTGTTAAAGGGGGCAGTGTTGAAATGCAATTTCGCTTTGATGCAAAACTTTCCCATTTCGTTGCGGCAAAAGGTTCTATTACTGTAGAGGGGGTATCTTTAACTGTGAATGAAGTTTTTGCGCATGCTGAGGGAGTTGATGCTATTTTCGTTTGCAATATTATTTCTCGTACGCTGAATGCCACTAATTTAGGAAAAAAATCACTAGGTTCGCGGCTAAATATGGAAATTGATTTGTTAGCACGTTATGTCGAGCGTGTTTTACTCGCCAAAACCTCATAAATGCGTTAGGATATTATTATCGGGTGGTGTTTTTTTAATGTTATTATTAGGAATGATTGATGAAGTTTTTAATTATCGAGGCGCGGTTTTATTATGAGCTGTCTGACTTATTGTTAGAAGGTGCCGAGCAAGCCTTGCGTGATGCTCAGATGGAATGGGATGTTGTGCAGGTTCCGGGGGCATTAGAAATTCCTGCTGCCATTGCAATTGCATACCGAACCAACCCAACTCTTTATCAGGGTTATATTGCCCTTGGCGCGGTTATTCGCGGTGAGACTAGCCATTATGATGTGGTTGCGGGTGAATCTGCATCTGGATTGCAGGCGTTAATTGTGCGCTATGCGCTGGCGATTGGCAATGGTATTTTAACTTGTGATAATGAACAACAAGCTTTCAAGCGAGCAGATATGAAAGATGGCAATAAGGGCGCGAGGGCAGCGCAAGCGGCATTATCCTTGGCATTTTTTCAAAGAACGATGAATAATGCTGGCTAGTATCAATTCAAATTCTTCTGGGCGGGGCGTTACATTGTTGGCAACCCGTTTGGCTGTGGTGCAAACGCTTTATTCTAATAGTATCAGTGCACAGCTCAATACTCAGAAATTTGCGTGGCTTGATGACGAGCAATATCAAGAGGTGGATCATGAATTTTATGTAAAATTAATCAATTTGGTTGCAGAATATGATGCCGCGATTATGACGATACTTTTGCCGGCATTACAACAGCGAAAATGGGAAAATATTGATTTGGTTTTGCAAAAAAATATTTCTTTGTGCCTGCGCAGAAATATTTGGGAAATTGAATGATATTCCATTGATTATTAGTGTTTATTGTCGGGTTTCCGATTCTTTTTATGAAGATAAAATGGGTAAATTTATCAATGGTGTTTTACAAAATTGTGCGGAAAAAATTGCTGGAAAATAAAAATAAGAAATCATTGATGGTTGAAGATGATTTGATTGCAAAATATTTTTGCGCCTTTTGCCGCAAAAGAAGCGTTTCAATTACAAGATGATGGTGCGGTTTTACCTGCTTTGCAGGCTGATTATCCGTTAGATGTACAAGAGTGGGTGCTTACCACCGATACGATGATCAGTGATGTTCATTTGCCAAGAGAAACGGCAATGAGCATCATTGCCAAACGATTATTATTAGTCAATCTTTCTGATATTGCTGCGATGGGGGCATTGCCAGTTTATGTTACTTTCAATTTAGGGTTACAGCCTGATTGTGTATCTGCGCAGATTGCTGATTTTTCTCAAGGATTCCAAGAAATTGCTAGCGAATATCAATTAGAAATTTTGGGAGGGGATACTGTACGTTTGGCTGCTAATCAGCAGGGTTGGATGGTATCGGCAACCTTGATTGGGAAGCGAAGCCTCACTGAAAGAAAGCTACGTTCGCAGGCGCAAATAGGAGATTTTTTAGCAGTAACCGGAAGTTTAGGCGATGCAATGCTGGGTTTAGCTTTGGTGGAAAAGCCAAATTTAGCGAACAAACTTGCCATAGATGATTGTGATTTTCTGCGTATGCGTTATTATTTGCCAACGCCGCGCTTCGCAAAAAACGTACAAGTACGCTCTTATATTAACGGGTTGATGGATGTTTCTGATGGTGTTGTTTGTGATGCTGCCCGTTTTGCCAAGGCAAGTGGCTTGGGGTTGCAGCTTGCTGTTGAGAAAATTCCGATGAGTGATGCTGCGGCCAATTTTCTTGCGCAATATCCAGATTATCGCGAGCAATGGCGCAATGGTGGGGATGATTATGAATTACTACTTAGTGTGGCGGCAAAAGATTTTGCGTTATTGCAAGATGCCTTCAAACCTTTGTCGGTTACGCAGATTGGAGTTTTTCATGCACAAAAAGATGGTATTTCGCTCACCCATAATGGGAAAAATTACCAGCCTAGTGGGTTTCAGCATTTTTCCGGAAATGGCTTGTGAGGCGTGAAATGACTTTGCAGATCCTGTTTTTATAAAATAGCAAACTTGCCCAAATCAGGGGCAAATAAATTGCGAAACGAATGAGTAAAACTGCATCGACTCTGGCACCTTCAAAAAAGCCAACTGTGCAAAAACACCTTTGAAGGTAGCAAAATGGTTACAAAAATATTCCCATGAATTTTTATCGTTCTGTTCAAAATTAGCGATATTTAAGGAGGGTAAATTAGTGAAGGTAATATTGGAAGTTTTTTCTTGGTAAAATCGATAAAGTGCCCCTCTTGAGCATAGAGAGTTTGGCAAAGGTTAATATCTGCAATATATTCACGCAATATTTTGCTATTTCTGGGGTGGTATCCTATCATTGGGTGCTGAAAGCATAACCATCAGAAAAAGTTGCATGAACATTGGCACCGCGGTTAATCAGAAATTCTATTACGGGAAGATTATGTAAGGACAGGGGAATTTCGCGCGCTTAGGGCTTTGCGATGATCCCCCCGTTCATTATATCTTAAGGGGGCCCGGCGAAGAAATATAAGATGCTTAAATAAAATTATCATGCATGGTTTACGACCAGAAATAAAGTTACGATCTAATTCTGCCATTCCGATCAAAACGTTTTTTTGAATTTGCAGTCATTTGCGGGATCATTTTCTCGGCAGATCTGCCTACAACATAACCACCAACGCCAGTGGTAAGCAGTGCCCATAGCCCCGCGGGCAGTTCAAGCAAGGGCAAATCAAGCCCAAATGCGCGGGCATAGGGGATAATTACATAATTGTTGAAGATGATGATGATTGCTGTTAGCATCAGCAATGGACGCCAATTGCGTTGCAACCATCCGCCCTTAGCTTCGGCAATAATTACATTGCTTTGGGCGGCAATTAACGCACTCTCAATTTCGCTGGCAAGCTGCTCAGTTTTCGTTTTGCTATCAAAATATTTTCCCGCAATTGTGCCTGCGGTTTTGGCGATGGTTGATCCTAGCATTGAATTTTAGACTCCTTTTATGAAAATTTAGATGTGGGGGATTAGGGGGGCGCACCTGCTGCGGAGGGCGGGGGCCCTCGCATATTATATAAATGATGCATGTTGATATTCCTTGCTATCAAAAATTAAAAATTTACCCCGATTAAAAGCAATATCTTGGCGAATCTGAATATGAACACCCACCCTGATTTTGGCTGGTTCATTTGATAATATTCTAAAATGATTTTATCAAAAATTGAATGTTCACTTGCCCAATAAGCAAAATCAGCATGATCCCAATTTAAAAGCTTGATATCTACCGCTAAGCTTTGCAAATGGTAGCTTCGATCGCTACTATCAATGGCTTTATTTAAGGGGTACCAGCTTTGCGGTGAAATTGGTTGGTCATATTCATCGCGAATGGGTTCTACAATATAATTTGCCAGCAAGGTTAAATGTTTATGCACATGATCCGAAGCCGTATTATCGATATCATGGTGAATCGCAGTTTGTGACTTTTCTGCTTCATCGATGTGAAAATGCTTGGATAGATCGGTTGTCATTTTTGATAATCTTAAAATATTTAGGGTATAAAAAATAGAATTATGGTTTTGTAGAGACAAATAATGCCCCGCCCGCTTATGATAAATCACCTCCTTACTATCCCACTATTTATTACTAATTTGCGGGAATATTTTATTTCATAGCAAATTTCATTTCCATAAAATCTCTTTATGTACTCTCAAGAGATCACCCTTAAATTCTTTTGGCAAGTGTGATTTGTCAACAAAAATTATTTTCTCTTGCCATAGAACAATTTATAAACAGAGTCACCCCCATAAGTTGTTGATTCATTAGGTTTTTATCAGAATTTTTGGTTGCAATATCGGTTGAAATAATTTTACGGATCGATTGCCTTTTATTACTGATAATTGTTTTTCAATCATAGGTAGTTGCTATTTTGTTACAATTGAATAAAAATCACTCGAATCATTATATTTTAAGAGGGGCCCCCCCTTGATCTCCCTGCGCCAGAATGCGTTATTAGAATTTTAGTTATTTTCCAATTATAGAAAACCAATAAATCGTTTAATTACAGATGGTTACAAAAATTTTCTAGATTATGAATTAGGGGGTTGTATTTCTTTTTTGCGAATTTTCAATCCTAACCGATAAACACAGACCACAATTAAAATCGCACCAAAAAGTTGGATAAAATTGTACGTTTCCCCTAAAATTAGATAAGCAAAAGTTAAGCTGAAGATCGGACTACAACTGCTCATTAAAGCAGCATTATCACTGCCAATTTTTTTGAGCCCAGCGGTAAACATTGTTATGGGTAAAACAGTAGAAACCAATGCCATGGTTGTAATCCAAAAATAGGCTGCAAAATTTAAGAAAAGCTCAGAAATATGATTGGTGAGGCTGAAATCTATTGCCATATAAAGGCAAGCAAAGCTTAGCATCGTGCAAGTGAGGTAACGGCTAGAGATATGGTGCCCCTTATGGTTTAATAATACCAAATGAGCGGCATAGGCAATGGCGGCTACAAGGGCAAATAAGCCTCCGGTTAAATTTAATTCTAGCAGCTCTAATTTACCGCCACTAACGGTTGCGATTAAGCCAATTTGCATCAAGAGGGCCAAAATAATATGTGTTTTGGTTGGGTATGTTTTGTGAAGAATGGCATTAAAAAGAATTACAAAGATTGGAAAGATAAAAAGGATCATTCGCGACAAACCAGCACCAATTAAAGAGATGGCAATATAATCACTTTTTGAGGCGATATAATAGCCAGAAAGGCTTAATGTTGCAATGATTGCTAGATCGCGTTTATTGATATGGAGGCGGATTGGGTGTTTTTTGCGCCATAAAAAAAGACCCCAGGCAAAGGGCAAACAAATGATAAATCGAAGCAATAAAGTTGCATCGATGCCGGCACCGGCTTGATAAGCCAATTGTGTGAAAATTCCTTTTAAGCTTGATAGCAAGGTGGCCGTTATGATCAGTGCAATGCCCATTTAGGCTATTGATTATTCTGGTGTTGGGTGTCGTCGGTGGTTTCAGTGTAATCTTGTAATAAAGAATGATAACGTGAGCTCATTAGGCGCAACAATGAAGAAACAAACGGGTTTTGGCTTTGAATAAATTCTGGCATTTGCTCGGGAGCAATAATTCTGCAGATTGTGGGCATGGTAGCAATCGCAGATGCGCTATAGGGCTCGCCACCTAATAGGGAGACTTCACCAACCACTTGGCGTGGACCGATATAAGCAATATGCGTATTTTTGCCACGTTCATCTTGGTGAAAAATTTTAGCTTCACCGACGAGAATAATGCAGGCGTGACGCTTCAAGGGATCCCCTTGTCGGATCAGATATTCATTTTTTTTAAATTTTAGATAATGTTCTTTCATTTCAGTCTATTTTATAGAATTCATTTTTTGTTCGAAAAATTGTTAGATACCCTCCAGAAGGTAGCATATTTTTTATTGAAAAGCAATTTTAAGTGAAGGCATTTTACGTGAAGGCTGAGGCTTGTTGCAAAGCCGCCAATACAGCTTGGATACGAACAGAATTGCGGTTTCCGGTAAAATTATATTGTTGGGCTTGGTGGCTAATTTGATTTTCATATTGCTTTGCCGTGGCAATATAAACCAGCCCAGTTGGTTTCGCAGTGGCATCTGGGATCAAGATAGGTTCTTGATTATCGCCAGCGATTCCGGTAATCGCAATGGTTAGAATGTTTTTTCGCTTCTTTTTTGTTGTTATGTTCGCATTGATGCTATGATTTGCCTGTTTTAAGGCACCCAATGCCATTTCTGTAGCGCATGTTGCCGATACCGCACCTTCTTGGGTTAATGTGGTTGCAGAAACACCTAACAAATCTTGCTTGCTTTGATTATGGTAGGTGATATAGCCGTGCCAGATTGTCGTAGATGCACCAGCTATTTCGGTAAGTGCTGCCATTAATAAGCCTCCGGTGCAAGATTCCGCAGTGATAATGCACATGTTATATTGATAAGCTTGTTGCTGAAGCTGCTTGCTACTGGCAATAATCTCAGGCGAGAAAGAAAATGTCATAGCCATAAAAGCCTAATTTTATAACGATCAGACTATAAAAAGCCGCCAACATATCGTCAAACATAACTCCAAAACCATTTTTGATGTGTTGATCGAAAAACGCAATCGGCCAAGGTTTTAGAATATCAAAGAACCGAAAGCACACAAAGGCGGTGAGAATGTAAGCGGGGGTTAAGGGGAGACAGGCAAGGATAAAAGCGATTGCCGCTGCCTCATCAATAACAATTTCACCATTATCAACCATGTCGCTGATGATGCCATAATGTTGACTGGCGTAAATGCCAATTATGAATAGAAAAATTGCGAATAGCAATAATATCAAGGGCCCCAAAAACGCATATATCGGTAGGCTTACTCCAATTCCTGCCAAAGTTCCCCAACTGCCTGGGGCTGGCTTGATTTTACCGCTAAAGCCAAAAGTGGCAATGAAATTTAAGATCTGATTCTTCATGGATAGCTTACCTTTGTGATGGCTTTTATAACGTTGTTTTTATGGTAATGCAATATTTACTAATGCCAGTGCGGCAATGCCTTCTTTACGTCCGGTAAAACCCAATTTTTCTGTTGTTGTGGCTTTCAGACTGACTCTTGTTAATTCTAGCTCTAATAATTGGGCGAGATGAGTTTGCAATTGGGTATGAATTGGACGAATTTTCGGTTGTTCACAGATTAAAGTAAGGTCGCAAAAGGTAATTTTTGCCGGGTATTGCGCAAGTAAATTAAGAGCATGCTTTAAGAAAATATCGGATGCAACATTTTTCCATTTGGCTTGGCTCGGTGGGAAATGCCAACCAATATCGCCGGCAGCAATGCTGCCCAAAATGGCATCGGTAACCGCATGTAAGGCAACATCAGCATCGGAATGCCCTAATAATGGGCGTTGTGAAGGAATTTTGACTCCGCATAGAGTCAAAACTCTGTTTGTCGTGATTTCATTGTTTGAATCAGGGCAAAAGGCGTGAACGTCAAAGCCTTGAGCGGTGCGATATTCCATAAATATCTCCTTTTCGTCGTTTTCATGATTATAGAACAGGTAAATCCTCGGGATAGGTAATTTTTATATTTTGCCAATCGCCATCAACCAATGTAATTTTCAATCCCGCTTTTTCAAACAAACCAGCATCATCGGTAAAATTTTGAGCATGATATTTCTGATGCAACTGATAAATTTGCGCAAAAGGAAAAATTTGTGGCGTTTGAATCGTAAAAATTAGTTCGCGATTAAGTGTATGTAATGTACCATCGGGTAATATTTCTTTCAGGGTATCCCGCAGGGGAAGTTTGGGAATGATCCCAGATTCTGGGAAATGCTTGCACGCATCAATTAATGGGTTTAATAGTTGGTTCCGAATATAGGGGCGGGCAGCATCATGGATCATAATATGCGATGGGCTGATATTTTCTGCATTGGTAATAAAATTGTTCGCGATGTAATTCAGCGCGGCAAAAACGGAATCTTGTCGTCTGGCTCCACCAGGGCAAAAAGAGATTTTTGAGAATTTCTTTTCCAGTGGTAAGGTAAAATTAGTGTGTTTAGGGTTTACCGCAACAAGAATATGTGCGATACGAGGATGCGCTTGTAATATTTCAATGCTATGCTGAATTAGCGGTTTGTTATCGAGTGGTAAATAGGCTTTGGGGATGCCATCATGCCTTTGCATTCGGGTGCCAGAGCCAGCGGCAGGTAAAATGGCAAAAATAACAGGCAAGGTATTTCGGAAAATAGGCATTTCATTATTCCTGATTATCTATCATGAAAAAGGGGGTATTATTCGTTAATGTGCAATTATTTTGCAATGTTTGTTTATTATCCATGTTACACTCAAATAATTTCATGAATAGCCCTGAATTAAATATAAAATAAATGGGCACATAATAAAATGTGGGCACATAATAAAATGGTAACGATAAATGAATAAAAGAGGCAGGAATGATTGTTGATATTTTGATTGCGGATAAGGATGTCGAAAATTGCGCAAAGCTGAAGGAAATTTTACAAAATACCAATTATACAACACGTTTAGCCACCACTTATCAGGAATTGTTACAAGAAATTCGGGTTCGGTTGCCATCTCTGATTCTGTTAAGCCTGACCCTACCATCCTTAGCCAATCTAACAGAAACTTTAGAATTTGTGCAAAGAATGATCGCAAAATACCCATATCAACCGATTATTTTGATGGGTAGCGGTGATTCCATCAGCTTTATGTATGATGCCATTGAATTTAAGCAGTCTTTGGGCATTGATTTTTTGTTCAAACCAATCCATACGAAATCTTTACTTTATGCGATTGCGAAGGGGCTATATTATCGCAAGAAATCTTTGGCGGCAAAAATGGAAAAAAATTGGTTTGCTTTATCGTATCAAGGAATTTTGCTTGGCAATTCATTGGCAACACAAGAATTTACTCAGAATTTAATACAGGCAACAAAAAGCAAGAGTCGAATTTTAATTTCCGGTGCAGAAGGTGCCGAAAAAATAGTCGCAGCTTATTATTTGCATCAACACTCATCGCGTCGAGATAACCCTCTGATTCTGTTATCTTGTAGTATGATTGCCTCGGAAAATTTTGAAGAAATATTGTTCGGCAGTGAAGACCCAAATTGTGAATTTCCAAAAATTGGTTTGCTAGAACAGGCTCATGGGGGAAGTTTGTTGTTTCATACGATCGAAGCGATGCCAATTGCGGTTCAAATGAAAATGCGACGAATCTTACAACAAAATCAGTTTCAACGTTTGGGGGGCAATCAAAATATTCCTATTGATGTTCGTATGATTACGGTTACCGGTTTTTATGTTGAGGATATGGTTGCTAAAGGGAGAATTGATGAAGATTTTTATAATAGAATCAGTGTTTTAAAGATTATCGTTCCATCCTTAGCACAAAGGCGAAGCGATATTGGAGATTTAATTGTTTTTTTTAGTCAGCAACATGCGCATAATTATAGCATGCCAGAAATTATCATATCAGAGGCGGCAATGGCAGTTTTAAAAAATAAAAATTGGGCCGGCAATGCCGTTGAATTGAATAATTTTGTGGAAAGGCTTTATTTGCAGGATACTCATATATTATCGCAAATGGTTACGAAATCTATGGTGAATAATTTACTATCGGATCATGAGGAGCGTTATGAAAATGATTATCGGTTAACGAATTTATTTTTGCAATCTTGGCGGTTTGCCAAAGAAAATTTTCAAAAACACTATTTACAATATCAACTACAACGTTATGGTAGTAATGTGAGTCAGATTGCACGAGAAATCGGAATGGATCGTGCGGCTTTGCATCGTAGAATCAAAGATTTGAAGCTGAATGTAGCAGAAGAAACGTTTGAATAGTAGGATTGAACCATGCGTGTTATTATTTGTGGTGCTGGAAAAGTTGGCAGTGCGATTGCAGAATATCTTGTTTCTGAAAAACATGATGTTGTGATGATTGATACTTCTGCTGAGTTAATCGGAACAATTGGCGATACTTTAGATGTTCAGGCATTTGTTGGCAATGCTGCGGAACCTTCGATGTTGCATCTTGCCGGGGCAACAGATGCTGATATGATTATTGCTGCGACAGAAAGTGATGAAGTGAATATGTTGAGCTGTCAAGTTGCCAGTACGTTATTTGCTGTACCCTTGAAACTTGCGCGAATTCGCAATTCAGATTATCTGCAGCCTCGTTGGGAGAAATTGTTTAATCCGGGTCATGTGCCTGTGGATGCTTTGATTTCTACTGAAAATGCAATTGCACGTACGATCACAAGGCGCGTTCATGCCTCTAATGCTTTTGATATTATTCCCCTTGCCGATGATAAGGTTCGGGTGATTGGTATTAAGATTTCAGAATCATGCCCTTTAATAACAACACCTATTCGTCAAATTACGGCTTTGTTTCCCGATCTACAATGCGTTATTCTTAGTATTGTACGCAATGAACAAATTATTATCCCCAAATCCCGTGATTATTTATGTCTTGATGATCGAATTTATTTTTGTGTTGCCAGCGAACATGTGAATCGCGCGATGACGATATTTGGTTATCAGGGCAAAAAAACCACGCAACGTGTATTGGTTATTGGTGCAAGTGAATTGGGCGTTTTGTTGGTGGAACAATTAATGCAGGCTGGGGATAACATTAATATTACCGTAATTGAAAAAGATCGAGAGCGTGCTTACAAAGTAGCAGAAATGATTCCTAACGTTTCCGTGTTGGCAGGCGATGTTATGGATAATAGTTTGTTAGACGAGCTGGATATTGATACATTTGATACTTCGGTGGCAGTTACGAAAGATGATGAGCTCAATACGTTGGCAACTTTGATGCTGAAAAAAATGGGCGTCAAGCGGGGAATTGCCATTGTTGATAAATATGGTTATTCAAGTTTGGTTAGCAATTTGGGTGTGGATGTTGTGATTAGCCCGCGGGTGATTACCGTTTCTTCTATTATTCAACATATTCGCCAAGGGCGAATTTATTCGGCCCATTCTTTATTTGAAGGACGTGCGGAATTATTTGAAATTTCGGCATTATCCACATCGTCGGTGGTGGGGAAAAAAATTCGGAATCTAGGATTGCCCAAAGGAGTTATTTTTGGTGGAATTATCCGAGATGATCAGTTGGTAATGCCCTATCCGGATACGGTAATTTATGAAGATGAACGCATTATTGTATTTGCAGAGCAACAGGATGTGCGCGCTGTAGAAAAATTATTTTCTGTAACTATGGATTATTTTTAAAAGAAACGAGGGTTATTTTGCCAGAAGAAGTTTATGTGAATGGTCGTTTTGTTTCAAGGCAATATGCTTTGCAACATGTTGAAGATCGTGGCAATCAGTTTGGTGATGCTGTTTATGAGGTGATCCAAGTTTATCAGCGTCGGTTAATAGATGAAAAAGGGCATTTAACCAGACTTGCTTTTTCGTTGCAAGAAATGGGAATTGATTTTTACATGTCGCCACAAATATTGGGGCTGCTGATTCGTGATTTATTATCGCGCAATAGAATTAGTAATGGGCAAATTTACCTGCAAATTAGTCGTGGTGTGATTACGCGCCGTCATACGATTCCAATCCCGCAACCCAAAGCCGGGTTTTATATGGTTACGCGCTATATAGATTTTGATGCGCAAGCCAGTATGCAAGAAGGGATTGCCATGATGTCGATTCCTGATACTCGGTGGGCACGTCCAGATATTAAAACAGTGGGGCTGTTGCCGAATGTCTTAGCGAAAAGTTTTGCAATTGCACAAGGTTATGATGATGTACTCTTTACAGATGATGAAGGTATATTGCGCGAGGGTTCATCAAATAATTTTTATGCGGTTATCGGCAATAAACTTTATGAATATCCGGCAAATGGGCATATTTTGGCCGGCATTACGCGGGCTTCGGTATCGGCTCTGGCACCACAATGTGGGCTTCAAATTGTGAAACAGGGCTGGGCTACTGCAAAATTAGCTGAAATTGATGAGGCGTTTATCACCAGTGCGGGTGTATTTGTAACGCCCGTGATTAATGTTGATGGCAAAAAAATTGGGAATGGTAAGATTGGGGCCTATACGAAAAAATTGCAAGCCACTTATTATGATTATATGATGTCGTTCCCCGAAGAGATTATTTGAACCTGGCTCTATATTTATGCTAATGTGGTTATGGTAAACGTAATGAGTAGATGTTGCCGGCATTATTTAGATGGGCAGATGATTCGGTGTAGCGGTTGGTGAAGATTGTTTCGTAATCAGCATCGAAGTGAGAGTTAATTTGCGATTATGCGAAAATAGCGATGCGGATCAATTGGTTTTGGGATAAGAGCTAGCTTTTCTGTATAGGATTATTTTTAATGTAGAGAGATTTCTTAGGTGTTTGCAAGTAAGATTGATTTTTGGTATAATGATTGCATTGTTAAGGTTATTAGTTTTTTAATTTGGTTTTATTTTTGGGGATAAGATGGCAAATGTAGTTGCAGGTGGCGTTGGGCGTGGAGTTTTAGATGACAGCTCAGATGCAGATATTGAACAGCTTGTTACGCTTGTAGTAGATAACCAGGTTTTTGGAATTCCCATTTTACAGGTTCAAGATATTGTTGAACCGAAAAATATTACAAGTATTCCACGTGCACCTGCCTTTATTAGCGGGGTTTTGAATTTACGGGGGCGAATTGTTACCGTGATTGATTTGCATGTTTGTTTGGAAAAACGTGAACATCAGGAACATACAGAAGGCCAGCTAAGCGTAACGGTGGAATATGATAGTGATCTTTATACTTTGCTGATTGATGATATTGGTGATGTTTTAAATATTTCTGTGAGTCAGATTACCAAAGTGCCAAAAAATTTAGATGCAGCTTTGCGCGATGTTTCTAGTGGAATTATTCAGCTAGAGGATGATTTGGTGGCCATTCTTTCTGTACCTATGTTATTTAAGAAATTAAGCAATCTTAGCGTAAGTAGTGCAGGGCGCGAAACAGCGGCTGCAGCGTTGGAATGGCGTGATGGTAAAATTTAGGATTGCGCCAGCAAAAAATTAATTTTTATTTTCCAAAAATGGCTACCGACCAAGTTTTTACCGAAAAATTTTTGGCGAGTGCCTTTAAGCCTGAACCCGTATGACCCCAATAAATTGGCTCGTGATTAGAATCCTTGATTGATAAATTTTATTTCATAATAGCATAGTGTTTTTTCGTTATCAGCAGGCACATAGCACGCAACGAATACCGAAATATCGCATTTCCAACTTTTTATTCGCAAGATTGCTGGGCTATTTTTTTCTGAGCTTGGGTATTATTGCATTTGTTCTTGCATGAAATTATGGAGATCGAAATTACAGGCGATGATTTCTTCAGGTTGCCACTGGTTGATTGCCTTGCCTTGAAAATCGCTGATAACTCCGCCAGCTTCGCGGACAATCAAGAAGCCGGCAGCAACATCCCAAATTTTTAAATTTTCTTCCCAAAAACCATCATAGCGTCCAGCGGCAACATAAGCTAAATCCAGGGATGCTGCGCCGTAGCGACGGACACCGGAAGTTTTTTTCATAAAATTATTTAATTGGCAACAAAACCGTTCCCGCCATTGTGTGTCGCTATTGATAAAAGGGATTCCGGTCGCAAATAAAGCTTCAGGGGGGCGGTTGCGTTTTGCAACTTTCAAACGATTGCCATTCAGAAACGCACCTTTTCGATGCTCGGCAAAAAAACATTCACCACGAATAGGATCATAGACCATCGCAGCAATTAATTTTTTGCCTTCAGAGAGTGCAATTGAAATTGCAAAATGTCCAAGCCCATGGAGAAAATTAGTTGTGCCATCTAGCGGGTCAATAATCCAACAAGCTTGATGTGGGTTAAAATCAATTTTGCCAACCTCTTCGCTAAGAATGCCAATTTCGGGGCGGTCGCGTTGGAGAGAATCAATAATAATATTTTCAGCATTTTTATCGGCACGTGAGACAAAATCACCCGGACCTTTGATCGATACTTGTAAGTTTTCAACCTCAGTAAAATCACGCATTAAAGAGCGTCCAGCTTTTTCTGCGGCTTTGTGCATAATATAGTAAAGTGCGGTTTGCATAAACTACCCTTTTGCCCGTTCAACATAGCTACCATCAGCGCTGTTGACAATAATAACCGTACCACTTTCAATATGTTGCGGAACCATAACTCGAATGCCGTTATCACAAATTGCAGGTTTAAAAGAACCAGATTGGGTTTGTCCTTTCACCACAGATTCAGCTTCTTGGATCGTTAATTTTACATGATCGGGTAAGGTGATGCCTAATATTTCTTCTTCAAACATTTCTAAAATAACTTCCATACCATCTTGCAAATAAGCTGCCAAAGCATCGCCAATAAGTTGATGAGCCATTTCTAGCTGATTATAATTTTCATTATCCATAAAATAATGAGTGTTTCCGTCGCTGTAAAGGAATTGGCATTTCTTTTGTTCAAGGCGAACTCTCTCGATGGTTTCTGCTGAGCGAAACCGCTCGTTTAATTTGGTGTTGTCGCGGATACCTTTGAGCTCCACTTGCAGGAAAGCCCCACCTTTCCCAGGTTTCACATGTTGCGTTTTTACAACTTTCCACAAGCTTGCTTTATGTTCAATCACATTTCCGGGGCGCAGACTATTGCCATCAACTTTCATGGGGGGGGGCTCCTAATTCTAACAATTGGTATAATTCATGTAATTCTCGAGCGGGCATTCTTGCCATTATTGTTTTCTTCGTAGTATTATGCTGCGTATTTTCGTGGTCCTGATTGAGCAAAAGTCGTAGCAGTGCAATTGCATCTTTGGAAAAATGGCTCCCATTCAAGATATAAGTTTCAAAAGCTGCAAAACTTATTGGAACCCAGGCTTTCACAATTTCAGTAATGGCATTGGCATAGGCCCGAATTTCATATTGTGCATGGGGGTCACTACGCAAAGCAATGAAATGCAATAAATTATGCAAATTGATCTTCCAATACCATTGCGTATAAATATTTACAGGTAAGGAGTTGCGGGCAAGCTCGCGCGCGACCCCTAAATCTAGCATCCATTCATAATCTGCATAGGTTTGGCGATTGTTACTTTGTATTTTATTGGTAATATCTGTTGTGATATCTTCGCTGAAAGTGCCCTCACGCCCTTGTTTGTTGGTTTTACTTTGTGGTTTGAGCTGAGCAGGTTGCGGGACATAAAATTCTTTTTCTAATATGGAATAGCGCGCTGAATATTCGTTGACACTGGCGCTTCGATGGCGAATCCATTGGCGAGCGACAAAGATTGGTAATTTAATATGCAGTTTAATCTCGCACATTTCAAAAGGAGTGGTGTGGCGTTGGCGCATTAAATAGTAGATGAGCCCGGTATCCTCATTTCGTTTTTTTGTGCCTTTGCCGTAAGAGACACGTGCGGCTTGAACAATAGCAGAATCCGAACCCATATAATCTACCAGCCGAATAAAACCTTTATCTAGAATTTTAATTTCTTTGCCAAAATATTCTTCCATTTCGGGCACAGTTTCACGTGCGGTAGAAGATGGAAATTCAGATTGTTGGTGCATAATAATTCGTATTTAAAAACGATTGGTTTTCACCGCAACAATGCTTTTGCGATAATTCAACCATTCTAAAAGACTAACATTGTATAATTGCGAACGATCTTGGAATTCAGCGATATGATCTAAGTAAAAAATGGTTTGTAAAAGACGATCAAATTCGGCATTTTTAAGTTGTTTTTCAGATTTAAATTTAGTTCGTAAGGGGTTAATTGCTTTGCCATTTTTCCTTATTTCATAATGTAAATGCGGACCCGTGGAAAGCCCAGTAGAGCCGACATAACCAATAATATGTTGTTGGGTTACCCGAGCACCATTGCGTACATTATTGCCAAAGGCATTCATATGTCCGTAAAGTGTAGAATATTGCTTGTTATGTTGAATAATTAAATAACGTCCATAGCCCTTACGATTGTAACCTCGTCCGATGATTTTTCCTGAGCCAGCAGCATAGATCGGAGTCCCTGTGGGGGCAGCAAAATCAATGCCATTATGTTTACGAGTATAGCCCCTAATGGGATGGCGACGGCGGCCAAAGTTTGAACTAATACGGGAACCATCTAAGGGAGTTTTCATGAGTAACTTATTGCTTGAGCGACCATCGCGGGCATAATATTTGGCCGCGAAATCATCGGTAGTGGCATTATTTTCAGATTGATACATATAGTAAGTAAATTCACGATTATCATATAATCTTAGCCCTGCTTTTAAAATATTGCCATAATCTATCAAATCACCCTTACTATCATAAAGCTCTTCATATAGAATTGAAAATTCGGTATTTTTTCGAATATCTTGTTGAAAGCTGATATCAAAACTCATCAAACGAATATATTGTAAGAAAATTTCAATAGGAATATCAAATTCTTGTGCAGATTCATAAAATGTTGAACTGATAACACCATCAACATGATTAAGTTTACGGGTGAAATTATTTTGTTTTTTTTGCGGCTGAAAATTGTTTCTTGCTTCTAATATCCAATAGTTTCTTTTATCCACAGGCACTTTGAGCGCAACAATTTCTTTGGGATGTTCGGTGGTTTCTAGTAGAATAAATTCTTTACCGGCGCGAATTCGGCTTAATGGAAATACGGGATTTAAATTATCAATAATAATTTGTTGAATTTTTGTATCCATGCCAATATCGTTAAATTTTTGTGTAAGCGTTTCCCCTGAGCGAATTTTTAGCGGAACTGCATTTAACAATCCGTGATAGGAAAATTGACTGCGTTGTTGTTCTAATATCGATAATCCTTGGCCGTAATAGACCGAATATTTTATATCGTTGCCATCGTATTTTTGCTTTATTATCGATATACATACCAAAATGGTACCAACAAATATCAAGAAATTTAATTTTTGTAATTTTTTTGTCATGACCTCATTTTATCCATTAGATATGATAGATATATTACCGGAAAAATACCTACAAGAACAATGATTAATGCTCCAGGTGCGGCTTGTTCAATTCGTTCATCCGAGGCATATTCAAAAACGCGTACAGCCAAAGTATCGAAATTAAGGGGACGAAGTAGAAGAGTTGCGGGTAGTTCCTTAAGCACATCAATGAAAACTAACAGAAAAGCTGCCAAAATACCACTATCAATTAAGGGTAAATGTATCGATCGTAAAATAAAGGGGCGTTTATGCCCTAATGTGGACGCAACTTCGTCTAATGAGGGTGAAACTTTTTGCATGTGGCTATCGATTCCAGAAATGGCAATATTGCTAAAGCGACAAATATAGGCAAAGATTAACACGGCAAGGCTACCGAAGAGGTAGATTGAAAATTCGGAACTGAAAAAAAATTGACTTAAATTTGATAATGCTAGGCTAAAAGCTGCAAAACCAAGGGTAAGCCCGATGGCAAGTAAGGTACCAGGCAGGGCATAGCCTGCTTGGATCAGACGTACAAGATAGCGAATTTTGTAATCATGGCGTAAAATATAACTTGAAACAATTCCAAGACATGTTGCCAAGCTTGCGGCAATGCTAGCCAAAATTAGGCTGTTGCCAAGTGCGTCAAGATAATGTGGTTGTGTGGTAATTTCGGCTAAGCTATCGCTGATTAGTAAAAATATTGGTAATAAAAACCCTAAAAATATCGGGAGCAAACAAAACCCTAAAGCCAGATAACCTTGCAGGTTATGCAAATAACGGGGCGTTTTTTGTTGATATTTGCTTCTACCGATTTGATAGAAACGTCGATTGCCTCGTCCAAGATTCTCTGCAATGTAAAATAAGGTGGCAAAGCCCAAAGCCATAATCGCCAATTGTGCTGCTGCTCCCTGATTGCCTAGTGACCACCATAAATCAACAATTCCAATGGATATTGTTGGTACAAAACTTAAAGAAACTGCACCATAATCATTTAACACTTCTAACAATACTAAGGATGTGCCAGCGGCAATCGCAGGCCAACATAGTGGAATTGCTGTTAGTATGAGTGCTTTCCAGTAGGAAAATCCCATTAGCTGGGCGGCATCGAGAATGGTTGCTGATTGCCTTTTAAACGAAGCTCGTGCCAGCAAATAAACATAAGGATATAGTCCCAAAGTAAATAAGATAATCAGGCCGGAAAGCGAGCGCAGATCCGGAAGCCAGCTGGTTGCAAATAATTGGCGCATGGTACTTTGTACAGGACCACTATAATCTGTGAAATCTTGTAAGCGGTAAGCCAAAATATAGGAAGGAATCGAAAAGGGTAAAAATAAAGCCCATTGCATGATTTTGGCTCCAGGAAAACGGTAAAAGCTAACCAAGGCTGCCGCGCATGTTCCTAAAATTGCCGTTGCCAATCCAGTGCCGACAAACAAAACCAAGGTATGGCTTAAATAGAGATTGGCAATTGGTAATAAAGCGAAAAAATTATTTTTTGTGGCGTAGTAAAACAAGGTGAGAATTGGAAAAACAATAAGTAGGCTGGTAATGGCAATTGGCAAAATAATTAATAAAAAAACGCTTACATTGCGAAAGGACAAATAATGGGGTGAGCGAATATAGAAAAAACGGCTGAAAAGCATGAAAAAATAACTTTTATAAGGTTGTAATATTTGCGGTGAGTGCAGCCTCAAGGAACATATCAATATCGCCATCTAACACCGCACTACTATTGCTGGTTTCAATTTGGGTACGGGTATCTTTCACCATTTTATACGGATGCAACACATAAGAACGAATTTGATTTCCCCAGGCAATATCAGTTTTTTTGGCATAGGATTGTTGATTTTTTTCTTCACGCATCCGCATTTCGCGTTCATAAAGGCGGGCTTGTAACATTTTCATTGCATTGGCTCGGTTTTTATGTTGCGAGCGATCATTTTGACATTGCACCACAATATGTGTAGGAATATGGGTGATGCGAACGGCACTATCGGTACGGTTAACATGCTGCCCGCCAGCACCCGATGCTCGGTAAGTATCGATGCGTAAATCTTTATCAGCAATATCAATGGCGATCTGGTCGTCAATTACCGGGTAAATATCTATTGATGAAAAGCTGGTATGGCGCCTTGAATTACTATCAAAGGGCGATATTCGTACCAATCTATGAACGCCTGCTTCGTATTTTAACCAGCCAAAAGCATTATGGCCATCAATGCGTAGCGTTGCCGATTTTATGCCGGCTTCTTCGCCTGCAGTCAATGCCATAATTTCAGTTTTATAAGCTCGTTTTTCTGCCCAACGAAGATACATTCTTAGTAACATTTCTGCCCAATCTTGAGATTCAGTACCACCGGCACCGGCGTGCACCTCTAAAAAGGCATTATTTTCATCAGCATCATCGTCAAACATGCTTTCCAACTGTTGGCGTTGTGTGTTTTTATATAAACTTTGAAGAGAAATTGTTGCTTCTTGCTCGGCATTTAGATCCGATTCTTCTGTTGCTAATTCTAGCAACAAAATTGCATCGTCTAATTCTTGTTGCAATGCCAAAACCGAATCACGATTATTTTCTAGTAATGCGCGTTGGCGCAGAATATTTTGCGCTTGCTCGGCATCATCCCATAAATCAGGTGCGGTTGCTTGTACGCTGAGTGTAATAATTCTACTTTCAAGCTGTTCCCAGTCAAAGTCGCCTCCTTAGCAATGTTAAAGATTGCTCTATCATATCAATTGTTTGTTTAATTTCAGGATTCATCAGCGATGTTTTACTTTAAACATCAAGCAATAAACGTGCAGGAGATTCAATTAACTCTTTGATGCGTACAAGGAAAGTTACGGCCTCTCTGCCATCAACAATACGGTGATCATAACTTAAGGCTAGATACATCATGTCAGCAATTTGAATGGCATTTTCAATAACCACCGGGCGTTTTTGAATTTTATGCATGCCTAAAATCGCTGATTGTGGTGGGTTGATAATGGGCGTTGAAAGAAGCGAACCGAAAATACCACCATTGGTAATGGTAAAAGTACCACCACGCATATCATCAATTTGGATTTTGCCGGCACGTGCGCGAACACCAAAATCATGAATCCCAGTTTCAATGTTTGAAAAGCTACATTGATCGACATCACGTAAAATTGGGACAACAAGCCCATTGGCTGAACCTACAGCGATACCAATATCATAATAATTTTTGTAAATAATTTCATCGCCGTAAATTTCGGCATTCATTGTTGGAATTTCTTTGAGAGCAACAACCGAAGCTTTTGCAAAAAAGCTCATAAAACCAAGGCGAATATTATATTTTTTGAGAAAAGCTTCTTTATATTCTTTGCGTAAATTAATTAAAGCCGTCATATTAATTTCATTGAAAGTGGTTAATATCGCGGCATTATTCTGGGCTTGTTTCAGGCGAATTGCAATATTTTGACGCAATTTGCTCATTCTGATACGTTCTTCACCGCGGGGATCTTGGTTACGTTCATTCAAATTGGCCGCGGGGGTAAAGGGAGTTATGGGTGGTTCTACTGGTTTTGGAGGAATTATCGGTTTTGGAGGAGTTATTGGCTTTGTTTGCAACAAATCATTTTGGGTAATATTGCCATGTAACCCGGAAGCGGAGACATTGCTGGCTGCTATGCCACGCTCACGCATCAGCTGGCGCACGGCTGGCCCCGCCTTGATATTCGCTGCATTTGCAGTGGCAGTGGTTATGGTGCGTAAAGGCGTGGCTTTGGGCGGAGAGCATGCGCTACCATCAGTTTCACAAATTTGCCCCAAAACTGCACCCACGGCAATGATGGAGCCAGGTTGTGCAGAAATTTTCAGAATCCCGCTATGGGGCGCAGATACTTCTACGGAAACCTTATCGGTTTCAAGCTCTACCAAAACATCATCTCGGTTAACAGCATCGCCATCGGTAACGTTCCATTTTGCGATCATGGCTTCGCTAACCGATTCTCCAAGTGCGGGAACAATAATTGGGGTGGTGTTATTGTTCGTCGTTGTTTGCGGTTTTCCAGCTGTGGGTCTCGCAGATTTTGCTGGTATTTTTTCAGATTCTTTCGCGGTTTCGTCAATTCGACAAAGACAATCACCAACGGCAACATTGGCATCTTGCGCCGCAATAATTTGCAAGATTCCAGCTTCAGGTGCAGATACTTCTACGGAAACTTTATCGGTTTCCAGCTCTACAAGAACATCATCGCGTTGAACATAATCACCATGCGCAAAGTTCCATTTCGTGATAATGGCCTCACTAACTGATTCTCCAAGTGCGGGGACAACAACATCAATAGGCATAATTCTTCCTTAATTTAGAGGGTCTCTTTAAAATTTTTGAATATCCTGTGCAAGTTTTTCTTGTTCTCGGTTATGCAGTTTTGCAATCCCAGTAGCAGGTGATGCAGATGCCGAACGACCGATATAAATCGGACGCTTACATTTTGTATTGCTTGCAAGCATAACGGCTTCTAATTTGCGATCTACAAAACTCCAACCTCCCATATTTTCAGGTTCTTCTTGACACCAACAAATTTCAGCATTTTGGAAACGCTCAAGGTAAGGTTTTAGTTCTTCACTTGGAAAAGGATAGAAGCGTTCTAGCCTTAATAAATAAATATCTTTGGATTGGGCGGTTTCCAAAGCTTCTAGCAATTCGTAATAAATTTTACCACTGCAAACAATTAATCGTTTGATATCAGGATCTTTCAAATCTTGCTCACGATCATCGGCAAGTACAGGCATAAACGTACGCTCACCCATAAAATCAATAAGTGGAGAAACGCAGTGCCTACTACGAAGCAAGGATTTAGGTGCCATAATCAGTAAAGGTTTGCGGGTTTCAGAGTGAATTTGGAATCGCAAAGCGTGAAAATAATTGGCAGGTGTGGTGATATTACACACCCGTAAATTATCTTCGGCACATAATTGCAGATAACGTTCGATGCGCGCTGAGGAATGTTCAGGACCTTGGCCATCGTAACCATGAGGCAGGAGAACCACTAGTCCAGAAAGGCGCAACCATTTAGATTCGCTAGAGGAGATGAATTGATCAAAAATAACTTGGGCACCATTCGCAAAATCACCAAATTGAGCTTCCCATATTACCAAAGAATCGGGTGCTGACATGGCATAACCATATTCAAACCCAAGCACGCCATATTCAGAAAGTGGCGAATTAAAAAGTTCAATTGGAGCTTGCCCAACCCGAATATTGTCTAGCTGTATGTATTCTTCTTCGGTGTTTTGGTCAATTAAAATACCATGGCGTTGTGAAAACGTACCCCTTTGACAATCTTCGCCAGACAAACGTACAGGAGTGGATTCACAAAGCAAAGAGCCAAAAGCCAAAGCTTCGCCAGTTGCCCAATCAATGTTTTCACCAGTTTCAAACATTTGTTTCCGTGTATGAATGAATCGTTCTAATTTATTATGTAAGTTAAAATTTTTCGGTGTATGGGTAAGGGCATCACCAATTTGACGAATTAAGGGCTTGGAAATGGCGGTAATCGGCATTTTTTTATCGATACCAGAATGAATGTCGTGCCATTTGCCTTCTAGCCAATCCGCTTTGTTGGGCTTATAGCCAGAGGCTTCAGAAAAATCTTTTTCTAACTTTTCCCGAAATTCATGTTCTAGATTATCAACAATTTCTTGAGTAATAATATTTTCGGAAATTAACTTTTTTGCATAAAGCTCGCGCGTTGAAGGATGTTGTTTTATTTTTTTATACATAAGCGGTTGGGTGAACATAGGTTCTTCAATTTCGCTATGGCCATGGCGACGATAACACCATAAATCAATCACCACATCTTTGCCAAAATGCTGCCGATAATCAACAGCCATCCTTGCTGCAACCAGGCAAGCCTCGGGGTCATCAGCATTCGCATGCAAAATTGGTGCCCCAATCGCTTTGGCGATATCGGAACAATAGGGAGAAGAACGTGCCATATTCGGAACAGTCGTAAAGCCAATTTGGTTGTTGGTAATTAGGTGAATCGTGCCCCCAGTGCGGTAGCCTTGCAACTGGCTGGAAAGTAAAGTTTCGGCAACGATACCTTGCCCGGCAAAGGCCGCATCACCATGTAGCAAGATGCCCAATACATTCATGCGGTTTTTTTCAGCTTTTTGATGGGCACGAACCTTGCCCAGAACAACCGTATTAACAGCTTCTAAGTGGCTTGGGTTGGATGCCAAAGAAAGATGAATATGAGCCCCATCAAAATCGCGGTCTGCTGAAGTTCCCATATGGTATTTAACATCACCGCTACCTTGAATGCCTTCAGGTGTTGATGAGATGCCTTGAAATTCAGAAAAAATTGCACGATGTGATTTCCGCATAATATGAGCCAGAACATTCAGCCTGCCACGATGCGACATGCCAAGCACGGCTGTGGTTACATCTAAACTGGCGCTGCGTTTTAAAATTTGCTCAATCACCGGAATGGCGGTCTCAGCACCATCTAAGCCAAAACGTTTTGTGCTAGGATATTTTTTATCTAAAAATTTTTCAAACCCTTCGCTTTCTGTAAGGCGTTCTAAAATTGCCATTTTACCACGGGCAGTAAAATTAGGGTATTTATTATTCGTTTCAATTCTCTCTTTCATCCACGAAACTTCTTCGGGAATTTGCATATGCATATATTCAAATCCTAAATTTCCGCAATAAGTTCGTTTGCAAAAAGCAATCAGCTCGCGCAATGTGCAATTTTCTATTCCCATCATAAAATTTAGGTAAACTTGTTTATCTAAATCTGCATCAGTAAAACCATAATGTTGGTAATTAAGCTCAGGATGATTGCGTTTTGTAGCAAGCCCCAGCGGATCTAAATTTGCTGCCAAATGCCCACGAACACGGTAGGAACGAACCATACGAACAGCACGGATCGAATTAACCACACCTTCACGTCGATCCCCATGATCGACAGAAGAAAATTGAGTGAGGAATGCTTCAGGGTTAAATTGTGCCATCCGATTTCGTTGTAAATCTTCTGGAGTGAAAAACGTATCGGAAAGGCTAATATTATCGTTTTTATTACCAACAACATTGCTCTTGCGTGGTGCCCAGCTGGCACCTTGAATGTCTTCTAAGAGGGTTTCTGTGGATTCATCCAAATCATCAAAAAATAGTCGCCATTCATCGGAAACATCCAAAGGGGAATTAAGGTATTGCTTGTAAATATCTAGCAAATAAGTTTCATTAAGACCATTGAGAAAATTATCCATTGAGAGAATTACCTTTTTCTAATCATTCGTAGAATTAACCTTTATCAGTTCCAATAAAGTTTCTCCCATTTTAGATGGGTTTTCTGTTACCTGAACCCCGGCATTTTGTAAGGCCTTTATTTTGCTTTGGGCCGTTCCCATCCCGCCTGAAACAATTGCACCCGCATGCCCCATACGTTTCCCGGTAGGGGCTGCCAGACCAGCAATAAAGCCTGTTATCGGTTTTTTATTTGGGTGATTTTTAATGAAATCTGCCGCTTCTTCCTCGGCAGTGCCTCCAATTTCGCCAATCATAACAATCGCTTCGGTTTCATCATCAGCAAAAAATAGTTCGAGAACATCAATAAAATTCATGCCGGCAATGGGGTCGCCACCAATACCGATGCAAGTGGTCTGCCCAAGCCCGACAGTGGTGGTTTGGGCAACAGCTTCGTAGGTGAGGGTGCCTGAACGTGAAACGACACCAACTTTTCCTTTGCAATGAATATGGGCAGGCATAATGCCAATTTTACACGCATCAGGGGTAATGATCCCTGGGCAATTAGGACCTAACAGGCGTGAATTTGAGTTTGCAAGTGCAGATTTCACCCGAACCATATCCATTATCGGGATCCCTTCTGTAATGCAAACAATCAAAGGAACCTCACTTTCAATGGCTTCCATAATGGCATCTGCAGCAAAGGGTGCCGGAACATAAATAACGCTGGCATCGGCATTAAGGGTTTGCATGGCCTGATAAACGGTATCAAATATCGGTAAGCCTAGATGAGCTCCCCCGCCTTTGCCAGGGCTAACACCACCAACCATTTTGGTGTTATAGGCAAGGGCTTGTTCAGTATGAAACGAGCCATGTTTTCCAGTTATGCCTTGGCAAATAACTGTTGTTGATTGATTAATAAGAATTGCCATTAATTAACATCCTGTAAAGTTTCTGCGGCATTTAAGGTGGCAACACTTTTGTCTGCAGCTTCATCTAACGAATTCGCGGTAATAATATTTAGCCCAGAATCTGCGAGCATTTTTTGCCCTTCTTTTACTGCGGTGCCTTCTAAGCGAACTACCAAAGGTACCGAAAGGGTAATGTTTTTAGCGGCATTGATAATGCCTTTTGCAATGGTATCACAACGCATAATACCACCAAAAATATTAACAAGTAATAATTTTACATTAGGGTCCGCCAGAATAATTTCAAAGGCTTTTTGAACCCGCTCTGCTGTTGCTGAACCACCCACATCTAAAAAATTTGCCGGAGAAGAGCCATAAATTTTAATAATATCCATCGTGGCCATAGCCAGCCCAGCACCATTTACCATACAACCAATTTCACCTTCTAATTTAATGTAATTGAGATCATGTTTTTTCGCCTCAAGCTCGCTGGGTTCTTCCTCAGTTTCATCTCGCATTTCAGCGGTTTTGTTGTGACGAAACAAGGCGTTATCATCAATATCCATTTTGGCATCCAGGGCAATAATACTTCCATGTTTTGTTAAAACCATAGGGTTGATTTCAATCATATTCGCATCTTCATTGATAAAACATTGATAAAGTCCATAGAGAAAATCAGAGAAAAGCTTGATTTCATTTTGGGTAAGCCCAATGGCGAATGCCACTTTGCGTGCGACATAATTGCTGAACCCTATCGCCGGGTTAAACGCACTGTGAATAATTTTTTCGGGAGTGTTTTGTGCAATTGTTTCAATATCCATACCGCCTTCACTAGATGCGATAATCATGATACAGGAATTTTTGCGATCAACAAGTAAGCTAAGGTAAAATTCACGCGCAATAGCGCATCCAGCTTCAATATAAAGTTTCTCCACTTTTCTACCCTGGGCACCGGTTTGTTGGGTAACCAATATTTTCCCCAACATATCTTCAGCACTTGCTTTTGCATGAAGGCTATCTTTCGCAATTCTAACGCCACCTTTTCCTTTCGGGGATTCGATGAAAGTTCCTTGTCCTCGCCCGCCGGCATGAATTTGAGACTTTACCGCCACAACACCACCACCAAGTGTTTCAGCTATGGCGAAAGCTTCGTCTGGATCGGTAGCAACGCCACCTTCTAAAGTAGCAACGTTATAATGCTTTAGTAAAGATTTTGCCTGATATTCATGGATGTTCATGCTATATAATTCACTTTATCAAAAATAATAGTTCGAGATCGAAAAATCTAAGTGCAATCTTATTATCAATTGATAATATTCCGAAAACCATCGTAAAAAACACATTATAACTAAAGAGCATCTTGGGAAATCATTTTATCAACAACCATATTGAGTTCTCTAACCGTTTCCACAGAATAATTAAACATTTTTTGTTCTTCTCTAGAGAGTTCCAATTCAACGATTTTTTCAGCACCGCCAGCCCCGATAATTGTTGGCACGCCAACATAAATCCCTTCAAGCCCATAGGCGTTTTCAACATAAGCAGCACAGGGTAAAATTCGTTTTTGATCCCCTAAAAAAGCACGTGCCATTTCGATGGCGGATACCGCTGGGGCATGAAATGCAGAGCCTGTTTTTAGTAGCGCGACCAGTTCAGCACCCCCTTTGCGCGTTCGATCAATAATTTCATCAATTTTCGCATCAGTAATCCAACCTAATTTTACCAAATCGGGTAAAGGAATTCCTGAAACAGTGGCATAGCGTTTTAACGGTACCATGGTATCGCCGTGTCCGCCCATAACAAAAGCAGAAACATCTTGGACGGAAACGTTAAAGGCTTTTGCCAGGAAAGTACGAAAACGCGCAGAATCAAGAATACCAGCCATACCAACAATTTTGCTTGTGGGGAATGCGCTGAGCTTTTGTAAAAGTCCAACCATAACATCTAGTGGATTGGTGATACAGATCACAAAACTATTTGGACAGTGGTTTTTTACGGAATCTGCAACTGATTTGATAACCCTAGCATTAGCTTCTACCAAATCATCCCGACTCATGCCAGGTTTGCGTGCCAGCCCAGCAGTGACAATCACAACATCTGAATCTGTTAACACGGCGGGGTCGTTACTGCCAACCAGCGAAACATTCTTGCCGGTAAGGGGAGTGGATTGCAGAATGTCCAAAGCGATTCCCTGGGGCCGCCCGGCACTAACATCGTATAGTGCAATATCACCAAGCTCTTGGGTGGTGGCATGAAACGCTAGCATAGCACCAATATTACCAGCACCAATCAAACCAATCTTCGGGCGTTTATGCGCTTGCATGATATTTCAACCTCCAATACATTACCATTTTATTTCCATCGCAAATCCAAAGGTTGCAATGCTACCCTCAAATTATAGAGATGCAAGCTTGAATGCAAGCAAAAACGGCTTAAAAAATTTCTTGAAAGTAATTTTTAACCTAGAGCGGATGATTTGCCTTGCATTATTGCGCTACTTTAATACTATTTTTAGGACAGTGAAACACAAATTATAGACGCTTTGCTGTACGTGCAGTGCAGTTCATGTACTTGCATGGTTTGCAAGTACATGTTACTGGTTTTTGGCTTATGGTAAAATAACTTGTATCTTCAAGATAGGTTGATTATATTGGTGATGCTAAGAGGGTGGATTTCGGGTTTGGATTGTTGATTTTTTTCTTTTCAAGGAAAGCGCAATTTTAAGGAGAGCGCAATGTCTGAAGTTGGCGCAAGACAAAAAATAACAGCTAATTATGTTATTCGTGAGGCACTGCCGAAAGATGCACCGGCAATTTGCAAATTGCGACGTAAAGTTTGGTTGGCAACTTATCCATCGGTAGAACATAATATTACTCGAGAAATATTGTTAAAAGTTTTTGATTTTGATTCAAAGTCAACTATTCGTCATTATCATCAGCTGATTTTAGGTGAAAAAACAGGATTTGATCCCGAAAATACAAAAAATTGTGCAGTAGATCCAAAAAAAGGGTATGAAGTTGAGAAATTTTGGGTGGCAGAGCAAGGCAAGAAATCAATGCGCAAATTAGTTGCTTATGCCAGTGCGAATTGGCACAGCAATATATTAACAACAATCTATGTTGACCCAGCTCAGCAAGGACAAGGAATCGGGCAGGAATTATTTGCAAAAATCGATAATTTTTTAGATCCTAAGCGGCCCATTGGGCTAAGGGTTGTTAGTTACAACCAAAAGGCGATTGATTTTTATCAACGTCGTGCTTTTGTTCGTGGAGAATCACAAGAAGTTGATATTGAACAAGGCAGATTATTTCCTTCACTCGTGATGAATCGTCCACCGCAAGAGTGAAATATTAGGGTTAGAAGAGAAAATATTTCAATGGTTGATTCTGAAAATATAAAAAAAATTGAAGTCATCATTGATTCTATCAATTATCAAATTAATATCCGTCGGGCTCAGGCTGAAGATGCTGGTGCAATTTGTAATTTGCGGGCTGTTATGTGGAAAACCACGTATCGCCAAAAAGAATATCAGTTAGCGATTGCAAAACAAGAATTTACCAGCCCGGCGATGGTGGCTCATTTTGCGCAATCAATTCAAAATGGCAAAAATTGGGCTCAACATTCCAAAACCAGCTCTGACATCCATACGGTGGATACCGAAAAAAATACGAATACGCAATTGGGTCCCCATGCTCATTGGGTGGCAACTGTTTCGGGTGAGGTTGTTGGGTGGGCGGCAACGCATCAATTCGATAATGAAATTATTGCTTTGTATCTTTTGCCTAAATTTCATGGCAAAGCGATTGGGCTGGCACTGTATCAGATTTTGCTGGAATCGCTAGATTTGGCTCGTGAAATTATTATTTATGCGGTGTATGGCAATGAATATGCGATAAAATTCTATGAAAAACGAGGATTTCGAATAATAAATGCGCCTTCGCATGCTGAAATTGTTGCCGGGTTACAACAAGATAAATTGCCAATTATGAAAATGTCTCTTGCTCCCAAAATTGCATAAAAACAAAACCATAAAGCAGGAGTATAACAACAATATCGGGTTGTTTTTGCGAAGCTTGGCTGCGTAATATTTGCCTTGAATTTCATTTTCGAATGCCTATAATGGCGTTGTTCATTAGGGGAATATCAATTAGGAATCGTTGATTTGCCGTGGTTTCGAAATGAGGGGCTGTGCTTTTTGCGAAAAGCATCCAAAGTAGAAATTATTTCGGTGAGAATTATTTTGGCAAAAATCAATCAAGGGATAAATTTATGGGTCATCATGATCATCACAAACACATAAAGCGTGAGCTAGATCTGCCGATAAGGGCAGAATATCGGCTTTGGTGGGCAGTGGGCGGTAATATGGCTTTGACATTGGCGCAAATTATTGGAGGAGTGCTTTCGGGTAGTTTGTCGTTAATTGCGGATGCTTTGCATAATTTTGGTGATGCAGCTTCTTTATTGATTGCGCTGATTGCGATTCGCATTGGCAAGAAACCTCCGAATAAATTAAAGACTTTTGGTTATAAACGTGCGGAAACAATTGCCGCATTGATTAATTTGATAACATTGATCATTATTGGTTTCTATTTATGTTACGAGGCTATTTTACGATTTTTTGTGCCAGAACCGATTATTGGCTGGCTTGTTGTTATGGTAGCTATGGTGGCTTTGGTGGTCGATATTTTTACGGCTGTTTTAACCTATGCACAATCTAAAAATAGCATGAATATTAGGGCGGCTTTTTTGCACAATGTAACGGATGCTTTGGCATCTGTTGGGGTAATGATTTCTGGAATATTGATTTTGCTTTATGATTGGGTTTGGACGGATGCTGGTGTAACATTGTTGCTTGCTGGCTATATTTTATATCAGGGGTTTACGGAAATACCCAAGGTAATTCACCTGCTTATGGAAGGGGCACCGGAAGGGATGGATGTTGACGATGTGATTCAGGCGATGCAGGATGTTGAAGGCGTTACGAATGTTCACCATGTTCATATCTGGCAAATTGATGAATCTCGAAATGCTTTAGAAGCACATGTTGTGTTATCGGATCCAAGAACTATTGATCCGCTTAAAACGAAGCTAAAAGCTATGCTACATAATGATTTTGCAATTGGACATTCAGCGCTGGAATTTGAAGAGAAATCTTGTCAGCTGAATGCCAAATAAAATTAGGCAATTTTATGTTCTAGAGTGAGTTTGTTATCTCGCATCATAAGCTGGTATTCGCCACGGATAAATTTTTCTAAAACTTGCCCAAAATGTTCATAGCGCCAACCCTCTTTTAATATTTGGGGTAAATTGCCTTCGGTAGCCAGTGATTGCAAAATATCGACATTACCCAAAAGTTTGGGCGAGATTTTTAATTTTTCGGCAATCAAACGCCGCAATATTTTATAGGTTTCTAAATTTATTTGCTGTGTGTTGCTAAGATTTTCCCTTGTATCGGGTAGGATGATCGCGGCAATTTTTTCAGGGCTTTTTCCCAGCAAAATCTTTTTGCCAAACTCAGCAACATCATCATTGCTGATACGATTGAGGGTGAGAATATTTTTCCGTAGCGTTTTCACACAATCGATCGGTTTTTCTGCCAAAGCGACGAGTTGAGGGTCGCTTAAAATATGGGAACGTGGTACATTATATTTGATGGCAAGCCGTTCGCGCATTATCGTAATTTCTTTCAAAATTGCAAGCATTTTGGGTCGATATTTTTTAATACCACGTAACTCACGCCATAAATTTTCGAAATCAAGTTGATATGTTTTCGGGTTCGTTAAAATATCCAACTCGCCTTGGATCCATTCACCGCGTTGTAATTCGGTAATTTTTGTACAAAGCTTTTGATAAACTGGGATTAGGTAAATAACATCGCTTAATGCATAATCTAAATGAGCTTGTTCAAGGGGGCGTTTGCGCCAATCATAGGCTTGTAAATTTTTATCAAGTTGAATCTTACATAAGGCTCGTACGAGTTTTTCATAGCTTGGTGGCGTATCAAACCCGCATGCCGTGGCAACAATTTGGGTATCAAAGATTGGTGTTAAGGGTTTTCCTTTCAGATGAAAAAAAATTTCTAAATCTTGTCGCGCAGCATGAAAAACTTTTAAAATGTGGGGTTGGTAGATGAAATCAAGAAAAGGGGCAATATTGAGATCAGGTGCAAGGGGATCTATAATCACTGATTGGGTACCATTATTTACTTGGATTAAGCATAATTTGGCGTAATAACTATATCTTCGAAAAAATTCAGTATCGAGTGCAAGCAATTTTATGTCCCGAGATTGTTGAATGAATTGTGCTAGCTTGGCATTGGTTGAGATAATATTTTTCATTATTTTTATTAAATATCCTATTGATTTTATTGTTTTATTGCGGCTAAAATATAGTTGGGTGCGCAATAAGACATCTTAGAATTTTTGCTAAGGTAAAAATTGCCTTGGATTGGGTTAAAAATAATTTGTGCCAGATCACAATAATCCAACCCGGCTTGATGAAGCACTGTCATGATCTCGGAAGGATTACGAAATTTTTCCCATTGATGAGTACCACGGGGTAATAAATTTAAGATATTTTCTGCGAGATGGATCCCCAATAATTTTGACATTAGATTACGCTGCAAAGTAGAGATGAAGAGAACTCCCCCAGTTTTGAGATTATTTGCCACTTGCTTTAAAAAAGTTTCGTAATCATCAATATGTTCAATAATTTCTAGGCAGAATACAGCATCATAATATTCATCAGCAATTACCTCTAAAGCAATGTGGCGAAAATTAATATTTAACCCTGCCTGTTTGCTGGCTTTTTGCGCTTCGATAATCGCATTGTGTGAAAGGTCAATTCCGAACAGTTGGTGAGATCCATTCGAAAGCTTCATACGAGCCAGTGGTAAAGTTAATATCCCCCCACCGCATCCAACATCTAATAATTTGCGTTTTGTGTTTTGTGCTTGCTGCCAATGGTGATTCAATATTTTGTAGATAAATTCTAATCGGGCTGGATTCATTTGATGTAAAAGCTGATAAAGGTTATTATCATGCCACCAGCCTGGTTCTGAAAATTTGAGGATTTCTAAAGGATCTACATTGTTTTTTTGCATAATTGGTAAAGTATATTTCTTTTATTTGTTTGCAAAAGGCAATCTTTTCTATAGAGTGGAGGCGTTTTCTTAATGTAAGGGCTGAAAATAGGGAAACAAATGTTTATAGTATAAAAAAATTAACAGAAAAATGTTCTTCACTCAAGAAAAAACGAAGTAGGTTTACAAAAACGCAAAATTACAAAGGGTTTTATGGCAGTTATTGTACAAAAATTTGGTGGCACATCAGTTGCCGATATTGAGCGAATTCACAATGTTGCTCGTAAGGTAAAAATGGAATGGGATCGTGGGCATCAGCTGGTTGTTGTGGTCTCAGCGATGTCGGGCGTTACCAATGGGCTTATCGAGAAAATTGAGATGGCAAATCCAGTTTATGATTCTCAAGAATATGATGCGGTTGTTGCAAGTGGCGAGCAAGTTACCTCAGGGCTTTTGGCATTGATTTTACAAAAAATGGGCATGCCAGCACGTTCTTTTATGGGTTGGCAAATTCCTTTTGTTACCGATGGGAATCACGGAAAAGCGAGTATTGAAAATATTTCTGCTGATCGGTTGCTAGATGGGCGCAGAATTGCCGTATGTGCTGGTTTTCAAGGGGTTAGTCCGGCGGGGCGGATCACCACGCTTGGGCGAGGGGGCTCGGATACTTCCGCAGTGGCTATTGCTGCGGTGCTTAAAGCCGAACGATGTGATATTTATACAGATGTAGATGGGGTTTATACTACGGACCCAAGAATTGTTAGTAAGGCATGTAAAATTGCTCGCCTTAGCTATGAAGAGATGCTAGAGATGGCATCTCAAGGAGCAAAGGTTTTGCAAACTCGCTCTGTAGAAATGGCACGGCATTTTAATGTATCACTTCGAGTGTTATCAAGTTTTGAAGATGATATTACAGATGATTCGGGTTCATGGATTGGTGGAGAGGATAAAAAAATGGAACAACGTGATGTTACTGGCATTGCCTGCAGTCGGGGTGAGGCGCAAATTAACTTGTTGGGCATTGATAATGCACAAGGGGCAACTGCAAAAGTATTTTCCGCATTGGCAGAAAAAAATATTGTTGTTGATATGATTGTACAAGTTGAATCTAAAACAGAAGGTAGGGCGAATTTGGCTTTTACTATCGGACAATCGGATGTTGATCGGGTGGTAAAGCTGCTTGAGGATAATAAAGAGGCTTTTCGGTTTACTACTATTTCTGTGCAAGCAGAATTGGTGAAAATATCGATCATTGGGTCGGGTATGAGAACTCATTCGGGGATTGCATCTAAATTATTTAAGGAACTTGCAAGTAGAAATATTCATATTTATTTGGTGTCTACTTCTGAGATTAAGGTAAGCGTTGTTATTGATCAAGAATACACAGAATTTGTGATGCGAAACTTGCATCAAGCCTATCATCTTGATCAATAAATCGTAATCATGATTGCAGATCTAAAATTTCGGTTTTGATTTTTGGGCTAGGAAAGTTTTGTTTGATTGATGAGATTAGCGGTTGCTTGACAAGCTATGTTAATCGATTTATAGTTGCTATAATTTCTATTATTTCCGTTTGATGATGGTGTTTGAAAATAACAGATTGCGGTGGAATTAAATATTTTTTGGTTTCTTGTAGATTTAAGGATTTTCACAATTATCTGGTAAATTTCACGAGAAGAGGTGAATAACCTAAACAGGTTCATTGATTTCAGATTGACGGGGGTGTAGATTTGTTATGATAAGTTTGTGGGGGGTCTTTTGTTTTAATGATCTTTGGAAGTTTTAAGTGATGGCAAATGAAAATATTATAAAAACTCCGCTCTACGCACTGCATCAGGAATTAGGTGGGCGTATGGTAGCTTTTGCTGGTTACCACCTGCCAATTCAATATATAGGGGCGATCGCTGAACATACGCATTGTCGCAATGCTGCGAGTTTATTTGATATTTCACATATGGGGCAATGTTATGTACGCGTAACGCCGGTTCAGCTAGAAAGCGTACAAACCGCATCCTTAGAGAATCTTGCGATTGGGCATACGAAATACGCGCTTTTTACCAATAAAAACGGTGGTATTTTGGATGATTTAATGATTACCCGTACGGGTGATGAAGAGTTTTTTCTGGTTGTAAATGGCGCGTGTAAGGCAGATGATTTTGCTTTGCTAGCAACGGCTTTTGGCAAAGATAAGGTGGAAATATTAACCGATTATGCCTTGATTGCTGTGCAAGGTCCGCAAGCCGAAAAAGTTTTGGCAAGTTTTGCACCCGCAGTAAGTGGTATGGCATTTATGGAATCTGTTGTCATTAATATTGAAAATAAGAAATGTCGCGTTTCGCGCTTGGGTTATACCGGAGAAGATGGTTTCGAAATTTCTGCGCATCAAGATGATATTGCCGGGGTGAGTCGGGCCTTGTTGGGGCATGATTTGTTGATGCCAGCAGGGCTTGGTGCACGTGATTCTTTGCGGTTAGAGGCGGGGTTATGTTTGTATGGTCACGATATTCATCAAGAAACCACCCCAATTGAAGCCGGGCTGAGTTTTGCTGTGGGGAAAAAACGTTCGATGCCAGCTTGTTTCCCCGGGGCTGAAATTATTTTTACGCAAATGCAACAAGGCACCGTACATATAAGGGTAGGGTTTGCAATTACCGGCAAAATTCCAATACGGGAATCAACCGAAATTTTTGATAAAGAACATATTGTTGGTAAAGTAACATCGGGTGGCTATAGTCCAACATTACAAAAGCCAATTGCGATGGGCTATATGATGAATGAGGCATTGAGAACAAAAAATAATTTTGTAGCAAAGGTACGGGGCAAAGAAATCGCCGTGACGATATGCAATCCGGCATTTTTTGCTAATCGTTTTAAAAGATAGATTTACTTTATGAAAGGAGCCGTGAACCATGGCAAAAAAATATACCAAGGATCATGAATGGGTCGAAGTGATCGATGGAGATTTAGTGAAAATGGGTATCACACATTATGCACAAGAACAATTGGGCGATATTGTGTTTATCGATTTACCGGATGTTGGGGCAAATTTTGCGCAAGGCGATGAAATTGCTGTGCTGGAATCGGTAAAGGCTGCAAGCGAAATTTATATGCCGGTGGCAGGTACGGTTGTTGCAGTGAATGATGCGCTTGTAGGAAATTCGGCTTTGTTAAATTCAGATGCAGAAGGGGAGGGTTGGATCGCAGATCTTAAGCTGGCTGATCGTTCTGCGCTTGATGGGCTGTTGGATGAGATGAGCTATCAAGCAAGCATTCAATAAAACGCTTTAATAGGTTGTATTTACTAGAATTTACATCGTAATTCAAAGGCGCGTATCGTAGATAGAACAAATTTTGTACGATTTAAGATGCTCTGTGATAATATTGGATAAAATAGTTTAATAATTCTTTATACAAGTTTGTATTTTAAGGAAAAAATGATGACACAAAATGATGAAGCTAGCGATATTTATAATGAACATCCCGATGATGATGAACCTTTCATAACGCGGCATATCGGGATCGCTCCTGATGAGGTGCAAATTATGTTGGGTGCATTGGGGTATCAGAATTTAGAAGAATTCATTAGTACAGTTGTCCCTGAACATATTCGGTTGCGCCAACCCCTTGATTTACCAGAATCATCGGCAGAGCATCGGGCATTATCCGATTTGCGGAAGGTAGCTTTAGAAAACAAACCCACGAAAAGTCTTATTGGTCAAGGTTTTTATAATACAGTCACCCCCGCTGTGATTTTACGAAATGTGTTTGAAAGTCCGGGTTGGTATACTGCCTATACGCCCTATCAGCCCGAAGTTTCGCAAGGAAGATTAGAATCTTTGCTTAATTTTCAAACCATGATTGTCGAGATGACGGGAATGGATGTTGCGAATGCTTCTTTGTTGGACGAGGCCTCTGCAGCTGCTGAAGCGATGCTACTTATGCATCGTGCCTCGAAGAAATCTACTCGGAAACGTTTATTGATGAGCGATAATTTGTTTCAAACGACAAAAGCTGTTTTGCGGACTCGTGCTGAGCCCTTGGATATTGAAATTGTCGAGGCTGATTGGACGCAAGATTTGCCACCAGGTGGGGAAGAAGAATTTTTTGGCATGATTGTGCAATATCCGGGCAAGAATGGGAATATTGTTTCCTTAGAACAATTGGTCAAAGATGCCAAACAACGCAATATTATGGTCGCGGTTGCGACTGATTTATCCGCACTTTGTATGCTGAAGCCTCCGGGTAGCTTTGATGTTGATGTTTGTTTTGGTTCATCGCAACGTTTTGGTGTGCCTCTTGGGTTTGGGGGTCCGCATGCGGCGTTTTTTGCTGTGAAAGATGCTTATATACGGCAGCTGCCAGGGCGGTTAATCGGAGTTTCGATCGATAGTGCCGGCAATAAAGCCTATCGTATGACATTGCAAACGCGCGAACAACATATTCGGCGTGATAAGGCTACAAGTAATATTTGCACTGCTCAGGCTCTGCTTGCCAATATGGCAGCATTTTTTGCTATTTACCATGGTGAAAATGGTCTGATGCGGATCAATTCACGGATTCATATGATGACGCGCCAGCTTTATCACGCATTTTGTGCAGAAAATTATCCAGTGAATGCAAGTTTCTTTGATACGTTAACGGTGCATGCCGAGGGAAATATTGATTTATGGCATGATCGGGCCGTTTCTAAAGGTTTTAATTTGCGCCGTATCGACAATAAAAGAATTGGCATTTCTTTGGATGAAACGATTACGCAAGATGATTTGCATGTTTTGACAAAAATTTTTGAATTAAAGAATTTGCCTACTCCTGATCAGATTCCTGCAGGAGGCGGGATTCCTGAAAATTTAAAGCGTCAAGGTGGGATCCTTACAAGTGATGTGTTTCATCAGCATCGAAGCGAAACCGCGATGATGCGTTATTTGCGTAGATTAAAAGATAAAGATGTAAGCTTAGATCGTTCGATGATTCCTTTGGGCTCATGTACAATGAAATTAAATTCTGCGAGCGAGATGATTCCACTAAGTTGGTCTGAATTTTCGGATATTCACCCTTATGCGCCGGCATCGCAAAGCGAAGGCTATACCCGAATGATTAAAAATTTAGAGAGCTATTTATGTGCGATTACCGGCTTTGATGCGATTAATTTTCAACCTAATTCTGGCTCTCAAGGTGAATATAGCGGTTTGATGGCAGTGCGGGGCTATCTGCAAAAAATAGGGCAAGGGCATAGAAATATCTGCCTGATACCAATTTCGGCACATGGAACCAATGCTGCAAGTGCGGTACTTGCAGGCATGACAGTGGTCGCGGTAGCGTGCGAAGATAATGGTGATATTTCGATTGCAGATCTGCAGGAAAAAGTTTTGCAACATAGTGATAATTTGGCAGTATTTATGGTAACTTATCCTTCAACTCATGGCGTTTTTGAAAGCAGTATTAAAGATTTATGTCAAATTATTCATGATCATGGGGCTCAAGTTTACATGGATGGGGCGAATATGAATGCTCAGCTTGGGCTTTCGCGTCCGGGCGATATCGGTGCCGATGTTGCTCACTTAAACTTGCATAAAACTTTTTGCATTCCCCATGGTGGTGGCGGGCCTGGTATTGGCCCTGTTTGTGTGAAATCACATTTAAGCGCATTTTTGCCCGGGCATGCTTTTTTAAATCGCAAAGATGGGGCGGTAACGGCAGCACCTTATGGTTCAGCAGGTATTTTGGCAATTAGTTACATGTTTATCAGATTAATGGGTGGCAATGGGCTGAAATATTCCGCACAAATTGCAATCCTTACAGCAAATTATATTGCTTTGCGATTGCGTGCAAGTTATCCAACTTTATATCGTGGTGAAACTGGTTTGGTTGCGCATGAAGCGATTTTGGATTTAAGGCATTTTCAAGCCAGTAGTGGGGTTATGGTAGAAGATATTGCGAAACGCTTGATTGATTATGGATTTCATGCTCCAACGATGTCGTTTCCTGTTGCGAATACTTTTATGGTGGAGCCGACTGAGAGTGAATCTCTACGCGAGGTAGAACGTTTTATTGAAGCGATGTTGACTATCCGTCAAGAAATTGCCGATATTGAAAATGGAAAATATGATCAAGAAAACAACCTTTTAAAACATGCACCTTTTACCGCAAATGAGTTGGTAGGTGAATGGAAATATCCATTTTCACGGCAAGAAGCTGTGTTTCCATTGCCATATTTATGTCAGGATAAATATTGGGTTCCGGTGAAACGGATTGATAATGTGTATGGGGATCGGAATTTAATGTGCACCTGTCCACCGCTTGAATTGTAGATTTAGGGTGGTTTTAGAGAAATATCACCAATATTTCTAAGTTTGCGTTTATTTCTTGAAAAGATTTTTCCTTGCTGTTAGTATGCACCCAAGCTTCTCGTGAAGGGGCTGTTTTGGGTTGGGTGTGCGGGTCTCTGTTATGGGGGCTGATAAGGTTTTCTGTGGTAAAATTTTTAAGGTTAATCATTTATGGATGATAATGCACAAGATAGTGATGGTGATGAGCGAGTTCTTACTTTTGAAGAACAACGCTATTTGGTTTTAAAAGCCATTGGCGATAAGCTTTCCAAGAAACGCAAAGATAATTCGGGGGTTGTGCAAACGATTTCTAAGGATTTAAGGATTCGTGCTTCGTTACTCCATGCGATAGAAGAAGGCAATATTGCTGAATTTCCCGGGGATAGCTATTATTATGGTTTTGCCCGTAATTATGCTACGGCTTTATCGGTAGATATTTCTGAGGAAATCAAACAATATCGTGTTTTATGTGAATGCGAGAATAACCCAAAAACGATTGATAGTGCCCTTATCAACGCGGCTTCATCGGTGATTGTTAATGATAAAACGAAAATTGCGGCGGCGACCATTGTCTCCACTGGTAATGTTGTTAGCCCGTTGCATTCAGATGCTGATAATGTGGTCTCCAAACAGAATAAGATCGATATGCGTAGTGTTTTTTCGTTGGATTCTTCGAACAAATCATATGGTGCGATTATCCTTGTCGGAGCTGGTTTTTGTGTAGCTTTTGTCTATTCGCTTTGGATTATATTTTTAGGTGTGCACCAAGATGATGTTAATTCGAATGGTGAAACGGTTGATGAATACGCACAGCAACAATTTGCGGATACGGATGTTGCCACAGAAGCAGGGGAAACAAATGGGGATAAAAAAGTATCGGTGTTTCGTCTTCCCGATAGTGCTGTGCAAACCCCAGAAAAAGAAGTTTCTAACAGCACTGTACGCGATAAAAAAGGGCGTGAATATGGTAATCCGGTAAATGCACGCGTATGGGTGAAAGCAATCACAAGTAGTTGGATTTCAGTGGTTGATGTCAGCAAACTTGATGTTGAGGCCGGAAAAACTGGAGAAATTTTCTCTCGTCAGCTTAAGGCTAATGATGTTTATTATGCACCCCAAGGGGATCAAATTTTCTTAAAGTCTGGGAATGCCGGTGGTATTCGTCTTGTTGTTGATGGGAAATTATTAGAACCTGTGGGGCGTAACGGGCAAGTTCGCTATGTAAGCTTAAATGCCCAATCTCTTTTAGGAGGAAGTGGTGTTACCGATGGGGTCAAATTATTTGAACTTTTGCAGGCGGTAAAACGTGCGCAAGAACGTTAAGAGAGCCGTATGTTTTTTCCAAAATTAGAGCAACATATTTTCAATAGTGTGATTTAAAGGTGATTATCCGATCCTATCGTCGGATTTCTAGGCGCGTTGCAAAAAAAATTTATGTTGGCAATGTCCCTATAGGCGGAGATGCACCGATTGCGGTACAATCTATGACCAATAGTCTAACTCATGATTCCAAGGCTACCCTTGCACAAATTAAACAAATTGCAGATGCTGGTGCTGATTTGGTTAGGGTGTCTTGTCCGGATAAGGAATCTACTCAGGCACTGGGCGTTATTGTGAAAGCTTCACCGCTTCCTATTATTGCCGATATTCATTTCCATTATCAACGAGCGATTGAATCTGCACAAGCAGGGGCGGCATGTTTACGGATTAATCCGGGAAATATTGGTAACGAAACCCGAGTGCGCGAGGTGATTGCTGCTGCGCGGGATCATGATATTCCAATGCGTATTGGGGTGAATGGAGGTTCAATTGAACGAGATATTTTAGAAAAATATGGTGAGCCTTGCCCAGAAGCTTTGGTAGAGAGTGCGTTAGGGCAAATAAGATTGCTGGAAGATAATAATTTCACTAATTTTAAAATATCGGTAAAAGCTTCTGATGTATTTTTAGCGGTTGCTGCCTATCAACAATTGGCAGATTTATGCGACTATCCCCTACATTTAGGGATCACAGAAGCCGGCAGTTTGCATAGTGGTACGGTAAAATCCGCAATTGGATTGGGCGGATTATTATGGGCAGGCATTGGGGATACGATTCGGGTATCGCTAAGTGCAGCTCCGCAAGAAGAGGTTCGGGTGGCTTATGAAATTTTAAAATCGTTGGGGCTTAGGGCACGCGGAGTTCAAATTATTTCTTGCCCCTCTTGCGCGCGTCAGCAGTTTAATGTGATTGATACTGTGAAACTATTAGAAGAAAAATTGGCTCATATTACCACCCCTTTATCACTTTCAGTGATTGGTTGCGTGGTGAATGGTCCAGGTGAGGCGCGGAGCACAGATATTGGGCTGACCGGTGGGGGGAAAGATAATCATCAAATTTATCTTTCGGGGCTTGAAAATCATCGTCTAGAAGATTCTGATGTTGTCGCGCATTTGGTTCAGCTGGTAGAAGCAAAAGCCAGAGAGATTGAAGCAGAAAATCTGTAATAGGTATATGTGTTCTTGACAAGCATCGGTGGTTTTGTAATTCTTCTTTGAAGATGTCTTGGTTTTATTAGGCAATTTTTATTTTTTTACTTTTGGAGATTTGACTATGGGAGCGAGCATTATTGATGGCAAAGCATTTGCGACCGGGCTTCGGCAAAAGATTACGGCGCATGTTGCTGATAATTTAATAAAGAATGGGTTTAAGCCTGCCTTGGCTGTTATTCAGGTCGGTGAGAATCCTGCAAGCGCGGTATATGTTCGAAACAAGGTAAAACAAACGTTAGAATGCGGTATGGAATCTTTAGAATTTAAGATGCCTGAAACTCTATCACAAGCAGAATTATTGGCAAAAATAGATGAACTTAACCAAGATTTTGGTGTTGATGGAATTTTGGTGCAACTTCCTTTGCCCGATCATATTGATGAAGTTTCGGTGATCAATGCGATTGATGTCCGCAAAGATGTTGATGGCTTTCATACGCTCAATGTTGGGCGTCTCAATAATGGAGCGGGTTCTTCGATCATACCGTGCACACCTTATGGCTGTTTGTTGCTATTACAAGATAATTTGGGTGATTTATCGGGGAAGAATGCGGTGATTGTTGGGCGTTCCAATATTGTTGGGAAACCGATGGCACAATTACTTTTAGGTGCCAATGCTACGGTAACGATTGCGCATTCGCGAAGTCAAAAATTACCAGAAATTTGTCGCGAGGCGGATATTTTGGTTGCAGCTGTTGGGCGCCCGGAAATGATTCGCGGTGATTGGGTAAAACCCGGTGCGTGTGTGATTGATGTTGGTATTAATCGCATTGTTGGTGATAATGGTAAGCAAAAACTTGTGGGCGATGTGGCTTTTCATGAAGTGAAAGAGGTTGCGGGTTTTATAAGCCCGGTTCCAGGCGGGGTGGGCCCGATGACAATTGCTGTGCTACTGCATAATACTGTGGTAACAAGTCATCGGTTACGGGAGCAAGAACCCCCTAAATTTTATTAATAAAGTGAATTAATAAAATGAATTAGGAAACCATAATGAAGAATTGTCGCAAATAAATATTTTAAGTGTCGTAAAACCAGTGGCGTGTTATTATTTTTTGCGGTAATCAAAGTTTGTAATTGTTCATCATCATCTAATATTTTTTTAAGGGGCATTTCTATGAAAACATATGCGCGAGCAGTTGTGATTGGTGGAGGAATTGCAGGATGTTCTGCAATTTATCATCTCACAAAATTCGGTATGAAAGATACAGTACTATGTGAGCGTCATACTCTTACATCAGGCTCCACTTGGCATGCCGCTGGGCTTTTGCCATTATTTAATATGAGTTATGCTACAGGGCAGTTGCATAAATATTCAGTCGATTTATACAAAAGCCTTGAAGCAGAAACCGGACAAAATGTTGGGTTCCATGTGGTTGGTAATTTGCGTTTGGCTTCTGACCAAGCCCGTATGGACGAGTATAAATGTTATGCCGGTGCGGCGCGCTCGATTGATGTTAATTATGAAATGTTGTCAGCTTCTGAAATTAAGGCTTTATGGCCATTGGCAGATACCAGCGATATTGTTGGTGGTTTATTTCACCCAGATGATGGACATATTGCCCCGGCAGATTTATGTATGGCATTGATTAAGGGTGCCCGTAATTATGGGGGCGAAATTTATGAACGCACATGCGTTATTGGTATTGAAAAAGCCGGATCTGCCTCGGATGAATGGATTGTAAAAACTGACAAAGGCGACATTCAGTGTGAATATGTGGTTACGGCTTTGGGGAGTTATACCAATGAGCTGCTGGTTCATGTTGGCATTCATGTGCCGATGATCCCTGTAGAGCACCAATATATTGTCACGGATATTGTGCCAGAATTACAAGCGAGATTGGATGCGGGTTTGCCTGAGATGCCGATTCTACGCGATAGTAAAGAATCATATTATTTGCGTGAAGAACAACGTAATCGTTATTTGTTGGGCCCTTACGAAAAAGGTGCAAAAGCTTGTTATGTTAACGGGGTTGTTGGCAATGCCGAGCGTGAATTATTTCAAGGTGATTTGGATCGATTGATCCCCCATGTAGAAGCCTGTATTTCCCGGGTGCCAACTTTTGAAACTGTGGGTATTAAGGAAATTATTAATGGTGCCATTCAATATACGCCTGATGGCAATCCGTTGGTGGGTCCGGTAAGTGGTTTGAAGAATTTTTATGTCTCTGAAGGTTTTAGTTTTGGGGTAACGGCTGGAGCTGGGGCTGGTAAGGTGATTGCTGAGCAAATTATTCATAGTGAAACTGAGATTGATAGCTTTGCAATTGACCCACGTAGATTTAGTCAATATGCGAATAAAAGTTACACGATTAAGAAAAATATCGAGGCCTATGAGCATGTGTTTGAAATTCATTACCCAATGGAAGAACGCTCAGCATGCCGTCCGGCACGAACCACACCTTGCTATGATCGTTTGGCCGCGCGCGGTGCTGTGTTTGGGCAAAGAATGGGTTGGGAACGCGCTAATTGGTTTGCAGATCAGCCGGGGGTAAAGGATGAATGGGTTTTTCGGCAAGAAAGTGCAAATTGGTGGCCGGCATTAAAGCGTGAGGCTGAAGCAACGCGTGATGCTTGTGGTTTTATTGAAATGACGAATTTTGTGAAATATGAAGTAACAGGATCAGGAGCACAAAAATTACTGGATTATTTAATATCGAATAAATTGCCACAAAAAATTGGCACAGTAAAATTAACTTATGGGCTTTATCCATCCGGAGGTACTCATAGCGAATTTACAATTACGAAATTAGGCGAGAATCACTATTATTTGGTTTCTTCCTCTTTGGGTGAAAATTTCGATATTGATTTTCTGCGTCGCCATATGCCTAATGATGGTTCAGTAACGCTTACCAATGTTACCACGCAGCGAGGGGTAGCCGTTCTTGCGGGTCCGAATGCGCGGAAGATTTTGGCACAAGTAACTGATACAGATTTAAGCAATCAGACATTTCCATGGTTGAAAGGCAAAAGAATTTCAGTTGGGTATGCGCCCGATGTTTACGCGCTACGGGTGAATTATGTCGGTGAGCTGGGTTGGGAATTGCACCACCCCATTGAGTATCAGAATCATATTTTTGATTTGCTCGAAGATGCCGGGAAAGATTATGGGCTAACTCATGTTGGAATGCGCGCTATGGATTCTATGCGTATTGAAAAATCTTACCGCGCATGGGGACCTGATCTAAATCGGGATTATTCGCCAGTAGAAGGCGGGCTTGGGCGTATGGTTGATATGAAGAAAGATTTTCTTGGCAAAGCTGGGTTAGAAAAACGTGCCGTGGCAGGTTTTAAGCATCAATTTGCGATGGTGGAAATTGAAGATCCGCAAGGGGCACATTGTTTTGGGAATGAGGCGATCTATAAAGATGGTAAATATATTGGACGCGTTAGCTCAGGTGGGTATGGTCATCGGTTAGGGCGTTCCTTTGCTATGGCGTTCATTCACCCAGAACATGTTGCTGAGGGTACGGATTTGGATGTGGTTATTTTAGAAGAAACTCGTCGGGGCAAAGTGATTGCAGAATCTCCTTATGATCCTGATAATGCAAAATTAAAATCTGATGAATAGTTAGATTTTACTCGACTTGTTTTCTTAAGAGGTATACATAAAAATTGTAAAAGGTAAGATCAGATTTTTTTGTAAAAGGAGTCACTGATGAAAGTTATTGTCCCGGTCAAACGTGTTATTGATGCTTATGTTACTGTACGCGTTAAAGCAGATCAGACGGATGTCGTTACTGAGAATGTAAAAATGTCGATGAACCCCTTTTGCGAAATTGCCGTTGAACAGGCAGTTCGCTTAAAAGAGGCAGGCACCGCAACAGAAATTATTGTTGTAACTATTGGCAAGCCAGTGGCGCAAGATGTGTTGCGCACGGCTTTGGCAATGGGGGCTGATCGCGCTTTGCATATCCAATGTGATACGCCTCTTGAACCGCTAGCTGTGGCTAAATTATTTAAGGCGGTTATTGATAAAGAAGCAGGTGATTTGGTTATTATGGGAAAACAAGCCATAGATGGTGATAACAATCAAACCGCGCAAATGTTAGGTGCACTTTTGGGTTGGTCACAAGGTAGCTTTATTTCACAAATGGATGTTGCCGATGGTTTTGTAGCGGTCACGCGTGAAGTGGATGGTGGTTTGCAGAAATTAAAATTAAAATTACCTACTGTTGTTAGTGTAGATTTGCGGTTAAATGAACCTCGTTATGCGAGTTTGCCCAATATTATGAAGGCGAAGAAAAAACCTTTGGATGCGTCTTCACCAGCGGATTGGGGTGTGGATGTAACATCACGACTTAAAATTACTCAGGTTGTTGAACCTGCGATGCGCAAAAGTGGGGTGATTGTAGCAAATGTTGCAGAACTTGTAGAAAAACTTAAAAATGAAGCAAAGGTGATCTCATGACTATTCTTGTTATTGCGGAACATAACAATACGGAACTTCATGCTAATAGCTTAAGCGCTTATGCGGCGGCGCAAGAAATTGGTGGTGAAATTGATATTTTCATATTTGGTGAAAATTGTGCAGCTGTCGCACAAGAAGCTAAGTCTTTTCCCGGATGCGCAAAAATATTGTTGGGTGAGGGGGGTAGTTTTGCCAATGAAATTGTTGAAAATATTGCGCCGTTTATTGCGGATATTTCCGGTAATTACACCCATGTGATTGCCGCGGCAAGTACTTTTGGTAAAGGAATTATGCCAGCAGCATCTGCTTTGGCAGATCGGCAACAAATATCAGAGATTGTTGCGATTAATTCTGCAAATGAATTTGTGCGCCCGATTTATGCTGGCAATGCGCTGGCTACAGTGCAAAGCGATGAGGATTGTATTTTTCTTACAATCCGCTCCACTTCTTTTGAATTGGCTAGCAAAAGCGGAGGCAATGGAAATATCGAAAATGTTACCCCACCGGCGGATAGCGGTTTGTCAGAGTTTGTTGAAAATGTGGTTGCGAAAAGTGAACGTCCGGAACTTACCACGGCTGAGATCGTAATTTCGGGTGGGCGCGGTATGAAATCGGGTGATAATTTTTCTATGTTAGAAAAAATTGCTGATAAGCTTGGTGCAGCGGTAGGCGCATCGCGCGCAGCAGTTGATGCCGGATTTGTATCGAATAATTATCAAGTTGGGCAAACTGGAAAGGTGGTTGCACCTAATCTTTATATTGCGGTTGGTATTTCTGGAGCGATTCAGCATTTGGCTGGAATGAAAGATTCTAAAATAATTGTTGCAATTAATAATGATGCTGATGCTCCGATTTTTCAAGTTGCAGATTATGGATTGGTTGCGGATTTATTTGAGGCGATCCCCGAATTTGAAAAGGCTCTTTAAGGGAATATTTTTGTTTAATTTTCATTGCACTTGCCATCATTTTTCTCGGTCTGCTTTTTTTGCAACTCAAATTTTTTATTGTAATTTTTAACGTTTCAATTTTTGGTTTTTTGTTGTTCTTGAAGATGAAAATAATTTTGTCTCGGTAATATATTTGCGTACGGTTGCGAAATTTTTGGTTTTTCGGTAACATCATTATATTTGTTTTGCTCTTTATCGAAGAGAGATGGTAACAATTGCAAAATAAGAAAGATACGCTTGAGCGCAAACTACCTTTGCAGATTTTAGTTTGTTGCGTTTTTTAAATAATGATTTGCACAAGAAGAATAAAAAATATCCTCCACAATAAAACTTGTTGTTGGAAAAAATCATTCATAATTAGTTTTCGTTTCTTTTGTTACGTATGGGCAATCATTATTATCATGCATGGTACAAGTGAGGTGAAACCCTTATTGATAATTATCAAGATGCCAACTTGGCAAATGGAATCGCAAAGACAAGCTTATCAACAATTTCAATTCCAAACTTATCCAATGCTACAAATAGCACAAAATATTACAGATACAAAAAAGAGCGAAAAAAAACCTTTTGTTATCGCAACGGAATCGTTGAAATCTAAAAAAAAATTCGCAGAGCCACTTGATACAACATTGGTGGATGAAGCTCAGATTATGGTTTCGTTGGCACTACGTGAACATTATAAAACGCAGCTTAATCGTTTAGAGCGGGTGATTGCCATTGTGATCGATGATCTTGGAGTGGATCAAAAACGAAGTTTGCGTGCGGTTAATTTAGAAGGTGTTTATACTTTATCGTTTCTGACATATGGTAAGAACTTATCTTTTTTCAATGCAATTGCGTTAGAAAATGGACATGAGATTTTCATTCATCAAGGAGCCGAGCCGCTTTCCAAAATTGCCGATCCCGGACCCGGTGCGTTACGATTAAATATGAATGTTCAAGAAATTCGGCAGCAAATTGCAAATGCTCTGCTAGCGATTCCCAATGCAAAGGGGCTGAATACACATATGGGTAGTCAGTTTAATCAATGGCTTGCTGGGGTTGATATTATGGTTGAAGAAATAAATTCCAATGGATTGATTTATTTAGATTCTTTCACGCATAAATCTAGTCAAGCATTCTACCGTGCCTATTCTAAAAATTATCCATCTTTGGGGCGTGACGTGTTTTTGGATGGGGATACACGTTCCAAAGCGATTAAGATACAATTGCAACGAACGCAAAAAATTGCGGATAAACAAGGTTTTGCGATTGCGATTGGGCATCCGCGTGATAATACTTTAACGATGGTTCCACAATGGCAAAAGCATTTGCTTACGCAAGGTTATCAATTTGTTACAATCAGTCAGCTTTGGCAGCTCTTAACAAAAAATAATAACAAAACTATAAATGAAAATGAATAAAACCATAGAGTTATATTATGAATGTAAACAAAAATATTTCTAATGATCGGGCAGGCTTTATCATTTCTGCGCCAGCATCTCACAGTGGGAAAACCCTGATTAGTTTGGCATTGTTACGGCATTTTCACCAAGAAAACATTCCATTATTGTCGGGAAAATCGGGTCCAGATTATATAGATACTTTATTTCATGCCAAAGCCAGCCGGGCTGGGGTAGCCATGAATCTCGATAGTTGGGCAATGCGTTTGGATTCATTGTTGGCGTTACAAAATATGGCTATTGGTAAGTTATTGTTGATCGAAGGTGCTATGGGACTTTATGATGGAGCTGCAGGTACCCTACAAGGTTCCACGGCACATCTTGCTCAAATATTGGGGTTGCCGATCATTTTTATTTTACCAGTAAAACGGCAATCACGTTCGATATGCGCGTTACTGCAAGGTTTTCTTCATTACCGCAAGCATCATTCCATTAACGGTATTATTCTCAATGGTGTGGGTTCAAAGAATCATGAGACTTATTTGCGCGATTCCCTGGGGGAGGATTTTCCGGAAATTCCGATTTTAGGGGCATTGCCGTGGCAAGCGAACTGGCATCTTGAATCACGGCATTTGGGATTAAAACAACCAGAATCTACAATCGGTTTTGGAAACCGAATTACAGAAATTTCTAACGAAATGATCCGTTTTATTGATCATAACGCGTTATTACGAATTGCGAATCAAGTGGCGGTTAATGTCGTTGAAAAGAAAGCGATGAAACCACCGCTACTAACATTGCATAATATTCGGCATTTAGCAATTGCGCAAGACGAAGCTTTTCGATTTAGTTATGCGACGCAACTGGCATTGTGGCAACAGCAAAATATTACGCTTAGTTTTTTCTCACCACTAGCGAATCAACCACCCAATCCTGATGCTGATATGATTTTTCTGCCAGGTGGGTATCCTGAACTTTTTGCGAAAACCATTTCTGAGGCTGATATTTTTATTTCAGGTTTGCATCAAGCACATCGGCAAGGAAAATGGATTTATGGAGAATGTGGTGGTTATATGGTGATGGGGAAAACGATTGAAGATGAAAGCGGAAATATTTTTTCGATGGCAAATTTATTTTCGCATCACACAACAATAAAAAATAAAAAACGACATATCGGTTATCGAATGTTATATTTGCCTCATGATACACCGTTTCGGTATCATTATTTTCGAGGCCATGAATTTCATTATTCGTTGCAAATAGATACGGATAATTTATCTGGTGAAGAAATATTATTTACAAAAGTGCAAGAGGCTTCAACAAAAAAAATAATGCCATCAGGAAAAATTAATGGGCGTGTTTTTGGCTCTTACATCCATTTGATCGATAGTGATGAAGCTAACTTTCAAAAAGCATAATAACATGAATCGAGGTGATTATGTTCGCCAATCGATTGATTTCATCGAGCTAAAATTGCCCGATAATCGATTATGCAAATTGCGGATCAAACAACATCATCGGGCAAAACGACTTTCATTGCGACTGGCATTGCGCCCTTATATTCATATTTGTGTAACGAAACCTAGTTCTTATCGTCACCAAGCAGCAATTAATTTTGCTGTGCAACAAATGGATTGGATTATGTCGGTTTTGCCTCAACCACAAGAGCTTGTCGATGGTTCATGTGTAAATTTTCGTGGCGAAGAATATCGTATTTTTTTTGCCGGAAACGCGCTTAGAAGTCGAGTGTGGATCGAAGCTGATCGGTTACATGTTTCTTCAGCAGCTATTTTATGTGAACATGCGGTGAAAAGATGGTTAAAATATGAGGCCGGGCAGAGATTGCCAATGCGGGTTCAATATTACGCTAATTTATTAGAGTGTCAGGTTGGAAATGTGAAGTTATGTGATCATATTAGTCATTGGGGACGGTGTAACGCTAAGGGCGATATTACGATGAGTTGGCGCTTAATTATGGCACCTGATTTCGTTAGCGATTATGTAGCAGCCCACGAGGTGGCTCATTTGGTTGAGTTGAATCATTCGATAAATTTTTGGAAGATTGTTGATTCTTTAATTTCTGAGCGAAAAAATGCGCAGAAATGGTTGCAAGATTTTGGCTTACAGCTCCAATTATATTAATTTTTGGGTTCTTAGAGGTTGATTTTTAAAGTTAATGTAAGAATATGATTGACACAACCCTTGTAAAGGGGTAGTAAATTCACTTATCATGTTTGCTTTTTCGGTTTGTTTTAGTAGATGGGTTATTGTTGGTTACCTTTGTTTAAGGTGAATATTATTTTTAGGAATGTTGAGTTTTGAGCACGTTTAGTTTAAAAAAGGGTGATTTGGCTCCCCAATGGTTTGTTGTAGATGCCCAAAATATGGTTGTGGGTCGGCTTGCTGCCGAGCTAGTGACGATTCTACGCGGTAAGCATAAACCAACCTATACACCGCATATGGATTGTGGTGATAATATTGTGGTAATTAATGCAGATCAAGTTAAATTTACTGGTAGCAAATATCGTGATCAAAAATATTTTTGGCATACAGGTTACCCTGGTGGTATTAAAGAGAGAAGCGCGAAAGATATTTTCACCGGTCAATATCCTGACCGAGTTCTACGCAAAGCTGTAGAAAGAATGCTGCCTCGGGGTGTTCTTGGCCGGCAACAACTTAAGAATTTACGCATTTATAACGGGGATAAACATCCGCATGCTGGGCAAAATCCAGAGATTTTGGATCTAGCATCGCGTAATCCCAAGAATAAACGCTAATAAAAATAAGGTAGATTAATGATTGATATTCCACAAGAGGCAGTAGCTAATTTAACAGAAGTTCAAGAAAAGCCACGTGTTTATGTGCAAAAGCTTGATCAATTAGGGCGCGCTTACGCAACTGGAAAGCGGAAAGAGGCGGTGGCAAGGGTGTGGATTAAGCCTGGGAAGGGTAAGATTATCGTGAATGGGCGCGAGGTAAAAAAATATTTTGCTCGTCCAGTGTTGCAGATGATTATTCGTCAACCTTTTGAGGTTGTTAAGCGTGTAGATTCTTTTGATGTAATGTGTACTGTAAAAGGGAGTGGTCTTTCAGGGCAAGCAGGGGCAGTGAAGCATGGTATTTCCAAGGCATTGTTAAGTTTTGAGCCTGAATTGCGTGCTTTATTGAAATCAGCCGGTTTTCTTACGCGCGATGCTCGTGTTGTGGAACGGAAGAAATATGGATTACGCAAAGCTCGCCGTAGTTTCCAATTCTCAAAACGTTAACTATTTCGCCGTATCAATATAGCGTAAATATTTACGCAAACATCCTTGCTTTTCAACTGTGAATACTATCAAATAGCAATGATGGACGATGTGATTATTGTGTTAGGACATGGGATGGATCGCCATGGTGTGCCTGATTATGAAACCCAAAAACGTCTGAATAAAGCCTATGAAATTTATCGTGATGGTGGTTTTGTTCAGAAGATTTTATTGTCGGGTTGGGCTTATCGAAGTGATGTTAAGATTTCGTTGGCACAAGCGATGGCAAAATATCTAAATCATCATTGTGATGTTCCAATTTTACAAACTCTCATTAGTTCTGATGCACGCGATACTGTCGGAGATGCTTATTTTTCTAAGATAAAGATTCAAACTTTAGGAAAGAATAAAAGAATTTGCGTGGTTACAAGTGATTATCACCAGGAGCGCGCACAGTTAATTTTTAATTTTATCTATGGGAAATCATTTAAGATTACTCTTGTTCAGATTCATTTTTTGGAATCCTCTATGGATGTTAAAATTAAATCTGAACATATCTCATTGCAAATGTTTCAAAAAACATTTTCGGGGATCAATGCTGGTGATGATAATGCGATATTTTCCAGATTATGCAGTAAACATCCTTACTATAATGGCGATATTCATCCACAAATTTAATTATATTTTTCACGAATAAAATTTCGTTTCAATTATTGAATCATTATTTCTGCCAGTGCATTTTTTTGTTCTGAGACAAGAATAAATAAAATATTTTGAAGTTGATCACGGAATGATTTTTTGCATCGGATGAGCGATTAGAATATCGTATTCCTTAAGGTTTTTAATTTTCTTATCCCAGAATAAATAATTTGCTGTGACAATTTCTTGATGCTTTTTTGTCAGGGAAGGGTGCTTTTTTCATAAATTTCTTCTTTTTTTTACTGAACTAAATTTTCCATGAGCGAATTTTTTGCTTCTTGAGTTTTTAGATTATGAAAAATAAATTAGAAAACCAAAGTTTCCCGGGTAGAACGGATGTGGAAAAAACAAAATTAATAGGTTTTATAACTATTTTAGTATAATATATAGTTTTTACGCATAGTATTATTGCCAGTATTATTCGATGAGGCTCATTTAGTAATCGGATAAATAGTGCTACAAATTCACGGAACCTTGATAGTAAAAACTACGATTGTAGAAATATAAAGTGTGTTTTCCTTAGGAAAACACACTAAATCTAGGAATAACAAAGCGTATTATAGGCTTAAAGCATAAAATAAAACGCTAAATATGTTTTTATCCGAATTACGACTGAAAATTGAAATCGTTACAAAAATCTATATATTGTATGCCAGTTTCAGTTTGAAACTTTTTTTAATGATTTATCCAATAAATCATTAAAAAAAGATTGATTGTCCGTTAACAATAAATTAAGGAAACTTAACCTTATAGAGCGGGGAAGTTCACCTTACATATGATTCGCATAATTTACATTATGGAAAGTAATGGTTTGCAGTTTGTAACGCGATGTTTGGCTATTTTTACTGGTTTTTTTACCTATTTGATAATATTAATTTATTGAATATTATCAATGTGTTATCTCGCTATAACTATAAGGATTGCTAACTTTAACTTGCGGTACAACTCACTTCAACTCACTCGCACGCTTCTTGCTTAAAGTCGTTTGTCACGGTTAATACGTGCCAGTTAATTTATTACTTTAATAATTCAATTCGAGGAATTCCTATGTATCAAAATAAACATAATTTTCCCTTCTGGAATGATATTACGCCGTTGAAAAACATTACGAGGCATCACTAATTATCAATCGCTGCAGATGATGGCGATGATTTTTAATGATCTGTATCACCAACCATAAAACAAGTGCATGTAATTGAAAAAACGCGCTCAGAGCGTGCGTAGAGATACCTTACGAAAAAAAGCAGGTTTTGCAGTTATAACCTATACCGTTCACCAAGCGTGAAATTCAGGCGATGCTCGCCATGCAATGCACCTCCCAATTGAGACAGTTCTGATTTATTATCAGCCTAATCATATGATCGAAGTTCGGGCACTTATACGGAATCAAGCAATCTGCATTGCCACAAAGCCGATCGCAAAAATCGCACGCCGATTTAAGGTTAGCCGTACTGTTCATAAAATCCTGAAATGTAAAGCACCTGCTTCTATATTGCATGCAGGTAGATATGTTTAGTCGGTAAACAATTCATAAAATACTAAAATAAATTTAACTTGACAATTATAAATTGAAAATCGGCAAAATAACGTTATTTTTTTATTTAGCACTTGTTTTATAAGTATTTTTTTGATACATATTTCTGCGCAGATTTTTTTACTTTTTTCAGGAAATACAACTTATTATTTTTTTGAATTGCAGAGAATTCTAGTACGAACAATAAAATTCTGCACAAAAAAAACCACAGCAGCAATGTTGCGGGGTTTAGTTTCATAGGTTTTTTGTTACCGTTTTCGGCGACGCGACCTTTTCTGTCCTGCCTTTGAAGCAGCCTTCGTGAACCGACCTTTACTATCTCGCCCAGGATGTAATTTTGTGTGCTTGCGCTTAGCGACTTCACGAACAATTCCGATAACGGTATACCACTCGCACAATGCATATGTGCTCACTGGTGTTGCGCCCAATGCCATTAAAAGCGTGCTGAGTGATGCCTATGTCGAGGACTATTTTATCCTTTAACCATTTTTTGTCCTTTCTAACAATAAATCGATTTTACTACTTTGTTCTTGATGCACTTCTAACTCTCGCGCTGTTCTCTCTTCAAACGCAGTTAATATGCGATCTACCTGCCAACGGTTTTGCCAAATGAGACCCGCACAAATCCCAATCACGCCTCCTCTTTCCATAATGTTCCATAATCCATTAAATAACTCCTTTCTTGCTTAAAAATTTATAGGCAATCATTTGTCAATAATGCCCCAATTTGCGTTTGTTTGAGCTCAGAGACGCCCCCCGCCTACCACCGCACCCAAAAAGTGCAATATCAACACGGCATTTTACTCTGGCTCCAGAATATTGACAGAATATTTCATTCATAAATATTAAGGTCTCCGGTAAATCCATCAAGAAGTTTCTAGGTTCAAAAAGATAACTCAGACTTTCGGCTTGTTTGGATATTGCCAGCTATGATAGCAAGCAATGGATTCTTAACCTAACCATGCCGTTATTGTTAGGGAAAATCTGCCAAAGGGCACAATTTAGCGTACCAGTAGGTTGCTAGACTTCGCTCATAGTGCAAGAATAAAGAGAATTTAAAAATATCCAAGATTACAATTATGTTACGATTACGTTACTACCTAGTTGCCCCCCTATTCATCAATCAAAAAATTGTAACCCAATCATCATAGAATTTGAAATATAAAGATTTTATCGTTTGTAATGTGGTTGTTAATGAGCAAAAATGGGGTTTTGTTAGAGGTATTTTATTTAATAATAGTGTTTATTTTTAATGGTTTACAATAAATATATATTTTGCGAACAAAGTAATTTCTACTTGAGTCCAATCATTTATAGTGGGTCTAATTTGTAAGGTTAATCAAGATAGGTTGTTATGATACAAGGTTTCGTATTTTTTGAATGTTTGCAGTAAAAAATCAGCCCATCTGGAGGAACTTGATCTTATTTGTTAACTTAATCTATTTTATTTATTATTATAAAACAATAGGTTACACCGTAAATTTAAATGAAAAAAAATCATACAAATAGGTTTAACTTCACCCAGTTTACCGAGGCTTTTAGAAAGATTTTAAATTTTAGTAAAGAAAAAAATCATAAAAAAAATAGCAAATGCCGTTTTTACCAAGCCCTGTCTGTTTTTCGCGGATAGTTTCGATTCTGAATATTTGTTTTGATCGCGAAACTATTTTTTATTACCATTAATCGGCTCTTAATTTAAGGAACCCACCAAAATCCAAGCTCTAAAATATGGCAAAATAATATTGAAAAGCTATGCGAATAATCATTCCGATTGTGGATGTAATTTTATTACGACTGCGGATAGAAATCATTCTGTTTATGTAACTTATATTTTCGTTGCATTATGCGTTATTGTTGGCGATATCGGAAGAATAAGTTTATGATATTTTATTGCGTGAGTGGAATAAGTAAGGCTGCAATCAATCGCCCTTCTGTAAGTAAAACATTATAGGTTTGACATGCAGCTTTCGTGTTCATCATGTCGTAGCTTATTTTTGCGTTTTCTAATAAAACTCGATGTTTTCGATTAAGAAGTTGCATGTGGTTACCAGTGCCAAAAATAAGAATTTCGATAGGAAGATTCTTACTAAGAAGCTCGATAATACCTGCTTGCAAAATATCCTCAACACAGCTTGAAATATTAATACGAAAACTATGCTGGGCCGTAATAATAATGGGTGAATGAAATTCTTGCTCCGAAACGATAAAGCGACCAACGCCATAAGATTGAATATATTGATGATATTCTGGAATTTTTGGGGTGATATCCATAATTTTGTAATATCAATCAATACTATGCTAAAAATTGAATCTATATTCTGTTATTATCGTAATTTTAGCTGATATCTTCATTATGTGGTGGGAAATAATGAATGAAAGGTACGGCAAAACCAATAGATGAATAAGTACCGAATAAAACTCCCCAAATAAGTGGGATCGCAAAGTCACGAATAACGGCTCCTCCTAGAAAAACAAGTGCCAACAAAGCCAGCAAGGTTGTAATTGTTGTTAAAACACTTCGTGATAATACCTGGTTGAGTGAGATATTATATACTTCTGCCAATTCCAGATGCTTATATTTGCGTAAATTTTCTCTAACTCGATCATAAATCACCACAGTATCATTGATAGAATAGCCGGCAATGGTTAAAATAGACGCTACTGTTGCAATATTCACTTCAAGTTGCAGTAGGCTAAACAACCCTATTGTGGTAATAACATCATGGAGCAATGCCAAGATCGCACCTATACCAAATTGCCATTCAAAACGAAACCAAATATAGATGAAGATTCCTACCATGGTGAGTATAATTGCCAAAATCGCACTTGTTTGCAATTCTTTGGAAAATGTTGGTCCAACAGATTCTACACGACGATATTCAACTACATTCTCGCCAAGGGTTTCTTTTATCAGTGTAATTGCTGATTGTTGTGCGGAAGCCCCGCCAGGTTGGCGCTGAATACGAATTAAAATAATATCAGCTTGCCCAAATTCTTGCAGGGTGATATCACCTAATTTAACATCTTTAAGTTGAGAACGAATCTCACCAACGGTTATTTCCGGAGGTAATTTGGCTTCAATAAGGATGCCGCCTAAAAAATCAATGCCCAAATTTAACCCTTGCAGTGAGAATGCTAACAAAGAAACCACTACAAATGACATTGATATTATGATTAATCGTGCTTTATAGCGCAGAAAATTAATTTTATTGCCTTTAGGATGAAGAAAACTCAGTAACATAGAATGTTAACCTTTATTTAGTGGGTACAAAAAACATCATGTTAGAGGTAACTCTTCACAATCGGGGTTACGAGCAACCCAGCTAAATACGAGATAACGTGAGAGCATAACAGCGGAAAAAACCGAGGTAAAAACACCAATAGAAAGTGTTACCGCAAAACCTTTAATCGGACCAGCGCCTAAGATGAAAAGCAGAAATGCTGCGACCAAAGAAGTAATATTTGCATCAAGAATTGTAACAAATGCGTGTTGAAAACCAGAATCAATGGCATCAACTGGCGAGCGACCATTACGATATTCTTCGCGAATTCGCTCAAAAATTAGCACATTAGCATCCACTGCCATACCAATGGTTAAGATAATGCCCGCAATTCCGGGTAAGGTAAGTGTGGCTTGCAAGATAGAAAGCACAGCAAAAATAAGAGTGATGTTAATTGCTAAGGCAATGTTAGAAAATAAACCAAACCGCCCGTAAGCTAGAAACATAAAAACTGCAACGGCTAACAAACCAACGGTAAAGGCTACTTTGCCAGCTTCAATAGAATCGCTCCCTAGCCCCGGGCCCACAGTGCGTTCTTCAACAATTTCTAAAGCCGCAGGCAGAGCCCCCGCTCGGAGTAAAATCCCTAATTCATTTGCCTCAGCAATGGTAAAACTACCGGTAATAATACCATCACCACCAATAATTGCCGATTGAATGCGTGGTGCACTCACAACCTCATCATCTAAGACAATGGCGAGTCTGCGCCCGATATTTTGCCCAGTAATATTCCCAAATTTAAATGCCCCGGCAGAATCAAAAGTAAATGCAACAGCGGGTTTATTGTTATTATCAAAGCTTGCCCCCGAATCTTTCAAATGCTCGCCCGAAAGCAAAGCCCGTGCTGTAACCATATAATGTTCCATTGGATTTTTATCGGCATCTTTTTCATGCGAGGGTAATTTGGCATAACCTATGGGGATCTTGGTGGTGTTGGGATCAATTTGATCATTTACGAGATGGAAGGTAAGTTTTGCAGTTTTGCCAATTAAGCTTTTCAACATATCCGGATTTTTAACCCCAGGAAGTTGAACAACAATACGGTTTGAGCCTTGTCTTTGAATCAGAGGATCACGCGTGCCACTCTCGTCAATGCGACGCCGAATAATCTCGATAGAGCGATCAACAGCATCAATTTGTAAATTGCGAATTGCGGTTTCTTTCAGTGAAATCCCTACCTCGCCACCCCGCACATAAGCAATGGAGATATCAGAGTTGGCTTTTTTTAGGCTAGTAACAAATTGATTCACTGCGTTTGGATCAACAATTTGAACAACTAGCAATTTATTTTCAATTTGTGGGCGGTTCGCAACAATTTTTTGCTTTTTCAGAAGTTGACGGGTTTCTTCTCGTAAATTTTGCAAGCTATTTTCAATAACGCTCGATAGATCAACCTCTAAAAGCAAATGGGCCCCACCTTGTAAATCTAAACCTAAACTAACAGTTTTTAATCGATCAAAAATTGGCAATGGAATCTTGCCATTGGGGAAAAAATTGGGCATAGCAAACAAAATGCCCCCTAGCGAGATTGTTAAAACAATAAATTTCTTCCATGAAGGATAACGTAGAACCATGTTTTACCACCGAATAGAGAGAAGAATGTGCATTATTGTGCAGCTTCTTTTGTTGAAGTTTTTGCCGTTGCTTTTTTTGTCCCAGCTTTTTTTACCTCAGCTTTTTTTGCCTCGCCCGCTTTTGTTTTTACTTTACTAGTAACCGCTTTCGGCTTTTTCGGAGTCGTTTTTGGTTTCGTTTCGGGTTCCTCGTCGAAAATTTGCGTAACAGAGCTACGGGTAATTACGGCAATCGTTTGGTCACCTTCTAAAACCACTTCAAGTTTATTATCGATAACCCGTTGTACTGTGGCGTAAAAACCACCACCGGTAATAATTTTAGCTCCGCGCGTTAATGCGTTGATTTTCATTTCATGCTGTTTTTGTTTTTTCCGTTGCGGGGCAATAACCAGAAAATAAAAAATCCCAAAAACCAAAAAAAGTGGCACTAACGAGCTCAAAATAGAGGGGTTACTTGCCTGTGTGCCTTGTGCAAAAGCATTCATTATGATCATAAAATTTCTCCAAAATTTGTAGAATTGCTAAAGTAAACTTAATCTGATAATAATATTTTCATAGCAGACTTAAGTTCGAAGCGAAACCGACTCCGCGGATGCTAAAATAAAAACAATTCTTTGACAAGGGGAAACTCTTATTTTTTCAAGGATAAACTGCAAATGAGCCTGAATATTAATAAAAATTTTGGAAATATTGAAAAATTATTACGAGATTTGTGTAATTTGAAATCAAATTTTCTGGATGTGAGCCTATTAGATAATTCAAAAAATAGGGCTGCAGTTTATGATTCTGTATCGACACGCCTAGTATCGTGCGAGATTTACGCCCTGCCCTTGCCGTTAATTAAGGGTGTAGATCGGCAAAAACAACAAATATATCAAAATATGCAACGCTATTTTCAAGGGTTGCCGGCCAATCATGCATTGCTTTGGGGGGCGCGCGGTACAGGGAAAAGTTCGCTTGTAAAGGCTTGTTTTATGGATCTGGTTAAAAATCATCACAATATTCCGTTTTTAATTGAAATTTATGCCGAGGATATTTGTAAATTACCTTTTATTATCAAATCATTAAAAGATAAATCTGTTCCAATAGTTATATTTTGTGATGATATTTCTTTTCGCCAAGAGGATGATACCTATAAGGCATTAAAATCGATGTTAGAAGGTGGAATTGAATTTAGGGAAGGACAATTTTTATTTTATGCCACTTCTAACCGTAGGCATTTATTACAGCGCGAGCAAAATGCCAGCCTAGATGAGTTTGGACCGCATACACAAGATAGCCGTGAAGAGCAAATATCGCTTTCGGATCGCTTTGGGTTATGGATTGGTTTTCATCCGATGCATCAAGAAGTTTATTTGGAGATTATTGCTGGGTATTTTGCGCATTTTCAACAACCAATTTCCCAAAAACTTTGGCATGATGCGGCTCTTGAATGGGCATTAACGCGTGGCAACCGTTCTGGGCGCACGGCATGGCAATTTTTTAAAGATTTTGCCGGGGCCAATGGCATGAAAATCGATGGTCACTGGCGTTAAAATCGGCTAAAAAACTACCCGAATGCTAAAAAAATATCAAGAAACATCCCAGCCACTAGAGCTTTGCCTTTTGCCATAAGCGGATGATTTCTTTTTTGGCTCGGGATATTCCTTATCAACAACTTTTCTTAGCTTCCGTGCCGCCAACCGTTTCAGCACAATAAGCGATGTTTCTGCCGGCGCAAGCACACTGGTTTCCAAAGCGGTATCGGGGTCTAGCGCGCAAATTAAGATATAACGCCCCTTTTGCTTATATTCGAACAAGATTTCACGAAAGCCATACATGTTTTTTGCGGATAACATTTTTAATCTCTATATTGTTACCAGAGCCCTTACGGAGTAAGAATTGCCCAAAATGGGTAAATCCTCAGAAACCTTTATACCACATATATAGTAATATTTTTTGGATTTATCAATAGCTTTTCTTAAAGCTATTGTGAAGGATATTTATCAACACCCCCTACCCTTTCACCTTATTTTATGCTAGGGTTTGAAAATGAAATACTTGTTGATTTTTATTTTTGTTTTCACTTTCTTTGCAAGTAATCTGGCTTTTTCTGCTAATTTTCAGAAAGGTTTGGATGCTTATGGTAACAAGGATTATGCTGTGGCATTACGCGAATTTCAACCTCTTGCTAAGCAAGGCAATCATTTTGCCCAGCATTATCTGGGGGATATGTACAAAAATGGACAGGGCGTTTCGCAAGATTATCGGCTTGCGCTGAAATATTATCGGAAGGCAGCCAAGCAAGGGCTTGCTGGTGCCCAGAACAGTCTAGCAGTGATGTATCAAAATGGGCAGGCTGTTCTACAAAATAATAAAATTGCGCTGAAATGGTATCGGAAGGCAGCCAAACAAGGGGATGCTGGTGCCGAGTATAATCTGGGGCTGATGTATGACCAAGGATTTGGCGTTGCGCAAGATTATGAAATTGCGACTAAGTGGTACCGACTGGCGGCCCAGCAAGGCTATGTTTATGCCCAATATAATCTAGGGAATATGTACAATGATGGATTTGGCGTTGCGCAAAATTACCGGCTTGCGGTGAAATGGTACCGGCTGGCGGCCGAGCAAGGGAATGCTGGTGCCCAGTACAATCTGGGGCTGATGTATAGCAAAGGATCTGGCGTTGCGCAAGATTATGTTTATGCCTATATGTGGTTTAATATTGCCGCATTATCTGGAGATGGGGGTGGATTTAAGGCTAGAAATATCATTGCACAAGCAATGAGCTCATCCCAAATTGAACAAGCCCAAACCCTTGTCAATGAATGTGTTGCTAAGGAATATAAAGGCTGCTTTTAAGGTTGGGGCTCATGGATTTTTTATACAATTTATTTTGATGAATTTTTGCGTATTATGGTTTCGAAAACACCATAACGGAAATATTTCGCCCATAGGTTTGAGGCCAAAGGCGTGAAGCAAAAATAAAGACTAGCGATGCTGTTGGTTGCCAGAACAAGCATAATTCCTAAAAGCAAACCGTGGAAAATTAGGTGGATACCCCCGCCAGCTCCAAAAATCTGAATATTCTCGCTTGGCAAAATCCCAGCCTTGTTAATCATTGAGAGAAAAACAATCAGGCTCATTACAATTCAATATCACAAACAAAATAGCCAGAATAAGATCTCAAATAATGCAGCGATATTGCCCGCAAATGAAAATGATCCTGATTTTGACAATTTACAGATCAATTAACCAATAGCATGCCAAAAATATATAGAAAAATCAATCTACCATTGTAGATAATTAATCTAAAATATAGATTCTTAAAACTGCTTTTAAGGGTATTTTTTTCGCGGGTCGCATTATTTTGAGCTTGAATTGTGAAAGGCTTTGTTTAATTCCAAGAAACTATACCAGCCAATAACCCAGGCTTTGTCAAAACTATGCCAAAAATACCAGATACACCCATCCGCATGAATATCCTTGTTATTCGTAATGATCTGCACTATTTTTGTAATTTGCCCGATATATCTATTATACGAACTACTCGCTTGCTTTTCATTATGAGTTAATTCACGGCTTAAACGCCGCAATGTCGTAACAGCTTACCTGTTGCGCATTCGCTAATGAGCGCAAAATAAATATACCTCTTTTTCCCCTGACATATCATCAATTCTCATGATAATTTTTTTCCAATGTTCAGCATCAAGGCTAATATATGAATGATACATAATTTGCACTCCCACGCAATAAAATAAGATGATCTTGTTGGTAACTTTTCAAAAGCTCATGCACTATTTCACGCTAAGGTCAAAGCTACAAGAACATTTTCTCCCTTTTCTAAGTTAAAAATGAGCGCACAGAAATTACTGTCTCATTACCAGCATTTTTTTTGGAATTTTTCTTGCCAAAATGCAAAATATGTGTTTCATTCATTGCTTGATAAAATTCGTGTAAGTTATTTATTCTAAAGCATTATTCCCATTCAATGGTGCCGGGGGGTTTGCTGGTAACATCATATAAGATTCGATTAACTCCGCGCACTTGATTAATAATGCGCGTGGCAATATCGCTTAAAAATTCAGGAGAAAAATGATAAATATCCGCCGTCATCCCATCTTTTGAAGTCACCGCGCGTAGCACCGCGCAATATTCATAAGAGCGCGCATCCCCCATAACCCCCACTGATTTTACCGGCAATAATACGGCAAAAGCCTGCCAAATTTCATCATAAAGCTCGACTTTTTGAATCTCATCTAAATAAATTGTATCAATTTGCCTAAGAATATCGCATTTTTGTTTCGTAACCTCGCCCGGAATTCTAATGGCAAGCCCCGGCCCGGGAAAAGGATGCCTGCGCATCATATCGGTGGGCAACCCAATAATTTTACCCAATTCGCGCACTTCATCCTTAAATAATTCACGCAAGGGTTCAATCAGTTTCAGTGCCATTTTTTCTGGCAACCCACCCACATTATGATGCGATTTAATCACATGTGAGGGACCATAAACATGAGTAGATTCAATAATATCCGGGTAAAGTGTGCCTTGCACCAAAAATTTAGCCTGATTGGCTGCGGCTTCTTCAAAAATATCAATAAATAATTTGCCAATAATTTTGCGTTTCCTCTCAGGATCCGTAACGCCGGCAAGTGCCGATAAAAATCGCTCAGATTCTTGGCGATGAATCAATTTAATTTGATAATGTTCACGAAAAACGGCAACAACCTGCTCCGCCTCTCCTGCCCGTAACAACCCATTATCGATAAAAATACAAGTGAGCTTAGAACCAATGGCTTGATGCACCAAAATGGCGGCAACAGAAGAATCAACTCCGCCAGAGAGTCCGCAAATCACTTCGGATTCTCCAGCTTGAGCTTTAATTCTCGCAATACTTTCTTGGTTGAAATTTGCCATTGTCCATTTGGGCACGCAACCAGCAATGTTTAGGGCAAAGTTTTCTAGCATTTTTGCCCCATCTGTGCTGTGGAATACTTCGGGGTGAAATTGCACGCCATAATAATGTTGCGCTAGATCCGCAATTGCGGCAAAGGGGGCTATTTGCGTGGTAGCAATAACAATAAAATTTTCGGGCAATTGATGAATATGATCCCCATGCGACATCCATACTTGGCTATCGCTTAGGTCTTGAAATAGCAAAGTTTCAGAGCTAGTAATTTTAAGTTGAGCTTTGCCAAATTCTCGATTTTTTTCGGCTTTCACTTTGCCACCAAAATACGAACACAAGGCTTGTTGCCCATAGCAAATTCCTAAGATTGGCAATTTTGTAGCAAAAATAGCTGCATCTGGCATTGGTGCCCCTTCTAGGCTTAAGCTTTCAGGTCCTCCTGATAAAATGATGCCCTGAAAAGCGACATCAGCAAGCAATGTGGCATTTACCCGATCATAAGCATAGATTTCGCAATAAATATTGGCTTCACGCAATCTACGAGCAATTAATTGTGTAAATTGCGAACCGAAATCTACAATAAGAATTGTATCTTGATTTTTCTGTAATTGCTGAGAAAGCATTTTTTCAATCTTTCACCAACCGCGATTGTTCCACAACTGCTTGAATGAAAGATGCAAATAAAGGATGCGGCTTTGTCGGCCGTGATTTTAATTCAGGGTGAAATTGCACCCCGATAAACCATGGATGATCAGGGATTTCTATAATTTCAGGCAAAGTTCCATCCGGTGATATTCCCGAAAAGATTAAACCGTTATCTTCCAGCTGTTTTTGATAGGCAATATCCACCTCATAGCGGTGGCGATGCCGTTCGCTAATTTCGTCGGTGGCATAAATTTCTTGCACCCGACTCTTTGCTCGTAATTTACACGGATAAGCTCCCAACCGCATCGTTCCCCCTAATACAGTTTGTTTATTGTTGCGTTTTTCAATTCCACTTCCTTTTTGCCATTGATCCATATAGGTAACAATAGGGGCGATATGTTCAGCTTGAGAAAATTCCATTGAATTGGCCTGAATGATCCCAACAACATTGCGAGCAAATTCAATAACTGCCATTTGCATGCCAAAGCAAATGCCGAAAAAGGGAATTTTTTGTTCACGGGCAAATTGTGCAGCAATAATTTTGCCAAGTGCTCCGCGATCTCCAAATCCTCCGGGGATTAAAATGCCACTCATATTTTTTAATCGATGATCAAGCTCACCCACTGATATTTTTTCTAAGGATTCCGAATCTAACCAATGTAGCTTTGCGCGTACACCGCAAGCAGCTGCACCATGTTCTAGTGCGGCTGTCAATGATTTATAGGCATCGGTTAATTCAATATATTTGCCGACACAAGCAATATTAACAACCCCTTCAGGGCTACGAATGGCTTGGGCAATTTTATGCCATTTTGTAAGAGTTTTCTTAAATTCTTCGGGGTTTCCCGGCAGAGAAAAATGTCGCAAAACTTCGCGATCTAACCCCTCATGACTTAAAGCTTCGGGCGATGCATAAATTGTATCTAAATCATGGGCACAAATAATGCCAGTTTCAGCAATATTACAAAATAAAGATAATTTCCGCTTTTGCGGTTCAGGAATTTCCATTTCACTACGACATAACAAGATATCAGGTTGAATGCCAAGCGAAAGAATTTCCTTCACCGAATGTTGGCTGGGTTTGGTTTTAATTTCTTTTGCTACTTTAATGTAAGGCACTAAGGTTACATGCATAAATAAGCATTTGGTTTTTCCAAGATCATTGGCAAGCTGACGGATCGCCTCAAGAAATGGTAGGCTTTCAATATCGCCCACTGTGCCCCCAATTTCACAAATTACAAAATCTTCATCTGTAAGGTTTCCGATAATAAAATTTTTAATTTCATTGGTAACATGCGGAACCACCTGAACGGTAGAACCATTATAAAATGTTCCTTGGCGTTCTTTATGGATTAAATCTTGATAAATTTTTCCTGATGTAATGTTATCATTGCGAGTTGCGGTTACATTTGTAAAGCGTTCGTAATGCCCCAAATCTAAATCGGTTTCCGCACCATCATCGGTAACAAAAACCTCACCGTGCTCGTAGGGGCTTAATGTTCCAGGATCTACATTTAGATAGGGATCAAGCTTACGCAACCGAACCTTATAACCATGCCCTTGTAATAAAACCCCCAACGACGAAGCTGCGATCCCTTTGCCTAAAGAAGAAACAACCCCACCGGTAATGAAAATGAAATTGCTATTGACTTGCCGGGAGCTTTGCATAATTCCAGGTTACTGTGAGAGTGGAACCGCAGGAAGTTCAGCTTTTTCAGGATCGGGGAGTTGTTCTGATTGTTCTTGAAGTTCTTGTAGCAAATTTTCCTCTTTCGCTTGCTGCGAGCTTCCCAAAATCGTAAGTAACAAGCTGGTGAGAATAAAACACGCTGCTAAAATTGCAGTTGTTCGCGTTAAAAAATTGGCACTGCCGCGCGCGGTAAATAAGCCAAATTGACCTCCACCGCCGCCGCCGATACCTAACGCACCCCCTTCACTTTTCTGCAAAAGGATAATAACAACAAGTGTAACAGCAATCAACAGATGGATAGCTAACAAAATGTTTTCCATGGAAATTTGGCTCCAAATAATTATTTTAATAATTTAAGCTATTTACGAAACTTTATTCTAGGTTATAATGCACCTATTAGGTTATGCCAAGCCTTAAATGATTATAATCAAAAAGCTTCTTTCAGAAAAGCCCTTATTTTATGGATATTACTGTTGAATTTGCCAATCAAATTGGATATCTAGTGTTATCGGTAATCGAAAAGCATGCAATCACTAATTTTCAAAATTTAAATGATTCTCAAATTTTCTTAAAAAATAATGGGCAAGATATTGTCACAGAAATTGATTTGGCAATTGAAGCTGAATTATCACAGCATTTGCAAGCTTCATTAGCGGGAAGTTTCATTTTAGGTGAGGAAGGCTATGCAGAAGATGCTAGCATCGTTAAGCAAGCACAAAATTATTCGTATGTTTGGGTAATAGACCCTTTAGATGGTACGCGTAATTTTTCGCAAGGGATTGAAATTTATTCAAGTATGGTGGCTCTTTGCGAGCAAGGTAAGGTTGTACTTGGAGTGCTTTATGATTGTTTGGAGCGCGATGTTGCCATCGCGATCGCCGGCTTAGGAGCTTACTACTTAAAGTCAAGCACAAAAATATCTGCGATTGAGGATGATCGCTTTGTAGAGATAACAGGTTTAATTGGGCACTTCCCGCCTAGGTTGCGCGAGGAATTGTTACAAAATACAATAACAACCTCTTTGGAAGGCAAAGATATTTTTTGTCAAAATATGAATATTATGCAACGAATTGCAACAATGAAGCATGTAAAAAGTTTGCGTTGTGCGGGTATGGATTTTATTGGTATGGCAAAGGGTGAACGTCATTTTTCAGTTTACAATAGCCTAAAATCTTGGGATCATGCGGCTGGCAAATTATTGTTAGAAGAAGCTGGTGGAATTTTTCAAGCAATTGGTGGTAATATTTCCCCCTATAATGCTTTGGAAGAATCAGGCAGATTCCTTGCCGTTTATTCTACTTCGCAAAAAGAACGATTAATGGCAATTCTTTGCCTTGAATAATAACGAAGATTCCCTTATTGTTGGGCATGTTTATAGAGTAAATTTATGATCATTGATTAGATTTGTTTTGAAAAATTACGATCAAATCAAATATTTGTTTCTCGGTATCTGTTTTTCAGGGGTGTTGTTACTGTAATGTTGCTTATTTTCCGTTCTTTCATGAAATCCTTATTGTTTAAGATTGTTTTATTTGGCTTGCTTTTAGCCAGCTTTTTGCTATGGGGGATCTCCGATACACTTACCGGTAATGCTTTGGGTCGCAATGAATTGGCGCGAGTGGGTAAAATATCCATTACGCTGAATCAATACCAGCAAGATTATCGTCGCCGGGAACAAAGTTTATTGCAAAAAGGAGTTACGCAACAAGAGCTGCGCAATTATGCCTTACCCTATACAACGCTTTCAGCTTTGATCGACCGGGCTTTGTTAAGCTCTGAGGCCGATAGGTTAGGGATTACTACTTCCCAAAAGCTTTTGCAAAAAGATATTTTTGCCACCCCGGAATTTCAAGGAATTGATGGCAATTTTTCAACGCAAACAATGCAAGAAACTCTTCGGTATAATGGCTTGAAAGTTAAACAATATTACGATATTCGCCGACGTGATTTGCAAATTTCGGCTTTGTTAACCGCCTCTTTGGCTGGGCATAAGGCCCCAACGCAGATGCAAACCGAGAATTACCGCTTTGTTCGTGAAACGCGAAATGTAGATTACGTATCTGTTACGATTCAATCGCAAAAACTTACGAAAACGCCTAGCGAAGAAATGTTGCAAAAATATTACCAAGAAAACAAACAGCAATTTCATCAAGCTGAACGCCGTGAAATTGCTTATATTCACGTTAATATTGCCGATATTGCCCGAAATATTAAACCCAATCGCGATGAAATTGTGCGCTATTATCGTGAGCATCAACAAGATTTTACCACAGCCGAGCAGCGTGCGTTTCAATTGATTTTTTTCACCGATTCTATTGAGGCAGCAAAATTTTATCAGGCTTTGCAAAGCGGAGCTGATTTTGAAGCGCAAGCAAAACAGCAAAACCTTACTATTTCCAATAATGATTTGCAAAATCAGAACGAGATTGTTGATGCTGCGCTTGCCAAGGGGGTTTTTGCCGTAACAAAACCAGGGCAACATACCAACCCTATTGAGGGTACGCTTGGCTTTTATGTTGCATTTGTTGAAAAAATTATTCCACAGAAAACTGAAAGCTTTGAAAACGTACAGGTGGAATTGCAAGAGAGAATCGCTCAAGAAAAAACCATTGATATTTATTTCCAGTTACTTTCCAATGCTGAGGATTTGAGTATTTCGGGAAGTGATATTTCTGAAATCGCAGATTCTTTAGATGTTACGATTCAAAAAACTGGTCTTATTGATCATAGAGGACAGCTTGAAAACTCAGAATTTTCAAGAAATCTTTTGCAGCACCCAAATTTTCTTCCCGATGCGTTTGCACTCGCAAATGGAGATACTAGCTTTGTAACGCAGATCGAACAGCAGGGCTTTTACCTGGTGAAGGTTGAAGATATTCGTGCGAGTTATATTCCTGAATATTTGGAAATTGTAGATCAAGTGAAATCAGCATGGGAAAATACTGAAAAACGTATAGCATTGCGAGCGCGTTTAATGCAATTGCAAACAAAGATTATGGATTCAGAGCCGAAATCGTTGAAACAAATTGCAGCTGAGCAAAATTACGCCGTATTAGAGCGGAAAAAATTGAATCGATTTGCGCAAACTTGGCCGGCGAATGTAATGCATTCGGTATTTCTATTGCGTGAAAATGGGCTTCATCTTGGGGAAGATGATAATCAAATGCTTTTATTTCAGGTGAATAAGATTGAATATCCTTTGGGGGTTCAAGAAAATAATCAAGAATATGCAAATTTTCTTAATGCTTTCAATAAACAATATGGTGATCTTATAACTTCACTTTATAAATCTTCTTTACAGAAAAAGCATAAAACCACTGTGAATGAAAAATTATTTCAACAATTACTCACCCAAGCAGATCCAGAACAGTAAATAGCCAATTGATTTGAATTAATTTGCATGATTCTTGCTGATTCACAATCAGAAATTATTGATAAATACTGAATGATGAAATCATGTTGGTAGCTATCCGCCTTGAACCAAGAAAATTTTCTGGTGATAGTGTCTGCTACCTACAAATGAGTTTCGTATTTCTTAAAAAATGAATTGGCACTTTAAATCTTAACAATATCGTCAAAATAACAGAATATGAGATGATGGCCAGTAATTTTTCGACATAATTGTCGTAATTTTTTCGATATCAAACTTATTCAATACAGAATTTACCGAAAAACTATTGTAACAATACGAATGTTCACCTGAAAAAATTTTGCAAACAACGCTTTATGCGTCACAAACTATACATTAATAACCAACCCATCATAGGCTGGTTGCACACCTTGTGGCAGGATTTTCATAACTTCATCATAATCCAATGAAGCGTTCATATGGGTGAAATAAGTTTGTTTGGGCTTAAGTTGTTCTACCCATCCTAACACCCTTTCAAGATGCGCATGAGTAGGATGCGGTTTATATCCTAAGCAATCTACCACCCAACAATCAATCCCCTGTAAGGCCTGCCAACTTTTGGATGGAAAATCAAACACATCCGTGCAATAGGCAAAATTCTCAATTCGAAGCCCAAAACTTTTACTAAAACCATGGTTTTGTTCTAAAGATAAACATTCCAAATGATGCAATGTAAATTTTTTACCCGCACCAATAATTTGTGGTGTAAGTACGGGTTTGTGATAATTTTCTTGTCCAACCGGTAATTGCGTGAACACATAGGCAAATCTTTCTTGTAGAATGGCCAAAGTTTTTGCATCGGTAAAACACGGCAAATCGCGTTTCATCTTATTATTAATCCAGCGCAAATCATCAAGCCCGTGAATATGGTCGGCATGGGCGTGGGTAATAAATAGCCCATCAAGATGATTAATGTTGCTTGCTAGTAGTTGCTCGCGTAGATCAGGCCCCGCATCTACCAGCAATTGAGTGTCACCACTTTTAACCAAAATTGCCACCCGTTTGCGATAATTTTTGGGATTATTCGGGTTACAATTTCCCCAGCCAATTCCTGGAATAGGAACCCCACTTGATGTACCACATCCTAAAATTGTAATTTCAAGTGACATTTTCTAATTTTGAGTTAATTTTTGTCATCAAAGTTAGAAAATTATCTGTAGTTTGTTTTGCTAAAGCTTCAATAGATTCCCCCCTCACCTGTGCCAATATTGTGGCGGTATGGCGAATAAAAGCAGGTTCATTGCGCTTGCCCCGCATCGGTTCTGGCGCAAGATAAGGGGAATCTGTTTCAATCAGCAATAAATTTTTTGGAACATCAGCGGCAATATTGCGCAAGGATTCAGAATTCTTAAAGGTAATAATCCCAGCGAAAGAAATGTAGAATCCCATAGTTACCGCACGTTGCATAAGATCGGAAGTAGCGGAAAAACAGTGCAAAATGCAAGCAAATGGTTTTTGGGCATGATGCGTTTCGAGCATCTGGATCAGATCCGTATCGGCATTTCTATTATGGACAATAAGTGGCAATCCGGTCTCCTGTGCCGCTTGAATATGAGTGATGAAATTACGTTTTTGTTTCGTGATATCAAAAGGTTTGCGAAAATAATCAAGTCCAGTTTCACCAAAAGCGATAATTTTAGGATGATTATTGGCAATTTCCAGCAATTCTGCACAATCAATTTCAGCTTCGGTTTCCACATGGCAAGGATGCAAACCGATACTTGCATAAATATTTTCATAACGTTCAATAATGGCAATAATATGATGATGGGCACTGGGCACTACACTGACACAAAGCATCCTATTCACATGATTTTCATGGGCGCGCTGAATAACAGTTTTGATCTCAGCGTCAGTTTTGAAATAATCTAAATGGCAATGGCTATCGGTAAACATGGTCTAAATTTCACCCTCTAAGCGCGGAAAAATAATTGTTGGGGGGTGAATCAGATGCCCAGCTTGCAAAGGATTGTTGGCAATTGCACAAAACATTCGTTGGTTTTGAGGAACATTTAAAATATCAAGGATTTTGTTCGCACTATCAGGAGTAAAAGGTTGAAGCAATAAAGCCAAAATTCGAAGAACTTCTGCAATCGTAGTAAGCACAGCTTCCATTCGCGCAAAATCGGTTTTTTTCAATTCCCATGGTGCCATAATATCAATATATCGGTTGGCGTCACCGACTAAATTAAAAAAATCGGCTAAAGCAAGGTGAAAGGCTTGCTCGTCAAAATGCTGAGCCATTTTCTCAAATAATGCATAAGCCTGCTCTAAAAGAACAATATCTTCTGGGGTTTGTCCCAATATCGATATTTTGCAATCACAATTCTTTGCAATCATGGTTAGGCTTCTTTGGCACAGATTCCCGAAATCATTGGCAAGATCACTATTATTGCGCCGAATCATGGCTTGATGCGAGAAATTACCATCTTGCCCAAAACTTACTTCACGCATTAAAAAAAACCGAGTGGCATCCAAACCATATTTTTCAATCAGCATCGTGGGATCAATAACGTTACCAATAGATTTAGAAATTTTCTCACCATTATTTGTCCACCAGCCATGTGCAAAAATACGTTTTGGTAGCGGCAATTCTGCTGCCATTAAAAAAGCTGGCCAATAAACTGCATGGAATATAAGAATATCCTTGCCTACCATATGTAAAATGTGAGTTTCGGGGTTAAGCCAAAAATCCCTGAAAAGCTCATTTTCTTTATCGGGAAAACCCAGCGCACTAATATAATTCGCTAATGCATCTATCCATACATACATAATATGATTATCGGTATTGGGAACGCGAATGCCCCATTGAAACGAAGTACGTGAGATCGAAATATCGCGCAAACCTGATTTTACAAAACTTTTCACTTCATTGAAACGAGATTTTGGCGCAACAAAATTAGGATTATCAGCATAAAAATTAAGCAATTTTTCTTGGTAATCACTTAATTTAAAAAAATAACTTTCCTCTTCAAGCCATTCTACCGGTGCCGCTGTTGTTTTTGCAACTTTGATTCCTGTGCGTTCTTCCACCTGTTCTTTCGTATAAAAAGCTTCATCGCGCACCGCATACCAACCCGCATATTTATCCAAATAAATCGCATTTTTTTCCTCTAATAATTGCCAAAATGCAATTGCACCTTGTTTGTGATGCTGTTGAGTGGTGCGAATAAAATCTGAATTATTAATGTTAATATTTTCTAACAACTCTTTGAAATTACTTGAAAATTTATCGACTAATTCTTGTGGAGAAATGTTATTTTTTTGTGCTGATTGTTCAATTTTTTGTCCATGTTCATCCGTACCAGTCAACAGATAAACATGATCTCCGCTCAGTTTTTTAAAGCGAGCCAACACATCACAAGCCAGCGAAGTATAGGCATGTCCGATATGGGGCTTATCATTTACATAGTAAATTGGAGTGGTTATATATACAGATTTCATGAATATTTTCTGCTTAAAAAAAGAAGAGAATGTAGGATAAAATGCGCCGCTTGATTGGCACTTATTCCCATGCCTACGGGCAAATTTGCCATAGAAATATAATGATGCGCCTTTTCCCATGTTTTTAATATCTTTGCAAGAGGTATGGTTTGCAAGGATTGATAAAATTGTGGTTTTTTGCTGGCAAGATGGGTGAAAAAATTCGCCATATAATATGAAAAACAATAAAATTGTTCCGGTGAGGTTTGGGTAAGAGCATGAAGATCATCCCAATTCGCATCGGGGAGTTTTGCAAGCATCTGTTCCAGAGATTGTAAATAAAGGTTACATTCTTGCCGATAAAGCTTGGCAAATAATCCTGGTTGTCCAAGACATAAATTGGCCAATGTGCGGTTTTGGGCTAAAATATCAGCAGTGATTCCTAAATGAGTGAAAACACTACGCTCTTCATCACAAGATAATCGTGAAAATAAAATAGGCAAAAGACGAGAGCGTATCGTTATCGGTAATTTCTTAGGCGAGGTGCTTACTAACAATACATAACTATCCGATGGGGGTTCTTCTAAAAATTTAAGCAAAGCATTCGCAGCTTCATTCCCCAGAAAATCTGCCGGATCAATTAATAAAATTCTATTTTTATTCATTGCCGTCATTAATAAATCTGAAATGGCGATTCGGGTGGCTTCAATCGATATCCGTTTTCCTGATTCGGCGGTAAGATAGCGAAAATCAGGATTCAACCCTGTGCGTAGATTATCAATATGGGTTTCTAGCAGATGTGCGGCTACTTCCCAAGAAAAATGACTTTTGCCAACACCCTCTATGCCGTGAAGTAAAAATGCATGGTGCCTGAGTGGACGAGTTGTAAAAAAAATATCTTGAGCTTGTTGATGTCCGATAATCATAGACGATATTCCTGTAACCACGAAACTTTCTCGCAGATAATATCTACTATTTTCTGACTCACCTTTTCCTTTTCAAGGGTTGCGTCAACAAGATAGCATCGGTTTGACTCAGTCTTGCTAATTTCTTGATAACGATTTTGAAGTTGTTGCTTGAAATGAAGGCTACGAGTTTCAAATACATCATCTTGCAGATCTACATCATCTTTGCGTCGCGCTATTGCTTCCTTAGGCGATATGTCCAAAATTACACTAAGATCAGGCATTAAATTATCCGTCGCAATATTATGCAATTTCTGAAGTCTATCAAATCCAGCATCGGCTTGATAGGCAAAAGTAGAATCACAAAATCGATCACATAAAACCCATTGCCCCAACGCAATTGCAGGCTTGATTACTTCTTGGACATGTAAACATCGTGCGGCATTGATTAGCAAAGCTTCGCTAAGAGCTGAGTTAAAGTTACGCTTTAACATAAAATCGCGGATTTCTTCGGCAAGCAAAGTTCCGCCCGGCTCTCGGCTAATCACAACATCAATTCCCGCCTTGCGCAGAAAGATTGCAAGTATGTTTATCTGAGTGGTTTTACCCGAAGCATCAATACCTTCAAAGCTAATGAACATTAGAATAAATGCCAAAAATTATACGTTAAGCGTCCTAAAAAACCAGTTTGTTTAACATCTTGCGCGGCAATAACGGGCGAGCGAATAACCTCCTCACCATCTTCATTAATTACCAAAACTCCAATAACATCATCTCGTTTAATAGGCGCAGCTAACGGGGCTTTATATTCAATGTAACCCGTTAATTTCGGAGTTGATTTAGTTGGAATCGTAATATTAATATTTTGTGATGCTAGTAGCGGAATTGTTTTATTTTTTCCCAACACTATCGGTGCATATTGAACAAGCGTACCTTCAGAAAATAGCTGAACATTTTTCCAAGCATTAAACCCCCAACGCAAAACTCTTTCACTTTCACGTCGACGCGTTCCCTCATTTTTTAAGCCATTAACAACCATAATGATCCGTCGTTCCTCTTGTTTTGCCGAGGTTACCAGCCCATAACCCGAAGCATCCGTATGTCCGGTTTTCAAACCATCAACCCCAAGATCCCGTAATAATAAAGGGTTACGATTATCTTGTTTAATACCACCGTAAGTAAAACTTTTCACCGCATAAATTTTGTATAATTCTGGAAAATCTTCGATCGTACGTTTCGCAAGAATCGCTAAATCCCATGCTGTTGTGTAATGGTTTTCATCAGGCCAGCCACTTGCATTGGCAAAATTTGTATTTTCCATATCAATTTCTTTGGCTTTTGCATTCATTAACTCGGTAAAATCAGATTCCGAACCGCTAATACCCTCTGCTAAAGCAACAGCAGCATCATTTCCTGATTGAACAACAAGCCCATAGAGCAGTTCTTCAACGTCAACATTGGTTCCCTGTTCTAAAAACATACGCGAACCTTTCATTTGCCGTGCTTTATAGCTAATACGAAACAAAGTATCCATGTCAATAAAGCCCGTACGCAAATGCTCAAAGACAATATAGGCTGTCATCATTTTCGTCATAGATGCTGGGTACATACGCATATTTGCCGATTTTGCTGCCAAAACTGTACGGCTAGAAAGGTCAATTAATAATAATTGTCGCGCGGAAGTCGTAATTTGCGGATAGCCATCCTTGCCATAACTAACAGATGGATTTAAAAAGCCCAATAATAATATCGGGCTAAGGAGTAAAAGGCGAAATTTAAGCATTCTTTTCTCAAAACATAACATAATCATTGCATAACAAAAATATAAGCTTCTGGAAAGCCCTGCTGATTGGCTTTATCGATTAATTCTTCGATGGTATCTTTATCTAACGTATCTAATGGTCCTAATAAAACGCGTCTAAGCGAATCTTTCCCCACATCTTGCATAGAAACCGGGTAACCAAATTCTGCTAATGTCAGCAGGGCTCGTTTTAAGTTTTCTTCTTCGGAAAACGCCCCAACTTGAATAAATATTCTTTGACTAAAATCAATGTTCGCACTTAGCTTGGTTTCGCTAACTTTGGCAACAGGCTTACGTTTGGTTTCAGGACCCCTTTGGGCTAATAAGAAATCATCTTGCTCTTTTCCAGCAACACTTTGTTCAGTAGGTGGGGGTAGGGTTTGAAATTTAGTTTCGCTACGAGTTGGCAGAACTAATTTCTGCCCCGATAATTGGGTTAGAGTATTATTTCGTGCGATAATTTCAGATTTTCCATCTAACAACTCTGCTAATTTACGGCTTTCTGTAGCGACAATTTGCACCTTAACAGGCGCAGTTCCCTGCTCGGAGAAACCTAAAATTTCTGCGGCACGCTTGGAAACATCGATAATTCTACCTTTTGCAAAAGGGCCCCGATCATTGATTCGTAATTTTAGTGAATGCCCATTTTCTAAATTCGTAACAATCACAATAGAGGGTAAGGGTAAGGTGCGGTGCGCTGCTGTTAAGCTATTTTGATTGTAAATTTCACCATTGGCAGTTTTTTTATTATGAAATTCAGCCCCATACCAAGAAGCAATGCCAACTTCATTATATTCGTAATCCACTTTGGGATAGTAAGATGTTCCTTTAATTTTGTAAGGATTGCCAATTTTATAACTGGGTGTCCCCTCAACTGGATGGGATTCAGAATATGTGAAACTTTTATATTGTTCTGGGCTAACTTGCTTGATTGGAACACCACGCACAGCCGTATAATTGCCACAACCGCTAAGAATAAGCAGAGTCAAAACTGGCAGCAACCCCAATAAAAATTGGCTACCCCCAAAATAATAACCATGATTATTTTTAAAATAAGAAAATAATAACATCATACTCCTGAATCTACATTCTTTGTACAGCACACGTCAAGAATCGAAAATCTTTTACTTAACAGCATCTTGTTGTAATTTTTCGAAAATATCAATATTCAAATAACCATCTGCAGGCAAATTATTTTTTTTCTGATATTTTTTCAAAGCCAAACGACTTCGTTTCCCAAAAACACCATCTGCCTCGCCCAAACGGTAACCTAATTTTTGCAAATAATATTGTGCTTGTTGAACAAATTCAATTTTCAGGGCGGTCTCACCCTGATTTTTGATTTTTTGTATCGGTTTTCCTGAAATAGTATCCGCAAGCAAGGCTACTGTAAGGGCATTATTGATCGAATAATTCCAATTTAACAAGCGATGAAAATTATTATAGACAAGAAATTTTGGACCCTTTGCCCCTGCTGGAGCAACAAGCGCGCCTTTTATTTTCACTATGGGCAAACGCGAACCATTTAATCGACGCACGCCTTTTTTGTGCCAATAAGCAAGTGTTTTCGGTTTATCAATGCCAACCAGATTGTAATTAAAACCCTTTTTAACAATAACTGCACGCCCCCATAATTTATTCGCCTTCCAACCTCGCCGATATAGATAATGCGCTGCCGAAGTGAAAGCATCTTTTTCATTGTCCCAAATATCAACTTTTTTATCACCATCACCATCTACACCATAATCTAACAACGTTGTGGGAATAAATTGCATATGGCCCATTGCGCTTGCCCAGGAACCTAGCATCTTATCCGGAGAGCGATTGTATTTTTCAACAATCTTGATCGCAGTAAAAAATTGCTGTGTAAAAAAATCTTGTCGCCTGCCCCACGAAAGTGTAGCGGTAGCATCTAAAATATTATGGCTTCCCTTTACCTTCCCATAACTGCTCTCACTTCCCCATAATGCGATAATATAATGACCCGGTACATTGTATTTTTTTTCTAGTTTCGTAAAAAATTTTTTGCGTTTTTGGTAATGCTTGCGCCCTTGCAGCATAAAATCACGGGTAACGCGTTTGTTATAATATTGGTAAAAATTTTGCAAATATTCAGGTTGGAAATTATCTAACCGAATAATTTCTGCATTGGGAATTTTTGTATTCACCACTGCAAAAACATCTTTAATTGTTTGCGGTTGATGGCCTTTTTTGATGGCTTCGGATTTAAGATACGAAATCCATGACGGGAAATCGCGTTTTTGATTGGCAGCCAAAGCGGTAGCAGAAATCTGCAAACCCACCATTATGTATGTGTAAAAAAATAATCTTAAATAATGCATTTAATCTTGAAAATTCTTCTTAAGAAGACGTCCTTGTTCAACTTTCCATTCACGTTCTTTAATGAAAGCACGTTTGTCGGCTTTTTTCCTACCCTTACTTAACCCTAGTTCGATTTTGGCAATGCCCCTTTCGTTAAAAAACATTTGCAAGGGAATCAAAGAGATTCCATCACGTCTCGATGCCCCTGAAAGTTTGTTGATTTCGCGTTTATGCAATAATAATCGACGGACCCGTTTTGGATCATGTTGAAATTTTTTGTTGGCATGCGGACATGCCGCAATATAGGTGTTGTATAATGCAATTTCATTCCCTGCAACCCCAGCATGAGCCTCTTTTAGCGAAGTACCAAAGCTACGCAATGCACGAACTTCGCTACCATAAAGCACAACACCAGCTTCAAGCGTTTCTTGAATTTCATATTCAAATCTTGCACGACGATTATCGGCAATTATTTTCCGTTGCATCTTCTCAATCTCATGATTATTGGCTACAAAGCTCCGACCTGTTGCAACGCTTCTCGAATCTTAACGTAACCATTTTCTGGCATCGTTGTTAGCGGTAATCTTGGGGCATCATTGGCAATTAAACCCAATAATTTGGCTGCAGCTTTGGCAGGAACAGGATTAGGATGAATGAATAAAGCTTCATTTAATGGATAAATTAACCGAGATAAACGAATGAAATCATTTCGATTATTATCAATCCAAGCTTGATATAATTGGACAACCAAATGTGGGACAATATTGCTAGTAACCGATACACAACCCGACATCCCTAAGGCTAACCCCGCGGCAAAGGTGCTATCTTCTCCTGATAAAATTTGAAAATCTTTATCTACCCGCCGTTGGATTGCCAATGTTCGCGTAATTTCACTGGGTACGGCATCTTTAATGGCAACAATATTCTTAAAATCTTTTGCCAGACGAACAATAACCTCAATACTCATATTAATGCCGGTGCGTGCCGGAACATTGTAAAGAATAATAGGCAATGTTGTTGTTCGTGCTAATGCACGATAATGCTGGTATAATCCTTCACAATTTGGTTTATTGTAATAAGGCGTAACGGCAAGCAAAGCATCAACCCCAATTTTTTCAATCTTTTTTGCCAAATGAACAAAATGTTGAGTATCATTGCTACCACAACCCGCAATCACCGGAATCTTGCCATTTACCTGCCGAACAACCATGGTCACGGTTTCGCAATGCTCATCATCGGGCAAAGTTGCTGATTCACCTGTTGTTCCCATCGGGATCACACCGTGAATTCCTGATGCAATTTGATGATTAACCAAATTTTTTAGACTTTTCTCATCCACTGCCCCATCTGCTTGAAAAGGGGTTATTAGTGCTGTAAATATACCTTTAAACATTTTACCTTATGATAATGAGCTGTATAGATTCAAAATTATGTTAGATATTCAACAATATTCAATTCAATACTTACATGAACATTTATTAAAACAACATATTACAGGTAGAATTGACAAAAATGCAAACCTTAAACTACAATGTAACCAAAGATGAGGTGAATCGCAACATGCATCTGTTTACAATCTTCGAAAAATCACAAATAAATTATATTTTGCAATTTGCACAGCTCCCTTATGGCATAATCTCTGCACCCAGAGCCGCTTACATGATGGATATTGAGTTATTTCTTGGGCTTTGCCAGCAGATTCCACCGCAAATACCGAAAATATTTGATTGTGGTACCCATAAGGGGGCAGCATTAAAGGCAACAAATTTTGCACCGACCCATCTTATCTATAACGGTAATAGTCAACAATTTCAAGATTATGCGCAACAATATCGAATCATTTTGCTCAAGCAACGCCCACCCGCTTTTATGTTTTCGCTGAATGAAAAAAACTGGCATCATGAGATTAAGACATGGCAGGCAAATAAGATTGCAATTGTTCTAGAAAATTATCGTGATTGAAAATATTAATATGCGGGGCAAGAAAATCTACGTTTTGCATGACAAGTCTTTGGCAATCATTGGCATTTTCGATATTATAAGCAATCAGAGGCAATGTTGTATCTTGCATCCATCGGGTAATAAGCTCATTTTTTTTGCTATGAAAAGCAACATAATCTATTTCTTGTTCACCCCAATGATAACCATCATGCAATGTTTTGCACCGTACGCCTAAAATCTTATGATTGCCCAATTTGGTGCGAATTTTCTTGGCATTTTCGCTAGAATGATGCGAAATTTCAAGCCCATCTAAATCTGCTTGCAAACTAGCTTCTAACTGATTGCTTAAAAGGGCAATATTGTGACTATCGGTATCGGCCTTGATCTGCATTGCGTAATGAATGATTTTCGCAATATCCGAGGAACAAAGCACCAAACTTGCCACCGGCAATTCGGTAAATAATTTCGGAATCGCTTGCAGAAATCGATTACACAAAACGGCATCTTCGAATGCGTTATCGTAAAGATAAAAAATAAATTTCGCTGAGGAAGACATGATTTTCTAAATTAATAACCAGCTTGCCATGCCAAGAAACACGCAAAAACCAACAATATCGGTGATTGTGGTAAGAATCACCGTAGAGCCCATTGCCGGGTCTAATTGATGATGATCTAAAAATAGCGGAATCAAAACTCCTGCCACATTCGATATTGCTAAATTAAGTATCATCGCAAAAGCCACAATGATACTTAAATCAAGACGCCCAAACCATAAATACACCACAAAAGCAGCCAATATCGCAAATAATACACCATTGAGAATACCAACATAAATTTCTTTCATAATCAAACGTACACGCGTAGAATTGGTAAGATATTGTAAGGCAAGTGCACGTACAGTAACTGCCAAACTTTGCGTGCCAGCATTCCCACCCATGGAAGCAATAATTGGCATTAAAATTGCCAAAGCGACAATTTCTTCCAAAGCGTGTTCAAAAATACCAATTGCTAATGAAGCCAGTACCGCGGTAAATAAATTAATCAACAACCATGAAAATCGCGTGCGGGCCACCTGAAAAACATTTTCATGAAAAGCATGTTCGGCAACGCCCGCCAAATTTAACAAATCTTCTTCCCCCTGTGCATCTATTAAATCAACAACATCATCCAAAGTAATGGTTCCAAGCAAAACACCTTTGGAATTAATAACCGGATTTTCGATTAAATCATATTTACGAAAAAAAATGCTAACAACATCTTGTGGCATATCTACAGGAATTAATTTGAACTCGGTATCCATAATATCATGAATGTTACGATCACGGTTTGTTATTAATAATTTAGAGGCTAATAATAAACCAATAGGCTCAGATCCGGCATTTAAAATAATAATATTATAAAATTCACTCAATTTGTTGCCATGATAACGCAAATAATCAATGGCCTGCCCAACATTCCAACCATCGGGAATGCTAACAAATTCACGACGCATAATTCGCCCCGCAGTTTCTACATCAAATTCTAATCCGCTAGTAAGCTCAGTTTGAATTCTTGGGGTCAATATGGCTAGTAATTTTTGCTGCTTATCTTCCGAGAAATCTTCAATTAAGGTAATCCGATCATCAGATGGTAAAAATTCCATATAGCTAGCAATTGTAGAAAGGGGTAATTTTGCTAAAATATCTGTACGCAAACCATCTTCAAGATTTACCAATATTTCTGGAATTAAATTTTTATCCGCAAGTTTTTCTAAAAAATCTACGCGTTCATCCGTACGGATATCGCCTATAATTAAAGCAATATCGGATGCATGTAATTTACTGGTAAGTTTGTGAAACTTAGAAATATCATGATCATCCCATGCGGTAAGAATATTATGCCGATAGCTTGTCTCTTGGTCATGATAAGCAACATCATCATTCATGATATTTTCTTTCCCCATGAACAAAACTCATTGATTATCGATGATTATGATAAAATACGTTGCTAGAAGTAAGAGCTGTGATATTCAATAAACCATGAGCAGAAATAGAGTTGGTAACCAAACTAACCGGGTGACTTAAACCCAGAATGATCGGCCCAACAACCATACCATCAGCCAAAACTTTAATCGCATTATAGCTGATATTTGCCGCTTCTATGGTCGGCATCATTAATAAATTCGCTGCACCGCCCAATTTATTGCTTTGCAGATGGTTAGAACGTAAAATATTGTTAAAGGCGGTATCTGCGTGCATCTCACCCTCCACCTCTAAATCTGGATGCTGTTTATGGAGAATCTGAACGGCATGACGCATTTTTCCAGCACTTGCATCACGTGAAGTTCCAAAATTTGAGTGCGAGATTAAAGCCACCCGAGGGTGAATTCCCAAACGTTTAATATATTCAGCAGCTTGTAGCGTAATGTGGGCCATCTCTTCGGCGCTTGAATGAGTTTGCACATGGGTATCCGCAATAAATACGTTGCGTTTGGCACTAACAATTAACGATAAAGCAAATAAATGTTCACGCTGATTGGTTCCAAAAATTTTTTCTAAATGTTTAAGATGTTTATGATAATGCCCAATAGAGCCACAAATAAGCGAATCAGCTTCACCACGTTTTACCATTAGCGAGGCAATCACTGTATTATTCGTACGGATTACATGACGGGCATCCTCAGGAGTAATACCATTACGCCCGAGCAAATCATGATAAAGTTGCCAATATTCACGATAGCGTGGGTCATTTTCTGGATCACATAATTCATAATCACGATTCTGTTCAAGCCGAAGCCCAAGTTTTTCAATCCGACTTTTTACAACAATCTCGCGTCCAATTAAAATCGGTTTCGCTAATTTTTCATCAACGGTTTGTTGAACTGCATCTAACACACGATAATCCTCACCCTCGGCATAAACAATAGATGCTGGATGCTGGATTGAACTTTCATAAATTGGACGCATTACTTGAGCGGTACGATAAACGAAATTGGTTAATTTTTGCTTATAAGCTTCCATATCCGTAATTGGTCGGGTAGCAACACCGCTATCCATAGCGGCTTTCGCAACAGCTGGCGCAATGGCCGTAATTAATCTGGGATCAAACGGTTTCGGAATAATATAATCTTTGCCAAAACTAAAATCATCATCGCCATAAGCCGCAATAATTTGCTGGCTAACTTCCTTTTGTGCCAGCTCAGAAATGGCAATCACGCAGGCTTTTTTCATTTCAATATTAATTTGCGTTGCCCCAACATCTAACGCACCCCTAAAAATAAAGGGAAAGCACAAAACATTATTTACCTGATTGGAAAAATCTGAACGACCCGTAGCAATAATCGCATCAGGGCGGTGTTTCAAGGCATCATCAGGCATAATTTCCGGAGTTGGATTAGAAAGCCCAAAAATTAACGGCTCTTTTGCCATCGTTAAAACATCCTTACCCACAAGCAAATTGGCTTTCGAGAGACCCAAAAATATATCTGCCCCTTCCAGCGCATCGCATAAGGTACGTTTGTTCGTATTTTGCCGATAAGGATCTTTGTAAATATCAGGTTCTTGATCACGCCCCTGATAAATCACACCCCGACTATCGCATAAAAACACATGTTCACGCTTAAGTCCTAATTGTTGCAATAAATCTAAACAAGCCAATGCTGCCGCGCCGGCACCTGATACTGTGATCGTAACTTCTTCAATTTTCTTGCCAACAATTTTAAGTCCATTAACGATCGCAGCCGATACAATAATTGCCGTACCATGTTGGTCATCGTGAAATATCGGGATATGACAACGCTCTATTAAGCGTTTTTCAATTTCAAAACATTGGGGTGCTTTGATATCTTCTAAATTAATGCCACCAAAAGTGGGTTCAAGTGCCGCGACAATATCAACAAATTTATCAATATCAGTTTCATTCACTTCAATATCGAACACATCAATATTCGCAAATTTCTTAAACAGAACCGCTTTGCCTTCCATTACCGGCTTCGATGCCAGGGCACCAATCGCACCCAAACCCAAAACCGCAGTTCCATTAGAAATAACCGCAAGCAAATTACCGCGTGCGGTATATTCAAAAGCGAGATTCGCATTTTGGGAAATGGCCTCGCAAGCAGCTGCGACACCTGGCGAATAAGCGAGTGATAAATCACGCTGAGTTTCCATGGGCTTGGTTGCAACGATCGCTAACTTCCCTGGCGGTGAGTTGCGATGATATTCTAAGGCGGCTTCTTTTAACTCGTTTTTATCCATAGCGTCACTTATTTTCATTCCAATTCTATTTTGGAAAAGCAATATTTCATATTGCAAACCCATACAAACTTTAACGATTCCATTATAAGGGTAATTGGTAAAAAATAAAGTGCTTAAAATCAAAATTTTAATTTGATTTTTCAGTTTTATTTATGAATGATCATTGATGATTCTTACTTACGAATTATCTTTTCTTTTGGTGCGGCCGAGAAGATTTGAACTTCCACAGGGTTACCCCCACAGCGACCTCAACGCTGCGCGTCTACCAATTCCGCCACGGCCGCTCACTTCAAAGATCAAGCTTAATTTTATAACCGATTGGTGTCGAAATGCAACTCCTACCGAAAAAAATATCCCTAAAAACAAGTGAATCTTTCATTGATTACCCGTTTGCACTTAATTTTATGACTCAACATGTCAGCGCAATGCTTGCCGGCACCGCACAAGATTTGGTTTGGTTTTTAGAACATCCCCCACTTTATACTGGGGGTACATCGGCAAAAATTACCGATTTACGCGTAAATTCAAAGCCCAATTCAGAGTTTCATAATTTCCCGATATATTCTACCAATCGTGGTGGGCAATATACTTATCATGGGCCTGGACAAAGAGTTGTTTATCTAATGTTAGATTTGCGGGCGCATCAGGATCTGCGTTTGTTTGTCAGCTCATTAGAGAAATGGGTCATTTCCACTTTAACGGATTTTCATATTCATGGTGAATTGCTCGAAGGCAAAGTTGGGATTTGGATAAAACGCAATCCCAATCTCGTGGGTAACCGCTGGCAAAATGCAACGCAACATTTAGGGTATGATAAAATTGCCGCTTTGGGAATTCGCTTGAAAAAGTGGATAAGTTTCCATGGGTTAGCCATTAATATTAATCCAAACTTAAAGCATTTCTCTGGGATTGTGCCTTGCGGAATTTCCGAGCAACAATATGGCGTTACCTCGCTTTCTCAGCAGGGGAAAAAGGTGAGTATGCGACAATTTGATGAAGCATTAATTCAGCATTTTCCGCAGATTTTTCACACTCACCTCACGCCATTTTCGTAACCATTTTTGAAGATGCTCTTACCCGCATAAAGTGCGTTTTCCCCTAATTGTTCTTCAATCCGTAATAGTTGATTATATTTACTTAATCTATCCGAGCGATTCACCGAACCTGTTTTAATTTGTCCACAATTTGTTGCAACAGCTAAATCCGCAATCGTGCTATCTTCGCTTTCGCCAGAGCGGTGCGACATCACAATTTTATAACCATTATTTTGCGCTAACCGAACCGTATCAAAAGTTTCATTTAAAGTGCCAATTTGATTGATTTTTGCTAAAACAGCGTTGGCAACTTTGGTTGCAATGCCTTGTTGTAAGCGTTCGCTATTCGTGGCAAATAAATCATCGCCCACAAGCTGAATTTTCTGGCCGATTCTTTCGGTTAATTCTTGCCAACCTTCCCAATCATCTTGCGCCATTCCATCTTCGATAGAAAATATAGGATAAGAATTACATAATTTTTCTAGAAAATCTACATTTTGCTGGCGAGTTAATTCCTGCCCTAACTCTTGCCCGGCACCTTGCAATCTATATTTCCCTTCGTGATAATATTCGCTAGCCGCACAATCTAACGCCAAATAAATATCTTGACCGATTTTATAGCCAGCTTTTGCAACCGATTCCATAATCAGATCTAAAGCTTCCTCGGCACTGCTTAAATTAGGGGCAAACCCCCCTTCATCACCAACATTGGTATTATATTTTTTGGCTTGTAGAATTTTGCCAAGATAATGAAAAATTTCCGTACCCGCACGCAATGCTTCGGAAAAACGCGTAAAACCAACTGGCATAATCATAAATTCTTGAATATCAATGTTATTATCTGCATGCATACCGCCATTGAGAATATTCATCATCGGCACTGGCAAAATGCGGGCATTAACACCTCCAAGGTAACGATAAAGTGGCAGATTTAAGTAAGCAGCAGCAGCATGGGCACAAGCCAGCGAAACGGCTAAAATCGCATTGCCTCCCAAACGACTTTTATTTTTTGTTCCATCCAAAGCGATCAGCATTTGTTCAATTTTATATTGTTGCGTGGCATCTTGTCCCATTAATAAAGGAGCAATTTCGCTATGAATTGACGTAATTGCATCCCGAACCCCTTTGCCAAGATACCGTTTTATATCACCATCGCGCCTTTCATGGGCCTCATGGATTCCTGTTGATGCACCTGAAGGAACGATGGCACGTCCAATAATACCGTCTACAATTCGCACATCAGCTTCAATTGTGGGATTCCCACGGCTATCCAATACTTCACGGGCAAAAACATCTGCAATAATTGCTTGAGATGGCAATTTCATTTTGTCGGGCTCCTTAAAATTAGCAAGTAAAATGACGAAACAGCATTATAATAGAAAATACCTTGCTTTTAATATTTATTTTTGGTTTTATTAAGCTTATTATTTTGTTCAGGAGCGTTCAATAGCGGTTATGCAATTTTTTTTTCATCTTCTCCGTTTCAAACAATACCCTTTGCCCGTTAGATTTTCAGCTTACCAGGAAATTTGTCGGCAAAAAAGAAAACTTACATCCATTTTACGACTGACCATGAATCTGGGCATCATAATGCCAGCCCTAATAATGCCAGCCATGGCACAAGATAGTGCCACTGATGAAGAACCGTTTCTTAATGATGAATGGCGTGCCAGTCTTCGCGAAACTAATTTTGCGAAAAGTGATATTCACCTGCCTTTTTTACTCGCGCCCGACACTCTTGATCGAGTGATTCCTAGTCTGAATAAGCCGGAATTTGTAAATTCAAAACAACCCGATATTGTGTTTGACGATCGAGAACCAATGATTGTAGTCAAAATTGGCAAAAAAATTCGTGCCTACCCATTACGTTATATGCTTTGGTATTATGTTATTAATGATGTGATTGCCGGCAAACCGATTCTCGTTACCTATAATCCGTATACAGATTCTTTTGGAGTTTATTCAAGTAGCATTAAAAGTAAAAATTATAATTTTGTATATACAGGTTTGCTGTATCAAGGATCATTAGTGATTAAAGATATTGAAACCAGTTCTTTATTTTTACAAATCCATGGCAAAGGCGCTGTTGGGGAGTTGAAAGATGAAACTCTTAAGCGAATTGGAGCACAACATATTTCATGGAAAAAATTTTTAAGGCTCTATCGCAATCAATCTTCACAAGTAATGCGTACGCCTGAATATGCCAATGATTATATTATTTATGGAAAAACACCATTTTCTGGTTATGATAGTCAACTAAATTCATATTATTATGTTGGTTCACATATTCCCGATAGTGCGAAATTACAAAAATTTGCCCGGATCATTTCTTTTGGCAATCGTTCTACTGGGCGAAGCCTAAGTTTCTTAAAAAAACGGAAACAAATTGATTTACGCTCGCAAAGAATTCGGATCCGATGGGAAGAAGGCATGGCATCGATGCAAGATACTTTTGATCTTAAAAATGGACGCGATGTTGGTATGGTATTTGTGGAAGCACAAAATAATAATGGTAGCTGGCGAGCAATTCCGTATTATCAAGATTTTGCTTTCTCGTTTCTTAGTTTTTTCCCCGGCAGAAGAATCCTACATGATTAGTTGCCGGCATCACTTAAGCAAAATCTTCTGGATGAAACGGTGTTTCCTTAGAGACCTTATCTAAACTTTGTAATGTTTCTAATAATTTTGGTAAATGTTGTAGGCGCACCATATTGGGACCATCGGAAGGAGCATGATCAGGATCATGGTGAGTTTCAAGAAAAACGCAAGCCACACCCACAGCAATTGCCGCACGTGCAATCGCCGGCACCATGGTGCGATCTCCACCCGATGAATCCCCTGCCCCGCCTGGTTGCTGTACACAATGAGTGGCATCAATAACAACGGGATAACCGGTTTTTGCCATAATTGGCAAAGCACGCATATCGGTTACCAATGTATTATAACCAAAACTAACACCACGTTCACACAGCATAATTTGTGAATTACCGCTATCCGATATTTTTTTGGCAACATTCACCATATCCCATGGGGCCAAAAATTGCCCTTTTTTTACATTAATTGCTTTTCCTGTTTGCGCTGCCGCAATTAACAAATCAGTTTGTCGGCATAAAAACGCCGGAATTTGTAACAGATCTACGGCTTCAGCCACCGGCACACATTGTGAAATTTCATGGATATCGGTGAGTACGGGAATATGATGAAACTCTCCAATTTCTGCCATAATTGGCAAAGCTGCTTCTAGCCCCAACCCTCTTTTCCCGGCAATCGAGGTTCGGTTTGCCTTGTCAAAGGAACTTTTATAGATAAAGGAAATACCAATTTTATCGCAAATTTCTTTAATTGCTATTGAAATTTCCATGCCATGTTGTCGGCTTTCCAATTGACACGGACCGGCAATCAAAACAAAAGGCAAATCATTACCAATTTTTACTTTTTTCAGCGTAATATGTTTTTGGGGATTATTCATCAAGCAATTCCTAGTTTTTGAAATATTTTTATTGCGCATCTTCATTAAGAAAAGGCACAAAAATCACTTTGGCTAAGATCTCTTCATGATAATCATCTACAGAAATTTTCACAATGCGTTTTAAATCTTGTGCATCGTGAATCTTGCCAATCGGAATCACCATCACCGCACCGATACTCATTTGTGCCAATAATTCGCCAGGGATCTCCTGGGCTGCTGCCGTTACCATAATCGCATGAAAAGGAGCTTGTTCTGCCCAACCTTGCCAGCCATTGCCATGTTTTACCATAACCGAATAACCCAATGTTTTTAAGCGTTGTTTGGCTTGATTATATAATGTGAAATGGCGTTCTATCGAATAAACCTGACACCCAAGCTGCGCTAAAACTGCGCTTTGATAGCCCGAACCGGTTCCAATTTCAAGAATTTTTTGTGGAATTTCACCCGTATCTCTATTCAAAATGGCTTCACTCATCATCGCAACAATTGTGGGCTGACTAATGGTTTGCTGACAAGCAATTGGCAAGGCTGAATTTTTCTCAGCATGTTGTTGCATAATTTCGGGAATAAATTCAGCGCGATTAATCTTGCCCATAGCCTCAATAACAGAAGGGCTTGCAATGGCACGCCGGTTAATCTCATCTAAAAATTTCATTGCCATATCTTCTATCATTCAAACTTTAATGCACGAATCTGATCTTGTCCACCCATATAAGGGCGCAAACAATCGGGAATCGTAATGCTACCATCTTTATTTTGATAATTTTCTAAAATTGCTACCATTGTACGCCCAACAGCAAGCCCAGAACCATTGAGCATATGAGGGAATTCCGTACCCTTGCCTTTTGTACGCGTACGTATACGCGCATTCATGCGTCGTGATTGAAAATCCAAACAATTCGAACAGCTGGAAATCTCGCGATACGTGCCCGCACCCGCTAACCATACTTCAATATCATATGTTTTCGTGGCTGCAAAGCCCATATCCCCAACACATAAAGTAACAGTGCGATAGGGTAATTCTAGCTTTTCTAAAATGCCTTCGGCAGCTTTTAACATTCGTTCCAACTCATTGCCGGATTCCTCAGCAACCACAATGCTCACAAGCTCTACTTTTGAAAATTGATGCATACGAATCAGACCACGCGTATCACGCCCTGCCGCACCAGCTTCTGAGCGGAAACAATTGGTCCAAGAAACCAACCGAATTGGCAATTTCTCGGGAGACAAAATTTTCCCAGCAGCATAATTTGCCAATACAGTTTCGGCCGTGGGAATCAAATAAAGTTCTTCCCCGGCAATTTTGTACAATTCGGCAGAAAATTTTGGCAAATGTCCCGAACCATAAAGTGTATCGCCGTGAACCAAAACTGGGGAATCCACCTCTAAATAAGCATTTTGTTGAATATGAATATCAAGCATAAAATTGGCAATAGCCCTTTCTAACCGCGCTAAGGCACCATACTTAACAACAAAACGTGCTCCGGAAATTTTGATCGCATAATGAAAATCTAGCAATCCTAATTCTTCACCCAAATCAAAATGTTGTTTCGCCGGGAAATCTAGAATTTTGGCTTCACCATATTGATGCAACAACACATTATCAGATTCATCAGCACCATCAGGCACATCGGTAGCAGGCATATTGGGCAAAATTTCTAAACAGGATTTTAGGCGCATTGCCTCTTCTTGTTGTGCAGTTTCCAACTGTTGGATTTTTGCTTTTAATTTCTGAACCTCAGCTACCAATATTTGGGCATCAGCATCCTTACCTTGTTGCTTTAACCCACCAATTTGTTTCGATAGATCATTGCGCCTGGCTAGCTGTTCATCGCGCTGCGTTTGAATCTGACGGCGCTTACGATCCATTGCCAAAATATTTTCTGCAGGAACGCCCAAGCCTCGCCTCTGCATCGCATCATTAAATAAAGTTGGGTTTTTACGAATAAAATCGATATCATGCATTGTACAATTCCATTTTACAAAAGCTTGTTATCTTTTGTTTGTTTTTTAGCTTTTTTATCTTTCACTTTTTTACCTTTAGTTTGTTTTTTAGCTTTTTTATCTTTCGCTTTTCCTACTTTGGGCTGGGAGATCATAACATAGGAAAACCATAACGATATTTCATAAAGTAACATTAGCGGGATTGCCAAGCCAAGCTGACTTAAAGGATCTGGTGGCGTAAGTACCGCAGCAATTACAAAAGCCGTTACAATCGCATAGCGTCGTTTCTTTTTTAGCCCCGCAGGCGAGGTGATCCCAACTTTCACCAAAAGCAACAATAATACCGGTAATTCAAAACAAAGTCCAAACGCAAAAATCAGCCGCATCACCAAAGACAAATATTCATTAACTTTAGGCTCTAACGTAATCGCCAAATTGGCTGCTGAGGAGGTTTGCTCAAATCCAGCAAAAAAATTCCATGCCACGGGCAATACCGCATAATAAACAAAGGCACTGCCGATGGCAAATAAAATAGGGGTTGCCACCATAAAGGGGACAAAAGTATTTTTTTCATTTTTATAAAGCCCGGGCGCAATAAACATCCAGATCTGAATTAAGATAATCGGCATGCTAATAATAAAAGCTGTAAACATTGCCAGTTTAATCTCGGTTAAAAACTGTTCATGTAAGGCAGTGAAAATCATCCGCCTTCCGCTTTCATCTTCCCAAAGTCTTTGTAAGGGTGCGGTTAGAAAATTAAAAATATCTTTTGCATAGTAAAAACTAACAAAAAATATCAACAAAAAACCGGTTAATGTGTAAATTAATCGCCGACGCAGCTCGCGAAGATGATCATAGATGCTCATCTCGGCAAGGGCATGATTGATTTTTATATTATCGGATCCAGAATCATCAGCGAGGTTATTATTTTTGGGCTTGCCTGCATTCTTATTTTGCGATTTTCCTTTCGCCTTTTTTTCAACCATAAGATTTTAGCTTAGATTGGTTTGATTTTGCGAAGATTTTATGGCTTTTTTTGTTGGTTTCTGAGCAGTGTTTTGTGCAATCTTGTTAGAGGTTTTTGCTCGAGATTTTTTTTTCGCTTTGGGGTGCCTCACTACCGCTTCTGAGATTCCTTGAGGCAATTCATCTTCCTTCTCGAGATCCTTATCCAGATCATTTTCGAGGTCCTTACCCAGATCTTTGAACGAATTTTCCATGTTATCCATGATATTATATTCATCGATAATATCTTTTTTAACATCCATAATTTCACTCTCTTCAACCAGATCATCAAGCGTTGCATGAAATTCGCTAGCCATTGCCCGAAGCTTACGCATAGTTTCGCGCAGAGTTACAACAACTTTAGGAATATCCTTGGGGCCAACAACAACCAACAACGCAACGCCGATTAAAAGTAATTCCTGTCCACCAATATCTAGCATCTATTTTTTACTCTCATTTTTACCCTCAGAAGTCTCTTTCACGTTTTTTTTACTCGAATTGGTTTTTTTCTCACCCACTTTGCGAGGTGAATCTACAACATCTTCCTCATCTTCAGAAGAGTTATTCTCGCCTTTTAAATTATTTTTCAATGCGCGAATCCCCGTGCCTAAATCTCCCATCATCCCAGAAAGCTTACCGCCCCCACCAAACAGAACCAACACAACCGCCAAAACAATTACCCAATGCCAGATACTAAAAGAACCCATGATCTTTTCCTTATCAAAAATTTTAAGATATGCAAAATAAGATATATTTTAAATGATCTTACACTCACAAACAAGCTGTCAATTTTCTGGAAAAATAAAAAGCTGTTCATTGTCAACCGTTACATCAAAGATTTCATCTGGTTTCGGCAAAAACCGCCCGGGTATCCTGGCATGTAAGTGCACATCTTGCGCTTCTAAAGTTGGGCAATATAGATGCACCATACTCTCACCTCCAATCAAACGCGAGGCCATCACTCGCATCTGATTCTTTTGTTCTAAAGATTGTTTTCGGCTTTTTTCAAGTTTTAAAGCTTCAGGGCGAATAACCAAATTAACTGTTGTATAATCTGGGAAAACCGCTGGAAATTCGCCAAAGGGTGTATGCACCTTCCCTGTTACAATTGGCAAGGTAAATAAATTTACATTCGATAAAAACTGCGCTGTAAAAATATCTTTGGGCTGATAATAAAGCTGTTCGGGGGTTCCAGCTTGCAATATTGAACCATTGTGCATTAAAGCAATATAATCTGCCATATACATAGCTTCTTCCGCATCATGCGTTACCATAATGGCAGCAATTCCAGTTTCTTGAATAATATGCAAAGTTCGATCCCTAATTTCATCACGCAATCGGGTATCAAGCCCCGAAAAAGGCTCATCGAGTAATAGTAATTTGGGATTACTCGCAATGGCACGGGCAAGCGCAACGCGTTGTTGTTGCCCGCCCGATAGCATATGAGGGTAATGATCAGCAAAGGGAAGCAGATCTACCATATCTAATAATTTGCGAATTGTTTGCGATTTTTTATCTTTTGACAAACTTGCAGCAAAACCAATATTATTGGCAACATTAAGATGTGGAAACAAAGCATAATCTTGGAATAACATACCAATCTCACGATTTTCCGGCATCACAAAATGATTGCGATTAAAAACAGGTTTGCCATAAAGGTAAATTTCGCCTTGAGTTGGGGTTTCAAGCCCGGCAATTAACCGCATTAACGACGTTTTACCACACCCTGAAGGACCTAACAGGCATAATATTTTTTGCGGTTCCATTGTTAAAGAAAGTTGATTAACAATGGGTTCAGCACGACTATACCCGAAGGATAAATTCTTAATTTCTAAAATATTATTCATAAAGTTTCATTTATATTATCGGCCGAATATCAATCAGCCATAGCTATATTTGTGATGCCTCTTGAGAAGAGATATCTTTCAATATATCATTTTTTCTAGATTTAAGCGATAAGATGTTTCTATTTTTGCTTTTTACTCTGGGTTTGATTCTGCCGTGTTTTCTCAATTTTCCGCCATTTTGTAACATTTTTATTATGTTGCAATAATGTCTTCGCAAAAGCATGCCCACCTGTACCATCGGCAACAAAATAAAAATCTTGGCTTTGCAACGGATGTAAGGTGGCATAGATCGCTTTTTCTCCGGGGTTAGCAATGGGAGTTGGTGGCAGGCCAAGGTTTTTGTAAGTATTATAGGGGTGATGACGTTGCAAATCTGAACGACGCAAAGAGCGCCCCAAAACACCTAATTTTTTACTTTCCCAATAAATTAATGTGGGGTCTGTTTGCAAAGGCCAACCATTACGTAATCGATTGTAAAATACAGAAGCCACACGTTCACGCTCAGCGTTAATCCCTGTCTCTCGCTCAACAATTGATGCCAGAATCAGAGCTTGTTGCGGGGTTTCAAGCAAAAGATTCGGGTCGCGAGCTTGCCATAATGCGTGTAATTTTTCATCCATCGCTTGTTGCATTCGCAATAATAATGCTTCGCGTTTTGTACCGAAAGTGAAATCATACGTTTGAGGCAATAATTCACCCTCGATAGGAATTTTTGAAATTTTTCCGGAAAGATAAGGATTTTCGTTAAGAAGATTAATAATTTGCTGAACAGTATTGCCTTCTACCAAAGTGATTCTACGCAGCAAGACTTTGCCATGAATCAGTTTTTGAAGCACAGAATACATGGAAATATGTGCTGAAAATTGGTATTCTCCGGCATGCAGCTGTCCTGCCTTGCCCATAAATTTTATCATAATTCGAAAAATTAACGGATTTTCAATAACATTTTCTTGCGTAAGCTGAAGGGCAATTTTTGCTCCTGAACTTCCCGAAGCAATTACAATATTTTTCTCGTTTTCAAGGGGAGTTACCAACACCAAATGCCATAATATCAAACTGATAAAACTGACTATCAATAACGCACTTATCCCAAAAAGGCAAAAGCTATGGGTCTTGCTGAAAACCCTTTGACACTGCGCAATAATCTTTTTATATTGCGAAACAAGCTTTTCTGCAACATTGCTTTGTTGTGCTTGTTTTCGCGATATTTTCGGTTTTTGTAAAAATAATTTTTTAAACACTTTATCCGTGAAATTTTTTAAACACAATACTGGCATTGGTTCCCCCGAAACCAAACGAATTACTCAGCACAGTTTCCACTTTTGCTTCTTGCGCTTGATGCGGAATGAGATCAATCATCGTTTTACGCGATGGATTTTCAAGGTTTAATGTTGGAGCTATCAGCCCAGTTTCTAATGTTTTAATTGCAAAAATAGCTTCTACAGCCCCTGCGGCTCCTAGCAAATGTCCAATTGCAGATTTGGTTGACGACATTTTTATTTTTTGACAATGTTCACCAAATAAATTTTCTACCGCAGTCAATTCAATATCATCACCAGCCGGCGTAGAAGTGCCATGCGCATTAATGTAATCAACATTATCGATATTGATTTTTGCATCGCAAAGTGCCGCTTGCATCGCCCGCAAACCGCCATTGCCATCACTTGCCGGTAAAGTGATATGATGCGCATCGCCCGAGAGACCATAACCGCAATATTCAGCATAAATTTTTGCCCCGCGTTTTTTGGCATGTTCATATTCCTCTAAAACCAAAATACCAGAACCCTCACCCATCACAAACCCATCGCGATCCTGATCCCAGGGTCGAGAGGCTTTCTTAGGGGTGTCATTAAAATTTGTTGAAAGCGCACGAGCTGCGCAAAAACCAGCAATCCCAATTTTATTAACAGAAGCCTCTGCCCCCCCTGCAACCATAAGATCAGCGTCTCCATGCTGAATAAAACGGGCAGCATCACCAATTGCATGCGTCCCTGTTGCACAAGCCGTTACCACGGAATGATTAGGGCCACGAAAACCATGCTTGATCGAAACTTGCCCAGAAGCTAAATTAATCAATGCTGATGGGATGAAAAATGGGCTAATCCGTTTGACACCTCGTTGCTCTGCAAGTAAGGCCGTTTCAGCAATTGTGGTAAGCCCTCCGATACCAGAGCCAATCAAAACACCTGAGCGATTCTGCTGTTGTTCGGTTTGCGCGACAAAACCCGAATCGGAAAGTGCCATCTGCGACGCAACCAATGCGTAAATAATGAATTCATCATTCTTGCGCTGAAATTTTGGCTCATTCCAATCATCAGCACAATACATACCTTCATCTGTTGCCCCGTGGGGAACAGTACCGGCAATCTTTGCTTTTAAATCTTCCGTAGAAAATTTTGTAATTGTGGCAATCCCACTCTCACCCGCAATCACACGATCCCATACAAAATCAGCCTTAATTCCCAAAGGACATACAACACCAAGACCCGTAACCACAACGCGACGCATGAATATTTATCCCAAATTTAAACTCATTATTCCGAGAGGAAAATCTTACAAATTACTTTGCATTATTTTCAATAAAACTAATTGCATCTTTCACAGTAAGAATTTTTTCCGCAGCATCATCCGGAATTTCGCAATTAAATTCTTCCTCAAAAGCCATAACCAATTCTACTGTATCTAAGCTATCCGCACCCAAATCATCAATAAAACTTGCATCTTCAGTTACTTTAGAATCATCAACTCCCAAATGCTCGATAATAATTTTTTTTATTTTTTCGCCTACATCACTCATAGTTAGAACCCTTTTCTATACGTTATCGTGGATTTTTTTAATCGAAATAAAACAGAAGACCGTAACTAACGCCTTCAAATTGTCAGAAACAGATGCCAATGGATACACATTATCGCAATAAAAAGCAAGAGAGTAATTGGGCATTTATTTATTTTTCTTCTATTTTGCATCATTTTAATTACATTTATTGAACAGCTACACCATTAACATTCCCCCATTCACATGCAAAGTTTGCCCCGTAACGTAATTTCCGGATGCCCCTGCCAAATAAAGTGCCGCAGCAGCAATATCTTGCGCCAATCCGATCTTACCCACAGGAATTGCAGCTAAAATACCTGCTTTCTGAGTATCATTTAATTTATTTGTCATATTCGTTTCAATAAAGCCAGGCGCAATACAATTTACCGTAATTGATCGGCTTGCTACCTCGTGGGCTAACGATTTCGTTAAGCCTAAAAGTGCCGCTTTCGCTGCCGAATAATTGGCTTGCCCCGGATTACCACTTGTGCCCACAATTGAACCGATCGTAATAATTCTGCCATAACGTTTTTTAATCATGCCTTTAACCAACCCCTGAGTCAGGTTAAAAACCGCGGTTAAATTCACTGCCAACACCTCGTCCCATTCGGATGATTTCATACGCATAAACAAATTATCACGAGTAATCCCAGCATTATTAACCAAAATATCAATCCCAGCACAATTGAAACATTGCTGTGTTTGGACAACAAAATTAGGGATTTGCGTGCAATCACTTAAATCCATTACCACATACTCACATTTTTTCCCGAATTCATCACGCAATTCGAGCAATTTTTCCTCGCGCCGCCCAGAAAGAATAATATTGGCACCATTTTTGTGAAATTGACGGGCAATAGCCTCACCAATACCACCTGTAGCGCCCGTTACCAAGGCCGTTTTTCCGCTTAAATCAAACATAAATACCTCATTTCAGGCCCTCGCTTAAGGGCCTATACTGATTGTTGTGAATGTAGAAAATTTTCAATATCCTGTAAGTTGGAAATTGTATAAATTTTGCAATTTGGAACAATTCGTTTCACCAAACCACTTAAAACCTTATTTGTGCCTATTTCAGCAAATAGAATATGCCCATCATTCGCAAGATTAACAATGGTTTCGCGAAAACGTACACGAAAACATAATTGCTTGACAAGATCGACTTTAATTTGCGAGGTTTCTGTTGTTGCCTGCATAGAAAAATTTGCAAATACCGGTAATTTAGGTGAATTAAATTGAACTTTTTCAAAGGCATCGCGCATAATATCCGCAGCAGGTTGCATTAATTTACAGTGCGAAGGCACTGAAACTGGCAACGTAACTGTACGTTTTGCACCGTGTATTTTTGCCAATTCTAGCGCGTGGGTAACGGCATTTATATGCCCACTAATAACAGCTTGCCCCGAAGAATTATCATTGGCAAGCGTACAAAAATTATCCGGTGAGCTACTGGCTTCCTCGGTAATTTTTTCAATAATTTCCACCTCTAAACCTAGAATCGCTGCCATAGCACCTTCGCCAAATACAACTGCTTGTTGCATTGCCTGACCCCGCAACCGCAATAATTTTGCAGCATCCGTAAGACTGAAAACTCCCGCCGCTGCCAAAGCCGAATATTCACCCAAAGAATGCCCAACAAGGGCTTGGCTTATTGTTTCAATTGGAATGGCAAATTGTTTTTCGATTACCCGAATAATTGCCATTGAATGCGCCATTAAAGCCGGCTGGGTGTTTTCTGAAACACTTAAATCGGCAATCGATCCTGTAAACATTAGATCGCTTAATTTTTGCTCAAGCGCATCATCAATCTCAGCAAATACCTCTTTGGCCACCGCGCTTTGCTCTGATAATTGCTTGCCCATCCCAATTTGTTGCGAACCTTGACCAGGAAACATTAATGTTATCAATGATATACCCCCATAATTATACCTATAATAGTAACTGTTTTATATTTTTTTTACCGTAAAATCTGTATTTTTCTAGAATTCCTTACCAAAATAAACCTTTGCCGGCCGCCAATCAAGTCTAAAAATTAAGCAAACTAAATATTCTACTTGCAGGTTGAAGCGAATAAGGAGTAACAAATAATGATGATGCAAATAATGATTATCGGTGGTGGGCTTGCCGGATGTGAGGCGGCTTGGCAATTAGTGAAACGCAATATTCCAGTCGCACTTTACGAGATGCGCCCGGTGCGAACAACTCAGGCGCACCAAACCGATAAGCTTGCCGAATTGGTTTGTTCTAATTCCATGCGTTCTGATGATCCGCAAAGTAGTGCTGTTGGATTGTTGCATAATGAATTGCGCTGTATGGATTCGCTAATTATGCGTTTTGCGGATGCAAATCGTTTGCCCGCCGGCAGTGCACTTGCAGTTGAACGCGAAGGCTTTTCTTGCGACATTACTAATTTTCTTAGCCAACATCCCCTGGTTAGCCTGCACCGCGAAGAAATTACCCAATTGCCAAATCAAAAGGCAATTATTGCAACCGGTCCGCTTACTTCTGATGCGCTGATGCATGATATTGAAAATAAAACTGGAAAAGATAAGCTGGCATTTTTTGATGCGATTGCTCCAATAATTTACACTGAAAGCTTAAATATGGATATTATCTGGCGGCAATCACGCTATGATAAAGGCTCAGATTACCTTAACTGCCCCATGAATAATGCCGAATATGAAGCCTTCTATCAAGCTTTATTAAATGCCGAGCTAACCCATTTCCAAGATCCAAATACGCCTTATTTTGAAGGTTGCTTGCCCATCGAGATTATGGCAATGCGTGGACGTGATACCTTACGCTTTGGACCCATGAAACCTGTGGGGCTCACCAATCCTAACGCTACGCAACGTCCCTACGCAATCGTACAATTGCGACAAGATAATCAATATGGCACATTATACAATATGGTGGGTTTTCAAACCAAAATGAAATATGGCGCGCAAAAACAAGTATTTCGAATGATCCCAGGATTGGAAAATGCCGAATTTGCCAGGTTAGGGGGCATTCATCGCAATGGTTTTTTAAATTCACCACAGCTTTTGGATAATCGCCTAAGAATACACGCCAACCCACAGCTACAATTTGCCGGACAAATTACTGGGGTAGAAGGCTATGTAGAATCAACTGCAATGGGGCTGATCGCAGCCCTTTATACCGCAGCTGAATGTTATGGTTTTACAATACCAACCATTCCCCTTACCACCGCAACCGGAGCTTTAATTTCCTATATTAGTGGTGAGACTCTGCATGATAATATCAGTGTCGAAAATAATAAAAAACGACAATTTCAACCCATGAATGCGAATTATGGTTTGTTGCCCCCGCCAGAATGGGATCTACGCGGCAAACTCGCCTTGGATGCGCTTGATACCCAGAAATCGCCAGAAAATTCTAGCGGAAATTCTCCAGAAAATGCGAAAAAAAAGCCCCAAAAGTTTCGGGGAAAAGAGCGTAAAAACTTTTTATCCAACCGTGGCATGAAAGATCTGCACGCATGGCTACAGGAAATTACGTTTCCATAGAAGCTTAAACCCAATCCATAACGGTGGGCGTAGCGCGATTGGGCGTAGATAATCATAATGATAATGCTGAAAACGCTGTAAGCAAGTTCGAGCAAAATACGCAAAAGCAAATAAGTACGGAATTTTATGTGCGTATTGATCTGTTTGCAACAGCTTACGAGCGCGTTGATGATTCTGTAAGGCTTCGCTAACAAGCTGGGCAATGATTTCAGCCATAAGATCTTGCCTGTGCAAAGTTTTAAGGGGTTCTCTAGCATCTAACCCATATTCATTTAAGATGTCTTGTGGCAAAAATAAAATTTCCCTCTTATTTCTATGACGATAATTATTGGGCTGACTTTGCCAATATAAAGAACGTAAGATTCGACTTAATTGATAAATTTGCGCATAGGGAAATAGATTTTGATAAAATATTGTATCAAAATCAGGAATGACAAAAAGCTGATCATGATTTTTTTGTTTCAGTTTATAGTGCGCAAAAGCAATATCTGCCCAAAGCGCGTATTGCGCTCCGGAAATTTGCGATAAATACTGGTAAAAAATAGTTTGATTCGGAAAGGGAAAATCAGTGAATTCTAATTGCCGTGCGGCTATCATCGTGTCAAACCATGGTTTTTTTAACTGATAGCGTGGAATAATTTTGCCAAGCATCTCAATTATCGGTGATGTTGTTGTGAAATGATTTTCACTAATTTCGTTCGAGGCAAACTTATCGTTCGCATAAATATTATCAATGGCTTGTTGCCACCATGCCAAGCGTAGCTGCCCTAATGTGGGCTCACTTACCTGCAGATAAATATCGGCAAGTGCACATTGCAAGGCAAGGATTGTTTGCAGTGCCCTATGAATATCATTACCGCGAATATCATCACCGAACCGCGTGCATAAAATTGCACCAACCCATACCCTTCACGGTCACGCTCTTTAAGCCCATATAAATTACGCTGATCCAAGTTTAATCTTTAGTTGAAATAATTTTTGATTGACTTTCTTTTCCATAGAGCCGAGTATATCCTGGGTTTTCCCGCAATCAAAGTCTTAAAATAAACGAAAGGGGTTTGCTCATGGCAAAAATTCTCTCTAATCTACGTAATACCATCATTGCTAGCCTAGTGTTGGTTGTTATTCTTGTTCTTATTAATTCACAATTGGGTGATATCGCCAATGATAGCCATAAATTTATCGCACGTTGGTTACATGTACTCTCTGGCATTATGTGGATTGGCTTGCTTTGGTACTTTAATTTTGTTCAAATTCCAAACATGGCAAAAATTGAAGATGCACATAAGCCGGCAATTACAAAAGTGATTGCTCCTGCCGCATTATTCTGGTTTCGTTGGGGTGCGCTTGCCACTTTGGTAACGGGCCTATGGCTTGCCACTTTAAATGGTTATCTTCTTGAAGTGATTTCACTAGGAATTGTTGGTGGTGAAGTTGGTCATACCTCACTTGGAATTGGCATGTGGTTTGGCATTATCATGGCGTTTAATGTTTGGTTTATTATTTGGCCCAATCAAAAAATTGCTTTGGCATTGGTGGAAAGCCAAAAAGACAAAGCAAAAGCCGGGCGTACGGCCATGCTGTTTTCACGGACAAATACTTTACTATCACTGCCTATGCTCTATGCTATGGTTTCTGCGCAAGGGCTTTATATTGTTTCATAGAAGTGATGATCGGTAGTAATTTTTGCCTAGTTTCCTGATAAAATAATCACTATTATGCCCGTGCCAAGGGAGATTAACCTATTTTTTATCCTAAGAAATTTCTGGTTGCGGGTTTCTGTCACTTGGCTATTGGTGTTAGTTGAAAACGCATTATTATCGATCATCACTTTATTCATTGGCTTTGCCATTGATGGGTTACTTTCAGGTAAGTATCAAAAATTAGTTGTTTTGGCTGCTGTGCTTTTGATATTGGTAGTTGTTGCAACATTACGGCGGTTTTACGATACGCGGGTTTATGGCAGGATTCGCATTAAGCTAGGGTCGATCGTTAATGAATTACATCAACAATTACCAATATCCACTCAAAACGCCCGACTAGATATGTCGCATGAACTCGTTGATTTTTTAGAAAATGATATTCCAAACCTGCTAACGGCTCTTGTCCAAATGATTGTTGTTTTCATCGTGCTTTATCATTTTCATTTTTGGCTAGGAACTTCAGTGGTTGGGGTTACACTACTCACTATTGGTATTTATAGCTGTTTTCATCACAGGTTTTTTCAACTTAACGCAGTTTTAAATGCGCAAACTGAACAACAAGTAACAATCTTAGGATTGCGTAATCAAGTCTCACTTACGCAGCATCTCAATAAATTACGTAATTCTAAAGTGAAGATTTCCGACACTGAAGCCATTAGTTTTGGCTTAATATTTTTTGTGCAAAGCTTGTTTATTATTGTCAATCTATGGCTAAGTACGCAATTTTTAGAAACAAAAACTGCTGGCAAGATTTTTACCATTATTAGCTATTCATGGGAATATGTCGAAGTCGCTTTTATCTTACCCATGGCATTGCAAAATCTTTCGCGTCTGCAAGAAATTATTGCAAGAATTAACAAAACCAAAGAATAATGGCTTGTATGGAAAATCATTCTTTCGCAAACTTCTCAAATCTTTCGATAATCTTGAGCTACCCTTGTGTGAATAGCAAACATAGCTTCATGAATCTTTTAAGGGAAGATCGGCAGTTGATTAATGCCTAAATCTTCAGGAAAACCAAAGCTAAGGTTGAAATTTTGTATCGCCTGCCCTGAAGCGCCCTTCACCAAATTATCCAACACCGATAAAATCGTCACTCTGCCCACAATCGCACTGGGATAAATCGCAATTCGGCATTGATTGCTGCCGGTCACATCACTGGTTTTCGGAGGCTCGGCATGCTCGGGTAGGATATGGACAAATTTAGCATCTTGATAAAAATCTTGTAATTTTTTTCTAATATCATTAACACCAACCCCTGAATTTACGCGGCAATAAATTGTTGCCAGCATACCGCGTTTCATTGGCACCAAATGTGGCAGAAAATGAAAAGATATTGTTTTCCCTGTTGCCAGTTGCAATTGTTCACTAAGCTCCGCGCTATGACGATGCCCAGAAAGCCCATAGGCGGTAAAGCTTTCAGAAATCTCGCTATAAAGCATATTTTGCTTCGCCCCGCGCCCAGCCCCGGTCACCCCCGATTTTGCATCAATAATAAGATCTTCTGCTAAGATGAAATTCTCATAAAATAAGGGAATTAGCGGCAATAAAGTCGCGGTAGGGTAACAACCTGGATTGGCAATGAGCCGCGCTTGGATAATGGCTTTGCGATGAATCTCACTAAGACCATAAACTGCTTGCGCTTGCAGATCAGGAGATAAATGCGCGCCATACCATTTCTCGTAGAGATGATGATCATGCAATCTAAAATCTGCCGAAAGATCGAAAATTTTTATTTCTGGATATTTCTGATATAGATCATCAACAACTTGTTGCGTGGTTCCATGGGGCAAGGCACAAAATACAGCTTGGCACTGCGTAAAATCAATATCAGAAATTTTCTGCAATTTCGGCAAATCAACATTTTGCAGATGCGAAAACACTTCACCCATAGCCTTATTTGCATGCGTATCTGCCGACAAAGCCGTAATATTGATTTCGCTATGAACCCCAGCAAAACGCAAAATTTCACCGCCGGTATAACCACTTGCCCCTAAAATCGCTGTTTTAATTGCCACTATTTTTGATGCCAACCATAACCATAATTACCTGACGCTCTTCCATTTTCGGTTCAAATTCTGGTTTCGCAATATCTACTAAATCTTCGCGAAACCGCGTCAATACCGCCTCACCAATTTCACGATGGCTAAGTTCGCGCCCACGAAACCGTAACGTCACTTTTACCTTATTGTCAGCCAAAATAAATTTTCTTGCCGCATTTAACTTCACTTGATAATCATGAATCTCAATATTCGGGCGAATCTTAATTTCCTTAACATCAATGGTTTTTTGCTTCTTCTTGGCTTCATGGCGTTTTTTCTGGCGTTCATATTTATACTTACCATAATCCATAATTTTTGCTACCGGAGGAAAGGCCTGTGCAGAAATTTCAACCAAATCTAGCCCTTCATCCTTTGCCATTTGGATAGCTTCTTGCGTGTTCACAACACCAACATTTTCGCCCCTGCTATCAATGAGGCGAACTTCACTTGTATCAATCTCGTGATTAACACGAGATACATCTTCACGTACTTTTTTAAATGGGATTTTGATAGCATGACTCCTTTATTCTAAAATAATCAAAAAAACAGATAATATTCACTATTCTTCCTTTACCACTGTAGTTAAAATATCATTCGTAAGATGAACACTTTTACTGCCAATTGCCAATAAGAGTGTTGCACCGCTACTTGCTTGAATTTTAAGCATATTTTCTGATATTATTTGCCAATAAATGGCGATAAATATAAGAATAATCACAATATAAATTGTAAGATATTCTGAGATATTTCATATTAGCTACCTTGTAAAATAGTGAAATATTTTTTATAAAACATCTCTGTATCAACTGTTTTTTCTTTTAGAAGACAGTCATTTTTATCAAAAATAGTAATTATTTTTTGACCTTTCCCAGATGTATTTACTGCACTGACAATGAATACTCTGATGCCACTATAAGTGGTTTCACCTATTTGATTTGCTGTTTCTAAATTTACACCATGTTTTGTATCAATCATTTTTCTTTTGTTCGTAATTTTTTCTAAAATTTCATTTGCTGATTGATATTCTTCACAAACGCCCGCCGCCTTAGTCGTACCGGTGATCAATACCATAATGAATAACGCTAACGCGGTCATCAATAGATATATAGTATTGCTTGTTGTTTTTTCCATAATGTTCTTTCTTTTTAAAATGAATGTTGTTAATTTTATGAAAATGTAGCTGGCACTTGACTTTCGGTAGTTAATAATGCAATTGCTACATCAATCTTTACAGTTTGCTGTTTATCTTGCCCCATAAAGCGCAAAGTAATCTCACCATTTGCAACTTCTCGTTTGCCACAAATGGCAATGATTGGGATTTTATTCAGCGAATGTTCACGAATTTTATAATTTAATTTTTCATTGCGAAAATCACCCTCTGCCCGCAAACCCGCATCTTGAAATTTTTGCAAAACTTGTTTCCCATATTCATCTAAATTATTCGTAATAGCAACAACAATCATTTGTTTCGGTGCTAACCACAACGGAAATTTGCCCCCATGATGCTCAATTAAAATACCAATAAATCGCTCAAGCGAGCCAAATATCGCCCGATGCAACATTACTGGAGTTTGCTTTGCCCCCGATGCATCAATATAAGTTGCCCCCAACCTTTTGGGCAAAACGAAATCCACTTGCCAAGTACCACATTGCCACTCACGTCCTAAAACATCTCTAAGAATAAACTCTAATTTGGGGCCATAAAATGCGCCCTCTCCCGGATTCATAACATAGGGGAGCTTGGTGGCTTCTGTTGCCAAACGTAACGATTCTTCTGCCTTATCCCAAACCGAATCATCACCGGCCTCGGATCTTCGGGCGGTCGGAAAATTTTACCGAAATATCGGTAAATCCACAATCTTGATAGATCAATTGCAGTAAATCACAAAATGCCTTGGTCTCATCAATAATTTGTGATTCTGTACAAAAAATATGCCCATCATCTTGCGTGAATGCCCGTACGCGCATTAAACCATGCAATGCACCCGAGGCTTCATTGCGATGCACTTGCCCAAATTCAGCAATACGTACAGGTTAATTCCTTAGTAAGAAGTAATGTTTTGATTGTAAATTTGCACATGACACGGGCAATTCATCGGCTTTAAGGCAAATACACGTTCAGGGTTTTCTTCCTCACTAATGGTAAACATATCCTCGCGATATTAATCCCAATGCCCTGATTTCTTCCATAATTCATTACTCACCAATTGTGGCGTTTTCACCTCGTCATAACCATGAAAATTCAGGCGATTACGCAAATAATTCTCTAATAATTGGTAAAGCACCCAACCTTTAGGATGCCAAAATATTGAACCTGCAGCTTCCTCTTGCACATGGAACAAACCCATTTCTTGCCCAAGCTTACGGTGATCGCGTTTTTTCGCCTCTTCAAGAACATGCAAATAATTTTGCAGTTCCTGATCATTACGCCAGCAGGTGGCATAGATTCTTTGCAATTGCGGATTATTAGGGTTCCCCTTCCAGTAAGCCCCTGATACCTTCATCACCTTAAAGGCTTTGCCCAATTTTCCCGTAGAAGGCAAATGCGGGCCCCGACATAAATCTAACCAATCACCTTGGCGATAAATAGAAATTTCCTCATCTTCAGGCAAAGTTTGAATATGCTCTGCTTTGAAAATTTCATTTATTTTGGTAAAAAATGCAATCGCCTCATTACGTTGCCACAACTCACGCGTGAAAGGCGTATTGGCATCTACTAATTCTTTCATTTTCGTTTCAATTTTGACAAAATCATCGGGCGTAAATGGCACTTCACGGCAAAAATCATAGTAGAGCCCATTTTCAATCGCAGGCCCGAAAGTGATTTGCGTATCCGGGTACAAAATTTGAACAGCTTCAGCCAAAACATGTGCACAATCATGGCGTAGAATTGGCAAAGCTTCTTCATGATCCCGCGTAATAAATTCTAACACACAATCTTGTGAAATTACGCAGGATAAATCCTTAAAAACACCATCCACTTTTACAATAAGAGAAGATTTTGCGAGTGATAATGCAATCGATTCCGCAATTTCCTGCGCGGTCAGCGAAGTAATAAACTCACGTTTTGAGCCATCTGGAAGGGTAATTGCAATCATAAAACCACCTTTAAAGCAATCCTAGCCTTTTCGCAACTGTTTTTACATGTAACTTTCCATGTGCAAGATTATTTACCTGCATGAACTGACTATTTCCTCGGGGCAAACATAGTTCTGGATTGTTTTTTTTAGAAAATAATACCATTAATTTTGTTCCTACTTGCCCCCAAAAATGCATCACCCCAGTATCATTACCCAGCGCAAAATGAGCTTGTAATCCCAAAATTGCAATATCTTGTAATTTTGTTTTTTCCTACTAAATTATAGGCATCAGGACATAATTTAGCAACTTTCTGACCCGTTTCAATTTCCGCCTCACCGGCCAATTAATACCGGAAGAAATATTTTTTTGTACTAACAAATTGGCAATTTCAGCAAAACTTTCGTAAGGCCAACATTTTTCTGGATGATTTTTTGATGCACCAAAAGCCAAGAGTGCGTATTTTCTTTCTGGCAGAACAAAAATTAGGTTTGCTACGCGTTGCGATCCATTGTTGATCACTTTCCGCTTCATAGGCAACCCCCATTGCGAATAATAGTAATTCATGACGCATAAAAGCTGGCATGCTCTCTAAAAAACTACGCCGATACGATACCGCACCACAACTTGCAATGCCCGCCCATCTGGGTGTTTTCCGAATAAGCCAAGGGATAAAGGGGATGGTAAGATAGAAATACATTGCCGTACGCGTTGTACATTGTAGATCATAAACTTTTTGAAACCTGTGCGTTTTGAAAAAGTTTGCGCAATTGAAACATTTCTTTAAAACGGTACATTTTAAACCGCTGATGGCTAATAATTTCATCAAAAATATTCAAAGATCTGGCCAAATCTACAAAAGCGGGGCTCGTCATTAACACCAAATAATCCCCGCCATGATGTCGAGCCAATGATTGAAAAGCCGGAATTGCTTGCACAAAATCACCAAAAGCACTCAACTTAATAACCAAAATAGATTCTTTATTACGATTCAACATTTATAAATGCGGAAAGCCTAATAAATCTTTATTTATGGGGGCCTTTTCAATAAATTCACGATAAACATCAAGATAACGACTACACATTAAATCATTCCCAAAATATTGCTTCATCCGCGTTATCGCATGATCACGCATTTTACTTTTATCAGTATCGGGTAATTGTAAAATTTTATCAATAGTTTCTGCCAAAATTTTAGAATCGCCGGCAGGAACTACATAACCTGTTTTGCCATCCAGCACTGATTCTGCCATTCCCCCCACATCGGAAACAATTACGGGCTTGCCAATCGCCTGGGCTTCAATCGCAACTGTACCCCCGGGCTCAGGCCAAGTAGAGGGTACTACCACAATATCACAAATGCGATAGGCTGCAGGCATATCACGGCATATCCCCGTAAATTGAACTTGGATCAGAAACGCCATATTCCACAATCAGCGCATCTAATTCTTTTTTCACTCGCATTCTATTTTATAATTACCAACGATCAATACCGAATATCTTTTCTGCCGGCAGCGATGGCTTTGATCAAAACATCTTGTCCTTTCGTGCGACTAATACGCCCAGGCAACATAATAATCGGTTGATCTTCAGGAATATTCCATTTTTCTAACAATGTAATCATTCGAAGTGCTGAAACAGTTTCAGCATGATAATGTTCCAAATTCACTCCCAAAGGAATGGTACGAATATTTTTCTCGGATGTATTTAGGGTATCACGTAAATAATTATGGATAAATTTACTCACCGCAACCGCACAGCTCCCTTTCCCAATAATTTCAGAATAACGTTTGCGGAAAAAATTAGACGTATTGAAAAAACCATGGCATGTTGCCATAAAAATAGTATCATTATTTCGTGTTGCCTTAAACCCTAACCACGCTGGAACCCGAGAATGCGCATGTACCAAAGCAATTTGGTTTTGAAAAATAATTTTCTCTAATGCTTTTGCCCGTAATTTTAAGGTGAAAATATTTTTATCATGAACTGGCAATTCGATATGCACAATATTCTCGCGCGCCAATTCACGCACTAAGGAACCACCATTGGAGACAACAAACGAGGCATAACCCGCTTTTTTTGCTGCAATTGCAAGTGATATCGCAACGCGCTCAGTTCCACCCGTTTCAAGTGCGGGTAATATTTGCATTATCCCTTTATTGTTTGCTATAGTCATAATTGCCTTTGGAGAATTTGATAAAAGAATCAATTCTTCATTTATAAACAATCGCCCTTTACAAGTAAAGAAGATATCCAACCTATCGCTAATTTGCTAATAAACGTTCGTAATCAAATAGAATATTCATATTCTAACAAATTTTAGAAAATACCAAAAATGTCTGAAGAATTTATCCCAATAACAAGTCGTATCTCTTGCGAGCAGATCATTCACTGTTGCCAAGTTAATGCTGCAAAAAATAATATTGCGGAAATTTTTTATTTATGTGGATTTGCTTCGGATATTACTGGCAGTAAAATTGCTTATCTACGCAAGTGGGCATTGAAAAATCACTATGGGCTTACTTGCTTTGATTATCGCGGGCATGGTTCATCTTCGGGGGCCGTTCGTGATTTTATTTTTTTCAGATTGGTACGCAGATTCTGTCAAATTTTGAACATTTTGCTCAAAAAAAACAAATTATCATTGGCTCTTCCATGGGTGCTTGGATAGCAATGCGGTTATTGTCGCAAAGCCAATATGCGAATAAAATCCAAGCTGGGATCTTAATTGCGCCTGCACCCGATTTTACCTCATATTTATTAGGCGAAAATGAAATGCGGCGAATCAGGGAAGAAAAAATTATTTCCGGAAACTTTACCCAAATGCAAATAGATGAAAATGAATCTTACGTTTTCACCTTGAAAATGATTGAAGATGCGCCAAATAATTTCATTCTTCACAATAAGATTGCTCAACCTTGCGATATTCGTATCTTACATGGCAATGATGATGATACTGTTCCCCGCGATCATGCGTTGAAGGCTTTGGACTATTTCACGGAATCAAATAAAACATTGCACCTTCTGGGTGGAGGCGATCACAGCCTCGCTCGCCCTCAAGATTTAACATTGCTTTGTGATATTATTACGGAGCTTC
>CBDBJL010000010.1:0-51132 GCA_965206365.1 Alphaproteobacteria bacterium
AATTTGTGTCCATTATTTGTGTGATACTAGAGATCATTGTCGTGAAGAAAGAATTCATAAACGCGATCAAGGTGCACTTTCACAGCTTTATCACAACATCTCTAAGCAATTTATTTGGAATGCTGAAATTGTGATGATGCAAAGCTCTATAGAAAATTAGAGATAGTTTTTGGGCAAATTTTCATGCACCTGATGCCAATGGAGAGCTTGATGTGATATAGCCTTATCGTTTTATTTGCTAGATGAGTGTTTTTGGATCTCGTTTGGCTCAGATAGAAACGCACCACTTCCTTGTAGAAATTTATCATAAGGGGGTATCGCCATTATTATTTAAGGGGAGCTAGGCATGATTTCCTTCGCGGGGCGAGCGTCGCCTTTTTATGTTTGGTAGTGGTGCAGAAACTAAAAAAACATCTGCCTGAAGGTATCAGACCAGCCGTCTCGCTACAAAGATTTTTCCAAATAAATCAACTTTATTCCATTAAATCCGATACAATGAAAGTAAATCTGATTATACTGAATAATAGCTACATGATTAACAATATTTCAAAGGAGTGGCCATGTCTTTCAACAGAAAAAAAAAATCAAGACGTGATCGTAATCAACAGAGGCAACAAAATATAAAAGCAACGCCAAAATCTGCTTTTATCCAGCGAAAAATTCCCTTCATTGATATGATTGATGATGAACAAATCAATGCGCTAGAGCAACAGGCTGAATGGTTAATGCAAGAAGTTGGTTTGGAGTTTCGTGAAAGCGAAAATGCACTTAAGCTTTGGCGCGCTGCCGGTGCGGATATTACGAAAACTCGTGTGCGTTTTCCCAAAGGTTTGGTGCGCAAATTATGCCAGACAATTCCGAAAAAATTTACTCAAAAAGCCCGTAATTCTAACTATGATGTTGAAATTGGTGGCGCCAGCACGGTCTTTTCCCCAGTTTATGGCCCTCCCTTTGTACGTTGTATGGATCAAGGGCGTCGCTATGGCACTTTGCATGATTTTACCCAACTTGTCAAATTAGTCTCGCAATTGCCCCATCTACATCATGATGGTTTGGTTGTGTGCGAGCCTTGCGATATTCCGGTTAATAAACGCCATTTGGATATGGTTTATACCCATTTTCGCTATAGCGAAAAACCATGCTTAGGTGCAATTACCGAACGTTCCCGTGCGGAAGAATCTGTTGCGATGGCAAAAATTTATTTTGGCGCAGAATTTTTTAAGAAGCATTGCGTGATTATGGGCAATGTTAATACGAACTCGCCACTTTTGGTAGATAAAGTGGTAACCGATGCCATTGAAGTTTATTGCGGTTCTGGTCAGGGCATCATTGTGGCACCGTTTATTCTAGGGGGGGCGATGGGTCCGCTAACCACAGCAGGTGCAATTGCGCAAGCCCTTGCTGAGGCTATGGTTTGCGGTGCTTACTCGCAATTAGTGAAGCCAGGGGCTCCTTTTATTTTAGGAAATTTCCTCTCATCGATGAATTTACGTAGCGGAGCCCCTACTTTTGGTACCCCCGAACCGGTTTTATCGAATTATGTGATTGGCCAATTAGCACGCCGTTTAGGCGTGCCGCTACGCAGTGGTGGTTCTTTAACGGCATCAAAAATTTCTGATGCTCAAGCCGCTTATGAAAGTGCTGATTCCATGCAATCCACTGCCTTAGGGGGGGCAAATTTTGTATTGCATGCGGCGGGATGGTTAGAGGGGGGCTTGGTTAGCGGTTATGAAAAATTGGTTTTAGATGCTGATCGTTTAGGTGTTTATGCCAAATTGCTAACGGGTTTAAACAGCGATGCAAATAGCTTGGCAAAATCTGCCTATCATGAGGTTGAACCCGCTGGGCATTTTCTGGGTTCACAGCACACGCTTGCCAATTATAAAAATGCCTACTATGAGGCCGAGCTTGCTGATAGTAACAGTTTTGAGCAATGGAGCGATATGGGCAGTTTAGATACAATGATGCGAGCGAATGCGCATTGGAAACAATTGTTAAAAACTTACCAACCGCCTGCAATTGATCCCGCCATCGACGAGGAGTTGCAAGCCTATGTGCAAAATTGTAAAGATTCACGCCCTGATATGTGGTATTAACCAAAATTTTATTTTCTACTTAACCGAAATTCGAGCGCAACCCTTGTGGTATCATCTTGATTATTATAACCGCAACCATGAATAAGATACGGCGTGAAGATTAGGCATTGTCCTTTTTTTACTTCAGCACGGGTTAATTTATGGCAATCATCCCATTTCGCAATTGCAACAACGCGATATTTTTTCCCATCAACAATTCCCCCCTCAAAGGTGCGCAATATTTTACTTTCATTTAATAAATGGCTTGAAGGTGCAATCGGCAATGTCGAATTCTCATTAACGCCCGCAATCGGGATCCATACATTCAAAAAAGATTTGATCTCAGCTCCATAAATATCTTTATGGGGCGGATTATAATCACTAGAGTGCGGACGATTAATACGCACAATAATATGGACGTCTTCTTGAATTTCTTCATTATAAGAAGTCAACTCAATCTCGCCATGCTTTCCGATTAACTTATATAAATCTTGCATAGCAAAGCGAAAATCTTTTTCATACAAATCACGCGTTTGTTTCGCAACATTAAAATGAGTCTGATCATCTTCTACATAATGATGATATTGTTCAAGGCTGAAATTATCGACATTAATATTTTCCTTTGCCACGATATTCTTAATTGTATTCGTAATATCTTGCACTAAAATATCCATTTTATCTGGCGATAAAAAATCAAAAACCTTATAACCTTTAGGGTACCATGAAGTATGATAGGCAATATCACTATTTTCATTCACCAAAACTTCTTGATCACCATAATCAAATATCGAGCCTTGCGAATTAACCACAATTTCCAAACCATCAATATCAATAATAAAACTATCTTTTACCTGCATCATAAACAGTAATCCCTTAAAATTTGTGTAAAAACTATCCATAATCTAGATTCTTCAAAAGCAAGTTTAAGTCACAGCCTAAAAAGAGTCAATTCTACAAATAATGATAAACAAATTAATCAGAAAAATCCTCTTGACCCAATCTTGAGACATAAAATATGATACTGATCATATTCTATTCTTACTTGAAGGGGGTGGGTGAATGCGAACTCATGCAAAAATTATCATTATGGGAGGTGGGGTTGTTGGGTGTTCGATCCTATATCATCTTGCAAAATTTGGTTGTAAAGATGTATTATTGCTGGAACGTAAAGAATTAACTTCAGGTTCTAGCTGGCATGCTGCCGGGCAAATTCATACAATTAGCGCAGATCCTAATATTTCACGCCTGCAAGCCTATACGATTCGCCTGTATCGCGAAATTGAAAAAATCTCAGGGCATAATGTTGGTTTGCATGAAACCGGCGGGTTTTATCTTGCCTCTACGCAAGATTGGATGGATTACTTGAAACGCGAACGCTCAAAAGCGCGTTATATGGGGCTTGAGCAAGAATTTATTTCATTAGAGGAAGTTAAAAAATTGCACCCGCTTATTGATACATCCCGTTATATTGGTGCTTTATGGGATCCGGTGGATGGCGATGTTGACCCTTCGGGCGTTACCTATGCTTATGCAAAAGCTGCGAAACATTATGGTGGAGAATATCTTACACAAATTCCGATTTTGGAAACTCGTGCTCGCCCGGATGGCAGTTGGGATGTGGTAACAGAGCAAGGAACAATTAATGCCGAACAAATTGTTAATGCTGGCGGACTTTGGGCGCGCGAATTAGGGCAATTGGCCGGCATTCACCTTCCCGTACAGCCTATGGAACATCATTATATTATTACAGAAACCATCCCCGAAATTGAAACAATGAGTAAGCGTTTACCGGCGGGGGTTGATTATGAGGGTAATATTTATTTTCGCCAAGAACGCCAAGGGATGCTGCTGGGCACTTACGAACCCGTTGCCACCCCCTGGCAGATCAAACAAACTCCACATGATTTTGGTCATGAATTATTACAACCAAAATTAGAAAATATTTCCAACCGTTTAGAATTGGGCTTTGAGCGAATTCCAGCTTTAGGGCAGGTTGGGCTCAAAGATATTATCAATGGTCCGTTTACATTTGGTCCTGATGGAAGTCCGCTGATCGGGCCGGTTTCTGGTTTACGCAATTACTGGGTAGCAGTTGGCGTGATGGCTGGTTTTTGCCAAGCTGGCGGTGTTGGGCTGGCAATGGCTGAATGGATGTTGGAAGGTGAGCCGAGCATGGATGTGTGGGCAATGGATGTTGCCCGTTTTGGTGAATTTGCAACCCCTAGCTACGGTACAATCAAATCGACTGAAAATTATGAACGCCGTTTTATTCTTACCTTCCCCAATGAAACTTTACCGAAAGCTAGGCGACAAAAAACCACCGCTATCTATGATCGATTGCTTGAGAAGGGTGCCGTGATGGGTGATAATTTTGGGCTAGAAAATGCTTTATGGTTTGCTGATGATCCTGAAGATGCTTTTGAAAACCCCACCTTCAAACGTTCACGCGCTCATAAATATGTGGCTATGGAAGTTGATGCTGTGCGCAATCATGTTGGTGCTGTTGAAATTGCCAATTTCTCGAAACATCATTTTATTGGGAAAAATGTCCGAACATTTTTGGATAAAATTATCGCCGGTAAATTACCAAAAAAAGCTGGACGCATGGCACTTACTCCTTTATTAACTCCGCAAGGCAAGCTTTATGGTGATTTAACTGTGGCTTATCTTGGGATGATTAAGGGTGAGGAAGAGTTTATTATGTTTGGTTCCGGAGGCGCGCAAGAGATGCACAGGCGTTGGTTTGAAATCTATTTGGAAACAGAAAATATGCAACCCAGTGATGTGCGTTATACAAATATGTCGGATATTTATCATGGAATTGCAATTTCCGGACCCAAATCTCGGCAACTTTTACAACGCTTATGTCGCGAAGATGTTTCTAATAAAGCTTTTCAATTCTTAGAAATTAGAAATAGTTTCGTTGGTTTCGTTCCAGCATTGCTTGCACGAATTTCATTTTCGGGAGAATTAGGTTATGAAATTTACTGCAAAGCCCCCTATCAATTGCAACTACTAGAAGGGCTTGAAGAGGCTGGTAGTGATCTTGGGCTGAAATTTTATGGTGCTCGGGCGATGCTTTCACTACGTTTAGAAAAAAATTGGGGAGTCTGGACTTTGGAATATCGCCCAGACTTTAATGCGATAGAATCAAGAATGGATTATTTTATCGATTGGAACAAAGATTTTATTGGCAAACAGGCCGCGCTTCAGCAAAAACAAGCAACTGTAAGCAAACAATTGGTGTCGATGATCCTTACCGGAAATGAAAATAACGGTAATGATGACGAAACAATTGATGTTAGTGGTGATGAGGCGATTTTGGTAGATGAGGAAGCCGTTGGTTATGTAACTTCAGGAGGTTACGCTCATCATGTGCAAAAATCTATGGCAATGGGTTATTTACCGATTCATTTGATTCAAGAAAATAGTAACAACATCAAAATTGAAATTAATGGCAAAAAATATCAAGCTACAATTGTAACAACTCCGCTTTACGACCCCAAAGGTGAAAAAATGCGAAATTAAAAAGACAAAACCAAAAAATTCTACTTGAACTTTAATTTGAAAATCTTGTATAAATATCAAGGATAATTTTAGTTGGAGGAAATATGGCACAAACCGGATTAGAATCACAGGCCAAATTACAAGCTTTTTCTACCGAATTGCAAGGGCATGCTCGTAGCTTTAATGATTCTTATTTAACCGATTATATCGCTTTAAGTGCAGAAAAGTTTCCTGATTACGTACCCTTTTCTTCTCCTGAGCGTGATATGACCAATGTGGCTTTGCTTAGTTGGAAAATATTGGCACAATATTTAACCACACAAAATAATCCAAAACTTAGCACATATTTTATTGCCCAAGCGCGTGCGCGCAATATGATGCAACAGGAAAATAAATTTCAAACCATTGCCAAGAATCTGTGAATTATGAAAAAAAATAGCACTTACCATACCAGCGCCGATAAATTATCCGGCATTATTCATTCGCTTTCAAAATCGGATACCCAATCGCCTAATTCAGCCATGCCTCCGCCCGAACTCATTGCAGAATTTGCCAAAGCCGATGCTACAATGCCGAGCTTCTTTCAAAATGAGTTTAAAACGCAGCTTAGGCACGAGCGCAAAATGGAAAAAACACTGGCTTTTTATCATTTTTTACTCCGCTTGCTAGAAGTAGCATTGCCTTTTAGCTTTGTTATTGCTTTAAGTTTGATATTTTGGGAAACCAGAGATACGCAAATGGTTATCATTTTATCTGCGATTTTTTTAGTCGCGATGATTGTTTATTTTGTATTTAATCAGCATGCAGCCATAAGAAGAAGAAATAGGTAAAGCTAGAAATTAACAATCGCACAGAAAAGAAATAAGAGCAAAAGAAATAGGATCACTGCGCGATAAAGTGTAAGTGCACGGTCAATATCGGAAAATTTTAGTTTTTCTCGCCCCAAGCCAATAATATTTACTTGTTGGATCCCACCTGAATATTGCCGAATGCCACCAAGCTGAATATCTAACAAATGGGCAAAGGCAACTTCGCTGTAAATTGCATTAGGTGAAGGTTTGGATTGCTTTGCGGGATTGCTGCGAAAATAAAAATTTAAAGGCGGAATTTGATTCCAGATCTGCCACAAATCTGCAAAAGCCAAAACCTGTTTGGGGGCGTAGAATATTCCCGTTAGAAAAATCACGAATGCGGAAAGGCGTGCGGGAATAAAATTGGCAATATCATCTGCAATCGCGGCAAATTTACCAAAATATTGATAACGTTGATTCCGATATCCATAAAGAGAATCTAGTGTATTGAGACATTTATAGCAAAAAACACCTTCGATTCCAAAGCATAAAAAATAAAATAACGGAGCCATAACACCGTCGGAAAAATTTTCTGCTAAACTTTCAATCGCCCCTGCGCTAATTTGACTTTCCGTTAAATTTGCAGTTTGTCGTCCAACAATTTGCCCCAGTAATTTTCGGGCTACAAGCAAATGATCCGTTCCATTAGGCTTGCAAATATCATGATTATTATGCCCTGCACGCCAAATTCCAGCCACATGATCATGCAAAGAACGTGCGGATAGCAACCAAGCCAAAAAGAAAATACTCACCAAAATGGCATAATCACCAAAATATTTTGTAGCCACCCACCCAATGCTATGCGCCAAAAACCAAGCCCAACCCAGCAATAAGATACTGATCATTGCTCCAGAACTGAACTGCGTAATTTTATTTCCATGATTGCAAATTTTTTCTAAAAATACTGCAGGGCGACCCAGCCATTCTACAGGGTGCCAGAAGATTCGATGCAATAATGCCAGATCTGCAAAAATTTTATCGAGTAGTAAGGCGATAAAAACAGCGATAAAAAGATTGTTAATAAGCCCATCTTTTAAAATATTGAACCCATCACTATGCCAAATATACGATAATATAATCATTATTCAATTTAGCTTGCAATAATCATAAAGAAAAAACCATATTACTTCTCGCAAATACTTGCGTTGATATTTATTATCTTATATTCTAACAATGTCACTTGGCGATGTCACTGGGCAATGTCACTTAGATAAGTATATTTGTTATTATATTAATGAGAATTGAGAGTAACTGATAGCCTCATGCAATTGTTTTTATGCTGTGAATTATGTCTAAAATTTTAAAAATCCATTTATCTACCTTGCCTGATTATCCAGATTGGGATCAAGGGCAAGATAGCAATGTGGATACATTACTAAAACCAAAAGAAAAAACCAAGCGTCCGTCGCTTTATAAAGTATTATTATTGAATGATGATTATACTCCTATGGAGTTTGTCGTGATGATTCTACAAATGTTATTTAACAAAAATGCTGAGGAATCTGCGAATATCACCCTAATGGTGCATTCCAAAGGTGTTGGCATTTGTGGAATTTACCCTTATGAAATTGCAGAAACCAAAGCGCAACAAGTAATGGATTTGGCGCGTGAAAATAAACACCCTTTGCAATGTCGCATTGAAAAAGAATAACTTGGCTTAAGGAATAACAATGATGATTTCTGATAATCTTGAACATACTTTGCATCGCGCTGTTGCTTATGCAAAAAAATATAAGCATGAATTTGTCACTTTAGAGCATTTATTGCTGGCCTTGCTGGAAGATGAAGACGCTTTGCCTGTGTTAAAGGCGTGCGGGTGCGATTTTGCTATTTTAAATGCTGATCTTAAAAATTTTCTAGAGCATGATTTGAAAGATATTTGCCATACTGCTGAAATGTTACAACCCCAACCCACAGCAAGTTTTCAACGCGTATTGCAACGTGCAGCTATTCATGTTCAATCATCAGGGCGCGTTGAGGTAACAGGAAGCAACCTTTTAATTGCCATTTTTGGTGAACGTGAAAGCCATGCTTTATATTTTATTCAACAACAAGATATCTCACGTTTAGATGTGGCTCAATTTATCAGCCATGGCATCTCTAAGGTTCCAAGTCTTAATGAACAACGCACGATCCACGGCAGTGAAAGCTATGTTCACGATGATGATGAATTTAGCGACGAGCTTACCACCCAGGCACTTGATAAATGGTGTACTAATCTTAACGAAAAAGCAGAAAACGGCAAGATAGATCAGTTAATTGGTCGCCAATGGGAAGTTCAACGCATGGTGCAAATTTTGTCGCGTCGGAATAAAAATAACCCGCTTTTGGTGGGAGATCCAGGTGTGGGCAAAACTGCGATTGCCGAAGGGTTGGCGCGGCGTATTATTGACAAAGAGGTCCCCGATATTTTGTTAGAGGCGACAATTTATTCTCTGGATATGGGAGCCTTATTAGCGGGTACGCGCTATCGAGGCGATTATGAAGAAAGAATCAAAGATATCTTGAAACAAATTAATGGTGAAAAAGATGCGATCTTATTTATTGATGAAATTCACACTTTAATCGGCGCAGGGGCATCTTCAGGGGGGGCAATGGATGCTTCTAATCTTTTAAAACCTTCGCTTGCTGATGGCAGTTTGCGTTGTATTGGTTCTACCACCTATAAAGAGTTTCGCTCGCATTTTGAAAAAGATCGCGCTTTATTACGCCGATTCCAAAAAATTGATGTGAAAGAACCTAGCCAAGAAGATGCAGTTAAAATTCTAAAAGGGATTAAACGTTATTATGAAACTCATCATAAGGTGGTGTATCATCACGAGACTTTGCGCAGTGCGGTTGATCTTTCAGTGCGTTATATCCATGATCGGCAATTGCCCGATAAAGCGATCGATGTAATTGATGAGGCCGGGGCCGCTCAACAAATTTTACCAAAATCCAAACGAAAAAAAACAATCAGCGTGCGTGATATTGAAGAAATTGTTGCCCAAATTGCGCGTATTCCGGCACGACAAATTTCTAAGGATGATAAATCCACGCTCCAATATCTAGGTCGTAATTTAAAAACCATGATCTTTGGGCAAGATAATGCAATTGAAATTCTCACCAATGCGATTAAGCTTTCCCGCGCTGGGCTTCGCGTTGCGGAAAAGCCGATTGGTTGTTATCTATTCTCAGGGCCCACTGGCGTTGGCAAAACCGAAATTGCGAAACAATTAGCCCATTGGATGGGGATTAAATTGCTTCGGTTTGATATGTCTGAATATATGGAACGCTTCTCGGTATCACGATTAATTGGTGCCCCTCCGGGTTATGTGGGTTATGATCAAGGGGGTATGCTGACCGATGCGGTAGATCAAAATCCACACGCAGTTTTGTTATTGGATGAAATTGAAAAAGCCCACCCTGATATTTTCAATATTTTATTACAGGTGATGGATTACGGGAAATTGACAGATCATTCCGGGAAAATGATTGATTTTCGAAATGTAATTTTAATTATGACCAGCAATGCCGGTGCCCTTGATTTATCGAAAGAAACTATCGGCTTTGGCATGAAGTTACGTGATAAAAATGATGAAGAGGCAATTAATCGAACTTTTTCACCTGAATTTAGAAATCGCCTTGATGAAATTGTGCCTTTCAATCATCTTGATAACAGTATTATTGAACAAATTGTTGATAAATTTATGTTTGAACTAGAAATGCAACTCGCCTCGAAACAAGTTACAATTCAACTAGATTCCCAAGCACGAACTTGGCTAGCGCAAAAAGGCTATGATGAAATTATGGGCGCACGCCCATTGGCTAGGATTATTGAGAATAAAGTGAAAAAACCCCTTGCCAATGAAGTTTTGTTTGGTGATTTAACTGCGGGCGGTGAGGTGGAAATTACCCTTGAGAAAAAACCAAACAAAAAAACTAAACAAGATCATGTCTTGCAAAATGAGCTGAAATTTAAATTTATCCCAGCTCTGCCTCGTAGCCAAAAGAAACCCACGAAAACTTCAAAAAAAACCAGTCCGAAAAAAGCTCCAATAGATAAAGATTGATGAAATGACGCTACAAAAGCAATCTTGTTTTACACCAGAGCAAGAGGAATTGATTAAAAAACAAGATGAATATCATTGTGTGATCTGCGGTGCATATGCTGAATATGTCGATATTATCTTGCCGAAAGTAAAGCCCGAAAACACCTTGTTAAATGGCGTAGCCGTTTGCAATGAGCATTATATGCAGTCAGGTTCGATGCTTGTAAGGGTCCTTTCGATGCTAACAAATGGCATAAATAAGTAAAGAGAACCTTTTGTGAAAGATATTTTAAAAATCTACAAAAAACATGATATGGATAGCTAGATGCTATCTACTACAGATAATCAACTAGAAAGATTATCCAAAATTCCCTTAACAAAACAATGGTCTTTTTCTAATTTAACAATTAAAAACACCTCTTACATTACGCATGGGATCTATACTTATCCAGCAAAATTCATTCCGCAACTATCTTCTAAATTAATTGCTGAATATAGCAATAAAGAGGATATCATTATTGATACTTTTATGGGAAGTGGAACAACGATTATTGAAGCGATAATTAATAATAGAATAGCTATTGGTAATGATATTAACGAAATTGCATTATTACTTTCTAAAGTAAAATCAACACCAATCGACAATAATTTATTGTATGACGCCTATACAAAACTACTATCAAACCTAGACTATAAGCTGAATATCGGATTTCAAGAAGAACTGAAAGTTGCAGAAAAATATATTCAGCTACATAAAAGAATAGATTATTGGTTTAAACCGCATATCAAGAACCAACTTACTATTATATTGTACAATATTTTGCAATTTGATAATAATGATATTAAAGATTTTTTTCTCATCGTTTTTTGTCAAATTCTAAAATCTTGTTCTATCTGGATGCAAAAAAGTGTTAAGCCAACGCGTGACTTACAATAAACTAGACATTGATCCTCTATCTAGATTTGAATGACAAACAAAAAAAATCCTTGCGAAAATATCGTGAATTCAATGATATATTGCCACAAAATGTCAAGAATAATATTGATAATTATCGCATTATCAATATTTCTGATGCAAGAAACCTTCATTGTAAAAATGAAAAAGCAACATTAATTGTAACCAACCCCCCTTATGTAACCTCTTACGAATATGCCGACTTACACCAATTACCCTTACTATGGCTCGGTTTTCTAGGTGATTTATCCGTTTTTAGAAAAAAAATTATTGGTAGCACCTCACGACAAAGAAATAGTATTAATCTTAAAAGCCAACTAGCCGAAAATATCGTGAAAAATTTAGGAAAAACCAAAGTGGCAAAAGAAGTTGAGTACTATTTTGCTGATATGCTTGAGAGTTTTCTTGAGATGAAAAGAGTCTTGAAAAAAAATGGAAAAGCAGCAATTGTCATTGGAAACACAAAGTTAAGAGGAATAGAAATTCTTAATGCCGAAGTCTTTAAACAGCAATTTGAAAATATTGATCTTAAAACACATAACATTATTCATAGGGAAATCTCCTCAAAAATGCTCCCTTCCACAAGAAACGCACAAAATGGTAGCTTTGTAAAAATAACAAATACCCAGCAAACTCTGATATATCCAACCGAATATATTCTCATTATGGAAAAAATATAAACATGCAAAATTTTACATTTAAGGATTTGCTAAAAAATTTATCAACAATATCAAAAAAAATACCCGCAAAATGCCTGTCAACATATTAGCGAAATATTAAGCGATGCTAAGTCGCTTCATAAAAAAACTTTACGGGTAACGACCACGAGCAATCCTGGCGCGCCTTTAAGGGCAAGAATCTAGAAAAATTAATCATATATATTCTCAAAGATGAAATAACAAAATTAGGTTTAGAAATTGCAGATGGCAATCGTCTAGAACGAAGTAAAGAAACAAATTTATCTACCGAGCTTGCGGTAGTCAAAAGAAATTTACTGATTGATTATGGCGAACTTGGTTATCATCTTCCTGATGTAGACATTATTATTTATGAACCCAAAAACCTAAAAATTATTGCCGTACTTTCTAGTAAGGTAACTTTGCGAGAAAGAATTGCCCAAAGCGGTTATTGGAAATTAAAATTACTTTTACAAAAATTAACCAAACATATCAAAGTTTATTTTATCACCCCCGATGAAGATAGAACCTTAACAATTAAAGAGCCTGCAAAAAAAGGCAGAGCCATTGTAGAGATAGATCTAGATGGTAGTTATATTGTAAACAATCAATAAATTAATGAGAGCGACAAAGTAAAAAAAATAGATAATTTTATCCAAGACTTGCAAAAACTACTTCATTAATTTATCCATAAACCATAAAAACAAACCATGCTTTAATTTTCTTTTTTGCGAATGATTTGTGAAAGCTACGGTAATCTTCAAATTATTTTTTCGCAAAATAGTAGAACAAAAATGCTATTAATTCAAATTAGCCTGCTTGAAGGGCACATAAAAGGCGGTTTTGATGCTTGCAGAGAAAAATTCAGAAGCAATAAAGAATTTACCTGGATCATGTTTGCAGACAAACAAAATTATCAATGATATGCGAGATGTGGAAGCTTTGCAAAAATTAAAGCAAAATATGTGCAAAAATAGTTTGACATTAGGTAAAACTTTCAATTAAACAAGTAACTATAAGAAAAATTTTCGTAATTTGTGAAAAAATGCGTGAATATTTTGAACTGATTCTAGCTTTACACATTTTTATTCGCTAGACTGCCTGAGTAATACTTATGATAGAGCAATATAAAAACAGAATACCAATCTTTGAATTCGGAGCCGATAGCCATGCAAACAGAAAACCCAGATATTAAACCAGAAACCCTGCAAACAGAAAAATTTCCTGAAATCTCTGCAGAAAAACCCAAAGCCCCAGCAAAACCCAAAAAAAATTCACTTAAAGCTGAACGCGATTCAGGTTCAAGTGATCGCCTTGCCAAAGCCATTGAACTGGTTGAAAGTAAGGATGGTTACGAGCAATTAGAGGGAATTGCAAATTTGCGCGCTATTGGTAGCGAACAAAATAACCCTTTCATTGCTGATATTGCTGATGTTCTCACGCGCTTTATTCGTAGCGAAGCCACCCCAATATCGCAAGATGAGCAGCAAAGTAATACAAGAAAATCTGCTTCACATGCCATTGGGCGCGCTTTTCATACCTTATGTTCCGTACAAACGAAACGACAATTGGCGGCTGAAGAATTTGCAGATCTATCCTATTATAATCTTGACAATCTTGAGGCGAGCTATCTTACCATTAAAAATATTAATCTGTTTTATACGAACCTATCACAGGCAAATTTGGCTGGGGTTAATTTGGCTGGTGCCAATTTAACCGGCATTAATTTATCCGGTGCCAATTTAACCAAGGCGAACTTAACCAAGGCGAATTTAACCGGTGCCAATTTAACGAAAGCCGATTTGGCTGGTGCAAGTTTAACAAAAACCGATTTGGCCGGTGCCGATTTAACCGAAGCCAGCTTAAAAGGTGCAGATCTAACCGGCATTAATTTGGCCGGCGCCAATTTAACGAAAGCCGATTTAAGCAATGCGATTATGTGCCAAGCCAATTTATCGCATGCAATTTTAGAGCAAACCCTTTTAGCCAAAGCGGATTTGGCAATGGCAAATTTATCGAGCAGCCATTTGGAAAAAGCCGATTTAAGCAAAGCCGATTTAACGAAAGCCGATCTATCGCGTGCGCATTTGGAAAAAGCCGATTTAAGCAAAGCCGATTTAACGAAAGCCAACCTATCTTGTGCGCATTGTGTTCGGGCCGATTTAATCGGTGCCACCTTAATTAATGCCAATTTAACGAAAACTGATTTTTCCAATGCGAATTTATGGGGGGCGAATTTTTCTCAGGTTAATTTATTCGATGCTGATTTATCGAATGCCAATATATTGATTGCTACGTTAATGGGCGCTAGCCTAACCGGAGCTGATTTTAAGAACTGTAAAAATCTTAAACATCAACAAATTAAACCGGCAAAATGGGATAAAAGCAATCCGCCACGCAATTTACCCCGCAAGATTCAAAAGGAGCTTGATCAGGGCATCAATGAAAGCTAAAAATTTCTGAGGATTTTTGGGTTGATTTTTGAGGCGATTTATCGTGAGGGGCTTTTTGCATAAAGGATTAGCCAAGCGAAAAGGTAAGATAATAAGCGGGTTACGAAGTTGCAAAAATGGGTTTGCTAAGTTCTTGGGCTTGGTTTACAAAAAAATAACAAAAAATCTGTTGCTGTGGTTCGCGATCCTGTATCTGCTGGTTGCAGTTTGGATCCTTTCGGATTTGCATGCATTTGCTTATTATTGGTTAGGATTTGATTTAATCTACGATGGAGTGAGTCCACGTGATTTGTTGGCGGGAATGTTTGCGCCGGCTTTGGCATTGCTCGGGTTTTATTTTGCCAATCACCGCAATTAGGCGATGAGAGAACAAGCTGAAGCTCAATTTCAACAAGCAAAAAATGAATCTGAACGCAATGCCCATGATCGGTTTGCCAAAGCGATTGAATTAATGCAGGGCAGAGATGCCTATCAACAATTAGGGGGTATTGCCAATTTGCGCGCTATGGGCACCGAGCCAGATAATCCCTTTATTCAGGCGATTACCGATATTCGCACTCATTTTATTTGCCAGCAAACCCCACAACTAAAAATAGAGACAGAAAAATGTTTCTTATGAGGCTATGCGGGCTTGCAAGCTAAGCGCAAATTACCTCCTTATAGTATGTTGATTTAACAGAATGTCATTTAGCTGGATTGGAAGCAACCGGTTTAGAGATAAAAATATGAATTTAGTAGCCACAAATTTATCTCATGCGAATTTAACAGGGGCGAATTTATTCTGGGCGAATTTATCTCATGCGAATTTAACAGGGGCGAATTTATCAGGGGCGAACTTATCAGGGGCGAATTTTACAGATTGCAAACATCTTAGCTTTTCGCAAATTGCAGAAGCAAAATGGGATTTTGGGTACCCGCCACGCAATCTGCCAACACAGCTTCAAGCCGATATTGATGAACAGCTTTCAGGCAGAAATGGATGATCTGAAAATCTTCTTCTGAGATTTTTCTGGAGATTACCCTGTGCGGGTTGGATCTAGAAAAAATCCGTATGCTATATTGGCTGATTGCAACCGACATTTGCAAGACTAACCTTATCCGCAAATATTTGGGCAATTTTCTGTTATGTTGTGCCGATCACCACCGATGATCGATGCTAGGGCTTGCAGAGCCAAACATTAATGGTTATGATTAAAAATAAGAGTTAATTACCATGAAGGGGATGTTTTATGGAATATAATATTTTGGGAAATAGCAAGATCTCAGTCAGCGAGCTCTGCTTGGGCACGATGACTTGGGGTGGACTCCAAAATAACCAGGAAGATGGGCACGCCCAAATGGACTACGCGCTAGAGCGCGGCATTAATTTTTTTGATACTGCCGAAGTTTATCCTGTGCCGATGAACTCTGCCCGTCACGGCAATACCGAGCGCTGTATTGGTAACTGGTTTACCAAATCTGGGCAACGCGATCAGGTGATTTTGGCAACCAAAATCGCGGGTTCCAGCGAAATAGCGTGGCTACGCCCGAATTCGCAACAACAAGGCAGAGCCACGGTTAACAAAGCCAGCATTATCGTGGCGCTAGAGGCTAGTTTGGGAAAATTAAGAACCGACTATATTGATATTTACCAAATTCATTGGCCGTCGCGGACAACCAATTGCTTTGGTAGATTAGGCTATACCGACGAACCTGATGATGATGAAGATCGATTTTCTGAAATTATTACGACCATGGAAGAGTTACGCAAAGCGGGTAAAATCCGTGCCTACGGAATCTCTAACGAAACCCCATATGGGCTTATGGAATATCTGCGCCATAGCGAAAGGCTTAATTTGCCTGCGCCTGCCAGCATTCAAAACCCCTATTCGTTGCTAAACCGCGTTTTTGAAATTGGACTTGCCGAAATTTGTCTCCGCTGCAATATTGCCGGCTTCCCCTATTCGCCAATGGGGTTTGGGATGTTAAGCGGTAAATATCACAATGGCACGGATGAAAAAACTGATAGACTTAATATGTTTCCTGAATTTGTACGCTATAATAACCAACTTTCTCGAACTGCCACGCAAAAATATATCGATGTTGCCAAAAAAAATGGGCTAGATATGTCACAAATGGCTCTGGCTTTTGTGCGCCAGCAAAGCTTTAATACAAGCATGATTATTGGTGCCACAAATCTAGAGCAGCTAAAGAGCAATATTGATAGTGCCGATCTTACCTTAAGCCACAATGTGATGAGTGCGATTGAGAAAATTCACATCGAAAATAGCAACCCTGCCCCTTAACAAAAAGATAAATCTTTAGTTACGTTAAAAATGAGCCCAAAATATTTTCAGTTGGAAATTTTTCTGCTGGGAGTTTCTTTTCCTGAGAATTAGTCTGCCCGATTCATCTCTAGTCCAATTTTCCCTCTGTGCTGATCATCACAATAATCAATTTTGATCCAATCCCCCTCGCTGAAATCAGTGGCAAGAATTTTCTGCGCGAGGATATTTTGCACTTCATTTTGCAGCAAACGCCGTAGCGGGCGCGCACCATATTCTGGATTATAGCCCTTATCCGCCAGATAATTAAGTGCATCATCACTAAATTCCAAATGTAATTGTTTTTCTTCGAGTAAAATTTGCAAATCCTGCAATTGTACTTGCAAAATCGCTTTCATATCGTTGCGCCCTAGGGAATTGAACAAAATAATATCATCCAAACGATTCAAAAATTCCGGGCGAAATGTCGCCTTCACCTCGCCCATAACCGTATCACGAAAATTGTTGGGATCTTCGCCCTCAGCCAACCCCGTTAAATAGGTGCTACCCAAATTAGATGTTAGCACAATCAGACTATGGCAAAAATCTACTCTTTTACCCTGACTGTCTGTAAGCCTGCCATCTTCTAACACTTGCAGTAAAATATTGAAAATATCACGATGGGCTTTTTCAACCTCATCAAATAAAATCACCTGATAAGGTCGTCTGCGCACCGCCTCGGTTAACACCCCGCCTTGATCATAACCCACATAGCCCGGTGGTGCCCCAATTAAGCGCGATACTGCATGTTTTTCCATATATTCACTCATATCAATCCGCAACAAAGCCGATGGATCTGCAAATAAAAATTGTGCCAATTGTTTGCAAATTTCGGTTTTACCAACCCCTGTAGGGCCTAGAAACAAAAAGCTGCCCTGCGGACGTTTTGCGCTTTGTAATCCGGCACGTGAACGGCGTACTGCGTTGGCAATCGCATTTAGGGCTTCGGGTTGCCCGATCACCGTTTTGCCCAAAACTTGCTCCATTCTTAGCAATTTATCACTTTCCCCTTCTAACATTTTGGCAACAGGGATGCCAGTAGCCCGCGCCACAATATTGGCAATATCTTCGCGATTAATTGCTTCGCGTAGCATCGATGCGGTATCGCTTGGTTTGCCTGCCATTTTTAAGGCTTGCTCTAATTTTGGAATTGTGCCATAGGTTAGCTTGCCGGCTTGTGCCAAATCACCATTGCGTTGCGAAATATCAAGCTGATGGCGCGCTTGCTCTAATTGTTCGGCAAGCTGATGGCTAGCTTGCAGTTTCGCTTTTTCGGCTTGCCATGCCAAGGCGAAATCAGCGGATTGTTTTTCTAGCCCGTGCAGTTCAGTTTGTAATTTTTGTACCCGCTTCAAGGTGGCTTCAGTGTTTTCGGTTTTTAAGGCTTCTAGTTCAATTTTAATTTGAATGATTTTCCGATCCAACTCATCAATTTTTTCTGGCTTGCTATTGATTTCCATCCGCAACCGACTTGCCGCTTCATCGATTAAATCAATCGCTTTATCCGGTAAAAATCGTTCGTTAATATAACGATCCGATAATTTTGCCGCGGCAATAATTGCATCATCTGAAATCCGAATTCCATGATAGAGTTCGTATTTCTCTTTCAAACCCCGCAAAATCGAAATCGTATCCTCAACGCTAGATTCAGCAATAAAAACCGTTTGAAATCGACGCGCCAAAGCTGCATCTTTTTCGATATATTGCCGATATTCATTTAAGGTTGTCGCACCAATACAGTGCAAATCACCCCGCGCCAAAGCCGGTTTTAACAAATTGCTGGCATCCATAGCCCCCTCACTTTTGCCAGCCCCAATTAAAATATGCAACTCATCGATAAATAAAATAATCTTACTGCCTTGCTCAGAAATCTCTGCTAATACTGCCTTAAGTCTCTCTTCAAATTCACCGCGATATTTAGCCCCGGCAATCAAAGCCCCAAGATCTAAAGCCATTAATCGAGTCTCACGCAAATTATCGGGAACATCGCCACTGGCAATGCGTTGGGCAATGCCTTCGGCAATCGCCGTTTTGCCAACGCCAGGCTCACCAATGAATACAGGATTATTTTTTGTGCGCCGCGACAAAACTTGCATCGCCCGACGAACTTCTTCATCGCGGCCAATCACGGGGTCTAACTTACCCGCCAAAGCTTTGGCAGTGAAATCTTCGGCATAACGATTTAAAGCATCAAAGCTTGCCTCAGCCGAAGCGGAATCTGCCTTACGCCCTTTGCGCAAAGTGGCAATTGCATGGTGTAATATTTTTTCGTTAACACCCAAATTTTGCAAAAACTCAGATGCACGCCCTTTTGCAACGAGCAAAGCTTGCAATAAACGCTCGATGGTAACGAAATGATCCCCTGTGGATTTTGTTAATTTTTCTGCAATGGCAAATATTTTCAGCAGGCCCGAGGCAGGTTGCAAATTATCGGCACCTGTTCCGGTAACTTTTGGAAATTTTGCGATTTCCTGCGTAATATCAGCCACCAAAGGGTGAGCATCTAGGTTCATAAGATTGAATAATTGGGTGATAATGCCTTGTTGTTCTTGCAATAAAGCTAACAACAGATGCAAATCTTCAAGCCGCTGATTATCGGCAAGTATCGCGATATTTTGTGCTTCAGTCAAAATTTGTAACGATTTTTGTGTATAAATCTCGGAATTCATCACGGTTACTCCTTGTTGTTGGAATTATTTTATTTTCAGATCTTAAGATTAATATGGGGGTATTTTGATATTTTACAAGGATATGGCAGTTTGCCAAAATGAACCTATTGACATTATTTGTAGAGAAGTTATTGAATAATATTCATGAATAAGGAAACCATAAAATGACATTGCCTAAAGTCTCTGTATTATCAAACTATTATAATGGCATGAAATATATTGAAAAAGCCATTTTAAGTTTTGCCACGCAAACTTATGAAAATACTGAACTTATTATCACCAATGATGCTTCATCCAATCAACAAGATGTTGATTTTCTGGTCTCACTACACGAAAAATATGATTTTAAATTATACCATAACTCATATAATCTGGGCTCGGCACGCGCAATTCTAAATTCTTTTCACCATTGTAGCGGAGATTATATTGCATTTCTACCCCAAGATGATTATTTTTATTCGGATAAAATTAGCAAAACTATGGATTTTATGTTGCATAATCCTGATTATGTTGCAGTATACCATGGCGTAGAAGTTTACAATCACACAACAAATTCTTCTGAAGCCATAGATTGGGGTCTCATAAATCGATTGCGAGCCCAAAAAAAGCTAATTCCTTATCTGTACATGTCTAACGTTGGCCCCTTACTCTTGCAAACTTTGCTGGTGAAAAAAGAGGTTGTGAAAAAGGATATTGTGCCCTTATGGAGTAAATTACTCGCTGATGATTGGCCGGTGAATATTAAATTATTTGAAAATTATACCGATAAAATTGGCTTTATTGAAGAGGTTTTGGCAGGGTATCGAAGGCATGATACCAATTTATCTCACCAACCCTACGCACAACTTGCCTTAGAAATTGATGTTATTGCCAAAATGACCCCAAATGCACTGAAAGAAAAGGCTTTTATGGGTAGATTATATGTTTTTAGGGAAGCGATAAAAAAAATAAATTCTAATCCTTCCTAAAGAAGCATCATCACTGAACAAAGCCATGAATAAAAAATTGCAACCATTGATAAAAATACTGTTTTATTCTTGAACTTCAATTCCACTAGGCAAAAAGTTACGATATTTCTTAAGAGCTGTTAAAATTTCTTCTTGCCCAATTTCATAGAAAATATCCTGCTCATTTTCAGATGTTTTTTTGGCTCCAAAACGCTCATGAAATCTGCAAACTCTAACATTCCCCCGCCTTACATCAAAATAGGCTTTTTGAAAGCCTAGAAACAAAGCATATTGATAAACAATAAGTGCAGATTCTATGCCGGAAAAAACAGGAGAGCCTGGCTTAAGAAGCCATGACCCCCAAGAAAAAGCTTCACCTTGCGAACCATAAAGCCGAACCATTCCTAGCGGTGAATCATTTTTATCATAAATTATAAAATAAGCCTGGTTCTGATCTGTTAAATATTTCGCAATCCAAGCCTCTTGTTTTGCTAAACTATTCTCTACATAGTTAAGATATTTTGCTATTTTTACATTGGTTCTCAATTTTAAAATAAATGATGCATCTTGCTTGGCAACGGCTACAAAGACCAACCTATGCCCTAAAATTTTTTTTGGTTTTCGAATTTCAATCATTTTAAAAATATAATAAATATTTCATTAATTTTGCAATATTACAGAATTTTTACCAAGAAATGGCGGGAGTGACGGGACTTGAACCCGCGGCCTCTGGCGTGACAGGCCAGCGCTCTAACCGACTGAGCTACACCCCCAAAAACATCTTGATGAGAATAAAGCTTTAACTTTTCTATAGGAATCTGTCAAGCCAGAAGATGATTAATTCTGCATTCTTGCAATTAATTTTGTTGTAGAAATATCGGGCACCAACGAAATGCGTTTCACGATTCCACCATAAGATTCAACAAAATCAGCACCAACAATATCTGCAAACGCGTAATCTTCACCCTTAAATAAAAAATCAGGTTTAAGAGTTTCAATTAATTCTAGCGGGGTATCCTGAACAAAAACAATTACCGCATCGCAAGCTGTAAGCCCTGCCAATACCACAGCCCGCGAGGCTTCTTGATTAATCGGACGTCCCTTCCCTTTTAGGCGCGTAATCGAGGCATCACTATTGATCCCCAAAATCAATCGATCACAACATAAAGCGGCCTGACTAAGACTATGCACATGCCCATGATGCAAAATATCAAAACAACCATTCGTGAAACCAATCTTTAAGCCTTGCCCATGCCAAAGCTCGCATTGTTGTTGCAAAGTCTCTAGAGACATGATTTTTTCGGTACCTATGCGCAATCGATTTCGCGCCACAAGACGGGTGATCTCGTAGGGCGCAACCATTGCCGTCCCTTTCTTGCTCACAGAAACTGCGGCTGCCAAATTCGCAAAATTCATGGCTTGTTCAATAATTTTATCCAACTTACTCGCATTATTTACTGCCAGAGAAACTACCGGGGAAACTACCGGGGCAGCTGCCAAGGCAACTGTTAGTGCCGCAATCACAGTATCTCCAGCACCGGCAACATCAAAAACACTTCTTACATGTGCATCAATATGCACAGCTTGTTCTGCACTAACATAGCTCATACCCTGCTCAGAGCGAGTAATTAACAAGGCTTGCACCCCAAATTTTGCAATCACATAACGTGCCGCTTGCGTAATTTCAAGATCACTGGTTACTGGCATCATTGCTGCTGCTGCGAGTTCATTACGATTCGGAGTAATTAAATCTGCACCTCGAAATAGACTAAAATCTTGCTTTTTTGGATCAACAACCAAACCAACATTTTGTTGTTTAATCAATGCAATTAATTTCGGCAACGAGGTTTCATTAAGCACCCCTTTGGCATAATCTGATAAAATTACATAATCAGCTTGTGGCAATGTTTGAGCCGTTTTTGCCAATAATTCAGCCTCTAATATTGGCGTTAATGGTTTTGTGCTTTCATCATCACTTCGCAACAAATGTTGCCCTTGTGCGATATGTCTGGTTTTCAATGTTGTTGGCCGACTAACATCACGTAAAAATTCGTAAGTGAGCGTACCATGATTCTCGATATTTTTTGCTAACAAATCTTGCAAATCTTTCCCGCGCAAATCCTCACCCGTTACACTTAACAAATGGGCCCGCGCCCCAAGTGATGTAATATTGCGCGCTACATTGGCGGCACCGCCTGCATGCAAAGAAGATTGTGCTTTGCGCATCACCAAAACGGGTGCTTCTGGAGAAATTCGATTCACCTGCCCTTCAATATAATGATCCAACATCGCATCACCAATAATCAGAATATGTTTGGTTTTGATCCGCGCAATAATATCGGCAAGATTCACTGCAATACCATTTGTGGCGAAGGTTGCGAATACATACTTAACGCATTCATCAAAAATTCGGCTCTTTGTGATAGATTAGAGGCTTCTAATAACCCTTGTTTCTCAGCAACAGAAAAAGGACACACCATTGCCAATGCCGTTATCAAAACTTCATCATGGAGATTTTTAAAAAGCTCTAAATCCACTGAAATTTGACGGTGTTGAAAATAATTTTTTACAACATGGAATAATTCTTCGCGTCGTTCATCATGAATATGCACCAAATCAGCATCACCATGATACGATGAAAAATCTAGCTTGAAATTCCGATAGGGCGTATTTAAGCTTACTTCTGTTTGCAAATGACAACGATACAGCCCCTTTAACTCTACTTTATAATGGCAATCCAATGTTTCACGAAAACTAACAATTCTGCCGGCACAGGCTACTGGGTATAAAGCAGGCAAAATTTCGGAATCTGCATCTGCTCTATTTCGCAAAGAATGACTCCGATTTGCTTGATGTATTGGTTGAACTACCACAAACATTCGATGTTTGAAACTCATAACCGCATCGATCAATGCAATATAACGAGGTTCGAACATTCGCAAAGTAATATGCCCTTTCGGCAAAAGCAATGCATCTTCGAGTGGAAAAACGGGTAGAATTTTTGGCAATTCTAAAAATTTAGGGTCAAAACCAGTCATAATTTACCATCTTATCTCTTTTAATTTATGAAAACAACAAGGCTGAAAGCCGTTTACGCCAAATAGCAATGCGCGGGTCATCTTGTTGCAATGCTGCCATCATGGATATTAAATATTTACGCGCGCTTTCTTCTAGTAATTTGCGTGATTGTTGAATTAAAGCGCATAAAATTTCTGCCGCTTCGTGCATTTTCCCCACACCACACAAAGCTGTAGCATAATCATATTGGGCTTGATAATGCTTTAGATCTAAGCCTTCCTGCCATTGAGGCACAGTTTTGGGTAAATCAGGAGCATCCGCAATCAAAGCAAGCCTTTTCTGCAAAGGCTGTAGCAAAGCATCATCACTTCCATGCATTTGCATAATCGATTGTGCAGTTTTAACATCGCCACAATCTAAACAAAGTTGTCCCATCATGCTAATAATCTCATTATTCTTAGGCATGGCAACCAAAATATCAGCAAGAATATCTTGCCATTGCTTCATTAAAGGTAAATCCCATCGATTCTCGGCACGCATTTGCGCAAGTTCGGTATTAATTTGCTGAAGCGCGGCAGCATGATCGGCTGAAAACTCAGAATCAGCTTCTCCACCTGCATGGGCAACGAGCTTATTAATAAAGGTTTGCAGCTCACTTTCAGGTAGCGCACCCATAAAACCATCCACGGCTTGCCCTTGAAAGAATGCAAATACCGCAGGAATTGAACGCACTTGTAATTGGCTGGCAATGGCAGGGTTACGATCCATATTAATTTTTACCAACCGTACAGCACCCGACATTGCCGTTACCAATTTTTCTAATATGGGGGTTAATTGCTTGCACGGACCACACCATGGTGCCCAAAAATCTACCAATATTGGGCATTTCATACTTGGTTCAATCACATCTTTAACGAAACCTTGATCAGAACCCTCTATAATCACATCTTGTATCATGCTTTATCATTGCCTATCTCCTCAAAGCTTGCAAGAGCTTAACTTGAATATATTGGGGAAAATTCACAATATTCAACATTTTAAGGGTATATTCTATTGTAACTCTTGCAATGATGATCTTTGCGAGCAATATTTTATTTTCATTTGTATCATTTTTTCTTTTTTTTTTGTTTTTTTTGTTATACTAAATAATATAGGTGGGGTGTTTTTGGAAGTATGTTAGTGATTTGTTGCTGGCATTTGCTTCTCCCTTTTAAAGGCGAGTAATGTTGTGAAATTTATATGATTTAATTGTCATGAAGGAGTGGTTTGATGGTTGTTGTTGATTGCGATGTTCATAATTATTGGCCGGATGCTGATGTATTGCTACCTTATTTACAGCCAATATGGCGAGATCGTTATTTGCGTGGTGAGAAACCGGGCAATGCGGGTGGCTTTCCCCATGCACACCGCCCTTATTTTCATCCTGAGGGTTTTAAGCGTACCGATATTAATCCAACAAATTTAGCGGAATGGATTCAAGTTACCTCTAAACATTGCGATGATTATCAAATTGATTATGCAATTTTAACAGGTGATGAAGCTCTGGAGGCTTCTACCCTATCGGATTTCTATTACGCAGCGGGTTTGGTAAGTGCCTATAATGATTATATGATCGAACATTGGTTGGATGCCGATCCTAGATTTCGAGGTTCATTAATGATTACGACTAATGAACCAACGCTTGCGGCCCAGGAGATCAGACGGTTGGGTGCAAATCCCAAAATTGTTCAAGTTTTGGCAAGCCATGGTTCACAATGGCCATTAGGGCATCCTTTTTATCATCCAATCTATGAAGCTTGCGCCGAAATGGGTTTGCCCTTTGCAATTCATTTGGGTGGCAATGGCGGGGTTAATAGCCATATGATTGCGCACGGGCCTGTAACATTTTTTTGGGAAGCCCATAGTTTGTTAGCCCAAGTTGCCTTAACGCAAACCGCAAGCATGATTGCCCATGGCGTATTTGAAAAGCATCCTGATTTGAAATTTGTGGTTATTGAATGTGGCGTGTCCTTATTTGCTCCAATTTTATGGCGCTTAGATAGCGAATATAAAGCTTTAAGGAAGGAAACTCCGTGGTTGAAAATGCTGCCTTCAGAATATTTTAGGCAAAATGTTCGCCTCACCTCGCAACCTTTGGAACAACCCCCTAATATCGAGCATTTATGGGCGATATTAGAAGCTTTATATGCCGAAGATACCTTGATGTTTGCCTCGGATTTTCCGCATTGGGATTTTGATGATTTTGCAAAATTAAATCTTCCCGAAACGCTGAAAGCGAATGTGCGTGGATTAACCGCAATGAAAACTTATTCGCGTTTAACAATGCCTGAAAAGGCGCTGGCAGCAGAATAATTTGATGAAATATTTGAAAAAACTCTCTTAATTAAGGTGGAAATATCATTATGGCAGAAAAACAATTTGCATGTACCATTTCGGATGTATCGCAAACCCAACCTTTCAAAGCTTTTGTGAATAATCGTGATTATGGCATTTATCAAATTAAAGATGAATATTTTGCTTTGCGCGATAAATGCCCCCATCGCGGGGGGTCAATTTGTAGCGGGCCCGTTACCGGAACGGCTTTGCCTGTGGATATTAATGTCGAGGGTCCAAAATTTGTTTATGCACATGAAAATGAACTGATTCGTTGTTCATGGCATGGTTGGGAATTTGAGATTAGAACTGGGCAATGTCTGGCTGATGAAAGGTTAAAGGCGCGAAAAGTTGAAGTTACCGTAGAAGATGCAAAAATTTATCTACTATTGTAAAAATTTATATTAAATATAGAGTCACAGATTTTAAGGAGAAAGAAAATGGTAATGGTTGATTGTGATGTTCATAATTTTTGGGATGATGCTGATGTTTTGTTACCATATTTGGCCCCTGTTTGGAAAGATTATTATCTTCGTGGTGAACGAATGGGTCCGAAAGCTTTTCCTTATGCCAACCGTCCTTATTTATTGTCGGAAGGGTTTCGGCGCAAAGATATTAATCCCGAAAATATGGTTGGCTGGGTACAGGCCACTCGCCAGCATTGTGATTTCTATCATATTGATTATGCCTTACTAACTTCCGATGAACCTTTGGAAGTCTCAACATTGGCAAACCCCTATTATGCTGCTGGTTTGGTAAGTGCTTATAATGATTGGCAAATAGATTATTGGTTTCAGCAAGATGCCCGATTTAAGGGTTCCCTTGTTATTTCTGCAACGGATCCAGAATTGGCTGCCCAAGAGATCAGGCGTGTGGGTGGGCACCCTGATATGGTACAAGTTTTGGCATCTGAGGGCTCACAAATGCCTTTTGGCAAGCCTTTTTATCACCCAATTTACGAGGCTTGCGCCGAAATGAATTTACCTTTTGCAATTCATTTGGGTGGCCATGGTGGCATTAATGATTTGTGCATTGCCAATGGTCCGTCCACTTTTTCATGGGAAGCCCATGGTTTATTAGGGCAGGGTGCGATGACTCACCTAACTTCGATGATTGCTCATGGTGTGTTTGAAAAACATCCTGACTTAAAATTCGTTGTTCTTGAATGTGGCGTAACTTGGTTTCCAACCTTGCTTTGGCGCTTAGATGCTGATTATAAGGCCTTGAAGAAAGAAACCCCATGGTTGAAAATGTTGCCTTCAGAATATTTCAGGCGGAATGTTCGCGTTGGCACCCAGCCTCTTGAAGAAGCCAGAAAGAAGGAACATTTATGGGCAATGTTAGAGGCAATGTATGCCAATGAAACCGTTATGTTTGCTTCTGATTTCCCCCATTGGGATTTTGATGATTTGAACAAATTACCACTTCCGCCTCATATGCGCGAGAATATTTTGGGTAAAACAGCAATGAAAACATTTACCAAATTGCCAAGACCAGATCAAGCCATGGCAGCAGAATAGGGCGGCCAGAATAAGGCAACGAAAATAGGCTTAAAAAACCCGCACAAAAATTGTTCTTATGCGGGTTTTCTCAAAAGGGAGTTTTGCTGTTGATCATTTTTCCGAAACAAGAAGACCGCGCGCGATAATTTCTGCTTGCATCTCGGCGGCACCTTCAAAAATATTTAAAATTCTAGCATCGCACAAAACCCGTGATATTGGAAATTCTAGCGCGTAACCATTGCCACCATGAATTTGCAACGCATTATCTGCGACCGACCACGCTAAGCGTGCTCCTAATAATTTTGCCATTCCCGCTTCAACATCACAACGCCCACCCTGATCCTTTTTTCGTCCAGCTTGATAAGTTAATTGTCGAATTCCCATAATTTCTACGATCATCCGTGCCAATTTGCCATAAATACGTTCAAATTGAATGATTGGTTGCTGAAATTGCCAACGCTCCTGAGCATAAGAAAAACTTAATTGCATCGCATTCATGGCCACCCCCACTGCACGCGCCGCTGTTTGAATCCGTGCAGATTCAAAGGTTTCCATTAATTGGCGAAATCCCTTACCTTCCTCGCCACCCAATACCGCATCAGCACTTACAACAAAATTATCAAAGGCAAGTTCATATTCTTTCATACCGCGATAACCCAAAACTTTAATTTCACTACCCGTAAGCCCCGCATCAGAAAAAGGCGTCCCCTGTATTTTTTCTGCCAAAAACATGCTCAGGCCTTTATGCCCAGTTTCATTGGGGTTGGTGCGCACAAGTAAAGTCATGAGGTTCGAACGCCCGGCATGCGTAATCCAGCTTTTGCTTCCAGTCACCCTATAACTGCCATCTGCCTGTTTCATGCCGCGGGTTTGTAACGAAGCCAAATCAGATCCGGTGTTGGGTTCGGTAAAAACCGCAACAGGCAAGATTTTACCCATGGCAATTAACGGCAAATATTTTTCTTTTTGTGCTTGTGTGCCCGCAATATGAATCAGCTCAGCCGCAATTTCAGAACGGGTAGCAAGCGAGCCGACCCCAATGTAGCCACGCGCCAACTCTTCGGTAACCACACACATTGCCATTTTCCCAAGCCCAACCCCACCATATTCTTCTTTAATGGTAAGCCCAAATACGCCAAGCTCACTTAATTTCGTAATCATTTCATCTGGAATTAATAGATCATCACGATGCCATCTCTCTACATTCGGCAAGGTATTTTCCTTGGTAAAACGATTAAATTGTTCGGCAATTAAAGATAATGTTTCATCAAGACCCTTTTCCCCAAAATTTTGGTTCTCTTGGCAAAGAGTAACAATATCTTTCGCAAAAAATGCCAGCGGATAAGCAAAAAAATGTTGAATAAGATCTTCAGAGTCAAATTTATTGGCATGATGGCTGAAACCAAAATGTTCTGGGCGGATAATTTCATCTTGGCTCATCGCGATTCCATGGCGCAATTGCGATAAATATTCGCTAAAAAAGCTCCAGGCCAACATTTTTTCCAAAGGAGAAAATTTACCTTGCCCCGCCAAATCATTTGCCCATTCTAACATGCCCGACAAAGCTTCGATATAAGCCGCAAACCAGCTAAAGCCATGGCGGATCAATTGATTTTCATGAGTGATTTTTCTACCCAATATTTGATTACGAAGCTCTTCGCCATAGCACTGTGCACGCAATAATGCCAATTGCAACAAATTTAACAAAGCCTTCGTTTCTAACATAATTGGATTGGGATATCGGTTTGCACTCATCGCCATAGTTTCCTGATATTTCTGGTTCTTTAACTTGCTCTTGCACTTACTGCAATTTGCCCATCTGGCGCGCGTACCCAAATTTCAATCTGATTTTGAGCTAACATTTTGCCTTCAAATCGCATTTCTTCCCCTAAAAATAGGGGTGTGATCATTCGAAACGTAAATTTTTCTATATTCTTTCCTAACCAAATTTTTGCATAATAGCCAAGCATCATTGCACTAAGGGGGCCGTGAATTACAATGTCGGGATATTTTTCGTTCTCACGCGCATAAGTAAGATCATAATGAATTTTATGCCCATTAAAGGTGAGTGCTGAAAAGCGAAATAGCATAACGCTATCAGGAAGCAAAGTTGCGGTAAATTCTGGTTTGGGGTCGCTTTTTGCCTCTGATTTTACAGCTGCGCGCCCCCCACCCCAACTATCCAAATAAGCAATGGTTTGGGTTTCTTCTAAAAGCAAACCTTCTAAATCTGTAAATTCACCTTTCACCTTTACCAAGTAAAATTCACCAGCACGACCCTGTTTTTTATCGATATCAATAATTTTACGCACGCGTTTAACCTGTGCCCCCCATGCTATTGGGCGGTGTATATTCATTGTAGAGCCTACAAACATGCGTCTTTTTGCCGGCAAAGGTGGCATGAACAAACCAACTTTAGGGTGTCCATCACGCCCGATTTCTTCAGGGCGAACCCATTCTGGGTGATATAACCATTGCATGGGTAATAATAGCTGATCTTCAAGCTGCTTCGGGTCAAGCCCTAAACTATCGAATAATAATTGAGAATTTTTGTATAAAATCTGAGCTTCGCTCTCTTGAATTTTTCCAAGATAACGAATTGCGCTTTCTAAAGAATAATGATTATGCGCCTCCATGGTTATTTCCCGATTTTTTGGCAATATCAGCAAGAACCGTTTCGGTATCGGCACCTATTCGTGATGCCGAGCGCAATTTATCACGCTTAAAGGCTGAAAAAATCAGCGGGGATCCTGCAGCTTTAATTCGCCCCACCCCTTCTTGTTCAATTTCTTGAAATAATGGATTCTTAAGCGATGCTCGTTGATCTTCATGTGCCATCTGTTGAAAAGATTGATATAATCCCCAACAAATATTTTCTGTATCAAAAATATTGGCAATTTCAGCTAGCTCTTTTTGTTGAGCCCATTGTTGCAATGGCACCAAAATTTCATCGCGCATTTGGTAACGGTTCCCTTCAAGCGTTAAATCCAAACCCGATTTTTCTGTAATCTTTGCCATTTCATCTTGCATATTGGTAGCTTGTAACAGGGATTGCCATTGTCGTTTTGTTAATGCCACAACCATCACGCGTCTGTCATCACGCGTCTGCAAATCATGCCCAAAAGTTCCATAAATATGATTGCCAATGGCCGGGCGATGATTGCTCGAGGTTTGCGCCTCTGCCATATAACCTAAATTAGCCACCATCGCATAAGCGGTATCGCTCAATGCCAAATTAACGAATTGTCCTTCACCGGTGATTCTGCGGTGGCGTTCTGCTGCCAATAACCCTGTTGCCAAAGTTAGCCCAGCAACAGCATCCCATGTTGGCATCACACTATTGATCGGAAACTTTAAGGTTTCTGGGATTCCGGTTATTAAGGGCATGCCTACAGCGCAATTTACCGTATAATCAACGGCTGTTTTCCCATCATAATGCCCGATCAGGCTTACCATAATTAAATCAGGGCGAATTTTGCGCAAAACCTCGTAAGATAGCCATTCAGGTCCGGCTAAATTCGTAAGGATAATTCCCCCATCCTCACCAGAATGGCGTAATATCTCGGTAAATTGCATTTTCCCTGCTTCCGAGCGCAGATTCAAGGTTACGGATTTTTTGCCTTTATTAAGCCCTGTCCAATAAAGGCTGGTGCCTTCCTTACTTAACGGCCAGCGTTGATGATCCAACCCGCCTCCTTCAGGATCAATTTTAATGATTTCTGCCCCCAATTGATGCAATGTAAGCCCTGCAAGCGGGGCAGCAACAAAAGCCGTAAGCTCAATAATTTTCATGCCAGCAAGGATAGGATACATTCTATTGCTTTTCAATTGATTGTTTTAATTTCCAAACATCAAAATCCTGTAAAATTTCAGCATTATCCGCACCAATTTGCGAGGGGGCTATAGGCGGCAATGCTGGAGTTTTGCTAAATTTAATTGGATTGGCTACCACTTGCCAATCACGTTTCCCGGCTTCGGGGTGTTTTATTTTGATCAATGTTTCCCTGACTGCCATATGCGGATCTGCAAAAATATCTTTCGCGTTATTCACCGGACCAAATGGCACTTTGCCACCTAATAATTCAGCGAGCTCGGCGCGCGTGAGGTTTTTTGCCCACTCACTTACAATCGCGTTAATTTCTTTGGCATTTTCGCTTCGTTTCACCTTACTGGCAAAACGTGATTCAGTTTTCAATTCTTCACGCCCCATAGCGTTTAGCAAATGATGAAACAAATTATTCTCGACAATCCCGATCGATACCCAACCATCCTTCGCCTTGAAAAGCCCGAAAGGAGCCAATAACGGATGCGCATTGCCCTCGGGTTTTGCAATCGTACCATCATAATCATATTGATAGATGATCCGCTCACACATATTAACCATTGCATCATACATTGAAATATCAATAAATTGCCCTTCACCGGTTTGTTCCTTATGGCGTAATGCCGCCATAATCGCAAACGCCATCATTAATCCGGAAAAAATATCACCAATACCAGGCCCCACTTTCATCGGATGTTCGGCATCCAGCCCCGTAATTCCCATTAACCCGCCCATAGCTTGCGCTACCACATCATAGGAAGGCCAATCATTATAGGGGCTTTTCCCAAAACGCGGGTCCCCAAAACCACGAATGGCAGCATAGATCAATTCTGGTTTACGTTTGGCCAATATTTCATAATCTAAACCCAAACGTTCCATAACGCCGGGACGGAAATTTTCAATCAGAATATCAGAGCTTTCCAGCAAATAGAAAAAAGCTCGACGTCCTTCCTCGGTTTTTAAGTCCAGAACCACACTTTTTTTGCCACGATTTAAGCTAACGAAATATCCGCTCCATTGTTTTTGCGGATCATCATCACGGTAAGGCCCGATCGAACGACTAGAATCACCAATATCATTTTCAATTTTAATCACTTCTGCACCATGATCCGCAAGCATCATCGTACAATACGGACCTGAAAGCATCCGCGTTAAATCCAAAACTCGCAAAGGTGCTAAAATGCCTTCTTGCTTCATAATTATATTCCCTTAGTTTTTCGTGTTTATGCGCAAAAAATTTAGCAAAGCTGCATTTACCAATTCAGGTGCCTCTGCTAATGTCATATGGCGTAATTTTGGCAAAATCACCAGATTAGCGTTCGGGATTTCTACGGCAATTAATGCTGCCATCTCAGGATTATTGCCATAATCTTCATCGCCAGTGATTACCAAAGTTGGGCAATGTATCGGCTTTGGCAATGGCGCAATTTCAGCAACGCCATCCAACAAAACTTGATAATTCTCTGCGTAAATTTCTTTCTTATTCGCCAAAATCCAACTTTTTAGCAAAGCCATCAGATCTGGATTTTGGTTTCGAAAATCTTCACCAAACCATCTTTGCAAAGCCATAGTCGCAGTTGCCCCTGCCCCTTCTTCGCGTACCTGCTGAACGCGTGCTGCCACCAAAGCTTGTGCTTCTTTGCTACGACGATAGGGTGAATTTAAAATAATCAGCGCGTGCAACCGTTCTTGATGATGAAGCGCGAAATGACGCACAATCATCCCCCCAAGTGAAAACCCAATCATTATACAGGTTTGAATTTTTAGATAGTCTAGAAGAATCATTAATTGTTGCGAAAACTGTGTTAGGCTGGGTGATTTTGGACCGGGTTTACTTTGCCCATGCCCATATAAATCATAAATTAAAATTCGATACTCACCGCTTAAAGCCGGAATTTGCCATTGCCACATATCTTGGTGCATTCCCAACCCATGAACCAAAACTAACCATGGGCGGGCATCGGTTTGCTCGGTTGCAAAGCAAATGCCTTGGTAATCTTGTTTGACCATTTTAAGAATATCCCTTTTATTTCCATGATTTACGAATCTTTTATATTTTCGGCTTATAGGCAATAACTTCAATTTCAAGACGAACATCTAATAATAATGTTGCGATAACCGCCGAACGCGCCGGCAATTCATCTGTAAAATATTCGCCATAAACCTGATTAAAGCCTGGGAAATCAGCCGAATCGCAAAGCCATACCATGGTTTTGACAACATCTTGTAAATCGCAATCTGCCAATTGTAATGTTACACGAATATTTTGCAAAACTCGGTGCGTCTGTTCTTCTATTGTGGTATCCCAGCCCATAGGTTTGCCGTGTTGAAGAGGCAATTGCCCTGTTAGAAATACAAAATCACCTGCCCGAACGGCTGGTGAAAGTGATAATTTTCGTCCATTAAGAATAAGGGGTTCACCAATAATTTCTTTTCTCACCTTGCTTGCCTCCCATTATTAACCTATAAACGACGCTATTATTACACTTAATTTATATTTCTATCCATTAAATTATCCGTTATTTTTCCAAGGAACATTTGTTTGGCGTTTTATGTCGAAAAAATGTTTTTTCTATCTAAAAATCAATAATAATATCAATAAGAACTCATAGAATGCATTTAATATTCATTTTATCCTAAATGTAAGGAAAGGAAACAATTTATGAGTGAACGTAAAAAATATCAAATGTATATTGATGGGGCTTGGGTTGATTCTGAGAATGGTAATTTTTTTCCAAGTGAAAATCCATCCACATGTAAACCCTGGGCATTCATTCCTGAAGCCAGTGCCTTAGATGTTGAGCGTGCTGTTCAAGCCGCACATAAGGCCTTTACCGAAGGTGAATGGCCCAGACTAATTCCGAGTGTACGGGGCAAATATCTGCGAAAATTGGCTGATTTATTGGCGGATTCTAGTGAAGAATTAGGGCGGATTGAAAGTATGGATACCGGGAAAATGTTTTCAGAAACCCGTTGGCAAGCAAAATATATTGCTGATTTTTTTCATTTTTATGCCGGCTGTGCAGATAAAATTAATGGGACAACTTTACCCGTGGATAAAGATAATATTTTTGCCATGACAACCCGTGAACCTTTGGGTGTTGTGGCTGCGATTGTACCTTGGAATTCACAATTATTTCTAACCGCTGTTAAGTTAGGCCCCGCTTTGGCAGCTGGCAATACGATCGTATTAAAGGCCTCTGAGCTAGGTTCGGCTGCAATGTTAGATTTTGCTAAGCTTGTAGAAAAAGCGGGTTTTCCCAAAGGCGTTGTTAATATTATTACCGGGCATGGCGAACCTTGTGGCAAAGCACTAACCTCGCATCCGTTAGTGCAACGGATCAGCTTTACCGGCGGACCCAATGCAGCCAAGCATGTTATTTCTAATAGTACCAATAATTTTGCCAATATTTCATTGGAATTGGGTGGAAAATCGCCCTTTATTGTCTTTGCAGATGCCAATATTGAAAGTGCGGTTAATGGTTCGATTGCCGGTATTTTTGGAGCAAGCGGGCAAAGTTGTGTCGCTGGATCACGTCTATATTTGCAAGAAGACATTGCCGATGAATTTTTAGAAAAAATGGTAGGGTTGGTCAAACAAATTCGTATCGGTGACCCACTAGAAACCAATACCCAAATGGGTCCCTTATGTTCAAAAGGACAATTAGAAACTTGTGAACGTGAAGTTGCCTTTGCACAAGAACAAGGCGGTAAAGTTTTGTGCGGGGGGCAACGCCCCAAAGGATTGCCAGAAGAATTACAAGGCTATTATTATGAACCCACCATTATTGAATGTTGCGCGCAATCGCAACGTATATTAGATACCGAATTATTTGGTCCGGTACTTAGCGTATTAAGATTTAAAACCGAGGAAGAAGTTATCGCCTTGGCAAATGATACGGTGCACGGGCTTGCTGCCGGTATTTTCACCACAAATGGTGCCCGTTCAATGCGTGTAGCAAAAGCTGTGCGTGCCGGGATTGTCTGGGTTAATGTTTATCGAATGGTTTCACCCATTGTTGAATTTGGTGGTTTTAAAACTTCAGGCTATGGTCGTGAAAGTGGCTTACAGGCGATGTATGATTACACCAAAGCGAAATCAATCTGGATCAATACCTCTGATGAACCGCTCGTAAACCCATTTGTGATGCGCTAAATCGTAATGCTGAAACCCCGCCCTATATCTTAAGGGGGGGCAAACATCGCTTCTCGGGATTAAGGCAAGCTTGCGATACCCCCCCTTAAAACTCCTCGCTGATTCGAGATTGCTAGCGGTGACGGTTCGTATTTTGTAAAATATTACTTTTCAACTGTTCCATATCCACCACCGCCAGGGGTTAGCATTTCAAATATATCATTTGCGTTTAATTGGCATTCCCCATTGCCAGCTAATATTGTTCTACTACCATTCGCACGAATAACCGCATTTTCGCCAACCGCGCCCCCCAGCCCCCCAGCAACCCCGTGGGCTCGAGTTATTCGATGCGAGCATAATGTTGTTACCGTCACCGGTTTCAAAAAGCGCACCTGTCGATGCACCCCTTCACCCCCAAAATGTTTGCCCGCGCCACCAGAACTTTCGCGGATGGTAGATTTTTCAACCCGCACGGGAAAACGTTTTTCTAATATTTCGGGGTCGGTGATGCGCGTATTTGTCATATGTGAATGCACAGCATCAGCGCCATCAAAATCTGGCCCCGCCCCGGTGCCACCGCAAATGGTTTCGTAATTTTGAAATTGCTCATTGCCCCAAACAAAATTATTCATGGTCCCTTGTGACCCCGCAATATTGCCCAGCGCACCATAAAGACAATCGGTGATGGCTTGGCTAACTTCTGTGTTGCCGGCAATGACCGCCGCTGGATAGCGTGGGTTAATCATACTGCCTTCGGGCGCAATTATTTTTAGCGGTTTGAGACAGCCCTCATTCATTGGAATCTCACTGCCAACCAAGGTTCGAAACACATATAAAACCACTGCCTTACAGATGGAAAGTGGGGCATTATAATTTTTACGATCTTGTTTTGAGGTGCCGGTAAAATCTAAAATTGCTTCGCATTTTTGTTTATCAACGCGTATCTTAACCTTAATTTGCAATCCAGAATCAAGCGGATAGGTATATTCTCCATCTGTTAGGCTGCCAATGACTTGCCGCACCGAAGCTTCGGCATTTGCCTGCACATGGCGCATATAAGACAAGACGGTTTCAAGACCAAATGTAGCAATCATTCTATGAACTTCCTTGGTGCCCGTGGCATTGGCGGCAATTTGGGCTTCAAGGTCAGCGATATTATGATTAATATTACGACAGGGATATTTTCCAGAACCTAGCAATCTTCTCACATCGGCTTCACGAAAAATTCCGCCTTCAACCAATTTGAAATTATCGATCACCACGCCTTCTTCTTCTATGTGACAACTATCAGGTGGCGCCGACCCAGGCGTGCGACCACCAATATCAGCATGGTGCCCACGCGAGCCAACATAAAATAGAATTTTTTCGTGGGACAAATCAAACACTGGCGTAATCACCGTTACATCTGGTAAGTGTGTTCCACCGCTAAAGGGTGCATTCATCATGAAGCTATCGCCGGGTTTCATATTGCCATGGTTAAGCTGGGCAATTTTACGGACACTATCACTCATAGAACCCAAATGTACCGGCACATGTGGCGCATTGGCAACCAGGGCACCCGTTGCGTCAAAAAGTGCGCACGAAAAATCAAGACGTTCTTTGATATTGACCGAATAAGCGGTATTTGCCAAAGTTGCCCCCATCTGTTCGGCGATTGACATGAATAAATTATGAAAAACTTCTAGCATGATCGGGTCAGCATCTGTGCCAAGCGTGGTTTGTCGTGGCAATTGCTGATATCTTTCTAAAACCAGATTTCCCAATGCATCAATTTTACCTTGCCAACCGGGCTCGATAACATTGGTACCGGTCGCTTCGGTGATGATGGCCGGCCCCGTAACAATTTGATTTACCGCTAAAGCTTCACAGCGATAAAGTGGAATATCTTGTGTTTGGGAACTTATAAAAACCGGTATCATCGGTGGTGACTGCGTGTCGCTTGCGGTAACATCATGTTTTAAGTCTATATTGTTACTATTGTTGCCAATGGCTTCCGCGCTTAACATATTAAACATTAATTCCCTGCGATCCGAAGCAAAACTAAACTGTGCGATATGGGCATTCGTGAAGCGTTCTTTCATTTGCGCGAGAGTGCCAAATTCAACGCTCAAACTCTGATGCGAATTGGCATAGCGAATATGGGCACGTTTTTCTATGCTGATACCAGATGCTGGTACACCTTGTTTCATCACGATCTCACGTCCTTCATCTGCAAGGCGCGTCAAAATTTGTTCCGCCTGTTCCACATTAGCAATTGGTTGTTCAAATTGTTCTTCTTGTAATGCGCGAATATCTGCCAATCCCATGCCGAACGCCGATAAAACCCCGGCAAACGGGTGGATAAAAACCTGCTTCATGCCTAACGCATCGGCAACCAAACACGCATGTTGCCCTCCGGCCCCGCCGAAGCAGTTCAAAACGTAACTAGTGACATCATAGCCACGTTGGACTGAAATTTTCTTAATGGCATTCGCCATATTCTCAACAGCAATCTTTAAAAAACCTTCGGCTGTAGCTTCAGTGGAAAGCAAGGCTTTGCCTGTGGTCACTGCAATTTTTTTTGCCAATTCATTAAATTTGCTACGCACAATATTAATATCTAATTTCTCATTGGCATTCGCGCCGAAAATAGAGGGAAAATAATCAGGGTTCAATTTTCCCAACAGCACATTGCAATCCGTTACTGTTAGCGGGCCACCACGCCGATAGCATGCCGGGCCCGGATTCGCGCCGGCACTTTCTGGTCCAACCTGATAGCGTCCATTTTTAAATGAAAGAATGGAACCGCCGCCCGCCGCCACTGTGTGAATATTCATCATGGGTGTACATATCCGAATGCCCGCAATCTCAGTTTCAAAAGAACGCTCATAATCGCCTGCGAAATGGCAAACATCTGTTGATGTGCCTCCCATATCGAAGCCGATAATATTATGAAAACCCGCTTGTTTTGCTGTTTCCACCATGCCAACAGCACCGCCAGCGGGGCCCGATAAAATAGAATCCTTACCCTGAAAAATTGAAGCGTCTGCGAGCCCACCATTGGACTGCATGAAAAAGACACCTTTGTTAAGATCAAGGGCGTCTGTGACTTGATTAATATAACGCCTTAAAATGGGTGAAAGATAGGCATCGACAACTGTTGTATCACCTCGCGCAATCAGCTTGATAAGCCGTGAGGTTTGATGGCTAGTTGAGATTTGGGTAAAGCCAATATCTGCTGCCAACCCAGCAACAGTTTTTTCATGTTGCGGGTTAAGATAGCCATGCATGAAGGCAATAGCAACACTATAAATGCCATTATCATAGGCGTGTTGTAACAATTTTCGTGCTTCATTTGTATCAAGCTCTGTTACCACCGAACCATCAGCAGCAAGCCGTTCAGGCACCTCGGCAGCGAGTTCATACAGCAATTCGGGTAGTTGAATATTTAGTTCAAACAGCTTTGGACGGTTTTGATAACCAATGCGTAATAAATCACGAAACCCTTGTGTAATCAGCAACAAGGTTGGGTCGCCCTTGCGTTCCAACAATGCGTTGGTGGCAACCGTTGTTCCCATTTTCACTGCATCAATTGTCAGCGGAATCGCTTCATCGGGTTTTAACCCCATAAGCTCCCGAATGGCATGAATTGCCGCATCTTGGTATTGTTCAGGGTTTTCTGAAAGCAATTTATGGGTAATAATCTTGCGATCGGGCGTGCGGGCGACAATATCAGTAAATGTGCCACCGCGGTCAATCCAAAATTGCCACATGATAATTTCCTATTTTGATTAATAAAATAATGAGGGAAGCCACAACGCAATTTGCGGAAAAATCATCAGCGCAGCAATCATGGTAAACATTGTGAATACAAACGGAGACGCGCCCTTCATAACATCCAAAAGCGCACCGCTACTGCGCACCGATTGTACCACATATAAATTGAGACCAATGGGTGGGGTAATGAGTGCCGTTTCAAGCAAGACCATCAATAGCACCCCAAACCAAACGGGGTCGTAGCCCAACTGGACAACAATTGGCGTAATGAGTGGCGCGGTAATTAGCAACATAGAAAGTGTTTCCATGAAAAAGCCAAGAAATACCAAAATGCCGATAATTAATAGCATGGTTTGTAGTTTTGACAATCCTAGTCCGGTCACCAAATCCGTCGATGTTTGGGTCACGCCAATAATAGAGAGCACAAAATTAAGAAACACCGCCGCCAAAATAATTAACATAATCATTGATGTGGTTCGTAGCGTACCTTCAATGGCCAGGCGCAGCATAGTGATCGTTAGTTTTTTGTTGCAAGCTGCCAGTATCATCGCCGCAATCACGCCCAATGATGCCGCTTCGGTTGGGGTGGCAATGCCCGCATAGATTGAACCCACCACCACCAAGAAAATACCAATCGGCGGAATCAGTGACGGCAGGCAACGAATACGTTCTAACCAACTGGCATGTACTGGTTCACCGCCCCATTCAGGGCGGCATAGGCATAGCACAATTATAGTGACTATGAATAATAGGGCAAGCAAGAAGCCGGGTAAAAAGCCGGCGAGGTAAAGTTCAGGCACCGATGTTGACGTCAAAAGCCCATAAAGTATAAGATTGATAGATGGGGGAATAAGAATGCCCAAGGTGCCCCCCGCGGCAATTGTGCCTAGGAACAAGGGCTCATTATATTTTCGGCGTTTAATTTGTGGAATCGCCACGGTTCCAATGGTGGCCGCGGTGGCAACGGAAGAACCAGAAGTTGCCGCAAATAGCGCCGATGAACCAATATTAGAATGCATTAAACCGCCGGGCAACCAGCCAAGCCATTTGACAATGCCATTATACATTTTTTCGGTAATGCCGGCCCGCAAAAGAATTTCACCCAGCAGGACGAACATGGGAATTGCCACCAGTAAGAAATCTATACTGGTTTGCCAAACAATATCCCCTAATGCACGATGAAGTGGCATCGGGCTATCAAAATATTGCAAAATCAGAGCCAACCAGCCCAGTGATGCTGCAATCGGCACGGCAAAGGCCACCAACCCAACCAAAATTATGAGAAGTTTGACAATCATTCGACGCGCTCCTCAGCAATTTGTTCATTAATGGTTTTTGTGCCGATCAGTTTTTCGGCTTGCATAAAATCTTTGGTAATCAGTGCCCATATGGCGGCAATGGTAATCAAAAATGCGCTCAACACAAAGAATAACCAACCGAGCAACCAAGGCACTTGTGGGTAGATTAACGGTATACGTAGTGGTGTAATGGAATGCGCGTTATGGGCAAATGTATGCGCCACAAGGTTCCATGCCGTAACACAAACCACGCCAACAAACCCCGCCAGCAAGATAATGCCAGTTAAATTTGCAATAATTTTCAGCCAATGCGGGAATAGATTGAATAAAACATCAACGCGAATATGCGCTCTTTGAAACAAGGCGTAAGAAAAACCAAGGCTTGTGGCAATGGCGAAGGCAAAGCCTGAAAGTTCATCGGCACCACCAAGGCTAATCGTAAATATTTTCCGAAGTACGACCTCAAGGGTCACCATCAGCGCCGACCCAATAAGCAAAACACCGCCTATCCATACCATTACCAGGCTTATTTTTTCAGCGATCTCTAAGATTAGCTTCATGGTGGCTCCTAAAAAATAGTCGAAAATCTTAAAGACAACCGACTATTTTTATTTCAATAGAAGTTACTTGATTGTAGCTTTTAGCTTCACAATACGACCAACGGTTTTGTTCCAATTTGTGGCACATTTTTGCCCGCAGCGTTTTGCCCAGCGCGCCAGAATAACATCATTGGCTAATTTGTCACGTGTTTTTAAGTCTGCTTTGCTGGGTTTTACCAGCGTCATAGAACCCTTTTCACCAATATCGCATTTTCCGCCCGTGATGCAAGAAATAGCAATTTCATCTTCAGTTGCTGTTTCTGCCCACATTCTTTGCGTCAAAGCCCCTATTTCTTTTGTCAAAATAGCTTGTTTCTTTTTAGAAAGCGAGTTCCATGTATCCATATTCATCGCCCCAAATGCCATGCCCCAACCAACGCGAAGCGTATAGGCATGGGTTGCAACTTGGTGCCATTTCGCAGTATATGCCGACATGGTGCCGGTAATGCCACAATCCACAACACCTTTTTCTAAAGCTGGAATCACTTCTGCAAAGGGAACGGTAACCGAAGTTCCGCCAACACTTTGAACAAAATCACCCAAAGTGGTTGAATAAACACGGATTTTTTTACCTTTAAGATCGCTTAAACCGCTAATTTTGCCATTACACCATAGTGTTTGGCTTGGAAACGGGTAAAGCATCATCAATTTCGCGTTATAAGTTTCAGCAAAGGCTTTTTCTAATGTTGAAAAATAAGCATCGGTTACTTTACGCTGTGTTTTAATATCTTGCGTCAGTGCAGATAAATCTCCACCTTCAAAAATAGCGTTTTCTGATGCCACATAACCAGATAGTCCAAAGGCAAAATCAAACACGCCATTTTTGACCAGACGCATAATTTCAAAACCTTTTAGCCCCAGCTCGGTTTGCGGTTTAATATCACCAATCATAGTGCCATCACTGGCTTCGGAAATTCTTTTGTTCCAAAAAGGGCCTTCATGTTTTTGATAATTTGTGAGATTGCCCCAAGTGCCAACGGCGCGAAAAATTGTTGGTTTGTCTTGGGCAATGGCACTTGAGGTCACAAATATCATCAATGCGATTCCAAGCAATGTAAATTTCTGTATCATCATTTTATCTCCAATTTTAATGATCGTTTTTAAGTAAATTAATTGTGTGCGGCTTTGCGCTAATCAAAAAATGTCGGTTTTTGTATCATCATGCTTCCTCTCATTTACGTTAATGTGGTTTTGTCACTGTATAAATTGCTCATGCCAGTAATCAATCTGGGGCGTTGATTGCCGAGAATGTCGGTAATCAACATATGACCGGGGGCATGTGTTAGGCATAAATCGGGTTTTGCCAGATTAATTGCGGCTTGGGTTGTAACCCCACATGCCCAAAATACTGGAACTTCATCGGCATTTATGGTCACAGAATCGCCATAATCTGGTTGTGAAATGCTGGCAATCCCAATTTTTTCTGGGTCGCCCCAATAGATTGGCGTGCCATGCGCATGAGGAAAACCGGCGCAGATATCAAAAATTTTGGCAATCTGCTCTTGCCGATAAGGGCGCATGGTCACAACCAAGGGACCACGAAAAACACCCCCAGCAATTGTTGGAATATTGGTTTTGAACATTGGCACGTTGCAATCACAGCGAATATGACGCACCTCAAAACCTTGATGAATCAGCACCTCTTCAAATGTGAACGAACAGCCCAGTACAAAGGTGACCATATCATCTGCCCAATATTCAGCAATATCGGTTGCCTCATCTGTTAATTCGCCATGGCGATAGATGCAATAGCGTGGAATGTCGTGGCGAATATCAATATCTTTGCCTAAAGATTGCAAAGTAGGGTCGCCGGGTTTTGAAAGCCCAATTAGCGGGCAGGGTTTGGGATTATTGAGACAATATTGCAGAAAATCAGCCGCGTATTTTAGCGGTAATATCACCACATTTCCTTGCAGATAACCTGGGGCGTATCCAGCCGTTGGGTTGGTAAATTTCCTAGACCTTACCGTTTTTCTGAATGTGGAAGCTGTTTGTAACTGTTTGTTAACATGCATTGCAAAAAATCCTCTTACATTCACGCTAGCGCAATGTCTTGGTAAAATCAAATCAATTATTCTTACCTATAACGGTAAAAAATTTTTTACAAGTATCAATTTTACGAACCTATTTTATCCGTTCGTTTTCAGAAAATTGCCGATATGATCGATAATTTCTTCTATGAGAATGTTCATGGGGCTAGACAAAACATAAGATGCCGTAAAATGCATTTCGGGCAGAATAATATTCGTTTCAAGAGGAACAAGCGTAGCTTTTTGAATTTCTTCGAGCATAGCGGCTTTTGGCACCGTACAAATACCGTGCCCCAAAACCGCAAGACGAATAATTGACCCCAGCGATGTCGAGCTGGTCATATTCGGCGTTCCATTGGTGAATGGTGCTAATGAATTTTTAATTTGATGATAGGGTTTGGTATCGGACGCAAATGTGACAATCGGTTGATTGGCAATATTTTCTAACGTCCACACATCGAATTGATTGGCGATTTCGGGGGTCGCCGCAAAGATCATTTCATAACTGCAAATATTGTGATTGGCGATGCTGACTTCTGCGACTGGTCCCATTAAAAATGCAATATCAATCTCGCATGCGACCAGTGCATTGCGTAAATTATTTGTGGAATCCACCCGCAGGTCAAATGATAGGTTTGCTTGGTATTGGCTTAAATGTGCCAAAAAATCGGGTAACCATGTGGCGATAATTGTTTCAGACGATCCCATGCGGATAATCTGTTCAATTGAGGTAGTATCAGAAAAAGCCGCCAGAAGATTTTGTTCAAAATGCATCAACCTTTCGGCAAAGCCAAATAATTTGCGTCCGGCTGGCGTTAATTTGGCTTGTTTGAAATCTCTTTCAAACACCTTAACGCCAAGATATTGTTCCAAAAGCTGTATGCGCGCAGAAATAGCTGGCGGGGTAAGGTTAAGCTTTTCCGAAGTCGCACGAAAACTGCCGAGCTTGGCAATCCAGTAAAAGGTTTCAAGGTTGCGTATTTTCATGATGGTAAACTTAAGTTCATAATTGCCAATTGTCAAACATGCTATGGAATATCGTTTCACATCCTACCATTCCCTTTGTCTGTCCATCCGACAAATCAAACAGGTTTTCACGAAATTAGAGCACCTAACAAAGAATTGCGGTTTGCACAAATTATTGGCAACCAATTTTTGTTACGCGGAAATAGATCCCAGATTTATGAAGGCGAACGCATGCAACAGCTTGAAGTGAGCAAGCAAGCTGTAGCTAAAACCTTGCAAAAATACTGTAGTAATCGATTAAGCCTTCCATCAGAAAAACAAGCAAAAATTTATATGAACTCCATGAAAAAGCAATATCTGACGGTTTGGTTTTTGATGAATTAGGAAATGTTGTTTAAATTATCATATCGTCCTAAACAGCAAGATTGATTGCGGATGAGATTCAATAAATCAAATCTTAAGCATAGCTCTTCGATTTGATATTTTTGACTGATTATGGTGCCGAAAATGAATAAATACTCGCCTTAATTTACGTTATTTAGATTCATGTAGTAAAAAACTAATGTTTTTTTATCGTAATTTTGCGCGGCAATAATCAAAAAACCGTTTCATTATGGGCTTAAAAGACCATTAAAACCCACTTAAAAAAACAATTTACACGTTTTCTCAACAAGAATCCTTTCGGGGTTCATCTTATGTTATTATTTTTGATTTGCAAGCCATCACCCTTAAACAACCGACAAAAATTTATCAATCCGAACTAAACTTAGCTTTCGTCATGGCTAATTATGCACATCTAGCTGCTACCAAACATTCGACCTCTAGGTTACTGGTCTAACGTGATTCATTTCATCATCCGAAAATAATCTTGAAATTGCCATAAAACGTACTCCTAACGGAATTTCCAATGAAAAACTAGCACCCCTACCCGGTGAAACATCAATTACAATATGCATATTTCCATAATATTCAAATTGATCCGATGCCATATAAAATTCACAGCCATGGATAGTCCCCAAACAAACATTCCGAACACCGATTAAAAAATCCCCTTTTTCAAAACACATAGGAGCCGATCCATCGCAACACCCCCCACTCTGGTGAAACATAAGCTCATCATGCTTCTCTTGCAATTGGTCGATAATGGCTTTCGCTTTGTCTGTAACCGATACTCGTTCAACGATCATAGTCTTATCTTAAATTACTGAATTTTTTAAAAAATCCTAGCGGGTTTTTATCATAAGATACCAACATATTCTTGGTATGACGATAATGACTAAGCATTACTTTATGAGTTTCCCGTCCTATACCAGATTTCTTATACCCCCCAAACGATGCATGAGCCGGATAAGCGTGGAAGCAATTGCACCAAATATGACCCGCCTCAATTCCTCTTGCAAAGGTTTGCATTTGATGAATATCGCGCGTCCATACACCAGCACCTAATCCATATAATGTATCATTAGCAATTTCCAAAGCCTCGGCATCATCCTTAAATATAACGACGCTCACAACAGGTCCGAATATTTCTTCTTGAAAAATACGCATCTTATTATGACCTTTTAAACACAGTAGGTTTAATATAGTACCCGTTTGGATAAAGTTTGTTATCAAACTTCTCACCACCAATAAGCACCTCTGCACCTTCTTGTTTGCCAATATCTATATTAATTTAGTATTTTTTCATATTGGTCATTAGAAACCTGTGCACCCATTATAGTGCCACCATCAAGGGGATCTCCCATTGTGATAGCCTCTATACGTTTTAAGCACCGTGCCATAAACTCTTCATAGATACTTTCATGAATAAGGGCACGCGATGGACAAGTACACACCTCACCTTGATTGAAAGCAAATAGAACAAATCCCTCAATGGCTTTATCAAGAAAATTATCATCCTCAACCATTATGCTGGGAAAGAAGACATTAGGGGATTTTCCCCCAAGTTCCAGTGTCACTGGAATAATGTTTTCAGAGGCATATTGCAAAATAAGACGCCCTGTTGTCGTCTCACCAGTAAATGCAATTTTTTTAATATCACGATGTTGCACTAAAGGCTTACCAGCCTTTGGTCTAAAACCATTAACAATATTAAGCACACCATCTGGTAAAAGATCTGCTATTAATTCCATTACAAAAAGTATGGAAATAGGTGTTTGTTCTGCTGGTTTGAGAACCACACAATTGCCAGCAGCTAATGCGGGTGCTATTTTCCATATCGCCATCAAAATAGGAAAATTTCAAGGAATAATCTGACCTACAACCCCTAAAGGCTCGTGAACTTCCATAGAAACCATATTGGCATCAATATCTACCACATCACCTGATTCAGCACGAATAACGCTACCAAAATAACGAAAATGATCTATCGCCAATGGAATATCTGCTGCTAAAGTTTCTCTAACAGCTTTACCATTATCCCAAGATTCTACTATTGCTAAATTTTCTAAATTTGCTTCAATCCGCTCTGCAATCTTAAACAACAAACTGCTACGCTCGCCAACAGATGTTTTCCCCCACGAAGCCGCAGCCTTTGATGCAGCCACAACCGTAAGATCAATATCTTTACTATTAGATTGTGCTACTTTTGTTAATACACTCCCATCAACGGGAGAAATATCATCAAAATATTCGCCATCAACCGGCGCAACCCATTTTCCACCTATATAATTTTCATATTGTTTTTTAAATTCCGGTTTCCTGTAAGCTATTATAACCTCTACTTTATACTAATAATAAACAATGTTATAAAGAATGGGTCTCATAATTCTACTCAAAAAAACAGCACTCCTCAAAAATCCCCCAATAATCTCCTGATGCAAGAATCTTCTGGTGGCACATCCCTATAAATACCACAATGGTGAATATCAGGCTACCCACAATAGATGGTAAATGTTAAGCTATAAAATTAGTAATACTATTTTTTGAAATGCTTTTTATTAATAACATATTTCAATGTGGATACAATTTTTTCCGAAGCGATCTTTTGGGTGCGATCATAATTCAGTATCAAATTTTTATTTCGATGGATTCGCCCTTAAGATATTGCCAGTAGGGATAATGAAAATGCTTTGCAACGTCTTTTCCGTAACATAGCTATAGAATTCTACCTCAGCAAACCATCTTGTTTCATTACTTGCAATCATCGTTGTTTTTTGAGATAACCGTACCCTTTTAAAACGTTAAATCAGCAAAGCGAGGTTTGAAATATGATACAAACGTTATTCTTTGAAAAATCAGAAAGCAACGATACTTTTTATATAGAAATTGATTATCCTAATCCTACCCATTATTAAGAATCAACTAACCTTGTACATGCCAGCCGATAAAATCTACCATTTACTTGATAATACGCATGCAAAAATAGTTGAGTGCGTAGAGTGGTGTGAATGGGATGCGGAATATGGTTACAGCCTTTTCTAGGTGCATATTCAATTTTACCGAAGAAGATCTTAACAAAATTGTACAATTTGCTATTGATGAAGTCACAGCCTTACAAAAAAGGCAATAGCCCCAAAATCAATCATAGATTTATTGTTCTTTCCACTGGAGTTCCTCTAGGAATGAAGCGTTGCTGATAAGATGCGCGCTTGCCGATGGAGGTGCAATGCCAATAATATGCAATAAAGCGGTAAAATATCGCTTGCAAGCATGAAGCAACAAAATCACTGCCCTATCCCTCGACGCCGTGTTTGCCTGCGAATGGTATGGCAGAAAACATATTGTCTACCCCTCGCTTGCCGTGCATCAGCCATGATCACCAGAATAAAAGACGCAAAACAACCTTGTCAACGCGCCGATTGCCAACGTGCCGAAGCAAATCATTGCCAAAATGATATAATTTTCATCAAATTGAAATTATTTAGCTGAATCTTGGCAATATTTTTAAAGAAACGCAATGATTACAACAATTTATAAAATCGCTGGCGAAGGATGCAGTTTAGCGTGATATTATATTATAAAAAAGCTCTTTTTAAGTTATTTTTTAGGAAGATAAGATAGCTATATGCCAGAAATCATTGAGTTTACGTGATAATACATCACTGCCTTAAAGCGTTGTCGATTGCACTTTTCTCCACCTCAATTGTCATTTTGCGAGATAAAATTATCGTTTCATGCAATGACATTGCTATTTAATGCGATGCTATCGTTATTTAATAAAGCAAAATTACGGTTTTGCATGATAGAATTGTATTTTGGCATAATATAATGGTTATTTACACATTGAAAATTGTCTTTAATTATCTAAAATTGCTAGAAATGATAATAGAATTTTGAAGTAGCGTCATCTTGTTGATAGCATATATTCTCTATTTCAGTAAAATTTATACTATCAATCCATTATCTCACTTACAATAATTAATATTTGCAATTCTGGATATTGGGGCGCAGAATTCGCTTTATATAAATTAGGGGGTTCGACCGCGCCTAACGCGCATGAGGGTGCCCATGCGCCCCTATAACCCCCGCTACTACTCAATTCGTGTGGTGACTCGTATCTTTTACGAGAATTTTTTATTTCTAGCCCAATGTTGGCATGGTAAATTCTGGATTTTCGCGTAACCCGCTTACCCATCTGGTGGTAACGGCTTTAACCTTAGTATAAAACCGCACCCCTTTCATTGCCATAAACAGCATGGTTGCCAAAGGTAGAATTTTTCCAACCACCAAAAGAATGAAACGCCATCGGCACTGGAATGGGCACATTTACCCCTACCATGCCCACCTGTATATCACGGGCAAAATTGCGGGCAGTATTATCGCCATCGCGGGTAAATCGCCGTGCCATTGGCGTAAGGATGCTGATGAATTAAATCCACCGCCGATTGATAATCAGGTTTGCGTGCCACACAAAGCACAGGTCCAAAAATTTCATCCTACCAAATCTGCATATTTTCGGTTACATTATCAAATAAAGTGCCCCCTAAATAATAGCCTTCTTCATAGCCCTAACATGGTCTGTTTAAAGTTTCTGCCATCGACCACCATGGTTGCGCCTTCTTGTTCACCCATATCAATATAGGCTTTCACCTTATCGCGATGTTCTTTGGTTACCAACGGTCCCATTTCGCGATCACTGCTTGTGGCTGGTCCAATCTTCAATGCTTCAATTTTTGGTTTTAACTTTGCTACTAATGCATCAGCAACCGCGTCGGTAACCGGCACTGCAACCGAAATCGGCATACAGCGTTCATCTGCCGAATATCAGCACATTGGCTGCCATATCCATATCGGTATCGGGCATGATATGTGATTTTTTGCCCCGCCCAAAACCTGCACCCTTTTGCCATTTTGTATGCCAGTTTCGTAAATATATTTGGCAATCGGGGTAGAGCCCACAAACGAAATTGCTTGTACATCTTGATGGGTTAGCAATGTATCCACCGCCAATTTATCGTCCTGCACCACATTGAAAACGTCATCGGGCAAGCCTGCGTGTTTTAACAATTCTGCTATCACCAAACTGGTCGATGGGTCGCGTTTGGAAGGTTTAAGAATAAAGCAATTGCCACGCAAGCGGAAACATTCACATTGGCACCATAGCTGGAAAATTAAAAGGCGTAATGCCGGCAACTACCCCCAAAGGTTGACGCATGCTATAACTATCCATATTTGGTGCCGACCTGATCGGTAAAATCAGATTTTAACAGATACGGAATCGCAGTAGAAAATTCTACCACCTCAATGCTACGCGTTAATTCGCCTAGCGCATCATCATGGGTTTTGCCATGTTCGGCTGAAATGATCTTTGCGATAATATCGGCATTATCCCATAATAGATTCTTGAATTTATCCATAATGCGGGCACGCTTTAATGGCGAGAAATTTGACCATTCAGGAAAGGCATTACGGGCAGCTTGCACCGCTTGATTAACCTCATCAACCGACGCCAACGCCACTTGCTTTTCTGATTTCCCGGTCGCCGGATTCCAAACTTATTGCCAGATGTTGAATCAACAATTTGATTATTAATCCAATGATTGATAATGTTCATGATATTTTCTTTAACCTGCCCCTAAATGCCTGCTGGAATGATTAAGCGGGTCACGCTTAATCATTCCAGGACTATTCAATTCCTTCCATTTGCTCAAAGCCTGATGCGCTGATGGAAAGTGGCACAAAATGCCCGCACCCTGGTTGCGGTTGGCTATTTTGCCCCCAGCTCCATATCACATCGCCACGTGATATGGTATAATGGCTTTGTGCCGTTATTGTAAAGCCTTCAAAATGATGATTGTGCACCCGCTTGCAATTGGAGTGTTTTATGGAATAAAACATGTAGATTGGCAGTCCCTGACTTGTATTAAGCACCTGCCGAAACGCTAGTGGTTTTAGTGTTGGGCATCTACCGCAACCCATTTACCGCACGAATTGAGTAGTAGCGGGGGATGGGTCGTGACAAGGCGGGTGACACGCCGTGAAGTCACCCCCTTGATATCTTGTGCGCACCCTACATCAGCCATATGACATAAAATCATAGGGCTCGTTCGGACTATCTGCGCCAGTGTTTAGCTCTATAAAATCTATTATCCCCATCTTTCCATCACGAAAAAAGCTACTAGAAAACTCTAGTAGCTGGGAATTCAAAATCGCTCATATAGAAAAAACGGCGCAATGCTTTTTAGTGCAAGCACCTGGACATATAGCACCGCTTCCCAGCCAAAACTGAGATGGGTGCATCAGCCCCTAATGTTCGTGCCTTTTGAAAATCGGCACACACTCCATCAATATCAACTTACTCATATTTAGCCCTACCACGATTATAATAGACTTCGGCATTATCGGGTTGCAATTGAATTGTATGCGTAAAATCCTTAATTGCCTGCTGACGATTTTGTAATTCTGCATAAGTAAATCCGCGATTATAACTAGGTGGTGGTATCATCAGGTTGTAATTTAATCACATAATTACCTTAAACTAAGAAATTCCGTAAAGAAAACAGCAATGTCACTTCCATATCTTAGTTTTTTTGGCGAAAGCTTCAAGATAATCAATTAATGCATTTGAGGCGGCAATTGCAGATGCAGTATGGCCGTTTGCAACATCGAGAAGCAATTTTGCATGCAGTTCGGCCGCAATATTAAAATCTTCCTTTTTCATATGCAGTATCCAAAAGCGTCGCGACAATCCTTGGACAATACGCATGGTTTTCTGGGCGAACT
>CBDBJL010000011.1:0-19866 GCA_965206365.1 Alphaproteobacteria bacterium
TTACGCCGCCTTAGGGCCTGGTGGGCATAGCCGAATTACATTGCCTGATCGCAATAAAAATAAGAATAACCGTTATGCACGTGCCAACATCAAAAACCCCGAGCTTTGGCTACAAGCCCTTCAAAATCAAAATCGTGGCTTTACCACAGAAACTTGTTTAAAGCCGCATGAATTTATTTTAGAAAAATTATTAATGGGGCTTCGTCTTAAACAAGGCGTTACTTTCACTACTAGCGAAGCTGAAACCATCCTTGATTTCAAGGCTTTGCACAAATATGCCCAATTCATTACCGTCAAAAATAGAAACAACCAGCTCAACTTAAAGCTTACGAAAAAAGGCTGGCTATTTTTAGATTATTTATTAGGTGAAATTACGCTAGATTAAAAACCACCCAGTCCCAAATTAAGAAATCCAAGAATCTGCCATCGATGCTTTCCGTTTTTCGATAAATGCCAATAATGCCTTATCCTTTTCCTCATCCAATTCAGGAATTTTGTAGCTATCCAGCAACATCTGGCATCTTTCTCTCGCTCGGGCTTCTGCATCTTTTGAACCATTATCCTTCCAAGTTTCAAAAGCATCATAATCTGCACTTGCTGAGGCATGATAAGCAGTTCTAAAATTATCTTGCGTATGCGTTGTCCCTAGAAAATGTTGACCGGGCCCTGCTTCTTCATAAACATTTACTGCCATAGAATTATCATCCACGCTTGAACCACGCAAAATTCTTCCCAAAATATAATCCATCTCTGCATCCATCACCAATTTCTCGAACGAGGCTACCAAACCACCTTCTATCCAACCGGCTGTATGCATCATAAAATTAGCACCCGCCAAGGCCGATGCCATTAATGTTGCGGTTGTCTCATAACCGGCTTGGGCATCGGGAGTTTTTGCTCCCGTTAATCCGGAAGCCGTCCGAATCGGAACTCCTATTTTCTTGCCAATCATCACCGCACCATTAATTGCCAGAAAATCTTCTGCCGTTCCAAAAGTAGGTGCCCCATTTTGCATTGACATTGATGATAGAAAAACCCCAAATACTGCTGGCGAACCTTTGCGCACCAACTGAGTCAGCGAAAGCCCCACTAAATTTTCGGCATAGGCTTGTGCCAATGCTGCTGGCACAGTAACCGGGCTCATTGCGCCCATTAAAATAAACGGACTAATAATTGATGCTTGATTATTGCGCGCATAAACCATCATCGCACCTAACATTGTATCATCCCATGATAGGGGTGAATTGGCATTAACCAAGCTGATTACCACACAATTCTTATCAACAAAATCATCCCCAAAGACAATTTTCGCCATATCCACCGTATCTTGTGCCCGTTCTCCCGCTGTGACTGAACCCATAAAAGCCTTATCCGAATACCGTAAATGCGCATAAATCATATCTAAATGTCGCTTATTCACAGGAATATCTACCGGTTCACACACTGTGCCACCCGAATGATGTAATCCCGGCAACATATAAACCAATTTAACCAAATCTTGAAAATCCTGAATATTGCCATAACGTCGTTCCTCATCGCCTCTTTTCACAAAAGGAGCCCCATAAATTGGACCTAAAACAGTATTGTTGCCTCCAATCACAACGTTATTAACCGGATTTCTAGCATGTTGCGTAAATTCAGACGGTACAGTAGAAATTAATTTACGTGCCAAACCTTTGGGCATTCGTACCCGCTCACCCTCAATCATGGCCCCAGCATCTTTTAACAAATCAAGCGCAGTCGGTGTATGCAAAACATCTACCCCAACTGTTTCTAATATTTCTTCCCCCCGCGCCATGATTTGTTCAATTTCGTGATCATGCCATGCGGAAAACAAAGGAATATTTCGTTTGATATAGGGTTCCCGTATTACATTTGAACCCGCAGTTTCAGCATGCCCCCGCCTGCCACCAACTCTTTTACGTCCACCTTCTTCTTTTGCTACCATAATAAAAAATCCAAAAAAACAATATTAAATAGGAACATGATGATCTCGCTTTTTATTCGAAAAAATAGCTTCTCAGACAACAAAAATTATCTAAACCCATAAATTATTTTCCTATCCCACTTGAAAAATGAAATAACAACAACGCCATTTTAATAAAAAAGCCAAACGCTTAAGATTACTTATAATTAATATCTGTGTCAACATAAATATCAAAGCCAACCCACAACATCACGGTAACCATTGCCAATCATTGTTAGCCGATTAATCCTTTCGGAAATTCTATGTTTCGCTATATTTCTCTAATGATTGAATGTAAACATTTTCTTCTGGTTTTTTATTTGCGGTAATTTTTCCTGATTGTACTATTCATTGCGTGTGATAACAGCCTCCGCGAGGCACGATTATGTAACAAGGGGGCGCGGGATGCCTAGCCCCCTTGACCCCCGCTATCTTGCAAAATCGATGAAGTACCCCCCCCTTAAGTATAATGGTGGGGGGGTTTTTTTGGAGCAATTCTTAAGGGTTCCAATTTTGGCTCCCAATCAAGGGCCTCAATAATTTTGGGGTTCAATATTTTCCCTTACCCATTTTTGAGCAAAATAATCACCAATTTGTGCGGCTTTGGTAATATCGGTAAGGGCATCTTGTTTTATTCCCATGTGCCATTTTGCCAAGCCACGCTGATAGTAACTGCTTTCCAATCGCGAATTTTTTGGTTCTTCTTGTTGTTCAAACCCTTGGATGGCTTGATCAAAATCTTGAATCGCGGCGGGATAATTTTGTAAATATAAATAGGTTTCCCCGCGCGAAGCATAGAGGTAGAAATAGGTATCATCTTGATTATCTAACCGAAAGTATAGGGCATAATGATAATCATTCAGGGCATTTTGATAATCTTTTAACCCAAAATATATATTCCCGCGGAGCCAATAAAAAATATTTAATTCAGATTCTTGCCATTTATCGTTTCCAATGGCAATCGCCTCAGTGTAAATTTCCAAGGCTTTGGCTGAATCAGTCGTATAAAAACCATAAAGAGAGCCTAATTCGTAATAGATGTCTTGTTGCTCATAAGCGAGATCTGGAGAGGCTTCTATCAGGTGGTTTTTCGTTAGGGTCAAAGCTTGCTGGTAATCAGCAATAATATCGTGATAAGCTTCTGGGGGTTGTCTTTCATTTCTCCAAGGTTGGCGAAGACCAATTTTGAAGCCAGCTCGCCTCGAATAAAGATAAATTTGATAGTCATTTTTTGGATATCGGTTTGTGGAGTTTCATTTCCTAAAATTTCAATCGCCTGATCAAGTTCACGAATCGCAAATTGATAATGCCGACCAGAAAAGAAATGATCTCCACGCATCTCGTAAGATTGCCAATCATTGGGGTTTGCGCGTGGCAAAGGATCTTCAAAAACAGCAATGGCAAAAATAATGCCTCCGATGATAGCCAGTATTATTTTAGGCATAACCTCAGGCATGAGTGCAGAAGTTACTGGGGGTGTTTTTATAGACATTTGGTGCCCTTCTTTCATCTGTAATGATACCAGAACGTGCTAATTTTGCACAAAATTCCCCAAACATTTCAGATGATCACCTCAAATGATCACTAGGCACAAACCCTTTTGTAACAGCCTATCGATCAGACTGTTTCAGCCTTTTTGCAGGCTTCCCTAGGAGAATATATCGGAAAATATCAACTTCTGCAAGCTAAATTCATTTTTAAGAAAAAATTAAGGAACTTTTTTTAAAGCCTCAATTTTGGAGTTCAATATTTTCCTTTTGAGCATACTAGCCCATTGAACACCAGGAAATGAAGTTAATTTCATGTCAACATAGCCAACTACCTGTTTTTTGTATTCCCGAAAATGAGCTGATAAATTGTTAAGCCCTTTATGGTTTTGGGGGGTTGAAAAATATTTTTAGTTTGATAATTTCTTCATTAATTAGGATTTTGCCCGCATTTTACGGCTACACGCTGGGGTCAACTTGCTTAGATGATACGTAAATTTAAGGTTAAAAAAATGTTGGTATTTGAAATAATTTCATTCTATTTCCACCATCAAAAATTTCCCTACTAATTTTTCCATCTACCAATTCCCCCCCCAAGCATTATTGGGGCATCATTAAGGCATTATCTTCCATTCGGCAGCTCGAAATACGCAATCATCTATGCAATAATTTATGTGATTTGAAGCAATATTTTATTATCTGGAATAGAGAAAACGAATAAAATTACAAGATTAGCAATGATCTAAGGGTAATAAAAATAAATTTCATAAAGATACATGTTTTTTTTGACAAATATGCGTGGTTGCTTTACAAGAAGAGTAAGGGTGAGAATACTCCAGGCTAAAGTTAAGAAAATGTCGCATGGAAAATGTTAAGGGTTTTCGGTCTTAGTAGTTTTTGGGGACAGTTTTTAAGGGATAATTTTGAAGACTCTTAAAATTACTTGATAACATTTCGGGGGAGGGATCGTAAAACGTAATCTCGGGATGTATTTGTTATGGAACAGCAGGAAATTTTAGAATTTGGGCGACATGCAGTGATCACTTTGTTGTTGTTATCATTGCCAATATTATTAGTTTCACTAGGCGTTGGTTTGGTAATTTCTTTGATTCAAACGCTAACGCAAATTCAAGAAATCACGTTAACGTTTGTCCCTAAGATTATAATGGTTTTTATCTCGCTATTCTTGTTGATGCCTTATATGGGGGGCAAGCTAAACGGCTTTATGATCTTTGTTACGGATATTATTACGAATATTGGGTAGGCAAATATGCTTGCACAACTTTTTCCGCAAGAGATATGGGTTTTCTTTGTTGTTTTTGTTCGTCTAGCAGCCCTGTTAACTTTGTTTCCACAAGTAAGTAGAAGTTTTGTTGCTCCGCAAATTAGGATGATTATTGCGCTTTTTTTCACTTTTATTTTAACGCCTGTTGTCGCAGGATATATTCCGCCTTTACCAGGAAATATTTGGGATATATTGTTGATTGTTTTAGCAGAATTACTGGTGGGGACCTTAATCGGCACCATGTCGCGCATGGCACTTGATAGCCTTACCTATGCGGGAACCTTTATTGCTTTTCAAATTGGGCTTTCTAATGCGGCGGTTTTTAATCCCTTACAAGCTCAGCAAAGTATTCTACCGGCAGTATTTTTACTTCTACTTGGAACAAATTTGGTTTTTGCAGTTAATTTTCATCATTTACTTTTTATCGTTTTGGTAGAAAGCTACTCTATGTTTATTCCCGGAGTCTGGCATGAAATTGGCAATTTTACTCAAGTTATTGTTGATACTTTTATTAACAGTTTTACCATTGGCTTTAAGCTTGCCGCGCCTTTTTATTTTTTATCTCTGTTTGTTTATGTAGTGATGGGGATAATGGGGCGGCTAATGCCACAATTTCAGGTTTTTATTGTGGTGCTTCCTGCGCAAATTTTGGTTGGTATTGCCTTGTTGGCAATGTTATTGCCTTCCATTATGCTGATATTTTTAGAATATTATCGAAGTGTTTTCGATCCCTTCTTGCCCAACCTTTAAAGAAAGCATGCAATGGCCGAAGATGATTCCCAGAAAACCGAAGAACCCACTGCGAAGAAAATAGCCAAAGCCCGTTCTGAGGGGCAAGTTGCGCAATCACGTGATTTAAATAGCTGGGCTTATTTGGTGACTGCAACCATATTGATTGTTGTTGCTTTTCCAGTTCTGCTTGGACACATGGTTCGCGTTTTTGTCGTGGTTATACAAGCTTCTTCTGAAACTATGCGCCCTTCTGAATTATTTCTTTTTTTGCGTGATCAGGTAATTAAGCAAATTGCAATTAATTTAATACCAATCTTAATAAGTTTTCTGCTTGTGGCTCTTGCGATTAGTTGGTCACAATTTGGCTTGTTATTTGCGACGAAGAAACTTGAACCGAAATTAAGTCATATCTCGCCATTGAAGGGTGTTAAACGGATGTTTTCACCAAAATCATTGGTAGAATTTTTGAAAGGATTGTTAAAAATAGGCGCGGTAATTATGATTGCCTGGTGGGTATTATTGCCAGAATTTAGGCGTGTTGAACATGTGATGTATTTGGAAATTCATAGTTTTATGCCGGTATGGGTGGGTGTTTTTATTAAATTAATGGTGGCAATTTTAATGTTTTTATTTTTTTTGGCGATGTTTGATGTGGCTTGGCAAAATCATACAAATAAAAAAGAACTACGGATGAGTCGCAAAGAAGTAAAAGATGAACGCAAGCAAAGTGATGGTTCGCCCGAAATTAAACAAAGAATTGCGAAAATTAGAAATGAACGTGCACGTACAAAAATCCTAGAAACAGTGCCCGAATCCGATGTGGTGATTACCAATCCTACGCATTATGCTGTGGCGCTTAAATATGACCCTAAAACCATGGCAGCTCCAATTTTAATGGCAAAAGGATTGGATAAATTAGCCCTGAAAATTAGAGAAATTGCAGACGAACATAATGTGCCGATTGTAGAAAATCCGCCATTGGCGCGGGCACTTTATGCAACAGGCGAGCTGGAGCAAGAAATTGACCCGGAACATTATGAAGCAGTGGCGACGATAATAAAATATGTATGGGAATTAAAAAATAGAAAGTTTTAGGAAAAATAAAGATAATGAAAAGATTTCAAGTTTGAGATATTTCTTTCCGAGTGTTGACTTTAAATTATATTGTAAAACTGCTCCGTGAGAGTATAACCAAACAAATAAGGCAAAGGTATTTGCTAATTTAGGCTTTACTCAGAATGAGCCAAAATAAAGAAAATCTTGTTATTTTTCAATAGGGTAAAAAAATAAAAAAGATGACATCATAAAAATATCATCAAAAAAACGATAAAAAGAAAACAAACTATTGATAAATCATAAGAATCGTTATAGTTTAGCAAATATGCTTGCATTGTTGTTACCGAGGGGATGGATAAGTTGCCCAAGGTGAAAATTTCTAAGGTGAGACCGTAAAGGAAAATTAGCCAATAAAATGCCAATGGAGTGGCAATGAGATGATGGTTTGTTCCATTGTTGGGAAATATTACGAAGCATTTTTTAAGATGTTGCGTAACAATATAAAAGATGCAATTGCAATATCATTTTAGGGGAAGAACATAAGTTCTAAAAGCCGGCGGGATCAATATTTGATTCGTTTGCTTTTTGCGTGGTTTTATGATTTTGAAACAGGAATGATGCTATGGAAAAACTGATAGAATTTCTTCGGGAAATATCTCCGCGAAGATTGATGATTGTTGGGGGTAGCTTTGCTTTTATTGTTATTTCTATTATAACGAGTGCCGTGCTACTTACAGGCCCCCGTTATAGTGTACTTTATGGTAATTTAGACGCTGAGGATTCAGCAGATATTGTGCGCGTGTTAGAGGGTTTGGGTGAAACTTATAAAATTGGGCAACAAAATGGAAGTGTTTTGGTGCCAGTAGAGCGGGTTTCTCGGCTTCGCATTGCGCTGGCTGAGGAAGGTTTGCCTAGTGGAGGAAGTACAACAGGGTATGAAATCTTTGATAAGGATCAGGGTTTTGGAACGTCAAATTTTGTCCAGGAATTAAATCATCTGCGTGCCTTAGAAGGTGAACTTGCAAAGACCATTAGCAGCATTTCGGGTATTAAATCAGCGCGGGTACATTTGGTATTGCCAAAACGTGAATTATTTAGTCGCGATAAACGCAAACCTCGAGCTTCTATTATTATTGGGTTAACGGGTAGGCGCGAATTAGAACCTTCCCAAATTCGGGCAATTCGTTCGTTGGTATCTTCAGCCGTGCCAGATTTATCAAGCAGTGATATTTCCATTGTAGATAGCCATGGCAAGCTTTTGGCACGCGGTAATACCGAAGAAGGTGATAATCAATTATCAGGTTCAACACCTGATGAAATTAGAGCCGCCTATGAAAGGCGATTAAGTGAAGATCTGATATCTTTGATTGAAAGTGTTGTTGGTTATGGCAATGTTCGTGTGGAAGTGCGTGCATTGATGGATTTTAGCAAAACTGTTGTTCAAGAAGAGGTTTTTGATCCTGATGGGCAAGTATTAAGATCGTCTGAAGAAGTTAGCCAGGATACAGAACGTACTGATGTTGTGAATCAGGGCATCACTGTTGCCAATAATTTACCTGGTAATGAGGCGGCCGAGGGTGAAGGTGCAAGAAACACACAAAGAAGTACGAGTAATCAGCTCCGCAATAATTATGAAATTAGCAAGCAAACCATTAACCGTGTAACACAACCCGGACATATAGAACGTTTATCCGTGGCAGTTTTAATAGATGGGGTCTATACGCGAGGTGAGGATAATGATATTATCTATTCACCACGCGAAGAAAACGATTTAATTCAGATTGAACGGCTTGTAAAAACGGCAATTGGTTTTGATGGAAATGGTAGACAAGATAGTGTTGATGTGGTTAATTTACGATTTGCATCAGAAGAGTTGGATGTGTTTGCCGAACAAGATAGTATCTTAGGTTTTAAAGTCGGTAATTTACAAGATGTTATTGAGTTAATTATTCTTTCTGTTGTGGCATTGGTTGTATTTTTGGTGGTTTTACGCCCCCTTTTGATACGGGCATTAACAAAAGAGGCCAAACGGAATGTGCGGATGCGTTTAGATGGTGTGATGGTAGATGGTTCAACCGGAGAACCTGTTGGCAGCGCAGGCACAAGTGCAGGTGGTGGCGGTGGCATCGCCGGTTCGGCTGGGTCCTTATTGGGAATTCCGAATGAAGAAGACGGGTTGGCAAATTTGTCAGGTATGGATGCGCAGGTGCGTCAAACCTTAAATCAACAATTAAACGACGTGGTTGCACAGCATCCGGTTGAAACCGGGAATGTTATAAAAAACTGGTTATTAGAAGGGTAGAAAATAAAAATGACAAAAGACAACAAAGATATTTTAAGGCAAGGTGGCTTGCTGGAGCGTATCGATAATATGGAAACATTGCAGCAAAATCTTGCGAAGCAAGCCAATAGCGTTATCTCAAAAGATTTACAAAAAAGTAGTATGTTAGTAAAAAATTGGTTAACAGAAAAAGATTAGGAGAAAACCAGTATGGCACAAGGTCCTAAAGCTCTTAGTGCGCATCTTTCGGGTGCCGATAAAGCGGCAATTTTGTTGTTAGCTCTCGAGCGTAAATATGCAGAGGATATTGTCTCACAATTAGATGATGAGGAGTTGAAAAATCTTTCGCGAGCAATGTCGAGTATTGGGCGCGTTGATTCTGCGGTTGTTGAAGATGTTTTGAAACAATTTGTGGAAAAAATTTCGTATAGCTCTGATTTAACAGGTAATTTTTCGTCTGCTGAACAATTATTGCGTGCAGTATTGCCTGCTGAGCGGGTGGATTCTATTTTAGAAGAAATAACGGGCGTTGGCATTGGCATACCAGGAGTTTCAATGTGGGAACGATTGGGGCAAGTGGGTGAAGAAACGTTAGCGAACTATCTTAAAAACGAGTACCCGCAAACAATTGCACTAATTTTAAGTCGGATTAATTCAGCCCATGCCTCAGCGGTAATGACCTTCTTTCCTGATCAGCTTAATTTGCAAGTTATGCTTCGGATTTTAAAAATGGAATCGGTGCATCGTGATGTAATTGAAGATATTGAACGCACCTTACATAACGAATTTATTAGTAATATAGGGCATGCGCAACAGCGTGATTCTTTCGAACTTTTGGCAGAAATCTTCAATGCTTTTGATCGTTCTACAGAAACTCGATTAATGGAACTTTTAGAAGATCAAGATTTAGAGGCCGCAACAAGAGTAAAATCACTAATGTTTACTTTCGAAGATTTTACCCGGATCGAACCTTCAGGGATCCAATTATTGCTTCGCACGCTTAATAAAGCCGTGTTGGCAGTGGCTCTTAAAGGGGCTCCTAAAAATATGCAAGATTTGTTTTTAACCAATATGTCAGAGCGTGCCCAAAAAGTGTTGCAAGAAGATATGTCAGCATTGGGTGCGGTGCGTTTGCGCAAAATTGAAGAAGCCCAACAACAACTAGTGCAAATGGCAAAAGAGATGGCAGATCGAGGTGAGCTTGAAATCTTACAACGAAACCAAACAGAAGATCGATTGATTAGGTAGGGATTGGTGGCTCAGGAACAATCAAAATTAGTGACAACGAATTCAGAAAATTTGCCTGCTAAGGTGAAAGATGATCAGCATAAGCAAGATTCGCCGCAGTCACAGGGCAAATCTTCGGCAACGGAGATTCCAAAGAAAGCGCAAAATAATAATTTTAAGCCCTTACAATTTAAGCAAATTGTAAGTGAAGATGCTTCGGGTCTCTCTGAAACAGATCAAGAGTTTCATGGATTCTCTTACAAAACTCTGGCGAGCAATAAAGATGCAAAAGGTGAAAATGAAAATAATGGGGCACAGGAGGATAAAAAGCCTAATCAAGAACAGCAAGATGCTAAATTATCGATTCCACAAGCAGAAGATGTTGAAATAGATCACTTACAAAACCAACCACCCGCACCGATTATTAGCGAAGAATTCTTAAAAACATTGCACGATAGTGCTTATGCACAAGGCTATCAAGACGGTAAAGAAATGGCAGAGCAAGAAGCCAAACGAACCCAAGGAGACTATGCAAAAAAAATAACGGATGATCTGATGACACAAGATCGTGATGATTTGTTGGCCAAGGTTACTCAAGTTATTCACAAAGGTTTAGAGATGATCGAACAAGCAGAAAGAGACCGTGATATTCATTTATTGATGTTGATTTTAGAAATATTGCGGAAAGTTTTGCCGGGGGTGTTGCAAAAATATGGTACCGTTGAGATTGAATATTTTTTCAATGAAATTTTAGCGTCAACGCATGTGCGCGAAGCCTTGCAAATTAATTTGCCTAAAATGGCAGATTATGATTTAGTAGGCAAAGTTAGGTATATTTTGCGTGGTAATTTTGCATCTGATGCCGATATGGAACAACATATTTATATTCATGAAGATGAAACTTTAGGCTTTTCTGATTGTAAAATTAGCTGGAAAAATGGCGGTGCGATCCGCGATTATGATGCGATTTGGGCAGATGTGGAACAGATATTATCACGACATATGTGGTTGGGGTTGCCTACTGAAGAATTAGAAGAAAATGAAGAGTTGGCTTCGCCAAAAAATTCAGAGCTCGCGCCCGCAACCATACCAGATCAGGATCATGGCAAGGGCAATCAATTTGAGACAGAAGAGGGTGAAAAAAGTGAAGAAATTTTATTGGGAGAAAACGCACTCAATAATTTGTTGGCTAACTTACCAATGGATGCTGAATTGGGTTTAGAAGCGGAAGGAAACAACTTGCAGAAAGTGAAACCACGCTGAGTTTTCATGTGAAGTGATTAAATGATTGCATTATAGGCAGAAATAATGAATTTTAAAAGATACGATTTCCATTGCAGTATGTTTTAAAAATAAAGGAGTTTAACAAGTGGTAGAAGACGATTTTTTTCCTGATGATAAGGGAAAATCGGGTGGTGCCTATACGGGTGTACGGCGTGATTTAGGTTCTTTGCAAAATGTTCCAGTTCGGGTATGTGCCATTTTGGGGCGTGCCCAAGTTTTGGTGAACGAGTTGGTTAAAATGAAGCCAGGTTCGGTATTGGGATTGGATCGAAAAGTGGGTGAAGCTGTTGAAGTTTACGTGAATGATAAATTGGTAGCGCGCGGAGAAGTGGTTATTGTAGAAGATAAATTGGGCATTTCCATTACCGAGATTGAGAAAAATTAAAGGAGATAAAAATGACAGGTTCGAGTATTAGAACAACAGAAAAGAAACAAGTCATTGATCTTGCAACAATTATAGGGCTGGTTGTTGCTTTTGCTTTGGTTGTGGTCGCAATTTTTTTAGGGGGCACACCACAAGCCTTTGTTAATGTTCCATCCGTGTTAATTGTGTTTGGTGGCACCATTGGTGTGGTTGTTGCAGGCTATCGGTTTCGCGATGTTGGCGGTGCGTTTAAGTATGTTGGTACAACCTTTAGCCGTCAACAAATGATTGTTAGTGAAGTTGCCTTGCAATTAATAGAGCTGGGCTTGGCAGGTCGGCAACAAGGCTTGTTGCAAATGCAAAGTGCGATGAGCTCAATTGAAGATAAACCACTTCTGGTTAGAGGACTTTCTTTGGCGATTGATGGGGCAACGGATCAAGAGATTGAGGAAATTATGAATGGTGAATCATTGAATGTTACAGAAACGCGGGAACAATCAGTGGGTTTGTTACGTAAGGGAGCCGATGCAGCCCCAGCGATGGGTTTGATTGGTACACTTGTGGGTTTGGTGCAAATGTTGGCGCAGTTAGATGACCCAGCTTCCATTGGACCTTCGATGGCGGTTGCATTATTAACAACTTTTTACGGTGTGATTTTTGCCAATATGTTGCTTACACCTTTTGCGAATAAATTAGAACGTAATGGCCGTGATGAAGATATCCTAAATCGGATGTATGTGATCGCGGCGGGTTCGATTCAGCGACAGGAAAACCCTAGAAGGTTAGAAATGTTAATTAATGCGTTGTTACCACCAAAAGAACAGATTGCATATTTTGATTAAGAAAATGATTATTAGGAAATTAATTTTGTCATGAAACTTCTCATTATCGGTATTATTGAAGGGCATATTACACAGGCAAGTCAGTTTGCAATGAAGCGGGGGGCACAAGTTAGTAATGTTACTTCCGTGAATCAAGCGATTGAATTGTTACGCAATGGCGGGGCTATAGATATGGTGATGATCGAAGATCGGTTAGATATTCGTGATTTTGTTACGCGTGTGCGCTCGGAACATATCGCAGTGCCAATTGTGGCATGTGGGCTTGGCAATGATCCGGCCTTAGCCGGCCAATGCGTAAAAGATGGTGCCTCGGAATATATTCCCATGCCACCAGATGCTGATTTGATTGCGGCGGTGTTAGAAAAAATTTGTCGCAAAGATCAAGATTTCATCTCACGGGATCCGATAATGCAAGAAGTTCTGGAAATGGCACGTAAAGTTGCCCCTTCAATAGCATCGGTTTTAATTACCGGACATTCGGGCACAGGCAAAGAAGTGATGGCACGTTATATCCATCAACATTCTAAACGTAGTGAGAAAAAATTTATTGCGATAAATTGTGCAGCGATTCCTGAAAATTTAATTGAATCAGAATTATTCGGACATGAAAAAGGCTCTTTTACCGGGGCATTGGCACGGCGCATTGGTAAATTTGAAGAAGCGAATGGCGGAACTTTATTGCTGGATGAAATTTCGGAAATGGATATTCGCTTGCAAGCAAAATTATTGCGTGCAGTTCAAGAACGTGAAATTGATCGAGTTGGGGGAAGCCATCCTGTGGCAATAGATGTTAGAATTATTGCAACCTCTAATCGTGATTTGCCTAATGAAGTTGCAAAGGGGACGTTTCGAGAAGACCTGTTGTTCCGCTTAAATGTTGTCAATATTAATTTGCCACCTTTGGCAGAGCGTCCGGAAGATATTGTTGTTTTAGCGGAGTATTTTTCTGAAAAATATGCGAAAATTAACGATTGTCCAATGCGGGCTTTTACATCGGGGTCTTATCAAAAATTGCGAAACCATCATTGGCAAGGCAATGTTCGTGAATTAGAAAATGTAATCCACCGTGCTGTACTTTTAAGTTCAGGTGCGGAAATTAATGAAGATGCGATTATCCTGGATCGGGATGGGGTTGGAAAAACCGCACTACAAAGCGAGGCTCAAACCGAAAATCTTGTCGGTAAGACCGTTGCGGAAGTGGAGCGTGAAATGATTTTGCAAACGTTAGAACATTGCGAAGGCGACCGAACTCATGCGGCAATTATGCTTGGGGTTTCGATCCGAATGTTGCGGAATAAACTGCAACAATATATGGATGAAAGTGGCGAACTCGCAGTAGAATAGGCAGATAATGGCACAAAATAATGCCATCGATGATGCAACTCCCGCTGATAGCTCTGGGTTTTCTCAGATGATTCGGGGTCTTAATCGAATTGGTGATATTGCGGATATGGCAATGCCTATTGGCATTATGGCGATCTTGGTATTATTGCTATTACCGCTACCCCCTTGGTTGTTAGATATTGCTTTGGTGATATCAATAACGTTTAGTTTTTTGATTTTGTTGATTGTAATGCTATTGAAAAGCCCTACGGAATTGAGTGCTTTTCCAACAATTTTGCTAATCGCAACAATGATGCGTTTGGGTATGAATGTGGCGTCGACTCGGTTGATTTTATCGGAAGGGCATACGGGCACCGCAGCGGCGGGAAAAATGATTCAAGCTTTTGGTAATTTTTTAACCGGAGGCAATTATGTCACTGGAATTATTATCTTTATTATTTTGGTAATTATTAATTTTATTGTGGTTACCAAAGGTGCGGGTAGAATTGCTGAAGTTGCTGCCCGTTTTACCTTGGATGCCTTGCCGGGCAAACAATTGGCAATTGATGCCGATTTATCAGCAGGGTTGATTGAAGAGGATGAAGCGAAGAAACGACGGAAAGAATTAGAAACCGAGAGTGGTTTTTTTGGTTCTATGGATGGTGCTTCTAAATTTGTTCGCGGCGATGCTGTTGCCGGTATTTTAATTACCGCCATTAATGTTATTGGAGGAATTATTATTGGTGTTGCACAAAATGGACTTAGTTTTAACCAGGCTGCAGAAACTTATACGGTTCTAACCGTAGGTGATGGGCTGGTAACGCAAGTTCCTGCCTTGGTAATTTCGGTAGCCGCAGGTTTTTTGGTTACCAAATCAAGTAGTGATCAAACATCATCACAAAATGCTATTGGCATGCAATTGGGTGGCAACCCGCGTGCTTTGTGGTTGCTTGTAGGAATTTTGCTGTTTTTGGGTTTGGGGGTGCCACAATTGCCAGCCTTTCCATTCTTACTGATTGCTTCTATGGTGGGTTGCGCTGCATATTTCAATGGCAGAAGGCTTAAAAAGCAAGCTCAGATGGCATTATTGCCTGATCAGGTACCAGAAGCGGAAGAGGCTCCGCCCGAAGAAGAACCTATCAGCCAAACATTGCAATTAGATTATGTTCGTTTAGAATTAGGTTACGGTTTATTATCCTTAATTAATAATGAGACAGAACAGCAATTGCCAGCTCAAATTAAATTATTGCGGAAAAATTTGGCTTCAAATTTTGGTTTTGTTATGCCTGCAGTACGAATTCACGATAATTTGCAATTACCAGCTAATTCTTATGCGATTTTAATTAAAGAAATTGAGATTGGGCGCGCAGATTTACGTCCCAATATGGTGTTGGCAATGGATCCTAGTGGGGATCCAATTACGCTTGATGGTGAAGATACCAAAGATCCTATTTTTGGGTTGGATGCAAAATGGATTAATTCCAGCAATCGTGACGAAGCAATTTTTCGTGGGATTACAGTCGTAGATAATAATACGATCATCTCTACCCATCTTACCGAAATCATCAAGGATAATATGTCGGATTTACTTTCTTATAGCGAAACCAAAAAATTATTAGATACGCTTTCCGAGGCACAAGAAAACTTTGTAAAAGAGATGATTCCTGGAAAATTCGATGTGGGTTTATTAACAACAATTTTGCGTGCACTTCTTAACGAACGGGTCAGCATTCGTGATTTATCTACGATCATGGAAGCGATGGCAGACGCTTCCACCGCAACACGTTCAATGATGTTGATGGTAGAGCATGTGCGCCAGCGTTTGGGGCGTCATATTTGTGATCAAAACAAACATACCGATGGTAAGCTGTATTTGATTACGCTTACGCCTTCATGGGAGCAAAATTTTACGAGTTCTTTGCGCGGAGATGGTGAAGAAAAGCAACTGGCAATTCCCCCTAGCCAGCTTCATGAATTTATGCAGCTTATTCGAGATCGGTTTAATCAAGTGGCGCAAGATAATGGCGTTAGTGCGGTTTTATGCGTTAGTCCGTTACTTCGTCCTTATGTTCGCTCGGTGATTGAAAGATTCCGCCCACAAACGATTGTGATGTCACAAGCAGAAATTCACCCCAAAGTAACGATCCAAACAGTTGCTCAAATTTAAAGAAGCGATGGCAATGTCACTGCTAGGAACTCATTTTACGATCATATTGCAAGCGTTGTACCCATAAAATGCGGTTGAAAACATTTGAAGGCAACAGTTATAAAGAGGCAAAAGAGAAGGTGCGTGAAGCTTTAGGTGAGGATGCCATTATCTCGGCGATGCGCGAGGTAGGGGGGCTACATCAAATTGTTTGCGTTGTTGATCCTGATGCTGCTGAATTGCAAATGGGCAAAGGGCGTGTGGTACCTTCATGGCAAATTGAAACGATTCATCATGCGCTGAAATGGCATCAATTGCCCATTGATGTTAGTGATCGTTTGATTGATGAAGTTTTGGCACGTCGTGGGAAGAATGAAGTTCAAGAAACGTTAGCGATGGGTTTGCGCAAGATTTTTAAGTTTGAATCTTTAGACAAGTTTATCGCGCAAGGGCGCCCAATTTTAGTATTTGGTCCTCCGGGAATGGGAAAAACTGTTACGGCTGCTAAGCTCGCTTTAGCGGGAAAAATGATGGATAAATTGCCGGTATTCATTGCGGCTGATATGCTTCGTACGGGCGGAATCGAGCAATTGGAAATTTATGGCAAACGGCTAGATGTGCCAATCCGCCTTTGCCAACGTGCGGATAAATTAGTGAGGATTTTAGACACAGTTGCGGATAATGAATTTGCGATTATTGATACGCCAGGCATTAATCCATTTCGCAATGATGATGTAGAAATTCTGAAAATGCTTTGTGAGCACAAGGAGATTGTGCCGATATTGATTTATTCGACTTTGATTGATACCCAAGCCGGGATTGATATTGCCGAAGCATTAAGCAAACGAGTACCGATGCAACATTTAATTGTTACCGGCGAAGATATTGATCGGCGATTAGGTCGGATTTTATCGATCGCCGAAACACTCGATTTGCGCCTTTCTTATTATAGTCCGCGTGCGGAAATTGTCAATGGATTGGCAGATTTTTCAGCACCCAAATTATCAGAATTATTATTATTGGATATTCCGGGGATGCCAGAGCAAAAATCAACTTCTTGCGAAGCAGATCGCAATATTCAAACCAGTAAAATAAAACGCGATCAAGTTGAAATTAGCCAAAATCAAGATGAAACTGAAACCGACAATGTTTGTCAAAATTTGGTTGTGATCGCATCAGGCAAAGGTGGAGTTGGCAAAACCTTTACGGCGGTCTCTTTGGCCGGAAGTTTGGGGGAAAAAGGGCATAAGACTTTGCTGTTTGATGGTGATTTAGGGCTTGCAAATGTTGATATTCAGTTAGGATTGATGCCAAAATGTGATTTAGGATCGGTATTAAAAGGGCAAGCAAGCCTACAAGAAGCGATTACAGTATGTGAATATTTTGATGTGATTGCCGGAAAATCGGGGGCAGCATCCCTAACGCATTTGCCCTTTAATAAAATTAAAAAACTTTATGAAGAATTGGAAACCAAGATCTGCCCGCATTATGATATTGTGATTGCCGATATGGGTGCTGGGATTGAACCGCCGATTCGCCATATTGCGGCGCGAGCCAAAATGACAATCATCATTGCCAATGATGAACCAACAGCACTTACCGATGCCTATGCTTTCATTAAGGTGATGACTCGGCAAAAACCAAACATTAATGTGAAAGTAATTATTAATTCCGCAGAAAACGACCGTCAGGGAGAACGTACCTATAAAACTTTAAGTCAAACTTGTCGTAATTTTCTACAGATAACGCCCGAATTACTAGGCATTGTCAAACGGGATAAAAAAGTGCATGATGCAATTAGGGCACAAAAACTAATTATTGATCATGCACCAGCATCAAAAATATGTCGTGATTTTCAAAGAATTGCGACTCAGCTTTGGGACCGCATGTGATGATGGAAAAAAATGGTAGAAATAGATCCAATCCGTGGAAGCAATACGCAGCCGGTTAATTTGGCGAAGGCGAGCTCGGCAACCACAGAAGTTAAGGTGAAGGTGGCAGATGGAGAAAAGCCAACTGGTGAATCCCTAAAAGATCAAGCTGGTAAATTTTTGGAACAAAAAACCAATCAAAAACAAGCGAACCAGAAACAAACTGGTCAAAAACAAACTGACAAAGCCCCCTTACAAACTCAAGCAAATACACCGCAACAGGTGGGGGATAAAATTTTACAAAATAAAGGGCCTCAGCACGCAATTCAACCAGACCAAAAAAAGCCTTTAGGGCAAGCTTCAACCCAATCCCAAAATCAGAATCCTTCACTAACAGGAAAATCTTCTGCGCAAACTCAACCTGTTGTTAAGCCACACAACATCCAACCAGGTAATTTGGTACCGGATAAAAAGAACGTTTGGCCACAAGATAAAATTACCATCGGGAAAGATTTGCTAAGAATTAATGAAAAATCTGGAAAAAATTCAATCGAATCTGCGCAATCAACAAAGAAAGGAACAATAAATGCAACAAAACTTGCTTCACAGAGCAGTGCAGTGCGAAACAATCCAGCCCAACCTATTCCCTCAGGACAAAATCAAGGTGGAAATCAGGTAGGTTTCGAAAAACCAATCCCAACAACATCTATGCAAAATTTAGCACAACCAATCGCAAAGCAACAAATTGGGCAACAGGGTAAACATTTGTTACCAGCTAATACGCAAGAAGCAACAAATACTAAGCAATCACAAATACCATCACAAGGGCAACAACCAGGCAAGAATTCACTGACACAGCCAACAGGAAAGCATACCGCATCGGCGACGCAATCAACATTGCAAGCATCGTTACCAGGAAAGCATACCGCATCGGCGACGCAATCAACATTGCAAGCATCGTTACCAGGAAAACATACCGCATCGGCGACGCAATCAACATTGCAAGCATCGTTACCAGGAAAGCATACCGCATCGACGCAATCAAAGCCACAAAGTCAACAACAGGAACAAGTTTCTACAGCAACAAAAAATACTGCGGTGACAACAAAACCAACAATCTCACCATTGCCTCAGGAGCCATTGTCAGAGAAGATTGTGACTCAAAGTTTGCAAATGAGCCTTCACAAACTTGAAATTGGGATCCAGCAAGTGCGCCCGCATATTGTGTTCAATGATTCTGGGCAATTGCAAATCATTCGTGATTTTAATCAAGCACAGCAAATTTTTAGCAAAATTACACATTTGTTAGCCAAAGAACACCCACTTTTGTTACAAGAATTTCTAACAAACTTGCCAGATCCACGACATCCACATTTTGGACATCAATTAATCAAATATTTGCGACAAGCGGGAAAAAGTCATAACCATGATCTAATCGGACAACTATTGGTAAGTAGGTTTGCCAGCGAATTATCGCCTGAACGGCATCGGCAAATCAAAGCACAAGGGGACCAATTAAAAGAGCTTTGTAGCCAAATTTTTACGGATAAGGAAGGCGATCATTGGCGTCGATTATTTTTGCCTTTATTAAATGATAAGCAAATTAATCTTTTAAGATTATATATGCCGAAACAGCAATCATCTAAACAGAAAATGAAAGGAAAAAAAGCCAGGGATCATGGCAGATTCTTATTGTGTTTTGATTTTGAACAAATGGGTGCATTAGAGATGGATATTTATATGCAGGATCAGCAATTATATTTGATTGTGCGTAGCTTAAAAATGTTAAACGTTGACAATATGGCACAAATAAGGCAACTTTACTACACGGCGATTATGGCAATGGGGGTGAAAGGACGGATTGCGTTTCAATATAGCCCGTTGCTTGCCGATGTTGGCGCATATCGGTGTGATCTCAATTATCTGCTATGATTAAATTACGAAAAAAGAGTTTTGGATGAAATATTTACCCCGAAATGCGATTAGCACTCAATCCTTTAAA
>CBDBJL010000012.1:0-5115 GCA_965206365.1 Alphaproteobacteria bacterium
TAAATTCAGTTTCGCGGGCGGCGGTGGTATTTCCCACTAGGGCTTCGCTTGCGGCGTTCAAATTATCTACTTTTACAATATCGGCGATTGAAGAAGATACGGGGGATCCTTCGTGATTAACTAAAGTTATGCCGTAAGAATCGGCTAGGAATTGGGCGCCTAACATAGAAAATGAAGTAGCATAGATAAAAATTATAATGTATAGGGGTTTGTTTATCATTCTAATTTTTCCTCGTTGTGGTTATTGCCCACATAGCAATTAAAGCAAGTGACGCGGTTAAAGTGGATTGCCACGGGATTATTTGAAATACTGATAAAGCGCCGATCATGAATATACCGAAAATAATACCAACTGATTCATTTACACGATTAAGCCCTATCATTGAGAGTATTATCGCGGTCAATGCAATAAAATCAATGGCGCCAAAATTCCCATCTGTGCCGAAATCGCCCGCCCTAAATCCTTGGATTTGTTCTAAGATCATAAATGAAGTTTGTGTTATTAGATATTGCCCTGTGACGTTGCCGTCATTTTGATCAACGCAATTAACATCAATTATTTCGTTATCAACATCATTAAAAATAAACGTCGCCTTATCCTCGTTAGCATTTACGGCGACAAAGGCGGGGCTATTGTATGTTTTATTTATCATGGCAAATTTATAATAAAAATCACATGAAGGATCTATTGTATTTGTGTAAGTAATATCGAGAGTTATTGAAGTTGGGCTTGTGTCATTTCTTGAAAATTTGAAATCCCTTACGTCCTCGCCTACTGCGGTAATATTAAACGTCCCTGCGGAAAATGTCGCGGTTTGATCTACATCAGTAGTAATATTTAGGACGTTGCCGCCCGTGAAATTCCCGCCGCCTACATCTAGCCAAATACCTATTCTAAAAGAATATGGCGTCGAACCTATTAAATCGCTTATTGTCGCGGTTGTTATTGTGCTATTTGTGCTATTCACTAATTGAGTGGCTACGTTAGAATTATGAGGGGTGGTAGTGTTTATCATATATCCCTGTATTGTATTGCCCCCGTAAAGTGTAGGGGTTGACCAAGTAAGATCAACGCTAAGGGTTCGTATATCAGAAGCACTTAGATCGGTTACGGCGTCAACTGATTCATAAGTAATTCTTAATGTTGGGTTTGGGGTTCCGCTGATTGTACCGAAATCAGTATCATGATCGACGGTTCCCGCGCCGCTCTCATCATTTAGTTTTATGCCTATTCCGTACCATGTTTGTGCGGCGTCTCTCGCGGTTTCAAGATCAGTTAAAAACGTATTACCTAAATCAAGAACTTTATTGGTTCCTACTGTTGTAGATGTTGGATCGTTGGAAACATAGACCGTGCCGTTCGCTATATCTTGCATTAATGAACTTGTGGCTTGGGTTGAGGGTTGAAAGTCCATGTTTCTGTAATCTGTATTAAGTGGGCTATTTATCGCGGTGACTTCAAAGACAAAAGACGCGCTTGTTAAATTCCATGAGGGATCAATACTTGAAATATCAAATTCAAAATATGATCTCATGCAATCAATAGAGGCGTGGTTAAGTGTGAACACACTAGCCAGCGCGCCATCAATGGTATTAGTAAGTACGGGTGAAACTTCACATGAATCTGAACTATCCGCGTCCCTAATTTCGCCCCATGTTGTAGTCTCTAAATCTAATGTGTTAGCGTAGGCATTAGGGAATATGATAAGTAAAGGGATTATCAAAAAAAAAATATATTTTATCATGTCATAACCTCAAATTCAAAGCATTTGCTATCAAGATATTTATCATTGATTTTCATGGTTGCTAATCTACCTCGGCAAGTTTCACACATTTTAAACAATTAGTCTCTACCTCTAGCGCTTGCGCTCATCATAACCTTAATGATAAAAATGAATATTCCTAATGTTGGGACGAGAGGAACAAGCCATCTTACAACGTCCTCGGTTTCTTGTTGGGTTGTAGCCCATTCGGGGCTTGCTATTGGAATATCTAAAGAAAAGAAAACACCCAAAACCATAGGGACGATCATAAACATAACACCATAAGAAATAACAAAAATAATTATGGAAAAACCTAGAAAGATAAGGCTACTCATTAATGTTTTCTATAAACCCCTATTATTTTAGCATATTCTAAAAAAAAAGAAAGGGATTGTCGATTTATCCTAGTAATCGAACAATACTCAAGATGATAACTGCGGCAAACACAATTATTGCTATGATTAATAGCGCATAACCGCTTTGTGCGTTCGTGTTAGATGTTACACAAGTATTCGCCCATCCCGTTGAACTTGCGGGGGTGGTGGCGTTATATCCTGTTAGTGTGGTACAATCCATGGTAGAATTACCAAGGATCAAAGTACCTACGCCCAAGATAATGACAAGACCGATAAATCCGCCTATCAGGGGCATTAGTTGCTGAACCATTAATTCAATCGCGAATTTTCTAGTATTTAACGATAGGGCGCTTTATAGAATAGATAACTATTCAATATTCCTTAGTTTGTCGTGTTAGAATATAGTAAATGAATACGCCTGCGCCTAATCCTATACCTAAGATAAAGGCATAACTTAGGAATGAATCGGGGAATAAGAAGAATGATACGGGTAAGAACATTACACCGATCATTATTGGATAAATTATTTTATGGTATTTGATATAGGTAACAAGGATCATAACAGAAACTAGAATCATTGAGAAATTTCCGCCCGTTGCCCATTCAAAAGGCAATAAGGCAAACTCTAAGAAATCAGTTGAGGCGCCGCAATCTTGCCAAATATTATGCCCCCGTGTAAAATTCATAAAACACGGCGTTGTAGCGTTGACTTGAATTGTTTGTAAGAATATACTTTGTAGCAAAAACCACAACATGATTAGGGATTAATTGGATAGTATTTCACTTTATTGTTAAGGTTCTACTGTGGGGGTTTCTACCTGATCGACCATTGTTTTAATATCAGGGGGTAAATCATTATAATTTACGTCGCCGCGGTCAATGGCGGCTTTTAATGCTTCGGGCGTGGGATATTGATCCATAATACCGCTTGGGCTATTTGCTAACCCGCCGAATGTCGGAAGGCTAGGTAAGAGATTATTAAAGACACCTGAATCATACGCCCAATAAGCCACGCCTGCGATCACGCCTACAACCATTAAAATCAATACAATCTTAATCCATGCTACTTTTCCTTTTTCGGGGGAATTTGTTATCTTTCGGTGTTCTTCATTTACTTTCAAGAATTGGGTTGCTACGGATCCCATAAAGGCGGCGTCGGTTTCTAAAAGATCCTCTTCGATAAATTCTGATATTTTCCTAACAGGGGTTACAATTTCCTTAATGTTTAGGTGAGATAAATAATTCTTAATATTAACTACTTGGGTTTTGTAATCCTTTTCTTTTTCAGTTATTTTCTTGACGAGATTTTCTAGAACATGGGGGGTAAATTCTTCGGTTTGGCTTTCTTGCCGTCCTAAGAGTTTAAGAATATTAAACAGCATTAGATTCATTTTTGGTAGTGAGTTAATTCTTAAACAATCCTCAAGGGCTTTGTTATCAGAAGCGGAAATAGGCATATAATGACTAATATCATAATCAACTATTCTAAACGATTTAACTAAAGTATGCTCATAAACTTGAACTCGCTTACCAACTAACTTAAAACAATAGATTTGCTTTTCAATTTCTGCTAAAAAGTAGCCGCCTATTTCGTGTTTTATAGGCACAAAATAAGCGCGGTTTGCGTTAGTTGTGATTTTTGCAGTAATCCATTTTGTTGAGTAAATATCTTTAGAGAGAAAATTAACCATTTTGCTTATTTAGCCTCTCTAATTTAATATCAATCTCAATAACTTTAAGATATGTCATTCCGCCTAACCCCGCCATAAATCCAATAATGAATAAATGTGGTTTGTAATCGTTATTTATATAACCATCAAGCATAAAACCGTTAAAAAAATTCAATGCTACAATAATGATCCCGCCTAACATTATCATTAAAGCCGAAATAACAGAAATTTTATGATCCTTACTTAGTTCTTTGAATTTAATTTTCATTTAATCGCCCCGCCTTTTCTTTCTAACATAATCTCTTAGGGCTTCAATGGCGCCCGCCTTTAGATCGCCCCTGTGGTATTCGCCGCCGTTTGCTTTGGTGATTACTTCTCTTAGATCCTTATCTAGTTCGCTAGGTATGGAAATTACCCACATTATACCCCCTTTCATGTTGGTATAGTCTTATAGTTAACTATTTAAACAATTTTTCTTTTTAGTTTTCTCATTCGTTTTTGAAAATCCTTAAACGCTTCGCCCCCGTTGCTTTCATTTCGGTATATTTCTGACCATTTTTTTCTATTTTGTAGCCGTTTTTTTGTTGGCAATAATCTTTTATTAGATAGGTATCTATTAAATTATTTTATGGGGATAATTCCTGATTCTACACCCTCACACCATGACGGGATCGATCTATTAGTTGACGCTTGCCAAACTTTAGAGACTGTTCAAAATATGGACGGTTCTGTTTCTAAACAAATAGTTTTAGATCCTGAAAAAGCATGGTGGAAAACTCACGTAGTTAATAGCCCGTACTTTGCTAGATTTGCATTTGAGTTAAAAGAGTTTGAAAGGCTTGCTAGTGAGTCAATACACCACATGACACAAAAGCGGGCGCAAGTTTTGATTAGGCAAATATTAGAAATTGGTTTGGGTTATAGGTATTCAATAGACGCCAAGAGTTCAGAATCATTAAGAGATAAGCAAAACACACAAAGCACTCTATTAGATAAATTACAAAAGAATAAGATTGAAAGGGCTATTACTTTAAAGGGCGAAACTAAAAATTCATTATTGAATAGTTGGTTAGGTAAGGAAGCACAAGAGGAACCTTACGAATGAAGATAACTAAGAGATCGGGCGGTCATAAAGGATTAAAGAGATTTAGAAATAATTATAAAGGAAATAGAAAGGCGCCCCCAAATTCTGTTAATCAATAGTCAAGGTAATTCGGTACAAACAAACGTCCCATTAGTTAGCAAGCCCGTAAATGTTGAGTTTGTGGGGCAAACCATAGCAAAAACGCCCCCTAGTCTTGTTTCAGTTGGGCTATTTACTTTTAG
>CBDBJL010000013.1:0-1341 GCA_965206365.1 Alphaproteobacteria bacterium
GCCATTATTTATCCTGTGTTAACATATATCCATTAAAAAAACGGGCAAGACGAATAGTTATTATTCTAATTGAGCATGTCAGTTGTCAAGCAAAATAAAAAAATTTGTGCTTGTGAATGGATAGTTAGAAATTAAGCGTTAAAGGCCTGTCTTAGAAATACGCTCGCATACAGATACAGGTAACATTATTTTTATTGATCATTACAGAAATGTGTTTACCATCTCATAAAACATATAATCTATAAATCAGTCAGGTATTTAAGGATGATGCCGGCGATTAACCAACCGGCGTGGAAAAAAATATTAACGCCGCTTAAGGATCAAGATTTCGGCAAACGTGAAATAAATATCAGTGCAAGTAAGCTTGTTTTACTTAGAGATGCAGTCAGTCTTGGCAGAAGAATAGACATCGTAAATCCTGTTGATTCTAGCGGGCTTGTTGTTGCTCGTTAAAAGGCAACCGCGTAAGGGCTTCGCACTTACGCGGCGTGACCCGCCAAAAAAACACTTACGATTAGGAGAGGCAGTTGCATTATAAGCCAAAATCAGGCTTGGCTGCAAGTGCTCAAAATTGCGCCACGCTTGTTTGTGGAGCATAAGGGATTTCTATATTTTTATTAAGACAGCTTAGCCATGATGCCATAGTGCTCAATGGCTTGGATATCAAACCTTGCCAATAATTCATTAAGTGCTTTAACGCTGTGATTATTACGCTTTGCTGCGCGTTCAAACCAGCGTTCAATAAAGGTTTGAGGAAAGCTAGTAGCGCTTGTTGCCATGATAGGATGTAGCTTTTTGCTTTGTCTCGGTTTTCGCTTGTATCTTCACGGGTATAGATGAGACTCAGCGCTTTGTCAAAATAGCCTTCTTTTTGATACCATTTTAACTTTTTTATAAATGCTTTTTTACGATCGACCCAGGATAGGTGTTTATCGTATAGGATGGGAAATATGATCATTTTTAGTATGTGCATGGCGAATTCTAAGTCAAGCGGCAATAGGCAGATTAAATAATCCCTGGCAATGTGATTTCCAACGATAAGCATTGAAGTCGATGATGTTATTTTTATGTTTATTCGCTGCTTGTTGTGGTGTTTTGCCAATAAGACTTACATGGCACCGGATCTGATTATAATAGTCCATATAATCTTGTAATTTATTTTCTAAATCAGATGCGTTCCAGAAAAATAGCCGATCTAAATATTCTCTGCGAATACTACCTATTAAACGCTCAACAAAAGGATGAGAAATAGGCACATAAGGCACTGTTTTTATTTCCTCGATATTCATTATTCTCAAGTTAGCTTGCCACTGTTTAAATAAAAATAATGGGTCATTATCA
>CBDBJL010000014.1:0-1201 GCA_965206365.1 Alphaproteobacteria bacterium
CATTTTTACCGTTACCAATTCCGACTGTTGCAACAGGAATTCCTGGAGGCATTTGAACAATACTATGTAATGCATCTTCTCCGTTTAAAGGTCCTCCATCACCAGGCACACCAATTACAGGTAAAAGTGTATGAGCGGCAACAACACCTGGTAACGCAGCCGATAATCCAGCAATAGCAATCAGAACCTTCATTCCCTTACCTTCAGCAGCCTCCACATATTGTACACATTTTTTAGGTGTACGATGGGCAGATAAAACTTGATAATCCCAACCAATTCCAAACTCATCCAGTACGGAAGTAATTTTATCGATAATAGGTTTATCTGAAGCACTTCCTGATAAAATTCCAACAAGAACAACTTGATTCATTTTATTTCTCCTTTTTTAATTAATTATTTACGATTTTAAAGCCCGATGAGCAATATCAGAACGGTAATACATTTTTTCAAAATAAACCTTTTGTGGCATTTGGTAAACCAAATTAACTGCCTCTTTCAATGAATTCGCTTGAGCAACAAAGCCTAAAACCCGTCCCCCATTGGTTACAATTTTATTTTCTATTTGCTTTGTTCCTGCATGAATCACATAACAATTTGGTGGAAAAGAATTCTTTAAACCATGAATTGGATTTCCTTTTTCGTATGCTTCAGGATATCCGTTAACGACACCAACAACAATTACAGAAGATTGTTGAGTAGGTTTAAACGGAATTTGATCTAATTTTTGATTTACCGTTTTTTCAACCAATTCTAAAAAATCACCTGTATAGTTTGGCAAAACGACTTGAGCTTCAGGATCACCAAATCGACAATTATATTCAACCACCTTAATTTTTTGATTATAAATCATAAGTCCAACATAAAGAACTCCTTGATAAGCACATTTTTCTTGTTTCATCCCTTTTAAAGTAGGTTCAATGATTGTTTGACAAACTTGTTCTAATGCTTCCTTTGTAACAATAGGTGCTGGAGAATATGCTCCCATTCCTCCGGTATTTAAACCTGTATCACCTTCTCCAATTCGTTTGTGATCTTGAGCTGAATCAAGCACAACATAATTTTCGCCATCACAAATAGCAAAAATAGAGGCTTCCTCGCCTTGCATAAATTCTTCAATCACAATTTCTTGACTTGCTTCACCAAATTGTCCACCCAGCATTTCTTGAACAACATTTTGTGCATCTTCCATAGATTCACAAAC
>CBDBJL010000015.1:0-65483 GCA_965206365.1 Alphaproteobacteria bacterium
GCTTGCCGATGGTAGTTATGATGAGGTGCGCAAAAACGAGGCTGTGAAGGCGGTTTATAGCGGAGGCATAAAATGATTTGTTGGAATGATTTGCAAGCAGGTTATGATTTGCCTGTGTTTAAGAATTTCACTGGAAGTTTGCAACCGAAGCAAGTTATTGGCATTGTTGGCCGCAACGGTGCCGGAAAGAGCAGTTTTTTAAAATCATTGATGGGTATTAACCGTATTTATCAAGGTGAAGTGACCTATCAGGATACGGATATTACGCATTTGCCAATCTATAGCAGAAGGCAATATGGTATGTTTTATAGTGCTTCAGAGAATATGGTTTTTGGTGGCTTAACTGTAGAGAAAAATTTTTCCATTGATAAAACGATTGATCATAAGTTGTTACAAGAATTACAAGATAAATTTCCTATTTTATCGCAAAGATTAAAGAGTAAGGCAGGTAATTTAAGCGGTGGCGAGAAAAAGATTTTAGCTTTTTCCCGAGCGATTATTGCCGATGCTAAGTATGTTTTACTCGATGAACCTACGGAAGGGGTTGCCCAAGAAAATATTAATATTATGGTTGATTTTGTTCAAAAACGAGCCAAAGATACGGGGATGATCATTGCAGAACAAAACATTAATTTTTTATTTTCTTGTGCAACTGATTTTATTTTAATTGAAAATGGTGTGATAAAAAAGCAAGGTTCTGCAGATAAATTTACCCGAGATTCTGTTTTAAATTTTTTACAAATTTAAGAAATTATGCAATTGATAGTAAATTCTTTATAGATTATATTTATTATTTTATAGCGTAATACGAAGATGGTCGTTTTTTGTGATTGAATATGGACAGGAAAATTTTTCGGAATATGTTGTTGATTTTGCTTGTGCCAAGCTGGCTATCGGGCAAAAAATTGCATTGATTACTTTGGTGGGAATCCAAGGTTCGGCACCTCGATCTCTGGGTGCACAGATGGTTGTTAGTGAAAATGCCGAGCGAGCAGGTTATTTATTAGCAGGGTGCTTTGAAAAAGCCGTACAAGATGAGGCTTTGCTTTGTATTGAGGCAGGTGTGAGTAGGCTTGTGAGTTATGGAAAGGGTTCGAATTATCTTGATATTCAGTTGCCATGTGATAGCCGTGTGGATTTATATTTTGATACTCAAATCACTCTAGAAATTTTAATGGCAATTGATACAGATTATCAGGCACGGCGTACAAGTTATTTACTGCTAGAAAATACTCCTAATCATGGTAATTTTAAGATGGCACAACATCGTAATCACCTTTCGGAAATGATGGAAAATTGTTTTTGGGTTACCTATTCACCTAAGATTCGTGTGATTATTCTGGGCACGGGTGCGGTTGCGGTTCAGCTGGCAAAAATTGCTCAACTTAGTAATTTTGAAGTTATTTGTGATCGCACTGATCTAGAAATCGATCAAATTTACCAATCAGATAATATCATAGCTCAGCATTTTACCAATGTTGAGGATATTATGATTGATTGTTATAGTGCGGTGGTAACAGTTTTTCATGATCATGAACAGGAAATCAAATTTTTGCCAATCATTTTAGCCAGTGATGCCTTTTATATCGGGGCGATGGGTAGTGATACAACTCATACTAGGCGGGTTGATAGGCTTCGTTCCTGTAATATTGAAGGTACAGATATTGCGAGAATCAATGCTCCTGCTGGACTTTTTAGAAGCGGTAAATCTGCAAGCGATATTGCAATTTCTATTTTAGCACAAATTATTACAATGCAACCGAAATGATAGTAAAATATTCATATTTTGTTCAGGTAAATATTCTTTACCTCCATGAAAGAACTTGCGAGATTTTTTTTTTTTTGCTAGATTGTCCTTTCTGAGGAGGAAGTTTGAGGTTGTTTTGTTCAAACTTAGGACGGGATCTGTAAGGTTGCAGTGAGATTGATTTTCATGAAGACCTATGTTGAATTTTATGTTCGCTACAAATATAAAAATACGATTTTGTGCTGTTATCGGAATTGCCCTTAGCACGGTAGTTTTTGTGTTTCTGACGCGTTGGTTGATTCCTCATCATTTGGCTTTGGAAGATCAGCCAATTTTGTCTGAATTTTATGGCTTGGATCATTCCTTGATACAACAATTCTTTATCTGGATATTGCATATTTTTCGGGGTTATCTTGGTGTTTCTATGGTTTCTGGTGAAGCGGTAACTGAGGTTGTTTGGCAAGTTTTCCCCAGAACTCTAGAGCTAATTTTACTGAGTTTCATGATTGGATTGGTGTTGGGGGCCCTATTGGTGGTGCTTGCGAATGCCAAAATATCTCGTTTTTTCAGTAAATTTATAGATATATGTGAAGGATTAATGCGATTATTGCCGGCTTTTCTTTGGGGGATGTTTTTTCTCTTTATGGTTTCATGGGTTGGGTATAGTCAGATTTTTGTTACAAATGGCTCGTTGGCAGAATTATCTTTCCAAACCAATTTTTACTTGTTGGAAAGTATTTTCACAGGAGATTGGGATGGGGTAAAACGGGTGTTAAATGATATGATCATACCTGCTTTAGCCCTTGCTTTGCCCTTTGCGGGCGTGTTTTCTTACTCTTTGCGACAAAAAATGTTTACGATTGCAAATCATGATTATATTCTATTAGCGAATTGTAGAGCTATTGAGCGCAGGAAAAATATGGTAAGCGAGGTTTTGCCCAATGCGTTGTTTGCGATTATTCCGATTATCCAACTAGAGATGTTTTCCCTTATGGGTTTCAGTTTATTTATTGAATATTTATTTTCCTATCATGGTTTGGGGGATACCTTGATTAATGCCATTATTTTGCGAGACTTTCCTTTATTTCAAGGCATATTTTTGGTTTCAATGTTATTTTTGTTGGGAATTCATATGATTATGGATTTATTTTATTTTTATTTTTTTATAAAATTCAGAAATATAGAATGACAGTTCGATTATTCAATAATTTTGATTTTTGGCGCGGAAAAATTCCATATCATATGCCGTTTTACTTATTTCTTAGTATTTTTTGGTTGACGGTTTTGGTGTTTTTTTTGCTATTTGCTGATTTTTTGGTTCTTAAGAGTCATTTGCAGCCCGATCAACTTTATAGTTTGGATGCGATGATCCCCCCTTTTTGGCAAGAAGGGGCCCAATTAGGTTATCATTTAGGAACGGATGAATTTGGGCGAGGTGTGTTTTCGCGCCTATCCTATGCAACAAAACTCACATGTAGTATGAGTTTAAGCGCGGCATTATTATCCGGTATTTTTGGAAGTTTTCTGGGTTTGCTGGTGGGGTTTTATCGTGGCAAAGCAAATAGATATTTGTTAAATTTCATGTATTTTGGGTTCCCTTTTTTCGCTTTGTTGGTATCAATTGTTTTTATTTTTACCTTAAAGGGTACAATGCCCAGTTTTGTGGTGATCATAATTTCTGTGCAATGGGTTTATTTTTACCAGAAAGTTCAATCTTGGGTTTGTTTGCAAATGCAAATCAATTATGTTGATAGTGCGCGCATTATCGGTTTCAATGATTGGCAAATTTTGGTGAGTGAAATTTTACCCAATTGTTGGAAATTAATTTTTTCATTATTGTTGATCAGTATCGCAACTTCCATGGTGGCTGAGGCGGTGATATCGTTTTTTGGGATGACACCTGACCATTATTTAACATGGGGGATGATGCTTGTTAGTGGAATGAATCAAGTTAATGGGGCATGGTGGGTGGTTATGTTTCCGTTTATGATGTTGGTTCTTAGTGTTATCGCATTGAATTATTTGGGGAAAAGATTGCAACAAACTTTGGAGTTTGAGATGTGAGACCCTATTTGGATATTGAAGAATTAAATATCGCGCTCAAAAAATCTTCAGATCTGCGGTTACTCCGCGATGTTAATTTGCAAATTACTCGCGGTGAAACTTATGGTGTGCTCGGGCAATCATTGGCGGGCAAAACCCTTATTGTTAAAACTTTATTTGGGTTATTATCACCTGTAACCAAAATTATTTCAGGGAGAGTTTATTTAGATGGTGAAGATTTATTATGCATGAAAGAGTTGGATCGTCAGGATTTTGTTTCAAGGCGGATTGCTTTGGTTCCATCTGATCCGATTGCAGCACTAAATCCGCTGAAAAATATTGGGAAACAGATGATGCAACTTTTCGCGAGACGACGACATGATAGCAAAGAAAATGCATATCGGCATGTTCTTGATGCATTTGCAAAAATGGCGGTTGTGGATCCAGAAAAAATATTCAAACAATACCCACATCAATTATCGAGTGCACTATGCCAAAAAATTTTAATCAGTGCAGCACTTATGGTTGCGCCGGATTTAATCATTGTGGATGAATCGGCTGTCTTGCTTAATTCTGTGCAGCGTAAGCAAAATTTAAGATTATTGGCAAAGGAAAAAAATTCAGATACATCGCTATTATTGCTAAGCCATGATGTTGGAATGATCACAACATTATGCCCCCGATTGACGGTCTTATATGAGGGTTATCTGGTGGAACAGATTAATGCTAAGTCTTTTGAAGATTCGATGCGAGATTCTTACTTAAAAGCGATGCTAAAAATGATGCCAAATTGTGCGCAACCGCATTTGGGCTTGGCTCTTATCGATGGAGAATTATCAACAAAGATTGTAGAGGAAATTACGTTGAGTGATGAGAAATGGTGTTTGCGCTATGGGAAATAAGCAAATTGATAATTCTGCAGTAAGTATAAATGCGTCGCAACATATTTTATCGTTGCATGATTTATCGGCAAATTATGCCGAAAATTCTTGCGGATTTCCAATTCTTAAGGTGTCTCCGATTGCAAAAATAGTAAAAATCAATTTGCACCTTCGAAAAGAAACGATATTAGGAATTGTTGGGGATGATGCAAGTGGGCAAAATGCTCTGGCACGAGTAATTTTTGGTTTAATTCCACGAGAATCTGGAAAAATTATTTTCGATGGAAAAGAAATTAAGAAATTAAGCGATTATCGATTGTTGCAATTACGCTCACAAATGCAAATGGTGCTAAGAGGTTCAACCTTAAATCCAGAAATGAATGTAGGCAGAATTATTACCGCACCGTTTGAGGGCATAAAATCTGTTAAAAGTAGTAAAACGCAGTTAAAACGAGTTTTAGCTCAAGTAGAGCTTACGGCGGATTGCATTCAAAAATATCCTCGGCATTTATCACCAGAAGAATATCGAAGGGTTGCAATTGCACGAGCGATTATGGTCGCGCCCAAATTTATTTTGATTGATAATATCATTTTCGGGTTAGATCTTATTCAGCAAACAAAAATTTTATTATTGTTAGAACAGCTTGCGAAAGAACTGAAATTGACGATGATTTTTATGATTCATGATATTGCACTTACAAGTCGATTATGCACTCAGGTGATGGTAATGCACTCAGGAAAAATTATTGAGCATGAAGATGCAAATATAATTTTTTCTGCTCCAAAACATCCTTATACCAAGGAGTTGATTCAAGCATCAACCTTTGAATGAAGATTGATTTTCCATCAAAATTTTATTGTCCGAAAAATGCTTTGAAATCGGATTTGGTATCGATATCTTGCAAAATGGCTTGGGTCTTGAAATTTACTTTCACAACATGTTGAGGGTTTGCATTGATGAGATTGCGTGCACCTTGATTGTTTACAATTTTACTGTGCCTTATTTCGTGTAATTGTGGAAAGAATTTTCGAGGAATAATAATAGGATTGCCCAAAACCCCTTGATAAGTGGGAATGATGAAATTGCCTTCGCTGAAATGATCTAGCAAATGGTTAATCTCAACAGAAGTGATCGCGGGCATATCGGCCAGCATGACCAAAGCCGCGGTAATCGTATTGGGCAAAATATGAATGGCTCGTGCTAGGCTGTGCCCCATGCCTAATTGCCAATTTGTGGCGATAAGCATTTCTATTTTTTTGGTTTTTTGCTGATTAACAACAGCATGAATATAGGTCTGCATGGTTTTTGCCTGATACCCAAGCACAATATAGAGATCAGCAATCTTGCTATTCAGTAAGGCATGAATTGGATAATGGATGAGTTTTTTATTGTTAATAGGAAGTAATAATTTATTGGCATCCCCCATACGGTGCGATGCACCGGCGGCCAATAGAATTGCACAAATATTGGAAGTAAGATTGATTGTCATGGATTAAATCATGGCATGATTTTTGACAGATAAATAGTGTTTTTTTGGAAAAAATGCTTTATTCTAAATTGGATGGTAATATAGACAATAATGAGGTGTAGGATGAATAAAACAGAAGCTTTATTGGTTATTGATGTGCAAAATGATTTTTGTTTGGGCGGAAGCTTGGCTGTGCCTGAGGGTGAGCAGGTGGTTGCGCCGATTAATGCGTTGATGGCAAAATTTGCAGTGAGTATTGTAACGCAAGATTGGCACCCAGCTGGCCATAATTCATTTGCAAGCAGCCATGCTGGCAAAGAAGTTTTCACGACGATTGAAATGGAATATGGCCCTCAAATACTTTGGCCAGATCATTGCATTCAAGGTTCTCAAGGGGCTGAATTTCATCCCGAATTGCGGTTAAATTTATGCGATCTAATCATCCGCAAGGGTTATAATCCGGCAATAGATAGTTATTCTGCTTTTTTAGAAAATGATAAAAAAACGCCAACAGGACTTTCAGGTTACTTGAAAGAACGTGGCATTACCAAGATTTATTTGGTTGGGCTGGCAACAGATTTTTGTGTTCATTTCTCGGCGATGGATGCAATCAGCTATGGATTTGAAACGATATTGATTCTGGATGCCTGTCGGGGCATTGATGAAGTAGAATCTGCATGTGCAGTTATGGCAGAAAAAGGCGTAAAAATCATTCATTCTAGCGAGATTTGAAAATGGTAATTTCCAGAAGATAGCATCAGAGGAATGATGAAAAATATTTGGAAACATAGCTTAATTGTAGCGATAGTTGGTTTTGTTGTCTTTTTCTTGGCGGGCATTCCTGCGCTATGGGCGCATTCCTCCGAGCGGATTTTTATTGTTACCTTGCCATTAGGCTACTATTATGCTACGGGGGCAATGGTTGTGCTGGCAACATTTGTTTTGGTGCTGTTATTGCCAAAAAAAATAACGGTTCTGCCAAAAAAATTGGGTATTTTTCCAATGGCATCGCTTTGTCGCTTCACCCATTGGCTTAGTTTTCTTGCACTGGTGTTATTGGTGATTGTGGGGTTTGTTGGCAGTCGGGATCCGCTGGAAAATATTTTGGTGTTGATGGTGTGGACGGTGCTATGGGTGGTGCTAACTTTGCTTACAGTAATTTTTGCAAATGTTTGGGATTTTTTGAATCCATGGTGTGCCGCTGTGAAACTTACACGCAAATGGTTGGGTGTTTCTGAAACACAATCGAATGCTTCAATCCAAAATGGTGCAAAAGGGATATTGGATAAATTAGGGTATTTTCCGGCCATTATTGGTTTTTTTGGATTTGCTTGGTTTGAAATTATCTCGCTTGCTCCTGATGATCCAGCAGTTTTAGCACAGAGTGTTTTGATTTATTGGGGCATTATTTTTATTCTTGCTTGTTATCAGGGTGAGGGTTGGCTGGAGAAGGGTGAATTTTTCACTGTATTTTTTCGCTTTATTGGCCGAATTGCCCCTTTATGGATTCAACGTGAGGGGAATCAAGAATTGCTAATGTTGGGGTTTCCAGGCAAAAGAATGGAAATGATGCCAACATTGTCGAAAACGGCGATTGCATTTGTGGTTTTGGTTTTGGCATCGGTAAGCTTCGATGGTTTTGCCGATAGTTTCTTTTGGTTATTGGCGATTGGGGTGAATCCTTTGGCTTTCGAGGGACGCTCGAATGTGCTTGAGATCAATAGCGCTGGGTTGCTATCAGCTTGGCTATTAAGCGGGATGCTTATTTTAAGCGTGATTGCGCTCTCTTGTTTTGTTGGCAGGGTTAAATTTTTCTGGCAAGAAGCTGGGCGCATGGTTGCTACTTTCTTGCCCATTGCCGCTGCCTATCATATTGCCCATTATTTTACCGCCTTGTTAATTAATATGCAATATTTGATAAAATCTTTCAGTGATCCTTTTGGATTGGGTTGGAATATTTTTGCTTTGCCACATCATTTTGTTACCACCTCATTTATGAAAGATTATAGTTCACAAATTGCGATTTGGAATTTTCAATCTGCAGTGATCGTGATTGGGCATGTGATTGCCGTGATTCTGGCCTGTTCAAATTCTCATGTTAGTCATCAGGGAGTGCGGGGCAAAATTGCTCATTTTCCGATGACGTTGTTAATGATGCTTTATACAATTTTTGGCTTGTGGTTACTCTCCACACCAACAGGCGGGGCCTAAAGAAATTGAGAATTTTTCCAATGCAAAGGTCCGCCGGTATGTTCAGGAAACCCAATGCCAAAAATCATGGCGGCATCTACCAGATCGGCATCGGCAACGATTTGTGTGGTAACGGCACTATGGCATTTATCGATCAATGGGCTTAGCAAATCTTGCGCCAGATTCTGCATCGCAGTGGATTGATAGGTTTTGCGGGGACGCACGGCTTTGTTAGCGTTCCAGCTGTAAAAGCCGGTGCCAGTTTTGCGCCCGATAGCTCCTGATGCTATTTTTGCTTGCAAGGCTAGGCGAACATTATTCGGTGCGCCTAAAGAGGTGCTAATATCAAAACAAACATCTAGGCCAATTTGGTCGGCAAGTTCAATCGGACCCATCTTCATACCGAAATCTAAGAGGGCTTGATCAATTTTATCAGCAGATTCGCCATTTAAAACCGCCTCGATACTCGCAAAAATATAGGGAAATAAGGCTCGATTTACCAAAAAACCGGGTACGGATTTACATAATATTGGCAATTTACCCAATGCCCCGATAAATGCCAAAGCGCGCTGGATTGATTCGTTGGCAGAGGCTTGAATCGTGATAATTTCCACCAAGGGCAAAACTGGCACCGGGTTGAAAAAATGCAAACCCATGAAATTTTGCGGGTTTGGTAAATTCTCCGCAATTTTTTCTAAAGGGATTGCCGATGTATTGCTGGCAAGAAGAGTACTAGGTTTCACCTTTTGGGCAAGCTCGGTAAAAACTTGTTGTTTTATCGTTAAGGATTCTGCAACCGCCTCGATCACAATATCTGCATTCGCAATAGCTCCGCCTTTTGGGTCGGAAATGAGTCTATTTTGTGCTTCAGTAATTTTTTCTGGAGTTGGTAATTTGCGGGCAAATATTTCTTGGGCACGTTTTTGTGCTAGCAAGATGGTATTAGGGTTTAAATCTTGCAAACTAACATGAAATCCAGCCAAAGCCGCGATCGCAGCAATATCACCGCCCATAACGCCAGCACCAACAACATGAACATTGTTAATTTTAGGATCCTGTTTCGTTTGTTTTTTGATTCGGTCGGTAAGAGCAAAGATGCGACGTTTATTTTTAGAAATTTTTCCCATTAATAAGGTTGGGAATATTGTGAGCTCATCGGCAATCAAAGCGTTATGATCAAAACCATGTTGGGTAAAATGTTCTAAAAGGGCGAAAGCGGCGGGGTTATGGTCGGGGCGATATTTTGCCTCAATTACCAACCGAGCATCGGCCATAATCGCTTGCATATTTTCGGGAGTGCTTTGAGAAGAACTTTCTTGAGAGGAATTTTTTCGTTTTTTTCCCATGGAAATGGTATTTTTCAGTGCATCTTTAAGGGCATTGTGATCGGCCACTAACAGATCTACAAGCCCAATATCGAATGCTTCTTCGCTGCCTACTTGGCGCCCACTTAAAACCATACGCAACAAATGGAAATGATTAATGCGCGCCAAAGTACGGCCGGTACCACCATAGGCGGGGATTAATCCTAATTTAATTTCTGGAAAAGCCAATTGGGTTTTCGTATTATTTATGGCAATGATCTGGTCGAATAATAGGGCAATCTCCAATCCGCCGCCCAAAGCCAACCCATCAATTCCTACCGCAGTTGGGCAAGGTAAATTCGCAATCTTGGCAAAGGTTTGATGCACAGATTGTAAATGTTTATGCACGTTTGCTTCGGTTGGAAATTTTTCAAATTCATGAATGTCAGCACCATAAATAAAGCCGGTGGGTTTGGCATTAAGCAAGATTAGCCCGGTGATATTATTGGCATTATCTTGTAGAATTTGGGCAATTCTAGCAAATTCTTGTAAAGCTTCGATATCAAGAATATTGACCCTTTTCTGGGCATGATCAAAATAGAGCCAAATGATGTTATCAAGATCTTGGGTAATTTGCCAATGATTGAATTTTTGCGAGAACATAAAAAATCCTTTATCTTATTTGTGCCCTTATTTTATTTTTGCAAGGGGAGTGGGGTTTCGTAAAATTGCCATGTTTTTATGAGTGCAGATTTTCATCCTGTAAAGGCTTGTAGTCCAGTTTGTCCGCGTCCTAAAATTAGGGCGTGGATGTCGTGAGTGCCTTCATAGGTGTTTACGGTTTCTAAATTCATGACATGGCGCATAATATGATATTCGTCTGAGATGCCATTACCCCCATGCATATCGCGTGCAGTACGGGCGATCATTAGGGCCTTGCCACAGGAGTTTCGTTTAATGAGAGAGATATTTTCGGGAGGGCAATTCCCAAAATCTAATAATTGTGCAGCTCGAAAGCATGAAAGCAGGGCAAGGGTAATTTCGGTTTGCATATCGGCAAGTTTCAATTGAATCAGCTGATTGGCGGCAAGGGGGCGCCCAAATTGCTTGCGCCCTAGGGTGTAGTTACGCGCTGCATGCCAACAAAATTCAGCAGCTCCCAAAACGCCCCAAGCAATGCCAAATCGGGCTTTGTTGAGGCAAGAAAACGGGCCTTTTAATCCGGTAATATTCGGAAAAATATTTTCTTCAGGAACAAAAGCTTTCTCAAGCATGATTGATCCGGTTATCGATGCTCGCAGAGATAATTTGCCATCGATTTTTGGGGTGTGCATCGCTTCCCCGGCAATAGAGCGATCCAAAATAAAGCCTCGAATCACGCCATCTAATTTTGCCCAAATAATGGCAATATCCGCAAGAGGCGCATTCGTAATCCATGTTTTTGCACCATTTAAGGCATAGCCACCCGAAATTTTCTCAGCGCGCGTGATCATCGATCCAGGGTCCGAACCATGATCAGGTTCGGTAAGACCAAAACACCCAATTAATTCGCCACTGGCTAATTTGGGCAAATATTTTTGTTTTTGGGCCTTCGTACCAAAAGTGAAAATGGGATGCATAACCAGTGAAGATTGTACTGACATTGCTGAGCGATATCCAGAATCAATGCGTTCAATTTCGCGTGCCATCAAACCATAGCTGATATGATTAATATCACAGCCACCATATTGTGCAGGCAGAGTTGCGCCCAAAAGTCCTAACTCACCCATTTGGCGCATTAAAGTGGGAGGGAAACTTTCATCACGATAATTTTGCGTAATTTGTGGCATTAAAACATCACGCGCGAAATTTTGCGTACTTTTTTGAATCATACGCTCTTCATCGGTTAACATGGCTTCTAGCTGAAAACTATCTTCCCAATTGTAAGTCATAGAGAATCCATTCTTTAAGTTTGTATCAGATAATGATCTATATTCGTTTAATCGATTCTTATATAGCCATTCTATATGAAATCAATATAGTCTTTTGCCCAGTATTTTACAAACAAATTACAGTTTTTTCGAGCAAGAAATTCATTCGTGTACGAATATAATGAAATTAGGGATATTCAGAGCGTAATCATAAATTGTACGAACCAAGAATTAACAATTTTGGATTTTGAATGGTAAAAATTATGGACTTATGAGTCGTAATATGCGTAGTATGGAAAATAGTGGTACAAGATTTTAGGCTTGGTTATTGTTTTTATAGAAGTTTTTCAGGAGGTCAAAATGACAAAAATATTACAATCAACACGTCGTCAAATGTTGCAAGGCATTGCAGCGACGGGGGCAGTGGTTGCAACCGCACCTTTGGCGGGATTTGTAGAAGCGGCAACATCGGCTCCGATTCGTATTGGTTTTCAGGTGCATCGCACGGGTATCGGTGCCTCTTATGGGGTTTGGTACGGGCGTGTTGCTACGGCTGCGGCGAAGATGATTAATGCCCAAGGAGGCATTAATGGGCGAGAGATTGAACTGGTTGTTGAAGATGATGGTACCGATCCCAAACGCGGGGGTGAAGTGGTAGAAAAATTTGCAACAAAATTAAAATGTGATGTTGCCTTTGGGACATTATTTAGCCATGTTGTGTTTGGTTCTGCGCCTCGTGCGGGTGATTTGAAAATTCCCTATCTGGTATGTTCTGAAGGGCATCATGTAGCATCGGGTAAATTAAATCGTTACACATTGCAACCTTGCATTACCGATGTAAAAAGCCAGGTGGAAACAATGGCACCCTGGGTTGCAAAAAAACTAGGGAAAAAAGTAACCATGATTTATCCAGATTTTGCTTTTGGGCATGATCACCGCGATTATTTCTCGGCGGCAATTGAAAAACAAGGCGGGCAAGTTATTCGCAAAATTGCAATTCCACCGGGTGAGCAATCTTTCACGAAATATTTACCAAAAATCCCAAAAGACACAGATGTTGTTTATCATGTTATGGTAGGCCCAGCGGTTCTTACTTTTGTTAAAGAATTGGGTCAATTTTATTCGGGTGGGTCTCGTCCGGAAATTTTTGGTTTTATCGATAGTCTTGAAGCTGTGGATATTGCAAGCCCAGGTCTTGAATTTTTAGAAGGTAGTTATTTTTGGGAAGGTCACCCACGCTATTACGATAAAAGCATTGGAAAACATGAAGCGGCTTATCGTGAGGCGGTTGGTGTTGATAAAAATGGTGCCTCGGTTGCTGATGGCAAAGATATCTCTACCTATGCACATATGTATAGTTGCTGGGAAACATTATTCTTTTTGAAGCAAACCATGGAAGCTGCGCAATATAAAACGATTGCAGATCGTCTGAAATTGATTGAAGCTATGGAAGCTGTTACAAAAATACCTTATTCGATCGAACATCCGCAAGGAGAAAAAATATTTAATGGCAAAACTCATCAAGTTTTCGGCAAGCAATATATTTCTCAAGTGAAAAAAGGGAAGTTGAAACTTATCCATACTACAAATATTGAGGATAGTTATTATGATGATGAGGTGGATTATACCACACAGGCTTTATAGTAATTTTCAGTAGAGATTGAGTAACATTGTGCCCGTTTAGGTTGTTATCTATGATGTGTTTCTTGTAATAGGATCTTGATAATTTGCGATGATTTTTAATTCTTACTTTCTACTCGCCTCGCTTGAAGGGGCGGTGATGGCGGCAGTATTGGCACTTACTGCCGTTGGGTTATCGTTGGTTTTTGGTGTGATGCGTGTGGTTAATATCGCCCATGGTGAGTTTTTTATGCTGGGCGCGGTTATTGCCTGGTTTGTTATGGATCTCATTGCGGGAGATCCATGGATAAGATTTATTTTAGCCTTGCTAATCAGCCCTTTCATTGTTGGTATTATTGCGGTGATTGTGGATCGGTTGGTGTTACGAAAATTAAATTATCAGCCTGATGCCACCATTGTGGCGACGATTGGGCTGCTTTATGTTTTGCAGCAAATAACACTTTCCATTTATGGGCCTGCGGCGCGTTCGGTTGAGGCTCCTTTTGAATTTATTGTGCGGTTTCCAGGGTTTGGTTATTCGGGTTATAAGCTTGCGATTATTCCTTTTGCAATTTTTGTGCTTTTGGGGGTTTGGTTTTTGATGAGTCGAACACGTCTTGGGCTTTGGATGCGCGCCACGCAATATAATCGTGAGATGGCGCAGGCTTTTGGGATTCCGGTGGATTATGTTTATATGGGTGTGTTTGCGTTGGGAGCTATGCTTGCTGCCATCGGTGCGGTGCTGATTGTTCCTACTCAGCAAGCGCATTATTTGATGGGCGGTGATCCCCTGTTATTATCATTCATTGTGGTGATTATTGGAGGCTTGGGTAGTTTGCGTGGCACTTTATTGGCAGCGATTCTAATGGGTATGAGCGATGGAATTATCTCGGTTTATTTTGCGCCTACTTTGGCAAAAATGATTGCAACATTTTTTGTCGCTATGGTTTTGGTGTACCGCCCGCAAGGTTTGCTGGGCGCGCGAAGCCATTAGTTGGATGTGCAAAGTTTTTGTGGAATGAAATGATTAATGAATTTTTTGCAAATAAAATTACACCAAATAAAATATCGTATTGTCCAACAATTAGATTGTTCTTTGTGGCAAAAATTATGCGGGTTTTTCAAGTTTTTGCGCTTTGATGATTCTGCCGGGTTGGATTCTGCCAAGTCGCGTTATTTTTCATTGGGTGTGCATTTGGCAGTGATTATGGTACTGTTTATTTTGCAATTTATTTTGCCACCATATCATCATGTTAACATGGCGCGAATCATGGTATTGGCTTGTTTTGCTATGGGATATAATATTGCTTTTGGTTATACGGGCATGCTAAGTTTAGGGCATGCTTTATTTTTCAGTGCTGGGCTTTATGGTATGGGGCTTGCAGTTACTTTGTTAGGTTTGCCTACATTATTGGCATTATTACTCGGTATTTTGCTGGCTTTGGTGATAAGCCTTGTTGTCGGTGTTTTGGCACTACGCACTGCTGGGGTTTCCTTTATGATTGTTACCTTGATGTTTGCGCAGATCGGTTACCTTGCTTTGCTCTATTATGGCGAATATACTCGTGGTGATGAAGGTTTTGTGATTTCAAAAGCGCAACGGATTATTGGCGGAGTAGATTTATCGAACCCCCAGGTGATTTATTTTGTTGCTTTAGCATTATTTGCGGTAATTTTATTGATAAGTTTTAGAATTGTATCTTCGCCCTTAGGACGCACCCTGAACGCGATACGAGAAAATGAAGAACGGTGTCGGATGCTTGGCTATAATCCAGTCTTGTATAAATTAATCGCTTTATGTATTTCTGGAACGATGGCCGGCATGGCCGGTGCGGTTTATGGTTTGCTGTTTGGTTATGTTGGTGCCAGTTTTGCCTCGATTCAATATTCGGTATTGCCGTTGCTTTGGGTGCTTTTGGGCGGGGCGGGAACATTATTAGGGCCGTTAATCGGAACAGGTTTTATGTTTTATCTTATTGATATTGCAAGTGATCTATTATCGGCTTATTTAATTGTGGTCGGGTTGGCGTTATTGCTGTTGGTTCTTTGGGCACCCAAGGGAGTTTTGGGCGTTTTACGGGCAAAATTTTGGCCGTGGTTACCATGAAATCAGATAATTCTATAACCACCTCTTTGATTTCCACTCGGGGATTATCTCGTTATTTTGGCGGGCTTTGCGCTGTTGATAATCTTGATTTTGATTTGCCTTCAGGTGAATTGCATGCTTTGATTGGTCCAAACGGTGCCGGGAAAACCAGTTTTGTTAGCTTATTATGTGGTCGTTTGATGCCGAGTCAGGGAAAAATTTATTTTTCTGGTGAGCTAATTCATAAAATGCCGGCTCACCGCCGAGTGGCAAAGGGCATTGCTTATACATTTCAAATCACATCTATTTTTGGCAATCTTTCTGTCTATGATAATGTTGCATTGCCAATACAAAGACGGTTGCAGTTTGAAGGGGTGGGTTTTGCGAATTTGCAACAGAAGATTATGGCAGTTTTAGCGAAAGTTGAGTTGGCGCAATATTCCAATCAAATTGCCGGAACATTAAGTTATGGGCATCAACGTATTTTAGAAATTGCAATGGGGGTTGCATTGCAGCCTAGATTATTGATCCTAGATGAGCCTACGCAAGGAATGTCGGCAAGTGAAATTGCTAATTTCATTCAGCTAGCTCGTGAAATTAGCAAAAATGCAACAATCCTGTTAATTGAACATAATATGTCGGTAGTGATGGATTTAGCTGAGCGCATTACGGTTTTAAATTTTGGGAAATTTTTAGCGCAAGGCACACCGGCTGAAATTCGGAAGAATCAAGAGGTGCAAAATGCTTATTTGGGCAAATCTACATCGAAAATATTGCAAAAACAGGGGCAGCAATAATGTTAGAAATGAAAGCAGTTTTTTGTTCTTATGGTGATATTATGGTGTTGCGCGATTTTAATTTCAGCGCAAAAACAGGTGAAGTTACGTGCATTATGGGGCGCAATGGGGTGGGGAAAACCACTTGTTTAAAAACAATTATGGGTTTGTTGCCTGTGCAAGGCGGAGAAATTTATTTACAAGAGCTACAGATTAATAAATTATTGCCGTATCAAATCCCCAAGCAAGGCATTGGTTACGTTCCGCAAGGCAGGGGATTATTTGCGGAAATGAGTGTGCGTGAGAATATTGAAATTGGGCTTGGAGTGATGGTTGCTCATCAAGATCCTGATGCCCGTAGTAAAGTTTACGAAAAAATATTAAATTTATTTCCAATTTTGCGGAATCGGCTGAGACAAAGAGCTGGGACATTATCGGGTGGTGAGCAACAAATGTTAAGCATGGCGCGGGCTTTGGCATTGGAACCTAAATTATTGTTATTAGATGAGCCGACTGAGGGGTTGCAACCTTCGATGATTGATTTAATAGGTGAAGTTGTTTTGCAATTGAAAAAACATGAGGTGGCAGTTGTGTTGGTGGAACAAAAAATTGATTGTGTGATGGCTTTGGCAGATCGGGTGGCTTTTGTTGAAAATGGTTATAGTCGTGAAATTGTAGATATTAAAGATCTAACTCCCAATTCACCATTATTAACAAAATATATCGGGGTTTCATGAGGGGGATCTGGAAATAGTAAAAAACCATGAATTAGGATCTATATTGACAAATATTTGTTAGTATGCTAACAAAAATAAGAGGTAGAAAGTTAAGGAATCAAATATGAACATTGCGGTATCAGAGGGTGTTTACGAACTTGAGGTTCTAGAAATAGAGCATTTTACAGATCGTCTATTTTCTTTTTCAACAACGCGTCCGCAGGGGTTTCGATTTCGCTCGGGTGAATTTGCCATGATTTCGGTTCCTTTGGAAAAGCCGATTTATCGGGCTTATTCGGTGGCATCGCCAGCTTGGGGAGAACAATTAGACTTTTTCTCTATTAAAGTTTCTGAAGGTCCGCTAACATCAATATTACAAAAAATTCAACCTGGTGATAAAATTTGGATGCGTCGAAAATCTACAGGAACTTTGGTGTTAGATGCTTTGAAACCAAAGCAAAGATTGTTTTTACTATCTACAGGCACTGGCATTGCGCCCTTTGCAAGTATTATTCGTGATCCTGAAAGTTATGAAAAATTTGCTGAAATCTACTTGCTACACACATGTCGCGAAGTTTCAGAGCTTACCTATGGCAAAAAACTTATTGCAACGATGCAGGCAGATGAAATATTGGATGAAATTATCGGGGATCATTTGCATTATTATGGAACGACAACGCGTGAGACCTCTGAATATATGGGGCGCATTACTACTGCGATTGAATCAGGCCAGCTTTATCGAGATTTGGGCATTGAGGCACTGGATGGTGGCAATGATGCTGCCATGATTTGTGGTGGGATGGCGATGTTACAAGAATTACAAATTTTGTTACAAAATCTAGGGTTTCAAGAAGGTTCGAATGCGCGTCCGGGGGATTTTGTAATTGAAAAGGCATTTGCTGAATAGTAAAATTGTTAAAAGAATAAGGGGTAAAGTCAATGTTTGTACAGGCGCTAGATATTCCACAAGCCTTAAAGTTTTTACAACAGGGTGATTGGCGGATATTGGCAGGCGGCACTGATTTTTACCCTAGCCTTCAAGATCGGTTACCGATAAATAGTTCCCAGGGGAAAATATTAGATATTAGCGCAATTCCTGATCTTAATAAAATTCATGAAACACCAGATTATTGGCGGTTTGGTGCGTTAACGCGGTGGCGTGATGTTCAAGATGCCTCGCTACCGTCTCGTTTGCGATGCTTGCAACAGGTGGCGCGCGAGGTGGGCTCACTGCAAATTCAAAATCGTGCTACGATGGTAGGGAATTTATGCACAGCATCACCGGCTGGCGATGGAATCCCAGCGTTGTTGGCATTGCGTAGCGAAGTTGAAATTGTGTCATTTGCAAGGAAACGGCAAATCAAGCTTGCTGATTTTATCACCGGTTATCGAAGCACGGCCTTGGAATTAGGCGAGATGGTAAGTGCAATTTTGGTTCCGAATCTTAGGCAAGAGGGGGTGAGTCAGTTTCGCAAATTAGGATCACGCAAATATTTGGTGATCTCGATTGCGATGGTTGTTGTTCATTTGGTGCTTGATGCTGATAATAAAATTATCGATGCAACCATTGCAGTAGGGGCCTGTAGTGCCGTTGCGCAGCAAATTCCAATGTTAGCCCAGGAATTAATTGGGAAAAAGCGAGATAAAAAATTGGGGGATAATGTTGTTTCCCATCAATTCGAACATTTAACTCCGATTGATGATGTTCGGGCAACGTCAGATTATCGCAAACAAATTGTTCCAGAATTGGTGCGACGCACTTTATTGGATTGTGTTGGTTAAGCCATGGATATTGAATTTGAGCTAAATGAGATGCCGATGAAAGTTACGGCACAAGGGTATGAGCGGCTCTCAGATATTTTGCGCAACCAATGTGGGCTTACAGGCACGAAGATCGGTTGTAATGCAGGTGATTGTGGGGCTTGTAGCGTTTTGGTTGATGGTGATATTGTTTGTTCTTGTTTGCTGGCAATTTCGCAATTACAAGGCTTAAAGGTGGTGACGATTGAAGGGCTTGGGGGCAAAAAAAGTGAGGATTCATTAGCGTCACTACAAGCAAGTTTTTTGTATTACGGTGCGGCGCAATGTGGCATTTGCACTCCTGGTATGGTGATGAGTGCCCATAGCTTGTTGATGCAAACCCCTTATCCTAGCCGCGAACAAGTTCAAGATGCGCTCGGTGGCGTGTTATGCCGATGTACGGGTTATGCAAAAATTATTGATGCGGTGCTCAATGGTACGGATTTTGCGAAAACACGTCCGAAATCTGAGGCTGGCAAGAATGTAGGTAGCTCAATACCTCATCTTGATGGTGTGGCCAAGATCACTGGCAGGCTTGATTATGGCAGTGATATGATTCCAAATGATGCCTTGTGGATACGGGTGATCCGTAGCCCTTATCATCATGCTGATTTCCATTTTGGGGATTTAGAGATGTTTTGCCATGAAAACCCAGGCGTGTCTGGTTTTTTTCATAGTGCACATATTTTGGGTCAAAATCAATTTGGGGTGATCGCAGCCTATGCCGAGCAATGTGTTTTTGCCGAAAAGACGGTACGTTTCCAAGGCGAGGCAGTTGCGATGCTTGTGGGCACAATCGATGCGATCCAAGGGATAGATTTTGCGAGTTTGCCGATTATTTGGCAAGAAAAAACGCCCTTATTAACGCCTGCCGAGGCGCAAGACGGTGGTGCGGTTTTATTGCACCAGGATCGCATTGGCAATGTTTTAATTGAGGGTTATGTTACCCGTGGTGATGTTCAAGAAAATATGGCAAAAAGTGATTATCGCGTTAAGCGATCCTATGAAACGCCCTTTATTGAGCATGCTTATATTGAACCTGAGGCGGGTTGGGCCAGGCGTGTGGGAGAGCGAATAGAAATTTATGGGTGTACACAAGCGGCACAAATGGACCGCGATGATATTGCCAAGATTATGGGGCTAGATCGGCAAAATATTCGAATTGTGCCTACGGCTTGTGGGGGTGGTTTTGGTTCAAAACTAGACCTTTCCATGCAGCCTTATCTGGCAATTGCCGCTTGGTATTTGCAAAAAGCTGTGGGTATTATTTATAGCCGTAGTGAATCTATGAAATCGACTACGAAACGACACCCATCAGAAATTACCGTTGAAATCGGTTGCGATCATCAAGGCAAAATTACCGCAATGGATTTTGTCGGTATTTTTAATACCGGTGCCTATGCAAGCTGGGGGCCAACAGTTGCCAATCGGGTGCCAGTGCATGCTTCAGGACCTTACTTTATTCCGCATTATCAGGCGAAATCTGTTGCAATTCATACGCATACCGTTCCTGCAGGTGCCTTTCGTGGTTTTGGGGTGCCACAAGCAGCAATTGCCCAAGATTGTGCGTTTGATGAATTGGCAGATCAGGTCGGTATGGATCGATTAGAGTTTCGGTTAATGAATGCTTTGGATAATGGATTGCCAACAGTAACTGGGCAAGTTTTTTCCAGTGGCGTTGGGATTAAAGCTTGTTTAGAAGCCCTGCAAGAACCTTATCGTCGAGCGATTTCAGATGCGCGTAAGTTTGCTCATACAACAAAAAATTTGCATAAGGGAGTGGGTATTGGTAGCTGTTGGTATGGTTGTGGCAATACTGCCCTACCCAACCCTTCGATAATTCGGATCGGGATCAAAGCAGAAGGTGCAATTATTTTACATCAAGGCGCTATGGATATTGGACAAGGTTCTAATACGGTGATTGCGCAAATTGCCGCGGATGCTTTGGGCGTTGCAGTGGCACAGTTGCAATTTATTTATGGCGATACGGATTTAACACCGGATGCTGGGAAAACATCAGCGTCGCGCCAAACGTTTGTTTCAGGCAAAGCTGCAAAATTAACCGGTGAGGCATTGCGAAAAAAAATACTGGATCATGTGGATGTGATTGGTGAAGCACGATTGCAATTTGCGAGAGGGAAAATTATTGTCCATGCAGATGGCAACCAGCCCTTGCAATCGCAATATGAAATTGATTTGCAAAAATTGCCGTGTGATGAAAATGAGTATGTATTTAGTGCGCAAGAAACTTACGACCCGCCGACTCAGGCTTTAGATGAAAATGGGCAAGGCGCACCGTATGCAGTTTATGGTTATGGTGCGCAAATCGTAGAATTAACAGTGGATTCGGGCTTGGGAACAATTCAATTAAACAAAATCACAGCAGCGCATGATGTTGGACGTGCGATTAATCCATTATTGGTGGAAGGGCAAATTGAAGGCGGCTCAACGCAAGGCATTGGATTTGCATTGATGGAAAAATTTATTTCAGGACGCACAGAAAATCTCCATGATTATCTGATTCCAACGATAGGGGATGTTCCAGAATTCGAAAACATTATTATTGAAGTCGAAGATGCTGAAGGGCCTTATGGTGCCAAAGGTTTGGGCGAGCATGTGTTAATTCCAACTGCACCGGCAATTTTGAATGCGATTCGTGATGCTACCGGCATTGCAATGCGTGATTTGCCAGTAACGCCTGATAAATTATATGCGGAAATTTATGCTCAAACAAAGGAATCCAAGGAATGAGTGATGATAAGATTCGGTGTGATGCCTGTCCGGTAATGTGTTATATCGCTTCGGGGCGTTCTGGGGCGTGTGACCGGTATGCGAATGAAGAAGGCAGGCTGGTAAGATTAGATCCTTTGGTGATTTTAACGAAACGTTTGGAGACGGGGGGAGAAATTGTTAGCTTCTTGCAAGAAGATGCGGTTTGGGAACAAAATTTATTACGCCAAGAAGATCATTTTATTACGGCGATTGGCGCGGGAACAACTTATCCTGATTATAAGCCGGCACCTTTTATTGTTTGCAATCACTCGCAAGATGTTGATATGGTAACTGTTGTTACAGAAGGTATTTTCAGCTATTGCGGTGCCAAAGTAAAAATTGACACGGATCGGCATTTGGGCCCCGAACGTAACCTGGTTCGCGTGGGTGATGTTGCTGTGGGGCATGTAACAACGGGTGAATATGGCTCGCAAATGCTTTCTTTGGGTGGAGTTCACCATTTAACCGGGGGCGATAAAAAAGAAGGGCGTGAAACTTGCGCGACTTTGCTGGCCTTGTGTAATAAACAAGCCGTAGAATTAACGATTGATGCCGGTGCAACTGTGATTGTTCAATCGGGGCAAGCACCGATTGTTGATGGGAACAAAGAGGAAAGAATGCGCGTGGGTTGTGGGTCGGCAACTGTGGGAATGTTCGCTTCGCAATGGCAAGGTTTGGTGGATGAAGTTGTGGTGGTTGATGATCATATCACTGGGGTGATGTCGGAACATCAGGCCGGAAAAGTGATGGGTTGGCAAGCGAGTGGTATTAAAATTAAGGGCAAGCGCTCAACGCCAGGGCGTTACTTTAAGGTTGCAGAATCGGGTACGGGTTGGGGCGGTACCAATGTGAAGGATCCATTGTTGATTTTAGATAAATTTAATCCGAAATATGCTTGTTCGGGGCAGTCTTTGTTTATGGTTTCCACCACGGGTGAAAATTTTGCCTATTATGAATTAAATGAAAATCTGGAGCCAATTCAACAAGATATTCCCGAGCGATTATTGCCATCGGTTGCGCGGATTGCAGAAAATTGCGAACCGGCCTTATGTTCGGTTTTGTTTATGGGGGGGGCGGGCGGCTCGCTTCGTGCTGGGGTAACTGAAAATCCAGTACGGTTAACACGCTCGGTAAAAGATTGTTTAACCCGCGTTACTTGTGCGGGTGTGCCTGCTTATGTTTGGGCAGGAGGAGGCATTACTTTAATGGTAGATGTGGGGATCATGCCCGATAATTCGTTTGGTTATGTACCAACGCCAGCCTTGGTGGCCCCGATTGAATTTACCATGAATATCTCGGATTATCAAGCATTGGGTGGACATATGGATTATATCATTTCACTACAAGACGCGCTTCGGGATGCGAAACAAGATCTTACTGGCAAACAAAATGATCATAGTTTGAAGGGGCGAAGGGTTGAGCCTTTGGGCGATAATGTTCCCTGGCCGATATCGGGGCCTGCGGTCTTAAATCCGTTGAAATGATGCTCTAAAAAAATTATGTTTTGGGAATGAAAAAGAATGTCGGAAATTATGAATCCCCAACGAGAGATTTCGCCGTCAACGGCAAAACAGGCAAGCTTATTAGCAGATGGCAATAGATTATATTTGTGTCAGGGTCCGATTGATTTAATTATTCATGCCCAGGGGATCAAGGGCAATGTGAGCGAAGTTGCCAAGGCATATCAGCAAGCCCGTATGGCTTTTGCCGGGATCTTAGATGATTTGGTTTGCGAGTTAGAATTATTGCGGGCACCAATTCAGGTAAATTCTCTCAAACCCAAAGGTAGGATTGCGCAAGCGATGATGGTGGCTTGTTATCCTCATATTCAACCGACTAAAAATTCTCCCCAACCTCCCCCCCAAAACTCCCTTAAGGGGAATCATCAGGGGGGGAATCATCAAGGGAGGCTGAATTACATTACCCCAATGGCAGCGGTTGCCGGGGCCGTGGCAGATTATGTTCTTGAAGCTACCTCTTATGGGCGTGATCTGGCATCGGTTTATGTGAATAATGGGGGCGATATTGCTATTTTTCTTACCAAAGGTGAATCCTTTACGGTTGGCATTTGTAGCGATCCACTATCGAATGGTTTTATGGGGAAAGTGACGATCAGGGATTGTGATATTCGGGGCATTGCCACCAGCGGTTGGCGTGGGCGTAGCCATTCGTTAGGCATTGCCGATAGTGTAACCATATTCGCAAAAAACGCTGCGTTTGCCGATGCTGCGGCAACAATGATTTCAGGTGCAATTGATTTACCCGGTGATTGCCGAATTCAAAGAGAGATGGCAAAAAATTTATTGCCCGATAGTGATTTGCGTGAAAAATTAGTTACCGTAAATGTTGGTAAATTAGATGCCTATAATATTGAGCTAGCTCTTGAAAAAGGTGTTCGATTAGGGCATGATTTATGGGAGCGAGGGCTGATTATGTTTGGCGTTCTAACGTTGCAGGGTCGGGTTCGAACTGTGGGCGATGCGCAATCATATCAACAATTACACTGTTAATTTTTCATGAGGAATGGGAAATGATAGCGGTTATATAGCAAAGGAGAGATGAATGCCAGAGGTTAAGGTAAGAAAAATGGCTTTTATTTTAGAGGAAATTTTTCATGAAGGGGGTAAGGTAGCTCTTGTTCCTTTAAGGAGAGTTGCGGCATTGGCTGTGATTCACAATCCGTTTGCCGGGCGTTATGTGGAAGATATTGTTGGTTTTTCGGATGATTTGAAACCATTAGGATTGAAAATGTCGGCTGAGATGGTTCGACTTTTGGGTGGAGAGCCAAAGATGATTGAAGGTTATGGGAAGGGTTCGATTGCCGGGGCGGATGGTGAGTTAGAACATGCCGCCTTATGGCATGTTCCTGGGGGGTATTCGATGCGTGAATCTATTGCCGCTTCGCAGGCGATTGTGCCTTCTGCCAAAAAAGTTGGGGCCATGGGCGTAAGGCTAGATGTTCCCATTACGCATAGCAATGCCTCGTATGTGCGTTCGCATTTCGATGCGATGGAGGTGGGTTTGAATGATGCACCACGTGCAAATGAATTATTACTCGCTTTGGTGATGTCAACGGGTCCAAGGATTCATCACCGTACGGGTGGATTACAAGCTTCAGAAGCTGAGGGTAAGGATGGTTTACGATGATGGCAAAAATTAGAAAGATTGTGGTAGTAGTAGAAGAGATTCACCAAGAAATGGAGAAAATGATTCAGCCACCCACAAGGCGAGCCGCTGCGATTGCCGTGATTGCGAATCCATTTGCCGGGCAATATGTTGAAGATTTAACCCCGCTTATGGAAATAGGCGCAGAATTGGGTGGGCTTCTGGGTGAAAAAGCTGTGGCAATGCTAGGGGTGGCACCAGAAGAGATTGAAAGCTACGGCAAAGCAGCCTTGGTAGGTGAGCTGGGTGAACTTGAACATGCTGCGGCTATTTTGCATCCGCGTTTGGGTAAGCCTTTGCGCAGTGCGGTTGAAAAAGGGGCGGCGTTGGTGCCATCTTCGAAAAAGATCGGAAGTATGGGGCATCCGCTGGATGTGCCGATCGGGCATAAAGATGCCGCTTATGTGCGTTCGCATTTCGATGGTATGGAAGTGAGAATTAACGACGCGCCGCGCGCAAATGAAATTATGGTTGCCATTGTTGTGGCAGATTCAGGTAGACCCTTACCGCGTGTGGGCGGGCTGGAAATATCCGATGTGATTGGCACCGATGGGCTGAGATAACGGCAAGTATGATTCCAGATCAAGCTAGGATGATCGCAGATTACCGCTTGGAAAATCAGATTGGTTTTATTCTGCGTAAGGCATTGCAATATCATGCAACGATTTTTAGTGAAAAAATGCCGTATAATTTAACTCGAACGCAGTTTGCAATTTTGGCAAAATTATTTGAGCTTGGGAAATGTTCGCAAAATAAATTGGGACGATTGGTTGATGTAGATGGCGTTACCACAAAGGGGGTTATTGGGCGGTTGCGTGATCATGGGTATTTGATGACAACACCCGACTGTGAAGATAAACGTCGATTGATATTATGCTTAACAGATTTAGGCGAGCAGGTTGCAAGCAAGGCGATTTTGGCTGCTGGGGAAGTGACTCAAGAAACTTTGAAACCACTTACGAAAGCCGAAGGAGATCTGTTGTTTGAACTGCTTGGTAAATTGGCTTGAAGGGTACGAATAAGCCCCTTGATCAGTTAGCCGACAATGTTTAGATAATTTTGGGCAGGCGCGTTGCTGGTGGTGTGTTGCGGCTGCGATGCGCGCAGATTTTACCATCAATAATCATCATGCCAATGCCGGGTAAATTGCCCAGGCGAATGCTACCAAGCATGGTTTCTCCGGGGGCATGTTGGGCTTTATCCATCAGGGCAAAATCAGCAGATTTGCCAATCGCAATCAGCCCGCAATCTAATTCGCGCATGATCGCAGTATTGCCGGTTGCAAAGCAAAATGCGATTTCGGCTGGAATATCACCCAAACTAGAAAGCATCGCAATCATCCGTAAAATTCCCAAAGGCTGCACGCCAGAGCCCGCCGGACCATCGGTACCAAGAATAATTCGTTCGGGCTGATTAAGCTCGAACGCAGTACGCATCGCCAGCAAGGCTGAACGCTCATTGCCATTATGGACAATTTCAATACCACGTTGGCAAGATTCGCACAAACAAACGATTTGCTCATCGGGCAAAGCAGTATGCCCGCCATTAATATGCCCAATAATATCAGCATCCGCTTCTAGCACAATATCTTTATCAATCAATCCTGAGCCGGGAATTGAAGGGCCTCCGGTATGAATTGTGGATTGGATGCCATATTTGCGCGCCCAAGCGACCATTTGTTTTGCGGTATCGCCAGCTTTAACCGAACCTAAACCAACTTCACCTAATAATTTAACGCCAGCTTCAGAAAGTTCCTTAAAATCTTCTTCAACCATGCCCTCTTCAAGAACGGGGGCTCCGGCCAAAATTTTCACGCCCGAGGGGCGGAAATTTTCGTACCAACGCTGGGCCGCAATTGCCATGGCTTTAAGCCCAACAATATCTTTCGGGCGACCCGGCATATGCACCTCACCGGCAGAAATCATAGTGGTAACGCCACCATTAAGGGTAGAATCAATCCAATTTAATTGTTGTTGACGTGGAGTATAATCACCAATAACGGGATGAATATGGCTATCAATTAATCCGGGGGTTAAGGTGGTATGATTGGCATCGATAGTAATATCGGCATGATCAAGGCCTAAATCTTTGCCATAGCCAATTGTTGAAATTTTACCATCAATGGCAATTACGCAATCCCCATCTAAAATTGGGCGAGCAATATCTCCAGACAGAATTTGCCCAATATTTTTTAGAACTAGCTTATCGCCCATCTTGTTACTTTTATTGCTCATTATTTATTGCTTACTACCAAAAATTGCGAACATTGAATATGAATATTGAGATCTATCTGCTCACACCCATTTTTTCATCTTGCCTGATTTACGAAAAAATTTCAAGGTAAATCAGGTAAAATGGCGAGGATAGAGAATTACAAGTTGAGATTTTAGGGAAAGAAAACTATAGTGGCAAGGTAATTTTTATTCGAAGGGGGCAGGAGTAAATTTCAATTCATTTTGCGTTATAGGAATTGGTGATGGGTGAAGTTTATATTTGCGATTATGTTCGAACTCCGATTGGACGTTATGGAGGCGGACTTGCGCCGATACGCACGGATGATTTGGCGGCAATTCCCCTGAAAGCTTTGCAAGAGCGCAACCCCAAGATTGATTGGCAAGCGATTGATGAAGTTATTTTAGGTTGTGCGAATCAGGCCGGTGAGGATAATCGCAATGTGGCACGGATGAGTTTGTTGCTTGCGGGATTGCCAGTTACGGTACCAGCCACAACGATTAATCGGCTTTGTGGTTCGGGGATGGATGCGGTGTTGATGGCGGCGCGTGCAATTAAAGCTGGCGAGATCGATTTGGTTATTGCTGGGGGGGTAGAATCGATGTCGCGCGCACCTTTGGTGGTAGCAAAAGCAGAATCTGCTTTTAGTCGGAAGGCGGAAATTTATGATACTACCCTTGGTTGGCGGTTTGTTAACCCATTATTGCAAGCCCAATATGGTGTAGATTCGATGCCAGAGACAGCAGAAAATGTTGCAACAGAATTTAAGATTTCACGTGAAGATCAGGATCTGTTTGCCCAAAGATCGCAACAAAAAACGGCATTGGCGATGCAAAATGGAATTTTAGCACAAGAAATTATTTCAGTTGCAATTGCACAAAAACGGGGGGACGATCTGATCATAACCCAAGATGAACATCCGCGAGCTGAGACTCAGCTGCAAAAATTAGCAAGCTTGCCGGCGATTGTGAAGAGCAATGGAACGGTGACTGCGGGCAACGCTTCCGGGATTAATGATGGGGCGGCAGCATTAATTATTGCCTCGCAAGCGGCACTCAAACAACATCATCTTCAACCGATTGCACGGATTATTGGCGGAGCAACAGCAGGCATCGAACCGCGGATCATGGGTTTTGCACCGACATTGGCAAGCCAAAAATTATGTCGGAAATTTCAATTACAAATGCAAGATTTTGCTGTGATTGAACTGAACGAGGCTTTTGCCAGTCAGGCTTTGGCAACTTTGCGCGCCTTGAAAATTGCAGATGATGCCCCCCATGTTAATCCTAATGGTGGGGCGATAGCCCTTGGGCATCCTTTGGGAATGTCGGGCGCGCGCCTTACAGGCACTGCCGCGCTTGAAATGCAACGCCGAGATGGTAAATTGGCCTTGGCAACGATGTGTATTGGGGTGGGGCAAGGAATCGCATTGGCATTGGCAGCAGTTTAGGCTTAAAAATAGTATTTTTTGGTGCCATTTATTAAAATGGGGAGATTTATATTTTCTTCTGAAAATAAGATGATTGCGTCTTGCCTTCTAGAGAATATTTTCAAAATTTTACGAGATAGGGTTGGTTTTTCCATAGTTCTTTCAAAGAATTTAGGCCTATAAAGAAGTGATGGGGTTACAAAATAAAAGTAATGTTACAATTTTATTTGACTTTATAAGTGTTGTGACATTATGATGAAGATTGTTTAGTGGGCGGTAGGATTTCTTAGGTTGATAGAGGTAAGGTTTCAGTTTTTTTATGTATGCGCAAGGGTTATTAAATTCGGAAGAACAAGCTTTAGAAGATGAAGCATTTTTGCAAGCTTTTCAGGCAAGGATTGATCGGGACGAGAAAATAGAGCCCAAAGATGCGATGCCACTGAGTTATCGAAAGACTTTGATTCGCCAAATTGGGCAACATGCACATTCTGAGATTATTGGAATGTTGCCTGAAGGCAATTGGATTTCGCGCGCCCCAACCTTGCATCGGAAAAAGGCTTTGTTGGCAAAGGTGCAAGATGAAGGTGGCCATGGGCTTTATTTGTATGCGGCAGCCGAGACTTTGGGCATAAGTCGCGAAGAAATGATGGAGCAATTATTGGCCGGGAAAGCGAAATATTCGTCGATCTTTAATTATGCAGCCCCAACATGGGCCGATATCGGAATTATTGGCTGGTTGGTTGATGGGGCGGCAATTATGAATCAAATTCCGCTTTGTCGCTGTTCTTACGGTCCCTATGCGCGGGCGATGGTAAGAATTTGTCGTGAGGAAAGTTTTCATCAACGCCAAGGTTACGAGATTACAATGAAGCTTGCAAATGGTTCTAAAACGCAAAAAAATATGGTACAACGTTCACTGCAACGATGGTGGTGGCCGGTATTAATGATGTTTGGGCCAAGCGATGCGGATAGCGTTAATAGTGATCAAAGTATTAAATGGCGAATTAAAAGGTTTACCAATGATGCTTTGCGGCAAAAATTTGTTGATGCCACAATTCCGCAAGCTGAGTTTTTAGGGTTGCAAGTTCCTGATCATGACTTACGCTGGAATCCTGATAAAAATTCGGGTGCGGGTGGTTATGATTTTGGTCGGATTAATTGGGAAGAATTTTGGGATGTTGTTCAGGGGCGCGGTCCGCTAAACCAAGATCGAATTGCGGCCCGAAAAAGGGCTTGGGATCATGGCAAATGGGTAAGTGATGCGGCTTTGGCATATGCACGCAAACAAGCAAATAAAGTTGCGTAATGATTATGGATGATCAAGAGCAGAAAATGTCAAAAAATGTGAAGAATGCGGCGGATAATCTACGATACTTGACTCCCCTTTGGGAAGTGTTTATCCGTCCGCGCAATGGTTTAGCGCACCGCCATGTTGGTTCGGTGCATGCGGCAGAAAAGGATTTAGCAATGCAATCTGCACGCGATGTTTATACCAGGCGCGGTGAAGGGCTTTCGATTTGGGTGGTGCGTTCATGTGATGTGATTGCCTCGGATCCAAAGCAAAAGGATAGTTTGTTTGAACCGGGTATGGATAAAATTTATCGGCATCCTACTTTTTATGATATTCCAGATGATGTGGGGCATATGTGATTGGTGCACCTACAAAGAGTTGGAATGTAGTGGATCGAGATGCGTATTTCCGTTATATTTTGGCGTTAGCAGACGATCATTTAATTTTATCGCATCGTTTATCACTTTGGTGTGGGTATGCCCCAATGCTGGAAGAAGATTTGGCGGTTCCTAATATTGCTTTAGATTTGTTAGGGCAAGCAGATTTGTTGTACCAATATGCTGCCGAGATTGAGGGCTTGGGGCGCACGCAGGATCAGCTGGCCTATATGCGGTTTGAACATGAATATTATAATTTGTTATTGGTGGAACGTGATAATCGGGATGATTTTGCACATGCGATGTTGCAGGTTTTATATTTCTCGCTCTTTATGATGTTATTTTGGCAACAAATGCAAAAATTACAGGGCAGTCGGTTGATTGAAATTGCGGCAAAAGCAGCAAAAGAAACGAATTATCATGTGCAACATGCGCAAAGTTGGTTGATTTGTTTTGGTTGTGGAACGGATGAGAGTCGCCTGCGGTTACAAAGGGCGGTAGATAATTTATATGCCTATACTGCAGAATTATTTGATACTAGATTTTCAGAAAAATTACCAGAAATTGCGATTGATATCGTAGCATTGCAAACTCGGTGGCAAAACAAACTTACTGAAATATCGATATTGGCAGAGATAGCCTTAAATCCCAAGGATGGTTATCAGCGGTTGGGAAAAAAGCAAGGAGGCAGGCAAGGAGAACATACAGAGGATATGGGTTTTTTACTAGCACAGCTGCAATATATGCAACAAGCCTATCCTGGGCTTGAATGGTAGATGTTGTATCATTACTTCATTGTGGCGATTAAAAAAATAAGGGAAATTAGCGTTGTTACAATATGAAAAACAAAGAATAAAGAAGCAAGTTTGGCAAATCGTTTCAGAAGTTCCAGACCCTGAGATTCCTGTGGTAACCATCGAGGATTTAGGGATTTTGCGCAATGTACAAATTGAAAATGACGGGGAGGCGATTGTGGAATTATCCCCTACTTATAGTGGTTGCCCGGCAATCACGGCAATTGAAATTGCCGTTTCTGTGGCATTGCAACAAGCTGGGCTTGCGGGTACGATCAAACGAGTTTTATCCCCGGCATGGAGCAGTGATTGGATTACCGAGACAGGACGCAACAAGCTTTTGGCATATGGGATTGCACCCCCGGCAACGGCAAAGGAAGCAATAGCTTGCCCACAATGCCGTAGCGTTACGATAGAGAAAATTTCACAATTTGGGTCAACTTCATGCAAAGCCTTATATCGCTGTTTAAATTGTCGCGAACCTTTTGATTATTTTAAGTGCTTATGAAAGTTTGTATGTTGTGATGGTAGAACCTGCGATAAAATATGATGCAATCCTGGTGTCTAGGGAGTCTTTGTGTGATGATGCAGTTGGGATTTCGTTGGATGTCGCTCCGGAAATACAAGAGAAATTTCAATTTTCTGCTGGGCAATATTTGGCATTTGATGTCAATATGGCTCAAAACTCAAAAATTATGCAAAGAACTTATACGCTATGCTCCAAACCGGGTGTATTTCCGCTGAAATTTGCGGTACGGCAAATTAAAGAAGGGAGTTTTTCGCATTATTTAGCAAATTTGCAGTTGGGCGAGCGTTTAAAAATTAGTACGCCAATGGGGCGATTTTATTACGAGCATGATGCGAATTGCAAAAATAACTATCTTCTGGTTGCCGGGGGCGTGGGGATAACGCCGATTTTTTCTATCATCCAAGAAATTCTTTTTCGCAGTGAGCAAGCGCAGGTGACTTTGCTTTATGGCAATCGCGAAAGCGAAAGTATTATTTTTCGCGATGCTTTAGCAGATTTAAAAGATCAATTTATCGGGCGATTCAGATTGATACATTTTTTATCAAGACAAAATCAGGATGTTGCATTGTTAAGTGGTAGATTGGATTTGAAGCGATGGCACGATTTGATTGCAACTGGTTTGATTGTGCCAAAGCAATATGATCAAGCCTTTATTTGCGCCCCTGCGGGGATGATGGAAGATGCGGTTGTCGCTTTAAAAAGTGCGGGGTTAGAGAGAAAACTCATAAAAACGGAACGCTTTGTTAGTAAAGAAATATTGCATGAGCGTGCTGAAAAGATGTCACAGCCTGCTTTGGGTGGGGTCGAAGTTCGGTTGTTGTTAGATGGTATCCAACATAAAATTACGATGTTATATCCACAACAAACGATTCTTGCCGTGGCACAAGAAAATAAATTGCAATTGCCATTTTCCTGTGCAGCGGGAATGTGCGCAACATGTCGCGCCAAATTAGTGTCGGGTCAGATCGAGATGAAAACAAATTATTCATTGGAAGATTGGGAATTAGAAGCTGGTTTTGTGCTGACATGCCAAGCCATGCCTCGTTCAGAAAAAATTGTGATTGATTTTGATGCGGTATAGCAGCTCCATGACAAAAGTAGAAATAAGGGTAAAAAAATGGCAATGATTCAGGTTCGATCTTTCGTTAAAAATCAGTGGGTAATGCCGCAAAATGATGGCAATTTCATTGCAAGCCCAATCAATGGTAAGGTGATTGCTCATTGCAATAGTGGTAATTTAGATATGGCAAGCCTTGTTGATTATGCTCGAAATGTTGGCGGGAAGAATTTACGCAGGCATAGTTTTTATCAGCGCGCGATGATGCTGAAAGCCTTGGCGGGTTATCTCCATGAAAATCGCAAGGCTTTATACCCGCTTTCATGGCAAACTGGGGCGACGCAAAAAGATAGTTTGGTTGATATTGATGGGGGCATTTCCACGTTATTTGTTTTCGCCTCTAAGGGGAGGCGCGAGCTTGCTGATTGCAAAATTTTAACCGATGGTGGGCTAGAGATGCTCTCGCGTTCGGGCAATTTTGTTGGGCAACATATTTGGGTACCACGCACCGGAGTTGCTGTGCATATTAATGCTTTTAATTTTCCAGTTTGGGGGATGTTGGAAAAATTTGCTCCAGCTTTTTTGGCGGGAATGCCGATCATTGTGAAGCCAGCTTCAAGCACTTGTTACCTTACCGAGCTTTGCGTAAAAATTATGTTGCAAAGTAAGATTTTGCCCGAAGGTGCTTTGCAATTAATTGCAGGCGGGGCACAAAATTTACTAGATTATCTACAATCTCAAGATGTGGTTTCCTTTACAGGTTCAGCGGTAACAGGGAATCAATTACGAACTCATCAAGTGGTGATTGCCAATTCAGTCCGTTTTATTGCCGAGCAAGATTCTTTGAATGCGGCAATTTTAGGACAAGATTCTGATCCTGAAAGCGCAGAATTTCAGCAAATGCTCCGTGAAACTGTTCGAGAATTAACGGTGAAGGCAGGGCAAAAATGTACGGCAATGCGACGTTTATTGCTTCCAGAAACTTATTTTGCGGCTTTTAGCGATGCTTTGCAGGCAAAATTACGGCAGATTATTGTTGGTGATCCCCATGATAAAAACACCATGATGGGACCTTTGGTTAGTTATCAGCAAAAACAAGATATGCTACAAATTATCACGCAACTAACCGGTGAGACAGAGAAAATCTTCGGGGGCGGTGAACTTGCTTTGAATGGCGATGATAGCGATGCAGAAAAAGGCGCGTTCATGGCACCGATGTTACTCTATTGTGCTTTTCCTGATCAGGCAAAGCTAGTCCATGAAATCGAGGCTTTTGCCCCTGTGGCAACAATGATGCCGTATCGAGATCCGGGGCATGCGGCGCTTCTTGCCAATCGCGGGGGGGGATCATTGGTGGTATCGGTTTTTACAAAAAATGCAGATCTTGCACGCGAATTTGTGTTGGAATCGGCTTGTTATCATGGACGAATTTATTTTGCAAATGGCATCACTGGAAAAGAAGCTACTGGGCATGGCTCGCCTTTGCCACATTTGGTGCATGGCGGGCCGGGGCGCGCCGGGGGGGGCGAAGAGTTAGGGGGCTTGCGTGGGCTTCATCCTTATTTGCAGCGTACTGCGATTCAGGGAAATCCCGATTTAATCACTGCAATTGCCGAAAATTGGGTAGCGGGCAGTGAATATATTACCGAAGGCGCACATCCTTTTCGGTTGTATTTTGAAGATTTGCGCATTGGGAAAACCTATCTTTCCCCTAAGCGCGAAATTACCATGGCAGATATTGAAAAATTTGCTGATTTTACCGGTGATAAATTCTATGCGCATTTAGATGAGGTAGCAGCAAAAGCCAACCCATTTTTTGAAGGGCGGGTTGCTCATGGGTACTTACTGCTTTCATTTGCTGCCGGATTATTTGTGGATCCTGAACCTGGCCCGGTGCTTGCAAATTATGGCATTGATAATTTACGCTTCACCCAGCCAGTTTATCCGGGGGAATCCATTTGGGTTGCCTTAACCGTAAAAACGAAAGATAATCGTACGGATGAATATGGCGAGGTACGTTGGCACGTGGCGATGTTTAACGACAAACAAGAACAAGTAGCATCCTATGAGCTGTTGACGATGAATGCGAAAGCTGGGTAATTCATGCGGGGAATGTGAAAAAAATAACGTTCTTCTAACAGTTCAAAAAGCGAAATTGTATTGTATTTAGACCGTTTATTCTTTTTCGGGTTTTCATTGAAAACTTCTTTCAATGTTTCTAATCCATATGTTTCAATGATAGCTTGTTTAAAATTTTCAATAGAAGAAGCGAGAAGCATTCTTTCAATAATTCCTTCTGGTTTCTGCGTTGGTTGTTCTTGTCTATTTTGGTTGCAGTAATGGACGTGAGAAAACAGCCACATATCTCTCGGGTTAGCACCTCGCATATTGTTTTTAGTTCGGTAATATTTTTGTGGAACTCTAATTTCATCTAAGTTAAAAGTAAAAGAGGACGATTTATGAAACATGAGAATATCCTCATGACGAGGAGAAAACCCTTTTTTCTTTCCGATACCTTGGGTATAGTGCCAACAGATCCAGTTGTCAAATTTGTAATTTAAGTCTCCTGAAAGAATATTATATAGATAAGAAATAAATTGGAATCCCATAAAGATATATATTGTTCCTGTTTTTTTTAAGTACACAGATCACATTCTGTTAGCCATAATTTTGAAAACTCTAAATAACTGTCAAAGCATTTTTGTTCACTTCCATTACCATAGTTTTTCCCTAAATTATAAGAAGGATCTGCAATAATTAAGTCAACGCTTTTGGCTTCCAAGCCTTTGAGCTTGTCTATCGCATCTCCTAAAATTACCGATAATTTATTCATCTTTTATCCATTGATTTTTTTTGGCGTATTCCAGCCAGCCTTCAAAACCTTTTTTAGATAAAATACATTTTTTATCTAAAAATTGACAAAACTTTCAAACTGTTCTTTCTTGTTGCGTTACGTAATGGATATCTCTGACCTGAAGCTGACCACTACCTAATGCCGGGTTATAGCTAATATCTAAATTAGAAAGATATTTCAAATCATAAGTGTTAAAATTTATGGCTTCCATAACCCCCATCATCATATGAGTATCTTCATCTCGTTTGCTATAAACTTGATGTTTTAAGGATAAAATAACAAATATCAGATCTGGATTCTTAACATAGGCACTTCTAATTCTTGCAAAAGATGTAACATTAGGAGCTTTGCCACTATTTTTTATATCTTTGCTCGTAGCCTTTACATCAATATGTCCTGTTAAAGAAGTAAGATGTTTCTTCTTTCTTTTGATTTGAAATTGTAATATTATATCAGCAAGATTAAGCCTCGCTCCGGCCTCTACATTAATGAGGTGATAAACGTTATTTTTATCTTCTAATATTTCAGCAAAAATTTCATGTGCCCATGCTTCCAAAAAAGGACCAGCAATTTTATTAATGTTCTCCATGGGGATACCAAGTTTAAGATTGGTATTAACGATTATTTTATTTCGATCATTCTTAATGGCTGTTTCAATAATTTTTTCTACTGAAGTAACAACATAGTCAGAACATGATTTATAATCCTCTGATTCCTTAGGAATCTTAAAGGTTATTTTCTGGTAACGTAATATCTATTTCTTTTGTTTGGGGCATGCTTTGTAATTTGTTAGGGATTTATTGACAATATTAACCGGTGATTACCAAATCAAAATTTGGGTAAACTTTATGTGTTTCTATAATCTTAAATATAGAGTTGTTTTTTGGCTCTGTTAAGTAAATAATGTTTATATTTTATTTTATCGATGGTACGGGGAATTATTTTTCTAATTCAGATCGGCAAATTTCTTCCCAGCCTTGGTCAATTCGATCAACAAAGGTGCAATCTGCCAACTATCAGGGCTTTGCTTTTGTAATTTTTGCATAATTTGCACAATATTTTCAAGCCCAACATGATCGGCATAATGCATAATGCCTCCGCGCCAACGCGCCAAACCATAACCATTAACCCATACAGTATCGATCACAAGCGGGCGGGCAGCGATTTTTTCGCCTAAAATATGGGCCCCTTCATTAACGATTGCAGCAAGTATGGTTTCGCTAATTTCTTCATTGCTAAATTTGCGCGCGGTGATGCCAGCCTCGGCGCGGCTTTTTGCAATAATTGCGGCAATTTCATTATCATTATGGGGAGTTTTATCGCCTGATTGATAATAATACCAACCTTTTCCTGATTTTTGACCAAAATATTCATTCTTACAGAGCTGATCGGCAATATCAACATAGCGTTGCTTTGCCGGGTGTGGCTGAGCTTTTCGATTTGCCCATGCAATTTGCAATCCAGACAAATCTTGGCTTTTATAGGGCCCCAAACTCATGCCAAATTCTTCCATTGCGGTATCAATTTGCGCAGGAGAAGCCCCATCTTGTAAGATGTAATCGGCTTGGCGTCGATAGGCTTTTAAGATTCGATTGCCGATAAAACCATCACAAACACCGGCAAGCACCGCCGTTTTTTTCAATTTTCGGGCAAGCTGAAAAGTTGCGGTAAGAGTTTTGGTTGTGGTTTTTTCTAGGCGGATAATTTCCAATAATTTCATAATATGGGCGGGGTTAAAAAAATGTAATCCTAGGCAACGTTCTTGGTTGGAGATATTTTGAAAAATTTTTTCCGGGTTAAGATAGGAAGAATTCGTTGCAAAAATTGTGGTTTCTGGCATAATTTTATCGAGATCAGCAAAAATTTCTTGTTTTACCGTTAAATCTTCAAAAGCGGCTTCAATAATTAACTCTGATTGGGATGCGATACGATAATCGGTATCTAGCGTTAATTTTTGTAAAGTTGTGGATGCGCTTGGCAATTTGCCACGTCTTTCGGCACCCATAATCAGGCTTTCAATACGGGCTTTGCCGGCTTGTAATCCAAAAGAATCGCGTTCAAGCAAAATCACGGGGTAACCTGCCATTAACAGACTGGCAATAATTCCAGATCCCATTAAACCACCACCAACAACGCTAATCTCCTTAATTGGTTCAGTTTTGATACCGTGAATCAAAGTGGGGTTTGCGGCAGCACGCTCAGCGGTAAAAATATAGCGTAAAGCTTTTGATGCTGGTGATTGCCTGAGTGCGAGATGCACTTCGCGTTCATCAGTTAAGGCTTGATTTACCGGCATTATCATTGCATTTTCAATAGATTTAAGGGCAATTTTTAGGGCTGGCGGATTGCTAGGCAGTTTGCTGTAACGATTGGCAAAGAAATTCTTCTGCATGGGGTGATGCGGATTGCGTTTTGAAAGTGCAATCGGTGGTTGCCTTTGTTGTTTTAAGGTTGCGTTCATAAATTGGCAACTTGCATCCAACACAGATTCGGCATCTCTGCCCGAGCAGAGCGCATCGATGAGCCCAATTTTTTTTTGCTTGGTTGGCGGATATCGGTTTGCCTCCGGTAATGATTTCAACGGCAGTTTCACAGGCAATTAAGCGTGGCAAACGTACGGTTCCACCGGCACCCGGAATTACGCCCAAATTAACTTCAGGGAACCCAAATTGCGCAAATTGGCTTGCCAAGCGGTAATGGCATCCAAGCGCAATTTCTAAGCCACCGCCTAAAATATGCCCATGTAGGGCCGCGATAATTGGAGCTGGAAAGGCTTCTAATTGGTGAATGAGATCAGGAAGATGAGGGGGTTGGGGTGGGGCATCAAATTCGGTAATATCGCCACCAGCAACAAAAGTGCGCCCGTTCGCGCACAGAATTACATAGTCCAAAGCGATTGTTTCTAGGCTTTGTAAGCAGTGATGTAATTCTTGGCGTACCTGGTTGGAAGTGGCATTTACCGGTGGATTATCAATGGTGATAATGGCAATATTTTCTTGTAATTTGGAAGTGACTTTTGGCAAATTTCACACCTTAATTTTACGAATTAGAAACTAAAAGCGAACAAAAATGATTTTATCAACCTTTTATCAAAATATTCATGAAAGGAGTATTGACCATAAATGAATTTTGTGCAAGTGTAAATGTTACAAGTTTTTTATTTATTTATTATACTGTAACAATATCTGGTTCTTTACCAGTGATGTTGGCATGATTAGTTGCAAGATGTATTGAGAGTTTTTACGATGGATGATGTTGTTGTTCAAGAAAATTATCCTAATTTTATCATTTTACGATTAAATCGCCCTAAGCAATTAAATGCTTTTAATCAGGCTCAGCACCATACGCTTTATCGTGCATTAGAAGTGGTAGCTGGCGATGATACGGTGCGAGCGATTATCCTTACAGGCACAGGGCGCGGATTTTGTGCTGGGCAGGATTTGGGAGATCGGGATCCAAGCAAACGTAGAGATCAGCTAGACTTAGGCGAGACTTTGGAAAAATTTTACAATCCGTTGATTCGCTTAATTCGGAATATGCCCAAGCCAATTATTTGTGCAGTTAATGGTGTTGCTGCCGGGGCTGGGGCGAATATTGCATTTGCGTGTGATTTTGTTTTGTCTGCGAAATCAGCACGGTTTATTCAATCTTTTGTGAAATTAGGTTTAGTGCCTGATGCTGGGGGGAGTTACCATTTAACCCATATGTTAGGTGAGGCCCGCGCGAAAGCTTTGACGATGTTGGGAACCCCTTTAACTGCCAAGCAAGCGGAGGCTTGGGGGTTGATTTATCGCGTTATTCCCGATGCAGATCTGATAAAAGAGGCAAAATTACTGGCACAACAATTGGTAGTGGCACCCACTTATGGTATTGGATTAACGAAATTGGCAATTCATGCGGCATGGGAGAATAATTTAGAACAACAGCTGAATTTAGAGCGCGATTATCAGCGTATGGCAGGGTTTAGTCCAGATTATGATGAGGGGGTTGCAGCGTTTTTAGAAAAACGAGTGGCTGATTTCACTGGAAAGCCGCCTGAGGGATTAGGCGACGAAATAAAAGAGGTGTGAGATTGCATATGGAAGATTTAGAAAAAGATCGAATTGCCAAAGCTTGCGTTGATGCGATGTTGAAAGGTGACAAGGCCTCGCTGGGTTTGGGTATGGAAATTGTGCAAATACAGTTTTGTTATGCGCGCCTTACGATGGTTGTTCGCCCTGATATGGTGAATGGGCATAAAATTTGCCATGGTGGGTTTATTTTTACCCTTGCAGATAGTAGTTTTGCGTTTGTCTGTAATGGTCATAATCAAATTGCGGTGGGGCAACATTGCAGCATTAGTTATTTAAACCCGGCTTATGAGGGCGATATTCTTACCGCAATTGCACAAGAAATTTACCGAAAAGGGCGTTCGGGCATTACTGATGTTGCTATTTATAATCAAAAACAAGAAATTATTGCTCAGTTTCGTGGCAATTCTCGTACCCTGAAGGGGACACTTATCCCAGAATAAGAAAGGAAAATATAATGTTACAAGATCTAACTCCAGAAAAATCTATTTTAGATCCGATTGAAATTGCTTCGCGCGATGAAATTATGGCACTGCAATTGCAGCGAATGAAAAAATCACTGGCTCATGCCTATCAAAATACTGGCTTTTATCGGGAAGCTTTTGATAATATTGGGGTACATCCTGATGATTTGCGAGAATTAGCGGATTTAAAAATTTTTCCTTTCACTTATAAAAAAGATTTGCGCGATCATTATCCATTTAAGATGTTTGCTGTGCCGATGGATAAGATTATACGCATTCATGCTTCATCGGGAACAACGGGTAAGCCAACCGTGGTTGGTTATACTGCGGATGATATTCAAGTTTGGACAGATGTGGTGGCACGATCGATTCGAGCTTCGGGTGGACGTTCAGGAGATCGGGTCCATGTGGCTTATGGTTATGGTTTGTTTACCGGTGGCTTGGGGGCGCATTATGGTGCCGAAAAACTTGGTTGTACCGTGATTCCAGTTTCGGGAGGGATGACTGCGCGACAAGTGAGCCTAATTAACGATTTCAGACCCGATATTATTATGGTAACGCCTTCTTATATGTTGTCAATTTTAGATGAAATGCGAGCTCAGAATATAGATCCACAACAAACCTCATTGAAAGTAGGTATTTTTGGAGCTGAGCCTTGGACTCATGTTATGCGCCGTGAGATGGAGGAATCTCTTAATATGCATGCGGTGGATATTTATGGGCTCTCAGAAGTGATCGGGCCGGGGGTTGCAAATGAATGTGTTGAAAGTAAAGATGGGCTTTATATTTGGGAAGATCATTTTTATCCTGAAATTATCAATAGTCAGACGGGTGAAGTTCTGCCTGATGGTTGTGAGGGTGAATTAGTATTTACCAGTCTTACGAAACAGGCAATGCCGATCATTCGCTATCGTACCGGGGATATTACCTGTTTGTTGCCTGGTACAGCACGCAGTATGCGGCGTATGGAAAAAATTGTTGGGCGTAATGATGATATGATTATTTTGCGCGGGGTAAATTTATTCCCAAGTCAAATTGAAGAACAAATCTTAAAAACTGATAAATTAGCACCGCATTATCAACTTTATTTGACAAAAGAAGCGAGAATGGATAGTTTGACCGTGATAGTGGAAACTATGGTTGGGGCAAGTGAGGAATCGGTGCGGATGGAATTGGGTAAAAAATTACAAAAAGCCATTAAAGAAAATGTAGGTGTAACAGTTGCTGTAGATGTTGTTGTGCCGAAGACGATTGAACGCTCGCAGGGTAAGGCTGTACGTCTTGTTGATAATAGATGATAACGATGATGACTTCGCATGATGCGATTAATGAAATTATTAAAAAACTACATTTAGAAAATCAGCGCCCTAAGGTTTGGTCGATTGTGGTAACCATTTATGGTGATGTTGTGTTGCCTCATGGTGGGGGAATTTCTTTGATGGTATTGAACAAAATTATGCAACGGATGCAAATTGGTTCCGGGGCGTTGCGCACTGCGATGTCGCGACTTAGCAGTAGTGGTTGGTTGCAACGCTCGCGTGATGGTAGAGCTAGCCTATATTCGCCCACAAAAGAGGCATTAGAAATAACGTGGGTGGCAAGTAAAAGAATTTATGCAAATTTGTCCAATGATGAATGGACAGGCAATTGGCAATTGGCATTTTTGGAGCGCAATGATAAAAATGCTCAGACCATTACGCAGTTACAATCATACGGTTTTATTACGATTTCAGGAACAATTTATGCTCGTTTTGCAAGTAAGCAACAAGTTGTACCAGAAATTACGGATAATAAGGTAATTTGGTTTCTCGCTGAGAATCAGGATCAGGCTTCGAAGCAAAAAATGTTGGAGATTATTCAGAAAAATGATCGGGCAACGCAACTTTATGCTAAGTTAATAAAACGATTTCAGCCTTTGCTTTCATCTTTAGACCCATCTGCTGAATTGGATCCGTTAGATGCTTTGGTGGCGCGGATTTTGCTGATTCATTATTGGCGGCGGGCGATTTTGCTAGATAAGAATGATAATGTAATCAATGAATTTAAGCGTCAAGCTTACTTTCTTACGAAAGAGCTTTATGGCAAATTATTGCTTCCCAGTGAGGCTTGGTTGCAAAATTATGCGAACATAAAACAGGATGTGAATACCAAAAAATATGGTAATTTAGAGCAAAGATTTTAGAAATTGTGAAATGAGAAGAGAAAAAACATGGTTACAAATATTTTTGACATCTCACAAATGCAAGAATTATTGTGTGATATTTATGCTCCGTGGGTGCAAGAATTAAAGATTATTCCGATAGCTCCTATTCAGGAGGGGTTTGATTTTTTATTGCCTAAAAACTCTAAAATTGTGCGTGATGGTGATGTTATTTGTGGGCAAGCCATTGCTTCGGTGGCAGATTCAGTAGGGGTTTTAAGTCTCTCGCATATGCAGGGTCGGTTTCGTTCAATGACAACGGTTGATCTCAATCTCCATTTTTTGCACCCATTATTTTTGGGAAATGTTCAAGTTAGAGTCAAAAATCTTAAAAATGGCAAACGGCTTGCCACGGTGTTGGTAGAATTTAGGGGTGAGTATCAAGAAAAGATTTCGGTGAGCGGTATTTGCACCTACGCCTATTTAGATGATGAGGTACGCGGATAGCAGATATTTCTGGATGTTTTTATTTGGGTTGATAATTATCAGGGTGCGCTGCTCTAAAAGCATCGATATCGGCGCATTCTGTGGCAATATGTGCTAGATTTTGCCATTGTTCAATGTCTAACCCCCATCTTTCAGCGTTGTAGAGTTGAGGTATAAGGCAACATTCAGTGATGCCTGGTAGGTTATCGCAAGAAAATTTGGTCTTTTTATTTTGATTGTTGAGTATTTGTTCAACGTTATCCAAGCCTTTTTTAATATAATGTTGCATCCAATTCATTTTCTGTTGGGTTTGGCAATCAGGATCATCACTGATTAATTTGCTAATATGATTCGCTACAGAAAGATTGCAAATCGGCTGAATTTCCATAGCAATCGCATAGGCAAAAGTGAGGGCAAAAGCGCGGTTTTCGGCATCTTCAGGAATCAAGCGAATATTCGGGGCAAACGCATCTAAATAATCAATAATGGCAAGAGATTGAGTTATTATTTTGCCATTAATATTTATGCTTGGCACCAAACCTTGAGGGTTATCTGCAAGGTAGGTCGTTTGTTTGTGTGCATTGGTTAATAGGTTGATATTTTGGCTTTGAAAAGAAAGGTTTTTTAAATGTAGCGCAATGCGTACACGATAACTCGACGAAGAACGCCAGTAATCAGATAAAATGATTTTTGGTGGTTTTGGATTCAATGATTAAGTTTCTTTTGCAATTTGCAAGGCTTGGTGAATAACATTTTGATCTCCAATATGATTCATCAGCAACAATATAAGTCGTACATTTAGTGCATGGCTAGCATTTTCTCGGTTAAATTTTTATGAGTGTCAAGCCATTCCTGATAAAGCGCGTCGCTGATATCTTGATTGGCGAAGTTAAATTCTGTATTGAGTTGGTTGCGATTATTCATCATAATGTTCCTTGTATCATTTCTAAACATAACCCAAAGCACGTTTATGTGCAGTTTCAATTTCTGATATCGTAGGCATGATGTTGGGGAGTACCCAAGCTGCGGCAATATGTTGATCGGGGCGAATTAAATAAATGCCTTGCCCGTATCGGATCTCGGCGTAATTTTCATAATCATCATAGCTCTCACTGTGAGCAGGATTGGCAATAATGATGGGTTGGATATTATCGGTAAAAGGAGAGGTTGTTTCGGCGTTAACAGAGACATTGCCGATCATCAATAAGGAAAATTGTGAGATGAGTAAATCTGTCAACCAACATAGCTTTCCCGATTTATCTTTCAGGGGGACATCAGGGCAAGGGATCCCAATTTTTGCCACGAGGTTAGAATCTGTTGCCAAATGGTTAGATTGTAAGCTCATACCAGCAAAATTACAAGGTGTAGAAAGTCTGCCCCCATTAACAAAACTACGGGCAAAGGCATAATTGCGCGCTAAAAGCAAAACATTATCGCGAATTAAGCTGGCTATGGCTGTGCTGGGCGACATAAAATTCGCGGTGTTAGATGCATATCTAATATTCTCATCAGAAGCATAAGTACGTTCTTCATTATAGCTTGCTAATAAATTTTCTCCGGCTTTGCCTTGTAAGATGGCACTAAGTTTCCAGCATAAATTATCCACATCTTGAATGCCACCATTGCCACCACGCGCGCCAAAGGGCGAGACGATATGCGCGCTATCGCCTAGAAAAATGATCCGATCATGAATAAAATTAGCGATGCGTCGGCATTGAAAATGGTATAGACTTGCCCAATCTATCTGAAAAGGGATGCCAGGAAACATTTTTTCAATACGCATGCGAACATTTTCCTCTTTGGTTTCTTCTTCGTAATTAGAATTGGCGGGGAGCTGTAGATCAATGCGGTAAATATTATCGGGCTGCTTATGGAATAAAGCGGATTGCCCAGGATGAAATTTGGGTTTGAACCAAAAATGTCTTTCAGCAGGAAAAGATGATTCCATTTCAATATCAATAATTAAAAAATTCTCTTCAAAATGGGTACCCTCAAATCCAAGATTTAACAAATGGCGGGTTTTGCTATGGCACCCGTCACATGCTAGCAAGTAATCGGTAATAATGTGATAATTGCCTTCATCAGTTTGAATTTCAAGATGGGTTTTGCCAGTTTGTTGTTGCAAATTAATCATTGTATTGTTAAAGCGCAAATCAATTAATTCAGGGAAATCACGGCAACGGGAAATTAAACAATATTCGACATAATATTGCTGTAAATTAATGAAAGCTGGGTTTTTATGTCCGGTTTCAGGTAGTAAATCGAAATTATAAATTTCGTCATCATTTAAAAAGATACGTCCAAATTTCCAGGTAACGCCTTTGGCGATCATTTCTTCAGCAACGCCAAGGCGAGTAAATATTTCCAAAGTACGTTTCACCCAACAAATGGCACGACTACCTGTGGAAACAGAATTTTTGTCGGATAAAACAACGCTCGCAATATTATTTTGCGCGAGATCAATTGCTGCCGCAAGTCCCACAGGTCCCATCCCAACAATGGCGACCTTTGTTTCTAATGCTTTGCCAGTTGCAATTTCAGGAGCTTGGGTTATTTTAAACGTTTCGTATCGGTTAGATTTTTTCATAAATTAGGGACTTTCGTAATTTTTTGCAAGAATTACCCTTGCAGGGCTTGCCACATGGCCAAGTCACGCTCTGCGGTCCAGATACGTGGGGTATCTATGCCCAAAGCTTCATCATAGGCTCTGGCAACATTAAAGGGCAAACAATGTTCATAGATGGCATAATTCGAAAATAGCGGGTCGCATGTAGCACGCACAGCATCCCAAGCTTCTTTCAAGCTACCGCCACGATTGGCAATTTTTTGCGCGGGGGAATAGGTGTTTGTGATAAATTTTCGGGTATTGGCAATGGCTTCTGTTACTTTTGCCGTGCCAACCAAGGCATCACCTCGTCCGGGGACAATGGCAACCGGGTTAAAATTTTGAATCGCATTTAGAGTTTTGCCCCAATCTACAAAATGCCCATCACCACAGTAACAAGCGGAGTGATATTCTACAATATCGCCACTCATCATAATTTGCTCACCACCAACCCAAGTGACAATATCACCTGCAGTATGGGCGCGTCCCAAATCGATTAGATCCACCCGTCTTTTGCCCAAATAAAGCGTCATTTTTTTTTGAAACGTAAGGCTTGGCCAGGTGAGCCCCGGAATAGATTCATGTCCGGCAAATAGGCGAGGAAATCTACCAAATTCGCTTAGCCAATCTTCATGACCCCGTTCTTGGATCATGGCGCGACATTTTTCAGAGGCGATAATTTCGGTTGCATGATACGCTGAAGCCCCCAATACGCGCACAGCGTGATAATGTGATAGTACGACATATTTAACCGGCTTGTCGGTAATTGTGCGAATTTTTTCTATGACAATATTCGCCAATCTGGGAGTGGCCTGAGCATCCACAATCATTACACAATCATCACCGATAATGACACCTGTATTGGGATCTCCCTCAGCAGTAAAAGCCCAAATATCACGTCCAATTTCCGAAAAACTAATTTTTTTCTCGGTAAGATCATTTTGCGATGCAAATTTTTTTGTCATATTTTTTTACTCTATGGGATATATTCGATAATTGTTTGTTCAATCGTGCCAAAAATAGAGTTGCCGGTTTTATCCAACATATCAATTTTCACGTGATCACCAAACTGTAAGAAACAGGTTTTTGCAACACCTTGTGTAAGGGTTTCAACCATTCGTAATTCCGCCAAACAAGAATAGCCAACGCCACCTTCGGCAATGGGTTTACCCGGACCCCCATCAGTAGATTTATTTGAGATTGTTCCCGAGCCAATAATGGTTCCTGCGGTCAGTGGACGAGTTTTTGCTGCATGGGAAATTAAGGTGGGCATATCAAAAACCATATCAATGCCGGTATGCACATGTCCTAAAGCTTTTCCATTCACATCAATATGCATGGGTAAATGTAATTTTGCACCATCCCAAGCTTCGCCTAAAACATCGGGAGTCACAGCAACAGGTGAGAATGTACTGGAAGGTTTGGATTGAAAAAAACCAAAGCCTTTTGCCAATTCAGCAGGGATTAATGTGCGTAGCGAAACGTCATTGACGAGCATAATCAGGCGAATTGCAGCTTTTGCTGTGGCATAATTTGCCCCCATTGGCAAATCATCAACAATTACTGCGATTTCAGCTTCCAGATCAATGCCCCAACTAGCATCTGCAATGGCAATAGGATCACGGGGGGAGAGGAACTGATCCGAACCGCCTTGATAGATAAGGGGATCCGTCCAAAAAGATTGAGGCATTTCCACACCACGTGCCTTACGTACCAGTTCTACATGATTAACATAGGCACTCCCATCTATCCATTGATAGGCTCGAGGCAACGGAGATGTTACATGATTCGCATTAAATTTTTGTTTGGGTGCCGTGCCTTGCTGTAGCGATCGTGCCAGCTGCTCTAATTGCGGAACATATTCGTACCAATGATCCAATAACCCTTGGAGGTTAGGCACAATTACACTGGCATCCGTATAGAATTGCAAATTATGCGATACAATAATTAATTGGCCATCACGATGATCGGTTTTTAAGCTTGCTAATTTCATTGCCAATTCCCTGTTTTACTACCGTCAAAATGTTTTGTTAAATTCTGCCAACAATGAATATAGTTTTTTTGCAGTGCTTCGGTGCTTGCAGCAAATTTTGTTAAATGTTGTGGCAGATAACTTTCAAACATAAATGTCATTGTTCTTTTTAATTTATGAGGTTGTAAATCGCGTTTACTGGCTTTTTCAAAAGCTTGAGGGTCAGGGCCATGGGGCAACATACAATTATGCAAACTCGCACCTCCGGGAGAGAAACCATCCTCTTTGGCATCATAAGTACCATAGATCAGCCCCATAAATTCAGACATGATATTTCGATGATACCAGGGAGGGCGAAAAGTATTTTCAGCAACCATCCACCGTTCAGAAAAAATAACAAAATCAATATTTGCCGTGCCTTCTGTTCCTGAAGGCGAGGTGAGCACGGTGAAGATCGAAGGATCAGGATGATCAAAAAGCAGGGCACCGATCGGCGAAAAATCTCGCAAATTATATTTGTAAGGTGCATAATTACCATGCCATGCCACGACATCTAGCGGGGAATGGGAGAGGGAACATTGATAAAGTCGTCCGCACCATTTTACTTTAAGGATCATATCCGCATCTCGATCTTCAAAGCTTGCATGAGGAGTAAGAAAATCACGAGCATTTGCCAAACAATTGGCACCGATAGGGCCTCGCCCAGGCAGAGTGAATGAGGCACCATAATTTTCACAAACATAGCCACGGGCCGTTTGATCGGGGAGAGTGACCGCAAAAACAACCCCACGAGGAATGACTGCAATTTCACCGATTTCTAAATTAATAATCCCTAATTCAGTGTGAATTTTCAGCCGCCCCAATTCCGGGATAATGAGTAACTCACCATCAGCGTTGAAAAAATATTCATCCTGCATATTTTTATTTGCCAGATAAATGTGATTTGCTGAGCCTGTTCGCCCTTGAGCGTCGCCAGCTAAAGAGATCGTAGATAGGCCTTCGATAAAATTTTGCGATGTTTGCGGTATCGGCAAAGGATTCCAGCGTAATGCTCCAATGGGTAAATCACTATCAAAAGGTGCTGGTGCGGTGCGTAACAAATGAGAATTAATTTGCCTATAGGAACCTTGATGTTTTACCGAAGGGTGGATTCTATACAGCCAGGAACGTTGATTGCTATGGCGCGGGGCAGTAAAGGCTGAGCCAGAAAGCTGTTCAGCATAGAGTCCATAGGCACATTTTTGTGGCGAGTTCCTGCCCTGGGGCAGGGTACCTTCCAAAGATTCACTGGCGAAATGATTACCAAATCCCGACATGTAACTTTGGGTTATAGTATTCATTTGCAGATTTTCCCTGTCTTATCAACATATATTTTCATGAAGAGGATGCATAATCCTTAATACCGTTTCAAACGTAACGAATTCACTTGCAACTGTCAAGCCTAATGATGAATATTTTTTTACAAAAATATTCAAAGATTGCAAAGATTGCAAAATTTGACTTAAAAATTTCTATGTTTTAAGATTTCCTATGGAAAAGAAAACGTCTCAAAAATTAGTAGAATTTGATTTAGAGTCTTTTATGCCTTATCGGTTGAGTGTTTTGGTAAAAGAGGTTTCTGACCAATTATCGATGCAATATCGGTGTCAATTTCAAATCAATGTAGCGCAATGGCGGGTAATGGCGCATTTGTTGCAATATCAGGAAATATCGATTCGCGAATTGAATCACGCTGTGAATATGGATAAAGTAAAAACTGTGCGTGCAGTACAGGAACTTTATATGCGTGGTTTGGTGAATAAGGTTCAAAATCCAGTAGATAAAAGGTTAGTTTCGTTATCATTAAGTGTACAGGGCGATGCGATGATGCAAGAAATAATTCCGTTAGCCATGGATTTTCAGACAAAATTAATGGCAAAATTAACTGCGGATGAGCGTATTTTATTCGATAGAATAATTGTTAAACTACAAGATAATCTAACAAAGATGATGGTGTAATTGTTATTTGAACGGTTGGTTAAAATATATTGGCCTAGCAAGGTTGGGTTTTTGTGGTAATTTTATGCCTTTTGGTTTCTAAAGCTTGAGTAGTAATTTTTGACAATCCTAAATAATTTCAAGGCATAAATTTTGCTAATAAATTTCAGAATGATTGTTAAATTAACGTAGGAGTAATGTTGATGTTACCTCAAAGAACTCTCAATAAAGGAAAAGATAATGTAAATTATATTTTACTAGATACTTCAGATATTATTACCCAAAATATCAAAGAGTTTGGTGCTTGGGGGCATTTAGAAATTTTCCTTTGCAAAACTATGCTTAGTAGTGCAATGAGAGGTGCAATTGTTATTGATGTGGGTGCAAATATAGGTTCGTTTACTGCACCGATCGCGAATTGTTTAACAGAAATAAATGGAATGATTCATAGTTTTGAACCGCAAAGAATTGTTTTTCAGCAACTTTGTGCCAATGTTTTCTTCAATGGTCTTGATAATGTTTATATGCATAATGTTGCCTTAGCGGATTGCGAAGCTTGGATTGATATTCCAGAATTAGATTTTAGGAAAAGTAGAAATGTTGGCGGTTTTTCGATGGATGGAAATATTCGCTCATTAGTGGATCAAAAAATTGGAAAATCTAATGTAAAACATCCAAGAATTCCAGATTTTCATGTCAAACAAATTTGTTTAGATAGTTTAAATTTATTTGGAAATGTAACTTTTCTGAAGGTTGATGTTGAAGGCTGTGAACTAGAGTTTTTTATGGGCGCCCAACAAACTTTGCAACATAATAGTTTTCCTCCGATATTTTTTGAATCTTGGGGATTCGATTGGTATCAAGAAAAAAGCGAGAAAACAGATCAATATCTCATCGATATGGGATATGAAATTACAATATTAAGTGGAGACAATAAGCTTGCACAGCATCCGTCATTTCCGTGTTATTTGAAAATTACAGAATTAGGAGATGGCAAAATTCATGCTAACGTCAGATAGTGGTGAAGTCGGTAATATAAAACTTCGTGAAATAGATGTGATAAGAAATAAAAAATGAAAGCTACATATGAATTATAGATTGTCATGAATTATATTGGTTGTGCGTTTATGTTTGGCGATACTGGTATCGGCAGGTTTTAGATAGAGCGGTTGAGTGTAATCGCGCCCGATATCGGGGTTTTCTAAATGCCAATGTAATAAATCTTGCGGTTGGTTCTGGCTATTGGTTTGGGCAAGAATAATATTTTCTGCCAGTTTCTCGGTTTTGGCTTGTTCAGCAAATCGTAAAACTGCATCGCCGAAAACACAGATATTGCCAATATTTCTATTGCGATGTAGATAATTGTTAATCACTAAAAATTCACCAGCTTGTGGTGGGGTGATGGCAAAATTATCCGGGGTGAAAATCTGCCAGTAAAAATCTTTCCGCTTCGTTTCGCCTAATATCAATTTATGGTTTTGTGATTTATGATGATATGCCAACAATTCTAGGTTAGAGACACCAAAAATTTCTAAATTAGGTAGGGCGAGGCGATAGGCGATCAATACCGAAAGTGCTGAGCGAATCCCAGTATAGCTTCCCGGTCCTAATGTGATAATCATTTTGGTGATTTGTTTTGGCGTAATTTGCGCTTGTTGGTATAAATTTTTTAGTGTGCAGGTTAAAGAGAAATTACGATTTTGCGTATCCAAATAATTGGCAAGAATAGTGGCAGTTCTGGTATTGGGTGGGTTAGGTTTGGCAATTACCAATTTTGCACCAAATGTGCTGGTATCTAGGCATAAGATCATAGCGGAATATATAGCATAGAAATAGCAAAATAGAAAAATATTTATTTCACCCTTGTAATCATAAAAACCTCGCTTATATGAAGTTTAACGCCGATGACTATCTTGTTTAGTGTTGGCAAGTTTAATGAACATAAAACAATTAATTAACATAGATAAAGGAGAACGAGGCCATGGGTTTTCGTCCGCTTCAAGATCGTGTTCTAATCCGCAGGTTAGAGCAAGAAGAAAAAACCAGTGGTGGGATTATTATCCCCGATACTGCCCAAGAAAAACCAATGCAAGGTGAAGTTGTTGCTATTGGTTCGGGGTATCGTAGTGATGATGGTAAAATCACCCCACTTGATATTAAAAAAGGTGACATAGTCGTTTTTGGCAAATGGTCGGGCACAGAAGTTAAGATTGAATCTGAAGATCTGCTCATCATGAAAGAAAACGATATTATGGGCGTATTAGAATAATAAAGGAGTTATTGACAAATGTCTGCAAAAGAAATTAAATTCTCGACATCAGCGCGTGAGAAAATGCTTATTGGCGTTGATAAATTGGCTGATGCTGTAAAAGTTACATTGGGTCCTAAAGGGCGTAATGTGGTTATTGATAAGTCGTTTGGTGCCCCCAGAATTACCAAAGATGGGGTTTCGGTGGCAAAGGAAGTTGAACTTTCTGATAAGTTTGAAAATATGGGTGCGCAAATGTTGCGTGAGGTTGCTTCCAAAACTAATGATACGGCAGGTGATGGAACCACTACAGCAACTGTTTTAGCGCAAGCGATTGTTCGTGAAGGCGTAAAATCAGTTAGCTCGGGTGTTAATCCTATGGATCTAAAACGCGGTATTGATTTAGCGGTTGATTTGGTTATTAAAGATATTGAATCTCGGTCGCAAAAAATTTCAACAACCGATGAAATTGCCCAAGTGGGAACAATTTCTGCCAATGGTGATGCTGCAATTGGCAAGAAAATTGCGGATGCCATGGAAAAAGTTGGCAATGAAGGTGTGATTACTGTTGAAGATGCTCAGGGCATTGAAACTGAGGTAGATGTTGTTGAAGGCATGCAATTTGATCGTGGTTATCTTTCGGCTTACTTTGCAACCAATGCTGAAAAAATGGTTTGTGAATTGGAAAATCCATTGATTTTGCTTCACGAAGCTAAATTAAGTAATTTGCAACCTATGCTACCGTTACTTGAACAGGTTGTGCAATCTACACGTCCTTTGTTAATTATTGCCGAAGATGTTGAAGGTGAAGCTTTGGCAGCCTTAGTGGTTAATAAATTACGTGGTGGTATGAAAGTTGTTGCGGTAAAAGCTCCTGGATTTGGGGATCGTCGCAAAGCGATGCTTGAAGATGTTGCTATTTTAACAGGTGGTACTGTGATCTCAGAAGATATTGGGATTAAGCTTGAAAATGTTACAATTGAAATGCTTGGAAATGCGAAGAAAATACGCGTTGATAAAGAGAATACAACGATTGTTGATGGTTCAGGTAAAGCTGATATGATTAAAGGCAGATGTAAACAAATTGCCGCGCAAATTGAAGATACGAAGTCGGATTATGACCGTGAGAAATTGCAAGAACGTTTGGCAAAATTGTCTGGTGGTGTTGCGATTATTCGTGTTGGCGGAGCCACTGAAGTTGAGGTGAAAGAAAAGCGGGATCGTGTGGATGATGCGTTGAATGCAACACGGGCTGCAGTACGCGAAGGCGGTATTGTGCCTGGTGGTGGTGCGGCGTTGCTTTATGCAATTCCAGTTTTGGCTAAGGTGAAAACAGCCAATAGTGATCAAAAAGTAGGCGTAGATATTATTCGTCGTTCTTTGGTTTCCCCTACGTCACAGATTACTCAAAATGCAGGCGCGCAAGGTGCTGTTATTGTGGGTAAGATGCTAGAAAGTGAAGATAAAAACTGGGGTTATGATGCTCAAGCTGGTGAATATAAAGATTTAATCAAAGCGGGTATTATTGATCCAGTAAAAGTTGTTCGTACTGCACTTCGCGATGCGGCTTCCATTGCTGGCTTGTTGATTACAACCGAGGCAATGATCGCTGATATTCCTGAACCGAAATCGGCAGCAGCTCCTATGCCTGATATGGGTGGTATGGGCGGTATGGGTGGTATGGGCGGCTTTTAGAGTCGGTCAAAAAACTCATAATATTTGTTACAAAGGGGCAAAATTCTTTGCCCCTTTTTTGAAATTTTGGGAAAATTCAAAATTTCTGAACTATTCGGCTTTGTGCTAAATGATTAATGGAATCTGTTAAAACATCTATTTGATCTTCTGAATCGGCTATTTGGTTGATAACACGCAAAGTTAAACCTTCATCGCCATCACGGGCAACAACTTCTGCGATCTCCCGTAAAATTCCTAATTTAAAATCCATTTGATCTTCCGATAAGGTGGCAGCAACATTAAAGGCTTGTTCTAGTTTGTTTTGTTCTAAATAAAAATTCATAATTCGTTTAATCACCTGGCCATAATTGGGGTGTTTGGTATAAGGCCATATGGATGAGAGCAAAACTTTTATTTGCTGGTCGGTGTAGCGTGCTTTTAATTGTGACCGCTGGGAATAATGATATAAATATTCGATTTCGGCAGTAATTTTTTCAAAACCTTGCAAATAAGTACGGATTTTTTGTTGTACGGTATCAAAAACAATGTTGTTTCTTTCAGCTTTGCCATATTTAAGTTGGGTGGCGAGTACAGAAGAGAGTCCGTGTGGACTATAGCCTTGTTGACTTTCGTGGAAATTATCAGATTCTAAAGCTTCTAAGAGTAAAGTGGTTATGTCTTCAGGGTCGCTTAGAGATTGTACTAATCCTAAATACAGACTTAAACGTAAATTGGCATAATCTACTTTTTCTACCAAACCTTCAATTTCATTAAATTTTTTCATATCGGTAAGAACAAGTGCGATTAGGGCAATAGCGCGCTGTTTCAAATATTCATCATTAATATTTTCCGCATCACGCAAAGCTTCCACATGTAAGTTTGCTTGCACCTTTTCAATCATGGTCCATGATCGTGCATATCGAATCTCATTGCGAAGATTATTTTTGTTACGCTGGCCGGTAATGTTATTGAGATTGATTAACAATAAGGAATCATTCGCAAGATTTAAAAGGGGTCTACCAGCCTCAGGGTTTTTTCGAATTTCGGCTTGAATTCTGCCGGCAGTGGCATAAAGTTTGGATTGGCTTGCGCGCCGAGTAATTTTTGAAATCACTTGTAAGGCAAGGCGTTGTTGCCCTGAAAATAGCAAGTTATTTGCCAATTCCGCTAATTGGCGGTTGCGTGCTTCCTCTTCATCTTTATGTTTCAGTGCGATATTATAGGCATTGGCAAGAGCTTTACGATGGATGCTATTAATATTTAAATTTTTACTAAGCTTGGCAAGGGTTAAAAAAAATGTAAAACCTTCAGGGGTATATTGTTCACTGAAAATATTGACTAATTTTTCCAAAGCTTCTAAAGGAATTCTGCGATATTTCGGGTCTAGTTTGTCGTAAATTTTCGTCACCATCGCCAGGATATTTTCTTCGTTACTGGTGGCTTTAAAAAATTCTTCTAAAAGTTCGTAATTCTCGGTGACGAAAATGGCATCAACCGCATTAGCGAAAACTTCAGGAGCCTGGTTAAGATGGCCAACAGGTTTTAGTAAAAAAATTGCACTATTCATCATCCGATTGGCAAGTGATTCAACGCCATCTCGGCGTTGATGCTCGGAAATTAACAACAAAGCTTGGGCTCGCCATACTGGAATATGGATATTTTGGGCATATTCCCAAGCGAGTTGCCATGAATTATTTTCCACATAAATATTAACCAAAGCTGCTTGGGGGCGTCCGGCTAGTTGAGGATCCTGTAAAATCGCAATTTTATCACGGATTGGTTTCCAAACTAAATTTATTTGTCTCTCGAAAGTAGGCAGATCCTGGGGGTCTAGCAATAATTCGTCAGAAGAAATTGTATCTTGCGCTTGAATAGGTACACAAAGAGGGAATATCAGTGCTATAAGCAACAGGGCAAACCCATAGCCTTGCAATAATAGCAAAAATCTATGCCTGATCAAAAATACGTTGGAAAAGATGATCCACATAAGTGAAATGGTAACGGATATCGGATAATTCGGCAAGCTCATCTTTAGTTAGATATTGGGTTATTTCGGGTTTGAGTGCAATTATTGTCGCAAAATCCTTACCAGAATCCCAAGCTTGTAGTGCAGATTCTTGGATCAGCGCATAGGCATCTTCGCGCGCTAAGCCTTTTTGCGTTAGGGCAAGGAGGATTCTTTGTGAGTTAAAAATGCCACAAGATTTGTTGAGATTATTTTGCATGTTTTCTGGATGAACGAGTAATTGTTCGATCATTTTACAAAGTCGATGAAGCGCGAAATCAAGTGTAATCGTACAATCAGGTGCAATGATGCGTTCTACAGCTGAATGTGAGATGTCTCTTTCGTGCCATAGGGCAACATTTTCCAATGCGGGCATCGCTGCCATCCGAATAATACGTGCAAGCCCGGTAAGATTTTCGCTTAAAATTGGATTACGTTTATGGGGCATTGCCGATGAACCTTTTTGTCCTTTGGCAAAATATTCTTCTGCTTCACGAACCTCAGAGCGTTGCAAATGTCTAATTTCGATGGCGATTCGTTCAATAGATGAGGCAATGATCGCTAATGTTGTAAAAAAAATTGCATGGCGATCACGAGGAATAATTTGGGTAGAAATGGTTTCAGCTTGCAAACCTAATTTTTCAGCAATACTCATTTCAATATCAGGGTGCAAATGGGCATAAGTACCAACGGCTCCAGAAATTGCACAAACTGCAATTTCTGCGCGTGCTGCTGCCAATCTTTTACGGTTACGAGCAAATTCAGCATAAAAACCTGCCATTTTTAATCCAAAAGTGGTAGGTTCGGCGTAGATCCCGTGGCTACGCCCGATCATAGGAGTCATTTTATGCTTGATGGCTTGGGTTTTCAGGGCGGTCAATAATTTCTTTAGCTCGTCATCTAACAGATCTGTTGCTTGGGTGAGTTGAATGGCCAAGCTGGTGTCTAATAGATCCGAGGAGGTCATGCCTTGGTGTAAAAAACGGGCATCATCACCAATATATTCTTTCATATTCGTAAGAAAAGCAATCACATCATGATGGGTTTCGGCTTCAATTTCAGCAATACGTGCGATATTAAAATTTCCTTTTTCGCGGATTGTTTTCGCGGCTTGCTTAGGAATAATACCATGTTGAGCCATAGATTCAGTAGCGCATATTGCCACTTCTTGCCAAATTTTATATTTATTTTCATCAGCCCAGATCGCGGTCATTTCAGTGCGAGCATAGCGGTTGATCACTGAATAGCCTCAATAATATTCACAAAACTGGTGAGTTCTAGCGAAGCTTTGCCGATTAAAAAACCATTGCAATTTTCTATGGTTAGTAAATCTTTGGCATTTTGATCTGTAACTGAACCGCCATAGCATAGCGCAAATCGAACATTAGGAAAACTCCTTTCCAAAAAAAGGCTGATACTTTCAAACATTTGGGTAATTTCTAGCTCATCAGCATTTTTGCCAGTGCCAATCGCCCATACCGGTTCATAAGCAATGATAATATTGCGGGCTTCTCTAGGAATTGTGTGTAACAATTGATACTGAACCATTTCTTTCGCTTTGCCAATAGCGCGGGCTTGAACATCTTCACCAACACAAAGAACCGGTAACAAATTAGCCTGTATCGTTGCTTCTGTTTTTGCCAGAATTATCGCATTGGTATCACCGCGAGCGCGGCATTCTGAATGTCCTAAAATTATCAAAGAGGCCCCAATATCAGCTAACATTTCAGCACTTACACAGCCAGTATGGGCCCCGCCTGAAATTGCTGAATGGCAATCTTGCCCACCTACCATTAGCATAGAATCTTCGCACAATGTGCTAACCATACTTAATAAAGATACGGGTGGGCAAAGAACAACACGATAATCTAAGTTTTGCAACTCAGTGTTAGAGGGCAGTAGTTTTTTCATTGACATCACGAGATCAATACTATCTGCACGGAATAAATTCATCTTCCAATTTGCAATAATCCATTTTTTAGCCATCTAGCACTCCACTTCATTATTATTTTTTCGAATCTGCTTAATCGCAACCGCATAATCATTCTGACTAAAAATTGAAGATCCTGCAACCAGAATATCTGCTCCTGATCTTATTGCGAGTGTTGCGGTATTAACATTTATACCGCCATCAACTTCAAGTAAAATATTTTTATCTAGGGTCAAACTACGCAAAGCAGAAAGTTTATCATTGGTATAGGGGATATATTTTTGCCCACCAAAGCCAGGATTTACACTCATAACAACAACGATATCTACATTATTTAGCAAATCGATGGTGACGTCAATAGATGTTTCAGGATTAATTGCAATACCAGCTTTTTTGCCTAAGGAGCGAATATGAATTAAGGTATCTCTAATACAGGAACAGGCTTCAACATGAATCGAGATAATATCTGCACCGGCTTCAGCATAACGCGTAATCCATTTTTCCGGTTCAGTAATCATTAAGTGAACATCAAAGGGTTTGGTGGTAGCTCTGCGCAAAGATTGAATGATACCAGGTCCGAAACTAAGATTATCAACAAAATGCCCATCCATAACATCTAGGTGAATATAATCGGCATACGGCGCAACAGCTTTCACTTCTGTAGCCAAACATGCCATATTGGCGGCTAAAATTGAGGGGGCGATGGCAACCATTTGTAGCGACCTTTTTTGAAATTAAAAATTAGCTTATTCTAAACTTGAAATTACTACCATAAAAGCGCATAAAGATAAAATCATTTATATTAAACTTGTATTCTAAAATAGATAATGAAACAAATAACAAAAACGTTGGCTTATGAAGATGTACTTTTAGTACCCACTTATTCTGCAATTTTGCCATCGGAAGTTTCAGTAAAAACCAAATTATGCGAGCATATTCATTTAAGCATTCCCTTGCTTTCTTCGGCAATGGATACAGTTACAGAGAGTCATTTGGCAATTGCTATGGCACAAGTGGGCGGCATTGGGATTATTCATAAAAATATGAGCATGCATAAGCATGCTGAAGAGGTCACTCGCGTGAAACGGTTTGAATCAGGCATGGTTGTAGACCCGATCATCATTCATCCTGAAGCCCCTTTGCACGAGGCGATGAAGCTGATGGCCACGCATAAAATTTCTGGGATTCCGGTTATCCATCAACAAAGTGAGAAACTTGTTGGGATTTTAACGAATCGTGATGTACGTTTTATTGTTGATTCTAATGCCCCTGTCGAAAGTTTAATGACTCGTAATTTGGTAACGGTTAAACCGCATTGTTCTCAGGAAGAAGCGAAAAAATTATTACATCAGCATAGAATCGAGAAATTGTTGGTGGTGGATGCACAATTTCGGTGTCAAGGATTAATTACGGTTAAAGATATTGAACGGGCTCATATGTTCCCTGATGCTGCTAAAGATCGGCAGGGGCGACTCTTGGTGGGTGGGGCAACAGGTGTTGGTGAGAGTGGCTTGCGTCGGGCGACACTTTTGGTAGAGGCAGGGGTAGATGTATTGGTTGTAGATACCGCACATGGCCATTCGCAAGGGGTATTAGAACAAATGGCTAGATTCAAGCGCGAATTCCCTAAGGTTTGCCTTATTGGAGGTAATGTTGCCACGGCGGATGGAGCGAAAGCGTTGATTGATGTGGGTGCAGATTCGGTAAAAATTGGCATTGGCCCAGGCTCTATTTGTACAACGCGCATCGTTGCAGGTGTTGGTGTGCCACAGCTTACGGCAATGTTAGATACTACAAAAATTTGCCATGATAATGGCGTTACGGCTATTGCCGATGGTGGGTTAAAATCATCGGGAGATCTGGCAAAAGCGATTGCTGCTGGGGCTGATGTTGCCATGGTGGGTTCGTTATTTGCCGGATGTGATGAAACTCCAGGAGAGACATTTTTGTATCAAGGCAGATATTATAAATCTTATCGTGGCATGGGTTCTGTAGGGGCGATGGCAAGTGGCTCGGCCGATCGATATTTTCAGCAAGAGACGCAACGTGATAAATTGGTACCTGAGGGGGTAGAAGGGCGTGTGCCTTATAAAGGTGCGCTTGCGAATGTGATTACGCAATTAGTGGGTGGTTTGCGCGCATCAATGGGTTATACGGGCAATCAAAATATTGCTGAGATGCAACAAAATTGTCAAATGATTCAGATCACCAATGCGGGTTTGCGCGAAAGCCACGTCCATGATGTGATTGTAACGCGCGAAGCCCCCAATTATCGTGTAGATTAATTTTTTGAAGAGCAGGGCTTGCTTTTAGCGAATGCGGGTTAATAAGGCACCGATAATAACGAGACAAACTCCAATAAAGCGCCATAAGTGAATCGGTGCTTTTTCGTAGCCAAACAAACCGTAATGGTCTAGCAATAAAGCTAGGGTCATTTGCCCCGCTAATAATGCTAAAAAATAGGTTAAAATGCTTAGGCGCGGGCTTAGCATAATGGCAGTAAAAACAATATTGGCACCGATAAATCCACCAATAAGCATCCAAAGAGGCAATTGTAGAAACTGATGCATGCTAGGAACGGGGCTGCGGGTTATCCATAATAATAGATAAAGTAACAAGGTACCACCGGTGAAGGAAACTGTGGTGGCAAAAAGGGGCCCTCCGGTTGCGCGACTAAGTGAAGTATTGATACTGGTTTGTATGGGCATTAAAGTTCCAGCGATAAAAGCCCATAAAATATAGATGAATTGATGAATTGTTTTGGCTTTCTTGTAATGTATGTATGGTTATTGTATCAACCAAGATTGTGTTGGGGTTAAAAATTCTATTTGGGTACGCGTGATATTATTTTTGATAAATTCATAGGTAAAATTCCAATTTAAATCATCGGGATTGGCGATGAGAGTTTCGGCGTCTGTAGGCAAAATATCTTTGATTTCAAAAGTTTCTTGGATGCGTTTGTTATTTTCAAGAATCTTGATCGTAAGGATTTGCGCTGCGCTATCATAGGCAATTTCATCTAGCATAATGTTTTTGATTGCGAGAATCAAAGCATCATATGCCAATAAAGCGGTGTAGTAATCTAGGGTTTTGATGCGTTGGGTTTTTAATTTTTCCCATTTGGCTGAATTATCAGGGGTTGAGTTATCGGGGTTTGAATTATCGGGAGTTGGATTATCAGATGCGATATTTTCAGGATCCGTATTTTCGGTCGGTTTTTTATCCAGTAAATTAAGATAATTAAGCAAAGCGCCCTGATAGAGTTTTTGCGCCAGAGTTTCGCTTTTTGTAGAATTGGTAATTTTCTGAGCAACTGGAACAAAACCAGAAACTGGACTTAATTTTGGCAATTTTTGGTTACGCATAAGAATAATTTGAAAAGTTAGTTTGCCTTTTTTTTCGCGAATACTGATATTTTCTTGCACTAATTGCTTCCGAATGGCTTTTTTGGCTCGTCTTTTGGGGTTGATGAGGGCATCAATAAATGTTGTATTATTTTTAAGGGTTAAAACCCGCTTGGCGGTTTCCTTTTTCACATAAGCCTGCCATGCTAATTTTTGTTTGTCGATTTTTGAAAGCTCTTTGGGCTTGTCTAAAACCAATTCCTCCGCTTTAGGTTCTGTTATTTTGGGCTTATTTTGAATTATTTTGGGTTTAATGATTTCTTTCTTGGGCTGAGCGGCTTCTAAAAATTTTTTAAGAGCAATTTTTGTAGCTTCAGGTGCATGGGTAAGCGGGCTATCACCGTCGTTATTTTTAATCGTAATTTCACCTCCTGCCTCGATCATTAAAACGGCAATATCAGAATAGCCATAGAAAATTGCACTATATAACGGGGTTTCACCGTAAAGATTTGCGAAGTTTGGATCAGCATTATGTTTTAATAATATTTTCACATGTTCAATATCATGCGAATAAGCAGCAACATGTAGTGGGGTGAGTCCATCTTGAGAAGGTTGATTAACATTTGCCCCCGCTTCTAATAGATAAAGAGTGATATGTTGTTGTTTATATTTAACGGCCAAACGTAACAAGGTTCGACCTTTCTGATCAACATTATCGGGGGAACGATGATTTTGTGTAATCAGATTATGAATGCTTCCAATATTGCCTGAGAGAAAAAAGGGTTTCCAATCTATGATTTCAGTTTTTTGTGCATAAGCATTTTGCCCATAGGAAATAGGGAAGAAAACAACAGAACAACATAGGAGATAGAGCAGAATTTTGGGCATTATTAATCAAGAACTGTTGAAGATTTTTTTAGGTCATTCACGAGTTTATCAGAAATATTGGAAGAAATAATAGTAAAAATATTAAAAAAATACAATTTTTAAATCTCTTTATGTGCAGGGGCATGGGGTAATTGATAATAACGGAATGCCTATCGGCATTCCCCGCGATATTTCCCTTGCAAAATCGTTGAAGTACGTTCCCCCTTGAGATAATAATGATGCGGGGGGATGTTAAGGGGGGCGCCTATCGGCTGGGCATCGTCCCCCCTTTTTCGCGTTACATTTACTTTGGAATATGATAAACTTTGATTTATTTGGGTCATTATCGGGCTATTAATTAAAAAAATCACCGATTCGTTCAAGAAATTGATAGATATAAAAAATAATGTAACTGAAAGCTGATAAGCAATCGTAATTTCGTAGAATAAAATGACATTATTGTCTGTTGGTTTTCTTGTTCCTATTGCCTCCCTTATCGCAATCTGGTAGAATAAAAACATATACTGAACTTATTTTTTTTATTTAATGGGTTATTCTGAGCATAATATTTTTGTAATTCCATAAACAGCTGAAAGTGAGCACCCAATGAACAAGATTTCGCGCCCCCCCCGCGATGTTGCGGATGTAGGGTCTTTTGATCCAAACGACGCGACTGCATCCTGCACACTTCCGGCGAACTGGTATTATTCAGCGGAACATTACGCCAAAGAACATGAAAAAATATTCTATAAAACTTGGATTTACGTGTGTCACCAATCAGATGTTTCCGCCGCTGGTGACTATATGTGTGGGCAGGTTGCAGATCAGGAAATTTTTATCATTCGGGACGAAAACGATATCCTGAGAGCGTTTTATAATGTTTGCAGCCATCGCGCACATCCGCTGTTAGAAGGGCAAGGCAACACAAAGATGATTGTCTGTCCTTATCATCAATGGTGTTACAAAATAGATGGCTGTTTTCGGGCAGCGCGAGGCCATAAGAGTTTGGCAGATTGGTTGCCTGATAATGCTGATTTGAAGCCTGTTCAGGTGGAAGTTTATGGTGGATTTATTTTTGCAAACCTTGATCCTGATGCACCGCCATTGCATGAACAAGCTCCTCAGCTTTTAATCGATATGAAGAATTGCTGTCCTCAGCTGGATGATTTGGTCCGTACTGAACGACGTGAACAGGATGTTGCGGCTAACTGGAAAACACTCATAGACAATAATCACGAATGCTATCATTGCAATGCCAACCACAAGTCCCTTATGCATCTGGTCGATTATGACACGTCTGCAATTTGGCGGGATGATGGCATTACGTTCAGCCATACCGTAAAGCGCAAGGCAGACGCCGCCGCCTATGCCATAGATGAAGACATTGCGTCTCAGGGATCGCTATTTGCGTATATTTGGCCGATTCAGATTCCATTGTTCTTTCCGGGGTCGCCAGGACTTGTGATGTTCCAGGTCCTCCCTACAGGTCCAGAAACATCACGGGTGCGTCATGATTTCTATGGGCTCAACCGCGAAGCTTCCGATGGGGATGTCTCGTTTAAGGACTGGATCACCAACATACTTGCTGTCGAAGACATTATGCTATGCGAAAGGGTTCAAAAGGGTTTGCGATCCCGTGGCTATATTCAGGGGAAATTCATGTCTAATCCGGATCATCCGGATTACTCTGAACACCATGTCCATCTATTCCAGTCCTTTGTTTACCAAGCTATGACAGAATGACAAATAAAATGCCTAACTCCTATTGGGCAGCAACGGCCACAGCGGCACCGAAATGCCCTGCGCTTGATTGTGAAATCACAGCCGATATATGTATCGTCGGTGGCGGGTTTCTGGGTCTTTCAGCAGCCCTAAATTTGGCTGAAAAAGGCCGAAAAGTTGTGCTACTTGAGGCATCACAGCCTGGTTGGGGCGCATCAGGGCGCAATGGCGGACAAATCATTCCAGGTGTTAAAGCGGAGCGGAGCATTCTGGTTGAACAGCTGGGAGAAGAGCAAGGCGGGCGGCTATTTGAGTGGGCAGGTCAGGCGGTAGAAGAAACGCTGGCGCTGATCAATCGATATGGCATCAATTGTAATGCTTCTCAACCCGGGTGGTTACAGCCGGCGCACTCAGACAAAATATTGGAAACGAACCGACAGCGTGTAGAGGAGTGGAACGAGCTTGGGATCAAAACTCGGTTGCTCAGCAAGCAAGAAACTGCGGATCGTTTAGGGACCAATTGGTATCATGGGGCTTATTTTGATCCCCGCGGTGGCCGATTGCATCCCCTATCTTATGCATATGGCCTTGCACGGGCAGCTCAGAATACAGGCGTTCGTATTTTTGGCAATAGCAAAGCAAATAAGGCGATCGCGGCTAAGAACGGTTGGACTGTTTGGACTGACTTTGGTGCTGTGAAAACAGAGCAGATGCTTGTTTGTACAAATGCTTACACAGATTCTGGCACTTCTTTGGTACCACGTCTTGAAAAAACCATAATATCCCTTCCAAGTTATATGATTGCTACAGCACCGTTGTCAAACGAGCAACGCAAAACCATTTTGCCTGCTGGTGAAACTGCGGCAGACTTGCGTGAGCTGATGAACCATTTCCGACTAGAACAAGACGGTCGGTTTATAATCGGAGGCCGTGGAGATCTATCGGAAACAGATCAGCCCCAAAGCTTTCGCCACATTACAGCCAAATTAGGCGAAATATTCCCCCAACTTGCCAATCAACCAATTGATTTTCGCTGGAGCGGGCGGGTTGCGATTACAATTGACGGACTGCCACATATTCACAATCCCGCACGAGGATTATGGACTGCCATCGGCTGTAACGGGCGTGGTGTGGGATATTGTACCTTGGCGGGTGGATTGATGGGCGAGTTGATGACAGGTGGTGATGCGATACAAAGCCCGATTCCGGTCAGCACGATGAAACAAATTCCGTTTCATCGCTTTCACACCATAGGCGCGCGTTTCGTTATCTTCTGGAAAAGCTGGCAAGACAAATACCAGTAAAAATCTACACGACGTTAATGATCATGCTTTATTCGTTTTATGTGGTAGCGATTTGCTCATGGTAGGCATTATTAAAGTTTTGCCTGTGCATGGTGTGCTTTTTGAAAAACTTCGCAATTAGCTTTATTTTTATCAATATTCTTGGAAAAAATAGCCATCATTCACCCCGGCAAAAAAATCATTTTTAACGCTAGCATCTTTCGCAAACTTATCAAGCCCTTTACTAAGTTTTTGCCAAACCCACCATTTTTTGGGGCTAACGCTTTCGCTTCTTCAGCCCAAACCCACCATCCGAATCAATATCAGGTGGTTTGCCTCCTTAAACGCAGTAAAAACCTGTTTCAAAGGTTTGGCTTCTTGCCATAATTGGTGCCTGATATGGGTTGGTAAATGCATATAGACCTAGCGATAGAATATGGCTTATCGTCAATAATATATTATTTATAGGCGATAAGGTAAATCTTCTACTATCCCTTAATGGTTTGTTTTAAAAAGGTCATGAATTGCAAAATAGGTTTTTTTTAAAAATTATCTCACCTATAATAAATTGAAATATATAGGTAAAATTGGTTGCGGGGGTAGGATTTGAACCTACGACCTTCAGGTTATGAGCCTGACGAGCTACCAAACTGCTCCACCCCGCGATAAAACTGCATTTGACTATGTTTTTCATGTCATCTGCATCTGCTTGGCAAGGATAGCAAAGTTGGGGAGGTTTTACAAGTTTAATATCGGAATATTTTTGCAATACATTGATTTTTGGAGAAAATTTTATTCTGTTTTATTGCTGATTACATTTTGAATCTCTCTTGCATTCATTGATGCAATATTTTTTTGCCGAGGTTAAGGGTATGCGCTTTCATGGAAAACCTATTTTTTTATTTCATTGTGTTTTGTTACGGTGTCGGTATAAAATCAAGTATGATTGACAAATTATCTAAAGATTTATCAGCTTTCGGTCTCAAAATTATGGGCGGATTTCAACGTTCTGCTCTGCAGGCAAAACCAGATATTATTGTGCCTGCAGGGGTAAGTTTTGCATTAATTATCTCGGCAGGAACTCGGTTTTGGCAGTATTTTATCGATGATTGTTTGGCGATGAATTTACCGTTAGATCCGTATGATTTGGCGCAACATCCGCTGGATGATTTTACGAAAGCGATGTTAATTCCCATTGCATATCAATGGGGGGGCCGATTATTATCATCCCTCGGATCAGCCTTATTTGCCGTTTCAACAATATGCTTTTTTGTTGAATGATGCAGAGCCAGGCTTGGTGACAAAATCACCCTTAAATATTTTATTTCATCGCGATTATGGGCTAGATTATGGGTTTCGTGGTTTGTTGGCGTTTCCAGAGAAAATTGTATTTCCGAATCAAGAAGAGGGTAGAAGCCCTAGCACCGCAGACCAGAAAAAAAATAACTTGTCAGCAATGCGTTGATAAAAAATGTATTACAGCTTGCCCGGCCCATGCGGTAACTCAGCAAGGTTTTGCGCAAGGAAAATGTAATGATTTCTTACAACAAAAACCCACATGTCACCAGGGATGTTTGGCGCGGTTGGCTTGTCCTTATGGCGAGGTTCAATATCATTATCAAGCTGAGCAACGGCAATATCATATGGCACGTAT